>DASYZK010000035.1:0-1585 GCA_035946455.1 Candidatus Acidiferrales bacterium | reverse complement strand
GTTGGGGTCCGAGGGCGCGACGGCGACGGCGCCGATGGCGATGGTGGGTTCCTTGTCGAAAATCGGGGTCCAGGTGGTGCCGGCGTTGGTCGATTTCCACACGCCGCCGGCCACCGAGCCCATGTAGTAGGTATTGGTGCCGGGCACGCCAGCGCCAGCTTCGGTGCGCCCGGCGCGGTAGGGACCCACCAGGCGCCATTTCAGCCCGGCGAGCGAGTTCTTCTCAAGCTGCTGCGCGCGAGCTGATGGGCACAGAGAAAGAATCGCGATTAGGACCAAGACCCAAGCGATGGCCGTCCAGCGAGGGTCCGGATAATTTGCCTTCATCGAAAGTTGCCTCCTCAGTCGGCCGGATTCTACACCTATCGACGAAGCCCGGAGCAATCGGGGTGAACAAGCAATCGGTAAGTGCGGGTGAGTCGCCGGGAAAGGCGGCGGGGGGAGGAGAGCGTAGGGGCGAAAGATTTTTCGCCCCTACGGAGGGAACGCGAACTCGCTCCTACATAGGGGTCGAGGCCGGCGCCGGTGTTGGAGCGACGGAGACGAAGGGCACGTTGGCGCGCTTCATTCTCTCGTTCAGCGCGGGCAAGTCTTTTTTCTGGAGATCGCTCCACGCCGCCAGTTGCAGATCGATCTGGGCCTTGAGCTGGTTGAAGGTGGTGACGGAAGCATCGGTGGGAGCGCCTTCGGCGCTCTCGATGGTGCTTCCCAGCGCTTGCATCTGGTCGGCGAGCATGATGGGGAAGTTCAGAGGATCCTCGCTGGTTTTCGATTTCGTTTGGATCAGGCGGTCCTCGATCGCCACCGCTTCCCGGTCCACTTGCTTGGCGGCATCGGCGAGATCCTGGTGGGCGCCGCCGAGGCGGCTCTCGGCCGCTTCGAGTTGCTCGTGGAGGCTGCGAATCTGATTGACGGCATCGTGCGCGGCATTGACGGCGTCCTGAATCTGGAGCGCCAGAGCGGTTTGCTTCTCGAGGTCCGCCTGAGTGACTTGGACGCGCGGGTCTTCCTTCACCTCAACCGCAGTCGGAGAGGTCTGGCCGCCGACGGTGAGTTTCACGACGTAAGTTCCGGGGGCGACGGTGGGGCCAAACGGCAACCCGCCCCAGGCGATGGCCCCGGGAACGGCTCGGGGGGCCTGGTAGCGCAAATCCCAAACCAGGCGATTCATTCCCACGTTCTTGGTGGGCGTCACCGGATGGAAAAAGGCGGCGAATTCGGCCGGTATTCCCGGGGGCAAGCCGGTGTCCTTGCTCGAATAACTGCGAACCAGCTTGCCTTGGCCATCGAAAATTTGGAGAGTGACTTCGCCCGTGGGCGCCGATTTCAGCCAGTAATCGATGTCCGCGCCCATGGCTGCGCCGCCGAAAAAGCCTCCCCCGCTGATTTCAGCGCGGTAGGCACCGGCGGGCTTGAACAGGTGTGCGGGTTCGTTCTGCACTGCGGCGGTGAGCTGGCGAAGCGAGCTGATGTCGTCCAGCGACCAGAATGCACGCCCGTGCGTCGCGATCACCAGATCGTCCCCCTTCACCGCCAGGTCGTGCACCGGCACCGGCGGCAAATTCAAATTCAGCGCCTGCCAGCG
>DASYZK010000034.1:0-3416 GCA_035946455.1 Candidatus Acidiferrales bacterium | reverse complement strand
GCGGGCGTCGCCGGGCCGCGCCCCGTTGTTGAGGGTTGCCGGCACCGAGGAGGCCGCCAGCGGCGAGGTGTCCTTTTCCACCGTCATCCGGAATTCGAAGAACTTGCAGTCGTTTCGCGCGTCCTTCTTGGCAATGCGTTCCGGAATCGGCTGGGTGCATTCGAACCGGGCCCCGGTGTCGAAGCCGGTGTAGGACATCCCGTCGAATTGCTTGGCCATGTTGTAGGTGGAGATGGTGTCGGGCAGCGGCTCATGCATGCCGACGACCAGGGTCTGGATGGCGGCGTCGCGGTCGTCGCGCTTGAGAACCGATTCGAACCAGCGAACCTGCAACTGATCGAGCTGGTCGGGCGTGGCGTTGTCCAGGCTGAGGAAATCCACGTGCCTCTCCATCCAGTGAAAGTAGGTTCGGACCTGATGATTGTTTGGATCGTCGCGCAACCGCCGTTCCCGAACGGCGGGAGCGTCCAGCCAATCGGCAAACTGGACCAGGTAATCGCTGCGCGCTTTGGGCGGCATGACTTCGTGATTCCCGATCGTCAGGAACACGGGGAGCGAGCCGAATGGCTCCAACTGATGCCGGATGAAATCCGGCCAGGCGACGTATTCGTAGAAAAGAATGTTCATGAGGTGCTTGCGATACTGGGGTTCCTGCTCCATGTCCTCATCGAAGTCGTAGATTTTACGAAAGTCGCCAATGTGCCAATGGAAATCCGCCCGATCCTACCGTACGGCGGCAGCGATGGCCGGCATCACCACGTTGCCGCAGTCTCGCGAGTCGCCGGAGACGGCAAAACGCCATGAGGGCTCGCCGGAATTCTGCTTGCCGCCGTTCGCGTTCCCGCCGGCCCCAGTCGCCGCGAAGACTGCCAGCAGCATGATCCCCATCCAGTGTGGCCTCGTTTTCCTCATCCTGGACTCCCTTTCTGCGGCCTTGGGCGGGCGCAGTATAAGCCCGCCGGAAGGCCCCCGTCGCTCGCCGAACAGGCATGCGTCCCCGCGCCAGTCCGGGAGGATCGCCGCGGCGGAGAAGCACCCGCGACGCTGAATCCGAAGCCGCGCGTGCTATAGTCCCGCGGGCGTGGGCGCAGGCGTCCGCGAGCCATCGTCGCTCGCGCTGCGGGCGCGCCTGGCCGGGGAGGACTCGATGGCTTCCTATCCGAGCGGTTGGCCCGGAATCCGGCGATTGCCGATCGTCGTCGGCCTTTTGCTTTCCTTCGCTGGCGCGTCCTCGGCGCACGTCGATCATGTTGCCGTGCGGGAGCGGGCCGGCGTGCTCGGCGGAAAATCGTGGGGCGGCTCCGGCAGTTACGAGAAGCTGAGCGGAACGGTCTATTTCGCGGTCGATCCCTCCAATCCCCACAACCGCCAGATCGTCGACCTCGATAAAGCGCCGCGCAACGCCAAGGGCAAGGTCGAATTCTCGGCGGATTTTTATATCTTGCGGCCCAAATCTGGAGGCAACGGCTCGCTGCTGCTCGAGGTGCCTAACCGCGGCGGTAAGGGGCTGCTGGCCGTGGTCCAAGACGCGAAGGGTTCGACCGACCCCACGACCAGCGCCGAATTTGGCGACGCGTTCCTCCTGCGTAAGGGCTTCACGATTGCATGGCTGGGTTGGCAGTGGGACGTGCGGAACGAGCCCGGGCTCATGCGCCTGTATGCTCCAGTCGCCCGCAATGCGGACGGCAGCAGCATCCGGGGCCTGGTTCGCGCCGACTGGACTCCATCGCGGCTGACCGCGGAGTGGCCGCTTGGCCACGTAATAGAAGGAAACATCGGCGGAACGGGTTATCCGGTTGCCGATCCGAACGCCAACGAAAACGTGCTGACGGTGCGCGACTGCGCGATCTGCTCGCGCCGAACGATCCCGCGCCGGCAATGGCATTTCGCCCGCGAAGCGAATGGGCGCGTCGAGCCAAGCGACCGATTCGTAAGGCTCGACGGCGGCTTCCTTCCCGGAAAAATCTACGAGATCGTTTACACCGCGAAGGATCCGGTGGTCGCGGGGCTCGGGTTGGCGGCGACCCGCGATTTCGTTTCGTATTTGAAATACGATCCGAAAGCGATTGCGCCGGTGAAGCGGGCGGAGGCGCTGGGCATTTCCCAAGACGGCCGCTTTCTCCGCCATTTCTTGTGGCAGGATTTCAACGCCGACGAAGTCGGCCGGAAGGCGCTCGACGGAGTCTTGTCGATGGTAGCCGGCGCCGGCCGCGGCAGTTTCAATTACCGCTTCGCGCAGCCGTCGCGGGATTCGGAGCCGACCTCGTCGATCTTCTTCCCAACGGACCTGTTCCCCTTCACCGACCGTCCCGAGCGCGATCCGGCGACCGGCCAGGTTGCGGGATTGCTGGATGCGGCCCGGCGCTCGAATACCGTGCCGCGCATTTTCTTCTGGAATACATCCTTCGAGTATTGGGGGCGCGCGGCATCCTTGATTCACACCACTCCAGATGGCGGCCGCGACGTCGCGCCCGGCCCCGACGTGCGCATCTATTTCGGCGCCGGGCAAGGCCACTTCCCTGCGCCCTTTCCTCCGCGCGTCCTGACCCCCGCCGTCTTTCCCACGCACGTCGGCGACCTGTACGGCCAGCAAATGGCCGACCCCAATCCGCGCATCTGGATTTGGCATGCTCTGATCGTGGATATGGACGAATGGGTGCGAAACGGAACGCCGCCTCCGCCGAGCGCCTATCCGAAGATTGCCGATGGCACCCTGGTTCCCGTGGACACGCTCGCATTTCCAAAAATTCCGGGAGTCAGCGTCGCACGCATCCCGGTCGCGGCTTACCGGCTGGACTTCGGCCGGCGCTGGCCCCAGGGCATCATCACCAGGGAACCTCCGCGAGTGCTCGGCACTTACAAAGTGCTGGTTCCGCAGGTCGATCGCGACGGAATCGACCTCACCGGAATTCACACTCCTGAACTCGCGGTCCCGCTCGCCACCTACACCGGCTGGAACCTGCGCAACCCGAGCATCGGCATGCCCACGGCCCTGGTGCCTTTCACCGGGTCGTATGTTCCGCTGCCTCGGACTGCGGCCGAGCGGCGCCGAACGGGAGACCCCCGCCTCTCGGTCGAGCAAAGATACAAGGACCGCGCGGATTATCTGGCGCGCTATCGCCGCGCCGCCCGCCGGTTGGTCAAGGCCCGGTTCCTGCTCGAGGAAGACCTGCCCACAATCATGAGCCGCGGCGAGGCGGAGTGGGATTTCGCCGTGAAAACGCAGCCTGCCCGGTGAGGCGATCCAAGGCGGAGAAGGGCGAAGAGCGCGGTCTTACTTCTTGAAGAGGTCGTCGAAAGCCTTGCGGGCGTCGCCGGGCCGCGCCCCGTTGTTGAGGGTTGCCGGCACCGAGGAGGCCGCCAGCGGCGAGGTGTCCTTTTCCACCGTCATCCGGAATTCGAAGAACTTGCAGTCG
>DASYZK010000033.1:0-198905 GCA_035946455.1 Candidatus Acidiferrales bacterium | reverse complement strand
CGACTGCAAGTTCTTCGAATTCCGGATGACGGTGGAAAAGGACACCTCGCCGCTGGCGGCCTCCTCGGTGCCGGCAACCCTCAACAACGGGGCGCGGCCCGGCGACGCCCGCAAGGCTTTCGACGACCTCTTCAAGAAGTAGCGCCCAGCCGCGACCCCGCTTTCCCTCCCTCCCTTCCGGTCGCCGGAATGGTGTGTTCGCGGCCCGGTGTCGCCGCCGGCGGTTCAGCCGAGGATGCCTTCTTTCGCCGTGGGCAGTTTCGCCACCTGCTCCCGCGTCAGCCGGAAATTGTCCGCAAGCATCGCAGGGGGGTTGGCGGCCAGCCACCCGGAAATCGAGATTTCCTGGTAGAAACCGCTGTTGAAGACGATCAGGATGCGCGTCGGCTGGTCGCCCACTTGCTGGATGTAGTGGCCGAATCCCTGCTGGATGAAGGCGATCTGGCCCGGGCCGAACTCGTCGGCGAGCTCGCGGCCGTGGGCGCCGAAAATACCCACGCGAGCGCTGCCAGAAATGTAGTACTGCCATTCATCGGCGTTGGGGTGCCAGTGCAATTCCCGCAGCCCTCCCGGCTTCAAATCGATCAGCGAGCCGGTCATCGTCGTTTGGATGGGGAATTCCACCGACGATACGATTCGCTCGGTCCCGCCGGGGAACTCCACCGGCTTCATCGCCCCCAGCCGGAATTTGTGCGGGAACTGGTTGGCGACGGGATCGCCGTTGCGAAGCTGCTCGGGAAGTGCCGGCGGCGCCTTGCCCTGGGTGATGTACAACTCGCCGCGCGGCAGCCCTTGTATCGTCGAAACCGGCAGGCCCAGGTTGCGAGCGACGATTTCAGGCGGGGTGAGGCTGAGCCAATCGGTGATGCTGAAAGTGCCGAATTCGGAGAAGTGGCCATCGTCGAACGCGAGAATGAAATGGGCTTCGCCCGGGCCCAGGCACTGGATCGCGTGGCCGTGGCCTTTCGGGAAATACCACACGTCTCCCGGCCCGAAATCCGCCGATTCCGCCTGGCCGTTGGGCGAAATCACCGTGGTGCGCACGTTCCCCTCGATCAAGTAAGCCCATTCCGCCGCGATGGCGTGCCAGTGCAGCTCCCGCAAGCCGCCGGGCTTCAGCCGCATCGATACGCCGGCGATGCTATTGGAAATCGGGAATTCGTCGACGTTGGCTTCCTTGGCGGAGCCGGCTTCGCCCGTCCAGCCCACCGAATGTTCGATGTCGTACTTGAACGGCAGCAGCGGCTCGTGCCCTTTCTTCTGCTGCGGCGGCGCCGCCACCGCAGCGGGCAGGCCCGCCACGGCGGGCAAGTCTGCCAGCGAGCCGGCGGCGAGCCCTGCGGCAGCCAGCGATGCCGCGCCGAAGAGCTGCCGGCGGGTCAGCAGGTTCCCGGAATCCCGGATAGCGTTCTTGCTCATGGCTTACCTCCACCGAGTGCGAGCGAATCGATCGAGCGCGGCAAACTCCCATCGTCCAAGGGCTATCTTCTACTCCCGAACCGCTCGAAGGACAAGCCGAACGCCGCCGCGGAGCGGGACTCTCTCACGGCTCGGGGAACAGCAGGGGTTCGCGCTCGGGCTCCCTGGCGATGCGGTTCAGTTCCGGATAATGCCGCCGCAGGGGATCGGGAACGTCGACTTTGGCTCCGGTGAGCAGGTGAATCAACTCCAGTGCGTTCACGACCGCTTTGCCCTGGAAGTGGTTGTTGGTGATGACGAACGTGGTGCGGGTATGCGCCGCCACGTGCCGCGCGCGCTCGGCCCAGGGCTCGAGTTCCTCGGCGGAGTACAGGTAGTTGTAGCGTTCCTCGGGCGGGGTGGCGGGATCATCGCTGAACCACGTGTCGTACCGCCGCCCGTGCAGCCGAATGTACCCGACCGGCGCGGTCACGCGGTCCGAGGGTTTCATCGACCGGCCGATCACCGGCTGATCGATGTTGCAAAACCCCGCCCCGCGCTCGTGCAGCCAATGGAAAAATCCGCGGTCGTTCCACGTTCCGTGCCGAACCTCCACCACCAGGGGATAGGCGCCGAATCGTTCCACCAGGTCCTCGAGCCGCGCCCGGTTTTCCGCCGTGTTGTGAAACGAAAACGGGAATTGCAGCAGCACCGCCCCCAGCCGCCCCGCGCCGGCCAGCGCGTCCAGGCCGGCGCGGAAGCTGCGTTCGTCCTCCGCAGTGGCCCCGGTTTCGTGGGTGAATCGCTGCCAGAGTTTCGCGGTGAACAGGAAATTCGGATTGGCCGCCACCCGCTCGATCCACCGGTGGCACGTTTGCGGCCGCAGCGGCTGGTAAAACGACGTGTTGACTTCGATGGTGTCGAAATACTGCGCCAGGAAAGCGGCTTCGTGGAATTCCGCCGGGCGGTGCGCCGGATAGACGATGCCTGCCCAGTCGGCGTAGGACCAGCCGGCGGGGCCGACGCGAATGCGGCCGGGAGGGTGGTGGGCTGGGGCGGAGCCGGTCATGGGACGCAGGCGCCATCGAGGCTAAGGGGGACGAGGGCGGCTGTCAAACGTCCGCCCGGGGAACGTGCTGGTACCTCCGAGCCATGGACAGGCAATAGCGGATTGGAAAATAGTATTTCTGCCCGTTGCCTCCCGGGCGGCGCGGCGTTATGCTCGGACTGACGGTCTCGATCGACAATGTCGTTGCCGGTTCTTCAGAGCGGTCCTCAGAGTTGCCTGCCGGAAGGAGTTCGCGATGAATGTGACCGTACAATACAAGTGCAACGAATTTCGTCCCCAGATCGAAGAGGATCTCGCCCGGTGCGGGGCGAAGCTCGAGCGGTGGCTCGAACGGTATGACTCCGATCTGGTGTCCCTGCACGCCTGTTACGACAAACACCCTCGCAAGCGGTCCTACGCCGTTACCCTCAATTTGAATCTCGCCGGAGTCACCCTGCACGCCTCGGCCAGCCACGCCGAAGCGCGCTTCGCCTTGCGCCGCGCCTTCGACGAAATCGAGCTGCAGATCAGCAAGCATCAGAGCCGCTCGCGCAAGGATTACGAATGGAAGCGCAAGCGGTTGCGGCGACACGCCGTCGCCGAAGCCTGAAAGCCCGCCCCCTCGTCCCCGTCGCCACCCACCGCTAGGGCGGCTGCCGCAGGCGCGCAGCCACCCGCTTGGAGCCTTCTTTCTGATATCTTGCTCCGGCGAACCGGGCTATTCTGCTCCGGCCCCATCGGGAGGATATCCACGTGGCGGGGACGGAAGCCGCCGGGCTCGCTGGCGGCGCGAGCGACGAGACGATTTCCGATTCGCGCCGCTGGTTCATCGTCTGGCTCTTGTTTGTCGCTTCGTTCATCAACTACCTCGATCGCGGCGCGATTTCGGTGGCATTGCCCCGGATCGCGCACGACCTGCATCTGGGCCCCGAACGCAAGGGCGTGCTCCTCTCCGCCTTCTTCTGGTCATACGCGCTCATGCAGATTCCCGTGGGCTGGGCGTCGGACCGGCTGAACTTGCGCTGGCTGTATGCCGGCTTGTTCCTGCTATGGTCGTTATCCCAGGGATTGACCGGACTCGCCGCCGGGCTTGGCATGCTCATCCTCTTCCGAACGCTGCTCGGGGTGGGCGAGTCCATTTACCTGCCCGGAGGAACAAAGATCGTGAGCATGCTCTTCGTTCCCCGGGCGCGTGGCTTTCCCACCGGTCTGTTCGATTGCGGCATCCGCGCCGGCCTGGCGTTCGGCACGCCGCTCACCGCCGTGCTGATCGAGCGTTTCGGATGGCGCCACATGTTCCTGATTCTCGGCTTGACCGCGTTGCTGTGGCTGCCGCCGTGGCTGGCGGCGTTCCCATCGCGGCTGCCCCAGCGCGCCTGGCCCGGGGCCGCGCCCGCGGGCGGGGCAACCCCCAAACGCGGAATCACCATGAACCGCAACTTGCTGGGCATCTGCCTGGGGTTTTTCTGTTTCGATTACTACTGGTATCTGTTCGTCACTTGGCTTCCCGACTATCTGGTCACCGCCCGGCACATGAAGCTGATGGCCGCAGGACTCTATGCCGCCCTGCCCTACGTCGTCTTCACCATCGGCGAGCCAGCGGGCGGCTGGATCGCCGACGCGCTCGTTCGCCGCGGGTGGAACGAAACCCGCACCAGGAAAACCATCATTACCGCGGCGTATCTCACCGGCTTGCTGCTTATCCCCGCGATGCTCGCCCGAAGCAACACCCGCGCCATCTGGCTGATTGCGGCCGCCTCGCTGGTCGGATTCAGCGCCGGGAACCTGCTGGTGCTCCCCGCTTGCTGCGCGCCCCACGACGAGGTGGGGCTGTGGGCGGGATTCGAGAATTTCGCCGGCAACGTCGCCGGCGTTATCGCGCCGCTGGCCACCGGGCTCCTCATCGCCCGGACTGGGTCCTACTTCGCCGGATTCGCACTGGGCGCGGTGGTGCTGGTGGCAGGCATCCTGGCCTACTGGTTTGTGGTGGGCGAATTGGAGTTTCGCGCCCGCGAGCCGGGCTAGCACGCCGGCCGGCCGTTGCAGCCTGATTCACGGCGACGTACAATACCGCCACGATGACTCCCACACTGCGTGGTTTCACCCTCGTTGCCGGAGGCTTTGCTCTCATCGCCGCCGCGCTCGCGGCCCAAGGACCGCCCGGCCAAGCGCCTGCCGTCCAGGGCCCGGCGGCCGACTTGCTGAAGCAAGGCCGGAAACTCAGCAGCGAAGGAAAGCAAGACGAAGCGCTGGCGGCGTACCGCCAGGCACTCGTCGCCTCGCCCGATCTCTACCAAGCGCACTTGCTCTCGGGTGCGGCGCTCGACTTGAAGGGAGATTACCGGCAAGCGCGCGAGGAATTGGCCAAGGGAATCGAGGGCGCGCCGGCGAAGGCGAAGCCCCAGGCGATGAAGACGATGGCGATTTCCTACGCCTTCACTTGCGACGTCAAGCAGGCGACGAAATACGAACAGCAGGCTTTCGACGCCCAGCTCGCAGCCAAGGATTTCTACGCCGCCGGCGAATCCGCCGACGAGTTGGCGCGCATCGATCTCGAATGCGGCGAGCTGAACGCCGCCGCGAAATGGTATCGCACCGGCTATGAAACCGGCTTGAAGAAGCCGGATATCAAGCAAGCGGAAAAAGATTTGTGGGAGTTCCGCTGGGAGCACGCGCAGGCGCGCCTGGCCGCCCGCCGCGGCAATCACGCGGAGGCGGAAAGACACGTTGCCGCCGCGAAAGCGATTCTCGACAAGGGCGATAATAAGGACCAGATGCGCTTCTTCCCCTACCTCACCGGCTACGTCGCCTTCTACGCCGGCGATTACAAGACCGCTATCGCCGATTTGCAGCAGGCCGACCAGCGCGACCCTTTCATCTTGAGCCTGCTCGCCCGGGCCTATGAGAAATCGGGCGACCAAGCGCAGGCGACCGGCTATTACCGCAAGGTGCTGGCGCTGAATATCCACAATCCCCCCGGCGCCTTCGCCCGGCCCCTGGCCGAAAAGAAGGTCGGACCCGCCTCGGGCGCGCAATAGACGAGCTTCCCGCTCCCCCCTCGCCGCGTCCTCCCGGACCGCGGCATCCGAGTCTGCGTCCAAATCGCTGTCGTCCTTGGATTTTCCAGCCCCGCCCCAGGCCCTGCTTCCGCGCTCGGCGGCCTGGTAGCCTCCGGCAAACTTGCTGCATCTAACGTATTGTCAGCAGTGAAAGGCCTCAGTCGGAGGGGAAGGAGGAAAGTGATGAACGCTCGCACATTCATTCGCAGCTTCTCGCTTGCTCTTCTGGTTTTGGCGTTTGCTGGGGTGGGGATCGGGACCATCTCCGCGGATGCCCGATCCACTGCCCCTCGTCAGGCGAGACAAACCACTTATGCGGCGTGGCTCAATAAACAGGTCCATCACGAGCTCGCGACTCTGCCCTGGTACGGTGTGTTCGACAATCTCGAATACCGGATCGACGGCAGCCAAGTCGCGCTCCTCGGCCAGGTCGTCAATCCGGTCACCAAGTCCGATGCCGAAAACCGGGTGAAGCATATCGAGGGCGTTACCCGAGTGGTGGATCGAATCCAGGTGCTGCCTCTATCGCCCTTTGACGATCAAATCCGGCGCGCCGAGTACCGCGCCATCTTCTCCGAGCCGTCGCTCAGCCGCTACTCCATGGGCGTCATCCCCGCCATCCACATCATCGTGGATAACGGCCATGTGACGCTCGAAGGCGTGGTGGATAACGCCATGGATCGCAACCTCGCCAACATGCGCGCCAGGATGGTGCCCGACGTCTTCTCGGTCACCAACCACCTGCGCATCACCTGATACGGCGAGCGTAACCCTCATTTCCGCCACCGCAAGGGCCCGGCCGCGGCCGGGCCCTTGCCTGTCAGCTTAGCTCCCGCCTGCCGGAGCGCGCTGCCCATACCGCTGCGCTGGATACTTCTCAGCGCTCTTTGCGCCCCCGCGTCCTCTGCGGTAGGCAAAGCGACCTTCTATCATTTCCGCCGTTCCAGCCGCGCTTCGGCATGATTGGTTGGCATCGCGCCACGCCCGCTCTCTATAATGTGCGGCGCCGGCTGCTTCCTTGGCCGCCGGCGGCGAATCGAGCGGGGAGGCGGGCGATGAGAAGACTTTGGATGGCGGGCCTGTCAGCGGCCTGGCTTCTGCTGTTCCCGGAATTTGCAGGAGCCCAGGCGACCGGCTATCCGGGCGGCGTGAAGCCGGGGAAGGTTCTGGTGACCGGTGAAAACCCGGTGATCCGCTTGCTTGACAAGGCGGGTGGATCGACGCTCGCCTCCGCCAGCTACTGGCGCATCGTTTGGAGCCCCGCCGGTCCGGGGCACGTCTGCTACCTCACCACCGGCGACGGGAAATCGCCCGGCGATCTTCGCCTGGCGCTGGTCGATAACCGCAAACTCTACGATTTTCTCACCACGAACATCATGACCACTCTCGATCGCGCGATTCCCGAACGCCCCTTCAAGGTGGCGCCGGCAACGTTCGTCGATTCCGGGCAGGGAACTTTCGCCGCTTCGGGCGCGATGAAAGATCGCAGAGTGACTTGCAAATCCGCCAGGTACGCCGTGACGCTCGTTTGGAGCGATTTCTACGAGCCATTTCAACTCGATACCGCGGTGGGTGGCCCCGGGTCGACGCTCAGCGTCTGCTCGCTGTTCATCCCCGCGAAGATGGGAACCATCCTCCTCAACGGCAAGAAAGCTCCTGGGAGCGTTTATCCGCAGAGCCGGGGCCCGGCGCAAAGCAGCACCGCGTTCCTGGCGTTTTCCGAGAGTTGGGTGAAGTAATTCCCGGACTCCGCTTGGCGGCGCAACACGCCCCGGCGCACTCCGCAAGCCTTCGAGACAGGAACAAGCACGCAACGTGATCCGGCCAACCGACGAACGCCCAGATTCCGCCCGAGGCGACTGCATCGTTTTAGGCGCGATTGCCGCAGCCATCGTCGTTCTGCACACGCTCACCAACGGCCGATACGGAATCCATCGCGACGAATTGCAAGTGCTTGACGACGCCCGGCACCTCGCTTGGGGCTTCGTGCCCTATCCCCCGTTCACCCCGTTCGTCGAACGCGTTTCGCTGGTTCTTTTCGGAACATCGCTCGCCTGGTTGCGGTTCTTTTCCGCAGCGTCGCAAGGCGCCGTGATTTTCACCAGCGGCTGGATGGCGCGGGAATTGGACGGGGGACGCCTGGCGCAAGTTGTTGCCGCGCTGGCGGTCACCGTCGCTCCGCTGGTGATGTTCGAAGGCACCGAATTCCAGTATTCCTCGTTCGATTACCTGTGGTGCGTGCTGATCGCCTGGTGCACGATTCGCCTTCTGAAATCCGGGAATCCACGCTGGTGGCTGGGCATCGGCGCGCTGATCGGCCTGGGGATGATGACGAAGTACACGATGGTATTCTTCGCGTTCGGGGTTGCCGGCGCCGCCCTCCTCACGCCCGCGCGCCGGCATTTGAAGAGCTCCTGGCTGTGGTGCGGCGTCGGCGCTGCCATCGTCGTTTTCCTCCCGAATCTGATCTGGCAGATTCGCCATCAGTTCGTCGCGATTGACTTCCTGCATCACATCCACACGCGCGACGTGGCCGAGGGCCGCACCCGCGGCTTCCTCAGAGACCAGTTCCTCGTCTCCACCAATCCCTTCACCGCTCCCCTTTGGATTGCCGGCCTACTGCATTATTTCTTCAGGCGGGAAGGGAAGCTCTACCGGATGCTCGGGTGGATGTACCTCATTCCTTTCGCGCTTTACCTTCTGTCGAAAGGCCGGGGTTACTACCTCGGTCCTGCCTACCCGGCGCTTTTTGCGGCGGGCGCCGTGTGGGGAGAGCGTTGGGTGGCATCGCTGCGGCCGGTTTGGTCGCGAGTCGTGCGCGGAGGGACGTTTGCCGCTATCGCTGCGGGCGGCGCCGCCGCCGTCGCACTCGTCATCCCGATTCTCCCCGTTGGCTCGCCGAAAAACATCGCCATCAAGGCAAACGAGGACCTGCGCGAGGAGATCGGGTGGAAGGAATTGGTTGCCGAGGTGGCCTGCATCCGAGATTCCCTTTCGCCCGCCGAGCGGACTCATTTCGCCATCCTGGCCACGAATTACGGCGAGGCGGGAGCGATGAATTTTTACGGCCCTGGCTACGGATTGCCGCCGGCGATCAGCGGAGTGAATTCGATTTGGCAACGCGGCTACGGCGACCCGGCGCCGGAAACGCTGATCGTGCTCGGGCTCTCGCGCGCGTTCGTGGACCGGCATTTTCGCGGCTGCCGCATTGCCGGCCACGAGGCCAATCGCTACGGAATCCGCAACGAGGAAACCCGCGAGCATGCCGACATTTTCGTTTGCGGCCCCCCGCTCGAGCCCTGGCCCGAATTCTGGAAGGATTTCCGTTACTTCGGCTAGTGCTGTGTAACTGAAGAACGTGACACAGCGTTTCGGCGGCGGGGTGGCGTGTGAGCCGGCAGAAAAGCCTGTCCTAGCAGCGGGATGCTTCTCCCGCCGCGGCGGGCTCAGCACGACAGGTGTGGGGGCCGAGATAAAGTAATTTCAGTTACACGACACTGGACTTCCGGCCCCGGAGAAGTTCATGCCAAGGAGCCCGTTTTCGTTCGTTTTCCGCCTGGAGGGGGGTGTTGGGCGCCTAGCCCGGCGCTCTTCAGGGTGCGGGTTTTGAATCTGCGGGAGACACGCTCGATGGGCTGGGGCGAAGCCCCGTGAGTGTCCTGCGTCAAGGTTCGAAGGCTCGGATGCCGCGAACCTTCAGCCGGATGGCAAAGAGCCGGAAATGCACGATACGTCACGCGGATTGTTGCTGGGCCGCTTTGCCGCAATTGACCATCCAGGGAATACCGAAGCGATCGGTGAGCATGCCGAAACGCGCGGCCCAGAAGGTTTCCTGCAGAGCCATTTGCACCTCGCCGCCTTCCGCCAGCGCGGCGAAGGCGCGTTCTGCTTCTGCGGGGTCCTTGGTTTCGAGGGTCAGGGAAATGCCCCGAGGGTCCTGATAGTGGCTTGGCGGGGTATCCACGCCGGCGAGGATAGAGTCTCCGAGTTGCAACGTGGCGTGAATGATTTTGTCGCGCCATTCGGGGGACACGTCTTTGGCCGCGGGCGACGCTCCATAGGTCAATAGGAATTGGATCTTGCCGCCCAGGCGCTGCTCGTAGAACTTGAAGGCAGCCTCGCAGTCGCCTTTGAAACTGAGGTGGGGATTCACCTGCATGGTCTTTCCTCCTTTCCGATTCGCGGGCGCACCGAACGATCGTGAGTCTGGCCGGTGGCTCGATGAGATGGTACACGAATATGGCCCGGCCGGTTAGCGGCTGGTGGCGGCTTTATCGGGAAATAGAAAGACGCTTCTTGCCAGATCGGATCTGAGCGTCTCTTCCCGGTAGTACTTCCTCAAAATACCGTCTTCCCAGGACAGCAGATCCGGATTGCCAGCGGCGAATTCTGTCCAGTCCTGCCGCCTTCCCGCCCGGACCATCCGCTCGCGAATCAAGAGCAAGAAGGCCCAGGTGATGGTTTCGTTGTAGCGGCCGGGCTTGCCATGGGCCGCGGCGAATCTGGCCAGTGAACGGGAAAAGCGCTCGATGGCCTCCAACGCCGGATACCGGGAAAGATACAGGAATGCCATCTTCACGTGGTCGGCGTGAGGGAAGCGTTCCAGGCTGCAGGCCTCGAAACTGGCGATGAATGCATCGTCGGTCATCTGGTTCCTCCCCGGCCTGCTTTCCGCGATGCGCCGTGCATGCGAACCGCGGCAGCCTCACCCGCTGCCTTCGCTCTCCTTGGCTCCGGCGCTCGCGCCCGCCTCGATCCACAAGTGGCTTGCGCGGGAATCCAATTCCAAGCCGTAAAACCGCCTCAAATCCTGGATGCGTTGGAGGCTGGCCCGACTAAAGGGGCACTTGCCGTCGAAAGCGTGCAGAACGATGCCTTCCAGCAGGTCGCCGAGAGTCAGGTCGTGGTAATCGGCGAATGCCCGCAAGACTTTCAGAATGCGCTTTTCCATGCGGACACCGGTTTGCACGCGTTCGATGGTGCACTTGGGTCTGGCGGGCACGGCGGGCCTCCTCGGTGGTACAGTGGTACCAGGGTACGGACGCTGGCGCAAGAGGTGCCTTTCCCCCTCGCCGGCGCTGGAGAATGCACGCCGTTTAGAATCTCTCTCGAAACCCCTGGGTTGTGGGGACCGAAGCGCAACCGTCGCTGATCTGCCAAGGTCTTTCGTTGGGAATCAGGGCCCATGCAAGCCTGGACTGCCGAGGTTGTCGATTCGGAAGCGCCGCACTAAACGCCGGAGCTCGCGCAGCGGGGATTCGGCGATCAGCAGCCGCCTGCCGGCCCGGCGGCCGGCGCCTCGGCCAGCCGCCAGCACGCGCGGGCAATCGCCCAATCCTCCTGCGCGGCGATCACCAGTACCGGGATCGCGGAACCCGCTGCGGCAACATCCTGGTCGGGATTCGGCAGCCGGTTTTTCGACGGGTCGATGGCCAGGCCAAGAAACGCCAAGTTGGCGCACGCCGCCGCCCGCACTTCCGGCGAGTTTTCTCCAATTCCGCCGCTGAAAACCAAGGCATCGATCCCGCCCAGCACCGCGGTCATCGCGCCGATGCCCGCCTGGAGCCGGTGCACGAAGATGTCGAAAGCGAGCTTGGCGCGGGCGTGCCCGGCTTTCATCGCCGCCACGATTTGCCGCATGTCGCTCGAGATTCCCGAAATTCCCAGCAAGCCGGACTTCGCGTTCAGCCATTCGTCCAGCGTTGCGGCGCTGCATTCGCCCTGGCGCATCAGATAGGTGAGAATTCCCGGATCCACCGAGCCGGACCGCGTTCCCATCATCAGGCCTTCGAGCGGGGTGAAGCCCATGGTGGTATCGACGCTCCGGCCCTCTCGAATCGCCGCCAGCGAGCAACCGTTGCCCAGGTGGCAGGTGACCAGTATGAGAGAAGACAGGTCGCGATGAAGCATTTGAGCGGCGCGCTCGGCGCAATACCGGTGATTGATCCCATGAAAGCCATACCGGCGTATTCCCCGCGCCAGCCATTCGTAAGGCCCTGGATACACGAAAGCGGCTTCGGGAAGCCGCCGATGAAATGCGGTATCGAACACCGCCACCTGGGGAACCGGTCCCAGGCGCTTTTCGATCAGCTCGATTCCTTCCAGCTCGAGTCGATTGTGCAAGGGAGCCAGAGCCGCCATTTTCGCGATGGCGGCCTTCACGCCGGGGGTGATGACGGCCGGCTCGGCGTATTCGTGTCCGCCGCTGACGATGCGATGGCCGACGATGTCGATTTCCGCCGGCGCGAACCTGGCACCAATGCCGCCGGACCACAGCGCGTCGAGCAGCCGATCGGTTGCCGCCGATCGCGATTCGACGGGAACGGCTTCGCTGATGGTTTCCCCGCCGGCGATCCGCGCTTCCAGCACGGCGCGATCCTGCTCTGGCCATTGCACCTTGCCCTCCCAGGCTGGCGGGAGCAGAAGTTCCGGCGGAGCGTTTTCGATCTCGTACAGGGAGATCTTCTGACTGCTCGATCCGGAATTGAGCACCAATATTTTCATTGGGAGGCCGGCTTTCCGACTTCGGGAGCAACCGGAAGGGCAGACATCAGTAGGGCCATTTCCAATCGCGGATTTCCGGCAGGTCGTCGCCGCGCTCGCGGATGTATTGCTTGTGTTCCACCAGCTTTTCGCGAACGAGTTGCTTGAAGTGGCCGCCCACTCGCTCGAGCCGCGGCACCCGGTCGACCAGGTCGCTCGCCAGATGGAAGCGGTCCAAATCGTTCAGCACGGTCATATCGAACGGGGTTGTCGTCGTTCCTTCCTCCTTGTAGCCGCGGACGTGCAGGTTGTCGTGGTTGGCGCGCCGGTAAGTGAGCCGGTGGATCAGCCAGGGATAGCCGTGGTAGGCGAAGATCACCGGTCTGTCCTTGGTGAAAATCGAATCGAATTCGGCGTCGGGAAGGCCGTGGGGATGCTCCGAGGGAGGCTGGAGGGTCATCAGATCCACCACGTTCACCACCCGGAGCCTGACGTCCGGAAAATGCCGGCGCAGCAAATCCACCGCCGCCAGTGTCTCGAGCGTCGGAACGTCGCCGGCGCAGGCCATCACCGCGTCGGGCTCGCCGGTCTGGTCGGTCGAAGCCCAATCCCAGATGCCGATGCCGATGGTGCAGTGCTCGATCGCCGATTCCATGTCGAGCCATTGCAGCGCTGGTTGCTTCCCGGCGACGATGACGTTCACGTAGTTGCGGCTGCGCAGGCAATGATCCGCCACCGAGAGCAGCGTATTGGCGTCGGGCGGCAGGTAAACGCGCACGACGTCGGCTTTCTTGTTGACCACGTGATCGATGAACCCGGGGTCCTGGTGGGTGAAGCCGTTATGGTCCTGCCGCCAGACGTGGGAGGTGAGCAGGTAATTCAGCGAGGCGATCGGCCGCCGCCACGGAATTCCCGGCATCACCTTCAGCCATTTGGCATGTTGATTGAACATCGAATCCACGATGTGGATGAACGCTTCGTAGCAGGAGAAAAATCCATGGCGCCCGGTGAGCAGATAGCCTTCCAGCCAGCCCTGACACATGTGCTCACTGAGCACTTCCATCACCCTTCCCTCGGCGCCCAGATGCTCGTCGGTCGCGAGCGTGGGTTCGAGAAACACCTTGTCGGTGGCCTCGAACAGCGCGTCCAGGCGGTTCGAAGACGTCTCGTCGGGGCCCCAGACGCGGAAATTCTTCGATTCGGCGTTGCCTTTCATCACGTCCCGCAGGAACCGGCCCAGTACGCGAGTTGCTTCGGCGATTTCCGTTCCCGGCTTCGGCACGCTCACGGCGTAATCGCGAAAATCGGGCACCGCCAGGTCCCTCAGCAGCAGGCCGCCGTTGGCGTGGGGATTCGCGCCCATCCGCCGCGTTCCCTTCGGCGCCAGTTCCGCCAGTTCCGGTATCAGCCGGCCGCTCGCGTCGAATAGTTCCTCCGGCTGGTAGCTTTTCAGCCAATCTTCGAGGATTTTCAAGTGTTCGGGCCGCGTGGTGAAATCCGCGAGCGGCACCTGGTGCGCCCGCCACGTACCTTCCACCGGTTTGCCGTCCACCACTTTCGGCCCCGTCCACCCTTTCGGCGTGCGCAGAACGATCATCGGCCAGGCGGGCAGACCGCCGGCCTTGCCGGCGCGCGCGGCGGCTTGGATCGAGTGAATTTCCCGAACCACGCCGTCCATGGTATGCGCCATGAGCTGGTGCATGGCTTCCGGCTCCGAGCCTTCAACGAACCAGGGCTTGTAGCCGTAGCCGGCGAACAGCTCGGCGAGTTGGTTGGCGTTCATCCGGCCGGGAACGGTTGGATTCGAGATTTTGTAGCCGTTCAGATGAAGGATGGGGAGCACGGCGCCGTCCCGCGCCGGATTCAGGAACTTGTTCGAATGCCAGCTGCAGGCCAGCGGACCCGTTTCCGATTCCCCGTCGCCAACCACGCAGCAAACCAGCAAATCGGGATTATCGAAAGCCGCGCCGAAAGCGTGGGCGAGCGAGTAGCCCAATTCACCGCCTTCGTGAATCGAGCCCGGGGTTTCCGCCGCCGCATGGCTGGGAATGCCCCCGGGAAAGGAGAATTGCTTGAACAGTTTCCGCAAGCCCTCTTCGGTCTGCTCGATCAGCGGGTAGAATTCGCTGTAGCTGCCTTCGAGGAAGGTGTTCGCCACCACGCCGGGCGCGCCGTGGCCGGGCCCGGCGACGTAGACGACGTTCAAATCGAGTTTGCGGATCAGCCGGTTCATGTGCAGGTAGATGAAGTTCAATCCCGGCGTCGTGCCCCAATGGCCGAGCAGGCGCGGCTTGATGTGTTCGAGCCTGAGCGGCTGGCGCAGCAGCGGATTGTCGAGCAGGTAGATTTGCCCGGCGGCGATGTAATTCGCTGCGCGCCAATAAGCGTGCATCTTGCGCAGCTCTTCCGAAGACAGGGGTTGTCCCGATTGGGAGCCGCGCGCCGCGCCCGCCGGACTGGCAGTAGCCATTTCCACTCTCCTTCCGCTGCCGGCATGCATCCTGTCGCCGGCGGAATGACGCTACAACACATCTTAGACCGGATTATCGAAAGAGAAGGCGGCCGGCTCGGGTCACGGCCCGGCCGGTGGCAGAACGAGCGCGAATCGGAATGGGGGACGCGGATGACGCCGGGGATGCGGCGGTTGTCGGCGGCTCGAAGAAGCGCGGCCGGATGCCTAACCCGGGTCGATTTACTGTTTAGTAACGAAGCTCGGCGCTGGCGCTCGCCGGCGCCCCGAGCCGCATCGTACGGACCGGGTGGCAAGCCCGAACGCTGCCGCCTGGGAGGCCACTCAGCTATGAACGCGGGAAAACGGGCCATTGCAGCCGAGTCAATTCTCACGCTTGCTCTGAGCGCGGTTCTGGCGGGTTGCGGCGGCGGCGGCGGAAGCGTTACCACCAAGCCTCCGGTCCCGGTGATCCAGAACATTAACAGTTCCACTACCCCTTCGGGTTCCGTGAGCTTGCCCATCGAGATCAACGGAACCGGTTTCCAGAGCGCGCCGGGCGAAGTGATTTTCACCCAAGGCAATATTTCAGCAACGTTCACACCGAGCGCCGGCGGGTGGTCGGATACGGGAATTGTCGCCGTGGTTCCCACCGGGAATGGCACGAGTCTCTTCACCGCGCCCGGGATGGTGGCGGTGACGGTTCAAACTTCCGGCGGAACAAGCAATGCAGTAAACCTGATCCTGGTACCGACCGTCACCTTCAACGTAAACAACGTTACCTGGACGACTACCACGCCGCTTCCCACGGCCATAACGGGTTTACGGGGCGTCGCCGTGCCCGGCGTCCCCAGCACTACCGCCTTCATCGTGATCGCCGGAGGCTCCAATTTGCTCGTCAATTCGACCGCGGTGCTTTCCAACACTCTGAATCCGGATGGCGCCGTTGGCGCGAGTTGGACGACGATTCCAGCGCAGCCGCTTCCCTCGCCCCGTGCTGATTTCGGGATGGCGGAAGCCGATGACGGGAATTCCCCTATTCCGGTCGCTTCGCGATTCGTCTACGTGGTTGGCGGACAACAGAATGCGACCGATGCGCCGGGAGGAACGAACACGGTGTTCGTGGCCAGCGTGAATTCCGCCACTGGGGCAGTGGGGGCTTGGGCGCAGTTGACCAGCAGTTTGCCGGCGCCGCTCGTCGGCCCCGCCACCACGCTCTTCAACGGGCACATTTACGTCGTTGGCGGATTGACGCCGGCCGGCACCCCCTCTACCGCCGTATATTCCGCTCCGGTGAATAACGACGGCACGCTCGGCGCCTGGACCACATCGCCGAATCCCTACCCGACGCCGGTGTCCTTTGCGACGATGTTCGGGTTTGCTCTGAATATTTACGTGCTCGATGGCGACAGCATGAACTCCACCAATCCCAACGCGCAAACGAATGACGGCATCCAGACCGCGGAATTTGCGCCGGCGCGCCTCGGCGCTGTCGGCGCGTGGACTTCGACGGCGACAACCATCAAAAACAGGGAAAAGCACGTGAGTTGGCTCGCTTTTGGCCAGGTCATCGACGCTGAAGGAATCTATAACGGCAATCCGGGCTCGCTCGAGCTGGAGCGCACGACGATCAATCCCGACGCCACCCTGGCCTCGTGGAACGGGATCACCGCCACGGTGAACCAGATCGGCGCCAACGTGTACAACGCCGCGGCGATTGTGAGTCCGCTGTTGTCCCCGACCAACGCGCCGCGGTTCCTTCTGCTCGGCGGCCAGGCCTACGCTACTACTCCGCCCGGAGCGCTCAGCAAGACGGTGTATGTGAACAGCGCGCCCTAGACTGGGCCTTGTAGCAATCCTTGCGGCTCCAGGGAACGATGCGCCCACGGGCCCATGTCCGCGTAGGGGTCTGAAGGCGAGGAGATTGTTCACGGTGATTCCTGACGGGTGGACAATTGCTCGAAGGGTTCCCTCCGGGATGTCGCCGGAGTGATGCAACTCTCCGAGCCCGAGACGCCCGTCAAGTTCGCGCACCAGGATCAGGCCGCCGTCCGAAGTCACGCCCGAACCTTGGAAATCGCCCTTGAGCGAGGCGTTGAACGAGAGCTGAAAGGGCTGGTTTTGGGTTTCACCCATTGCGTATCTACCTCCGGAGCGTCGTCATCGCATTCAAACCCGCATGAATATTGATGAAAACGACGGTCCAAAGATTCGGAAACGCAGTTCAAAAAGGAAATGTGGGCTTAAACCGGATTATCGAAAGAGAAGGCGGCCGCCTCGGGTCACGGCCCGGCCGGTGGCGGAGCGAGCGCGAATCGGAATGCGGGTAGTGCGTCGCTGAGGGTGCGGCGGAGGGGGGCCTCCCGATCCCGAATCCCGAAGGTTCGGGATCGGGATTCGGGACTTACCCACTACCCTTTGCTAACGGTTATAGCCAGGCAGCGTGTGAATTCGGTATCATGAATGGCTCAATGAAGGAACGGATAAACGCTTCCATGACCTTGACCGAGACGTCGGCCGATGGCCGCAAGACCCTGGTCCGAGTGCGGCCCCGCGGGTTTTGCGCGGGGGTTGTGCGCGCGGTGGACATCGTCGAGCTGGCTTTGCAGGCCTACGGACCGCCGGTGTACGTCCACCACGAAATCGTGCACAACCGCCACGTCGTCGATCAGCTCCGCACGCGGGGCGCCATATTCGTTGAGGCCGTCTCCGAAGTTCCTGAGGGAGCGGTGCTGATCTTCAGCGCCCACGGCGTGCCGCCGCGGGTCCGGGAAGAAACCGCCGAGCGCCGCCTGCGGATCGTCGACGCCACCTGCCCCTTGGTGACCAAGGTGCACCTGGAAGCGCAAAAATACGCTCGCGAAGGCCGCACCATCATCCTGATCGGCCACCGGGACCACCAGGAAATTGTGGGCACCTCCGGGGAAGCCCCCAGCCAGACCCTGGTGGTCGGCAGCGTCGAGGAGGTTGATGAGGTCAAGGTTCCCGATCCGGCCAAGCTCGCCTACCTCACTCAAACCACGCTCAGCCTCTACGATACGCAGGAAATCGTCGCCCGCCTGAAACAGCGCTTCCCCCAGATCGTCGGCCCGCGCTCCTCCGACATCTGCTACGCCACCCAGAACCGGCAGGAGGCGGTCGAGCAATTGGCGCAGGCGGTGGAATTGCTTCTGGTGGTGGGTTCGGCCAACAGCTCCAATTCCAATCGCCTGGTCGAAGTCGCCCAGCGTTGCGGCGTTCCCGCGCGCCTCATCGAAGATGAACACGATCTCCGCCCCGAATGGTTTGAGAACGTCAGCCGGGTGGGCTTGACCGCCGGCGCTTCGGCCCCCGAAGTCCTCGTCCAGCAGGTGAGCGAGCGGCTTGCCCAGCTTGGTTTCAACGACCAGCAAGACCTGGATTTGATCGGCGAAGACGTGCGCTTTACTTTGCCGGCGGAACTGGTTGCCCTTGGCTGATTGGCCCGGTCCGGCCGGCTACTTCCCAAGTTTGAGGAGTTGGCTTTGGCCGCCAAGCTGATCCGTCAGTTCGACCATCTGGTCGTGGTAGGCGCTCCCAGCAGCGCTGCCGCGGCGGCCGAGGGCGTCGAGCGCGCGCCGGCGGCATTGCGCGCCGCCGGGTTGCTTGATCGCCTGCGCGCCGCCGGCTATCAAGTCACCGACGGCGGCGACGTGCCCGCCGGGCATTTTGCGCCGGATCTCGCGAATCCTCGAGCCAAGAATTTGCCGCGAATCCTTGCCGTGCTCGAGGCGCTGCGGCCGCGGCTGGAACAGGCGGTAAAGTCGCGGGGCGTTCTCGTGGTTCTTGGCGGCGATGCAACCGGGGTGATCGCGCTGGCCGCCGCGCTGCGGCGTCAAGCCGCCGCCCTGGGCTTCGTTTACCTCGGCAGCCACGCCCATTTCCACACCCCCGCGGACACCGAGGATGGCTTGGTCGAGCCGATGGTCGTTTCCCTGCTGGTCGGGCAGGGCCCGGCGGAACTGGTTCGTTTCTGGAACGAGCCGCCGCTGGTGCGCGAGCCGGACCTCGCCCTCTTTGGGCTTGATGCAGTCGGCGCCTCCGAACGGGAGGGGCTCGAGCGGTCGGCCATCCGCCGCTATTCCTTGGCTGCCATCCGGAAGCAAGGAGTGCGGCCGGCGGCCGAGGCTGCGCTCGAGGGCGTACGCGCCGGCATCCGCGAATTCATCGTGCACGTGGAACTGGATGCCGTCGCCGGTGACGCCCCTTCTGCTTCAGGCGCCGCCGCAGCCGGCGGGCTCAGTCTGGAGGACTTCGCCGAGGCGCTGCCGGCCTTCCTGGCTCCGGCGAAATTGGCCGGCCTCTCTCTCGCCGGCTACAATCCCGCACTCGATCCCGACGGCCGGGGCGCCTCGAAGGTCGTCGAGCTGATTGCTTCAGGCATGGCCGCGCGCCTTGCCGCTGCCCGCAGCGCCGGCCCGGCCGCGGTCACCAGTTCCGCCGAAGCGCTTCCGCCGGCAGAAAGCGCCGCGGCGCCCGCCGGCGATCCCGCACCACCCGCCGCGGTAACGAGCGCTGAGTCCGAATCCGGTGCTACCTAGTCCCTGTTGCAACCCTGCGCCGGCGGACATACCATCAAACGGAGAGAGAGGGTTGCAGGTCCACCGGAGGAATGCACATGACGCTTCGTCATATTTCTGCTGTTCTCGCTCTTGCCGCCGCGCTCGCATCGGGCGCCGCGGCCTCCACGCAAGCAAAAAAGCATGCTCGGCGCCATGCCGCCGCCGCTGCTGCCGCTCCCGCGGCTGCCGCCTCTCCCGCTGTCGCCCCTGCGCCGGCAGAAGCTGCTAGCCAGGCGGCTGGAGCCGGCTTCGGCGTGGCCGAATCCATTACCGGCAAAATCCAAATGGTTGTCGCCGACCAGAGCCTGGTGGTGGTCACCGGGCCGAACGACGTGCCTTACGATCTCAAAATCACTCCCAAGACGGTAATCGTCGTCGGCGAGAAGCGGGGAACCATCGAGTCGCTGGCCAGTCAGGTCGGCAAGACCGCTTCGGTGGGCTTCGTACCCCAGCGGGACGGGAACTACGCGGAACGCGTGGAGATTACGGGTTAGCGCCGGGCGGCGAAACCACAGCCCGCTCACCGCTGCCGCGTATTGGACTCCCGGGGAGGGTTTTGGCAGACTGGCGGCACCGTGGCCGGCCCCCGCGCATTCGTTTTTCGCAATCGCCGGTGGCTTATTGCCGCCGTCTTCGTCATCGGGTTTGGCGTCTATTCGCTCGATCGGACTTCAGTGGCCGCGGCCCTCGCTGCGGTCCTCTCCTCTCACGCTGGCGGCAACTGGCACTTCTGGATGCACGCGTTGGTCGGTCTCGCGGCAGCATTGGTTGCCGTGGGCTCGTTTTGGCGCACGTGGGGCTCGGCCTATCTGGGCGCGGACGTCGTCTTCGACAGGCAACTGCACGCCGAGCGCCTTCTCGCCGACGGTCCCTACCGGTTCACCCGCAACCCTCTCTATTTCGGAAACCTGCTTTTCACGATGGGTTTGGGCTTCGTAGTGAGTCCGGTGGGTTGGCCGGTGCTGGTGATCGGCATGTGGGTGCTGGTGAAGTTGCTCATCCGCGACGAGGAGGCGGGCTTGGTCGCCGCGCAAGGCGATTCCTACCGCGCCTACCTAGCCGCTGTTCCCCGGCTGTTCCCTTCTTTCCGGCCGCTGGTGCCTCCCGCCGGAGCGCGGCCGCGCTGGCTCCAGGGTATCTGCGGGGAAGCGATGATCTGGGCGGTGGCTTGCGTGACGGTGGGATTCGCGATAACCCTCAATCCGGCGTGGTACCAACAGCGGATGCTCTGGGCTGTTGCGATTGCGCTGCCGCCGGTTGTGTGGGCTCGCCGCCGCCGAAGCGGAACTGCCGCTCCGGCGGCGGCGTCGCCAACCGCGCCGCCTGCGAGCGGGCACTGAGCTTGCAACCGATAGCGCCCCGCTTCAGCCGGGGAGTGCTGCGCGCCCTTTCCTTTCGCTCCACCAGAACGTCAGATTCGGCGCTAGCGTCCCAGGCAGGCTTTCAAGAAATCGAGCGAGAGTGCCCAAGCTTGTTTCGCCGCCGTCGCGTTGTAGCTTGCGCGTTCGTCGCAATTGAACCCGTGGTCGGCGCCGGAGAACTCGACGTTGACGTACGGCTTGCCGGCCGCTCGAAGGGCGTCAACCACCGCCCGGTGCTGGTCCGGCCCGATATGCTTGTCCAGCCCGCCCCAAAACATCAGGATCGGCGCGTGCAGTCTCGCAGCGCGGCCGAGCAGGCCCGGCCCCATCTGGCTGGGCGCGATGCCGCCGCCGTAGTAGGAAATCGCCGCTGCCACTGGCAGCACGCTATCGGCCAGAAAGGACACGCGGCCGCCCATGCAGAATCCAATGCACGCGATCTTCCCGGTTTCGATTCCCGGCTGCGCCGCGACCGCGTCGTGGGCGGCTCGCACGTCGGCTTCGAGCCCGGCGTCGGTGAGCGCGCGGATGTGGGGCATCACCGCTTGAAAGTCGCCATAGCTTCCCTCGAAACCGGGCGCGGTGCGGTGAAAGAGCTCCGGCGCCAGCGCGATGTATCCCTCGCGCGCCAGCCGCATCGTCACCTCGCGGATATGGTGATTCACTCCGTAGGCTTCTTGAAACACCAGAATGCCCGGATGGCTGCCGGCCGATTCCGGCCGCGCCAGAAAAGCGCCCATGCTGCTGCCGTCGGAAATTTTCAAGCTTATCGATTCGGCTTGTGCCTGCGCCATCGCTCGCGCCTCCGTCGGTCGCGCTCCGCAGCTCGTTTCCCTTGCTCGATTCCCGGGACATTCTACCCTCACGGCGGGCGATTTGTTCGACTCCGCCCACCCGGCCGAAGCCATTGGCCCGGCCGCGAGGATGGGGTATCCTTCGCCCGGCCGCGGCGCCCGCCGTGGAAAGTGAATTCGCCGCGCTTGCCGGCGGGGCCTTGCGCCGGCCGACATACCAGGAGACGACTTCCGGAGCACGTTGCAACGTGCCCCTACGAAGGTTGCAACCTTGCGGCGGTGGCTTCACGGTGATGCGAATTGTTTCGGTTAACGTCGGGCTCCCTCGACAAGTCGACTGGGCTGGCAAAGCGGTCGCAACCGCCATCTACAAACAGCCGGTCGAGGGATCGGTGCGGCTGCGCCGGCTCAATCTCGCGGGCGATAGCCAGGCCGACCTCGGCGCGCATGGCGGCCCGCGAAAGGCGGTTTATGCGTTCCCATCGGAGAATTACGGGTTTTGGCGCGACCAACTGCCCGGCGTCGATCTCGGCTGGGGCGCGTTTGGAGAAAACCTCACCACCGAGGGGTGGGACGAGGAGGCGGTTGCCCTTGGCGACCGATTCCGCATCCGCTCCGCCATCGTGCAAGTTACCCAGCCGCGCATCCCGTGTTACAAGCTGGGCATTCGTCTGGGCCGTGACGACGCCGTCGCCCGCTTTCTGGCGACCGGCCGCACCGGCTTCTACATGGCCGTTCTCGAGGAAGGCGAATTGCAGGCGGGCGACCAATTGGAACTGGTCGGCACCGAGATGGACCGGCTCGCCGTGGCCGACGTCGCCCGCCTTTACGCCGCGGCAATTTCCGACCGCAATCTGCTGCAGCGCGCCGCGGAAATGACGCTCCTGCCGGCGAGTTGGCGGAGGCGATTCGCCGCCCGGCTTGCGGGCCATTCGCCCGCCCATTGAATGCGGTAGGGGCGCTGGCGATGTAGTCCAGCGATTTCGGCTGGGCGTTGGAGCGCGGGGAGGAGAAGGAATGTTGGAGAGAAGCTGGCTGCTGGGAATCGCGGTAGTGGTAATCACCGGCGTCGTTTTCCTCATCTTCCACCATCCCCGCGTCGGCGCCCTGTTCACCCAGCACATTCCCAGCCGGCCGCGCCGCCGCATTTTTCTGGCCGCGATTAGCTTCTTTCTCACTTTCGCCGTGGCGCGCTCGCTGGCCTACGCCAATTACCATCATCTCGGCCCGTTCCACGACATCTACATCCGCGGCCGCCACATTCATCATCTGGTTTGGGGAATCCTGATTCTGCTCGCCGTGGGCTACGGCTGGCTGGCCGAGGTGGGCACGGGAACTTCCTCGTCCTCGGCCGTGTCCAGCGGTCTGATGGCGCTGCTTTACGGCGCCGGCGCCGCGCTCACCCTGGACGAATTCGCCCTCTGGCTGAACCTGGGCGACGTTTACTGGACCCGCCAGGGCCGCGCCAGCATCGACGCGGTGGTGCTATTTGGCGCTCTGCTGCTGATCGGCATCGGCGGCCGGCCGTTCCTGCGAGCGGTAGCGCGCGAGTTCCTGCATCTCCGCCTACCCTGACCCGCCTCGATGGGTGCCGTCGCACCCCAACTGCCGTCTGCGAGGATCGGGCTTTGGGGGGAAAAATCTTTCGCCCTCGATTCGGTGAGGGATTACAGCTGAAACAGCTACCTTGCGCGACGAACGGGGGAGAGAGGGAACTGGGTTTCGCATTGACGCAAGCGGGCGCGGCTCCTAGATTTGTTGCGGCACTCTCATCCAAACACATTGGGAGGCAACTGTCATGGCGGCGAAAGTGATCGGTCCACGCGACGGCAAACTGGGATTTTTGGGCACCATCGGAGTCCGGTTCATGATCTGGGGTGCAGAGGCAGGCGAGCGGTTCTCCCTGGTCGAGCACCCGATGTCGCCGCGGGCTCTGGCTGCTCCGCTGCACCGTCACTCGCGCGAAGACGAGTACAGCTACGTGCTCCGGGGCCGCCTGGGCGCCCTGCTGGGCGATGACGTGGTGTATGCGAAGCCGGGCGACCTGGTGTTCAAGCCTCGCAACCAGTGGCATACGTTCTGGAACGCCGGCGACGAGCCGGCGAGCATTCTGGAAATCATTTCTCCAGCGGGCTTCGAGCGGTTTTTCAACGAGCTCTCCGATCTGGGCGGCGTCGCCGGGACCGAGCCTTCCGCTTTGGCCGATCTGTGCGCCCGGTACGGGCTCGAGATGAAACCCGAGAGCGTGCCGGAACTGCTCGAGCGTTTCCAGCTTCGCTTCCCGGGCGAGCCGGTGACCCCGGCCTTTGCCGAGTAGCCGCGGCCCGAGCTGCGCGTATCCCCGCGTCAAGCCGTGTCCGGTTTCAACGTTTCGGTTCGTCGTATGAGACGGAGGCCGGAAAGCGGGCCTGAAAGAGAAAGCCGCCAAGCCGATTGGGCGTCGCGGCCGAATGAGCCAGCAAAAGGAAGGCATCAAAATGAATACGTTTCTTCCTCCCATCGAAAAGCCCCAGGGGTTGATGATGAAGCTGGCCTATTACTTCACCCGTCGCCAATTTGGCAAGGTGCTCACGCCGCTGAAAGTGCATTCCGCCCGATTGCCGATTGCATTTGGCCGGTTCTATATGAAAATCGGCAAACTGGATAAGAAGCTGCGGCTGCCGCCGGAGACGGCCCTGCTCGTTCGGGAACAGGTGGCGCGGTCCAACCTCTGTCTTTTCTGCATGGATATTGGCCGGTCGCTTGCGATCAAAGCCTCGATGAATGAGGCCAAATTCGATGCGTTGGAGCAATACCGCACCAGCGCGCTTTTTACCGCTGCCGAGCGCGCACTGCTGGACTACGTGACGGAGCTGACGACAGGTAAAAAGGTCAACCCGGATACTTTTGCTCGCCTGTCTCGCCACTATTCCGACCGCGAGATCTGCGAGATCGTTTGGCTTGTTGCAAGCGAGCACCTCTACAACATGACGAACATCGGCCTGAACATCCATTCCGACATGCTCTGCAACGTCAGCCGGAAGCATAGGTAGCATCGCACGGGTTCCGCTTTTGGATTGCGCGCCACGCTATCCACTCGTTGCTTATGCGTGGCTGCCCGATGCTGGACGTCTTCTAAGGCCCGAAGACCGTGCGTTGGCGCCGGAGCTTCCCCGGATATATCTATTTTGGTATGCCCAAACATGGGCTGGACGGTCGGGAACCTGAACGAAACCGTTGACGCGGAACTCGAAGCCTTGCCCGAGGATATGCGGGCCAGGCTGGCCCGGGTTGCGAAACTCATCGAGGACAAGGGCCTGGAGCGTGTGGGCGAGCCGCGCGTGAAGCATGTCGAGGGCCGTCTACGGGAGACGCGGCTATGGCGCGCATATCCGACTTGCAGAAGAAGTGGATGAAGGACCCGAAGTACAAAAAGGCGTACGGGGCGTTGGAGTAGGAGTTCCTGCTGGCGTCGGCCGTGATCGACGCGCGTAGCCGCGCCGGCCTGACGCAACAGGAGGTGGCCAGAAGGATGGGAACGACGCAGCCTGTCGTGGGCCGCCTGGAGAGCGGGCGCACTCGCCCGTCCATGCGGACGCTGGCGCGGCTGGCGAAGGCTACCGGATCGCGGCTGCGGATCAGCTTCCAACCGCGTGGCGCAAAACGGCCTTCGGAGTGAAAGGGTTGCGCACCCTCGCCGCTCCATTTTCCGCGCTGCCGACCCATGCTAACCTTCTTGCTTCACCGGCGCCCGGGTGGCGGAATGGCAGACGTTGGGGACTTAAAATCCTCTGGCCTGAAAGGGCCGTGTGGGTTCGAATCCCACCCCGGGCACCAAACTCCTCCCGGCACTTGCCAACCGGCCGATTCGCCGCGCGCACGGGCCACACCACAACGCCTGCGCGCCTCGCCAAGAAAGGGCCCCATCACCGCGTAATGGCCGGCCACTCCCGACCCGGAAACTTATTCCCGCTAGAAGATCGTCGGCAACAGGTCGGCTTTCGCCAGCGCCTCCTCCATGCTCCAGGTGGCATGGACGGAGACCGTGTTCCATTGCACGAGCCGGCTCTGCATCACGAAGTCTCGCACCGGTTCGATCCCGCTGGCCTCGACGACCGCCAGCACTTCATGATCGGGGCCATAGACGTTGAGGGTAATGATCTTCACCCCCAGCCTCTTCGCGACCTCGGGAATCTCTTTCGCACCCTGCTTCATCAACTGGCGGATCTTCGCGTTTGAGGTGGGGCAGTTCTCGGGCGAATGTCGGGCGGAAATGACAAACTGCATGGGTTGCTCCCTTCGAATCGAGTTTAGCCGTCCGGCGTGGACTCCGCGTTCGGCCTTGTGCGGGTCGCAGTATACAGCACGAACGCATGCCCGAGAGTGGCCGGCCCCCGCGGCTTAGCCCGGAAGACTCGATCGGCCAGCGAACAGGGAACTACTCCTGTCGCAGCGCGATCGCGCGCATGGCGCGGCGAAACAGGGCGGAAGCCAGCGAGCGGAACAGGGCCCGCAGTTTCATGCTTCCTCCGGCCGCGCGCCCAGGGCGGCGGCAATCGCCAAAGCCAGCCGGTTCCAGCCGTCGGCTTGCTGGCGCAGGCGCTTGCGGCCGGCCGGAGTCAGCTGGTAGAACTTGGCGCGGCGATTGTTGTCGGACGTTCCCCAAGTAGCTTCGAGCAGACCCTGACGCACCAGGCGAAACAAGGCGGGATAGAGCGCGCCCTGCTCGATGAGCAGCGCGCAGCCGGAAATCTGCCCGATGCGCAGCAGCACGCCGTAGCCGTGCAGCGGGCCGAGCGAGACGGCTTTCAGGATCAGCAGGTCGAGCGTGCCGGGCAGGAGCTGGGCCTGGCGAGCCATTTGCCCTCCTAAGGAGATTAGGAGGATAGCTCCCCCTCTCCTAAGTTGTCAAGGGAAGCGGCCCCCGCAACCCGGTTCCGACCGCTCTCGGCTTGACGCTGGCTGCGGCGGGCGCAAGAATGCGGCAGGTGGGGCCCGCCATGCGCCTCCTCACTGCCGCCTGCCAAGGGGCAGGGAAGCTTTTTCCGCGACACCTGCTGACCGTGGGGCTGCTGCTGTCGCTGGGCGCGCCCGGGTGCAATAACACCTGCGTCGGCTTCGCATCGAATGCGTCAACAGGCACGATTGTCATCAAGGTGGTTGACCAGAAACCCGCCTGCACGCTCAGCAGCGCCAATGGAGCGGTACGAGTTCATTTGAGCGGTTCCGGAACGGGGAACGGAGGATTCGCCCGGTGGGGGGTTCAACATATTTTTGTCAGCATTCGAGGCATCGAGGCCCGTCAGGACATCGTTCACGCTGAAGGGTCGCCCGATTGGCAGGAACTGACCCCCGAACTCGTACGGCAACCGAGACAGATCGACCTGATGGCTAGTGCCGGTGGCAATTGCGCTTCAGACTCGCTGGGTGAGGGCAACGTGGAGGCAGGGGTGTACCGCCAAATCCGCCTGCGGCTGGTGCCCAATCAGGCCGGCTTGAGCGAGCTGCTGCCACCGGACAACGCATGCGGAGGCGTTGGCTGGAACTGCGCGGTTGCGGCTGACGGCGGCATTCGCCCGCTCGCGCTCGATAGCGCCGCGCCGGAACTGCTGATCGGGGCGGAAGCCATAGCTGGCGGCTTCGTCCCCGTGCTGCCCGATACCGGCACCGATCTCAGCATCGAGTTCAGTGCGCCGTTGTCGCTGGCGTTGCCTGCAGGCAGTGCCCTACGGCTGGTTCCGGCGTTCGCTGTCGCCTTGGGGTCACCCTGTCCATCGGCCGGAGGGTTCGAACCCTGATCTGCCGGGTCCTCTCACGCCGGCGCCAATCAGGCGCTCGGCAGTTTGGCGCCGCAGTACGCGCAATTCAGCCAGCCCGGCTCAATCGTCCGGCGGCACTGCGGGCACGAGCGGCCAACGGCGGAGCCGCACTGCGGGCAGAAGGCCAGATTTTGGCGGACGTGCGACCCGCAGGAGGAACAGGAAACCAGCAGCGGATCGCGCAGCACAAAATAGAGGATGATTCCGATGGCGTTCGGCACGAGTGCGGCCAGCCAGGTCCACATCACGTAGCGCATGCCGCGCCGCTTCGCGTCCGCGTAGACGTAGCCGACGACCAGCGCGAAACAGATCATCACCGCGCCAGTCAATATCGAGAGGAGGGTTTTGGCCACCGGCCCGAGCGGTTGCTCGGGAGGCGTTGGCTTCACGCACACGATCACCAGGATGATCCCGATCGCCAACAGAACCCCCACGAGCCACGCGGGCCAGCGGATCAGCCGGACTTCCTCCACGAAACGGCTCATAGCATCCTCCTCGCCGGGCGCTGGCGGATGGCGAGCATCGCGGCGGCCACCGCCGCGCCGAGCCAGCTCACCGCGGTAAAGCCCACCATCCAGAACCACGTATGCACGAAGCCGACATCGAGCCACGAGGCCATGCCCTGGCTGACGAGCCGCACGACGGGCCAGCTCGCCACCGTCACCGTCCATGAGAAAACCACGAGCCAGACGAGCGTGCGTTGGTCGATCTGTCGCTCCGCTCTCGCGACGGCCAGCTCCCCGATCCGGGCGCGCACCCGCTCGATCAACTGGGCGGGCGCTTGGGGCGTGGGCAAGCACTTCAGCCAGCCCGCCAGCGAGGCCCAGCGCTCGAATTCCGCGGCGCAGTCGCGGCATCCGGCCAGATGCCGGTCCAGCTCCCGCCGCTCCTCGGCGTCGAGTGCATCGGCGGCCGCCAGCGCCAGCCATTCGCGGAGCCTTTCGTGTTCGCTCACGATTCCCTCGGAATACTTGCCCCGGGTCGAGCTTCGAGAGTTCGCCGGAGGGCCTCGATCGCGCGTCGCAGTCTCGTTTTCACGGTGGAAAGCGGCGCTTCCAGCACCTGGGCAATCTCTTCCAGCTTCATTTCTTCTTCGAAACGCAGCGTCAACACCTCGCTGTAGATGGCCGACAAACCTGCCAGCGCCTCGGCCAGCCGCTCGTCGCGCTCGCGCGCCAGCAGCAGGTCGAGCGAGCTTGGCGCGTCGGCCGCCAGGCGCTCCCCGCGCGTGGCTCCCGACGGCATAGGCTCGTCCAGGGCTTCCGGCTGCCGCCGGCGAAGGTGATCGATTGCGAGGTTCCGGGCCACCGAGAACAGCCAAGCCTCGAAACTCCGGCTTGGGTCGTACTGCCGAATGCGCTCGATCACCCGCACCCAAGTCTGCTGAAACAGATCCTCGGCGGTCTGGGGGTTGCGCACCAGCCGGCAGAGGTAGCGGTAGAGGCGATGCTGGTACCGATCGAGCAGCCTGCCCAGCGCTTCCGGATCGCTTTGCCGCAGCCGGGCTACCTCGGATTCGAGGCCCAACGACCCCTCCCATGGCATTGCCGCGGCCTGCCAAGTCATACCGACTCGTATACGAAACACCCCGGCAAAAGGACTCAACCTCGGCTCGAACGGGCAACGCAGCAGGCCGGGCCGCCCCTCGGCCGGCCCCTCGACCCGCCGCGGCGGGCTCGGGACAAGCCACTGCGGGCTCGGGACATGTCGCGGCGGGCAGAGCTGCACTATTATCGCGGAGTCTGCTTGCGCGCCGCGGGGATTTCGCCGAAGGCGGGGATTCCACAGACTGGAAGCCTGTGCCACCCGATATAGCACTGCTGTGTGACTTACGTCGCATCATTATCTTTCCGGTGTGCTAGGATTTGTCTGGTCTTTGATAGGTGCGGCTCAATGAGCCGAGCCGGAACAAGACCTGAGAGGAAGAGGGGCATGGAGATGCAAACGACTCGTTACGCCAAACTGATAGCGACAATCTTGACGGGAGCGGCCGTCCTGCTGGTACGCCCGCCTTCGGCGGTTTCCGGCTACTCCTCGAGAGGCTTTCCCTCCGCGCTGCCGCTGCAAGGGGCGTACACGGTGCAGCCAGCCCCGGGAGGCACCATCGCAGGCAAAATCACGTACGGGGGAAAACCGGTGAAGCCACGCAAAGTGGCCGTCACCCAAGACATGGCTGCCTGCGGCAACTCCCAGGAGATGCTGCCGGTCCGCGTGGAGCAGGGCGGCGTGGCCGATGCCGTTGTGTGGATTGACGATGTTACCCACGGGAAGGCGTTTGCTTTCCCCAAGGCGGTGCTGTCGCAAAAGCATTGCACCTTCACGCCCCACGTGGTTCTGATGGCCCCGGGCCAGTTGGAAGTCGATAACGACGATCAGGCCACCCACAACGTTCACATCTACGCCCGCTACAATCGCGAATCCAATGAGGTGATGGCTCCCGGCGCCTCCCCGCTGGATATAACGCTGATGCGGCCGGAAACGGTTCAGGTGGGCTGCGACGTGCACACCTGGATGAAGGGCTACATCGTTGTCGCCAAGAATCCCTACTACACCCTCAGCCAGGCGGGCGGCGCCTTCGAGCTCACCAACGTTCCCGCCGGCACCTACCACCTGAAAGTGTGGCAGGAGAATCTGGGAACCAAGGACCAGGCGGTGACGGTGCAAGCGGGTCATACGGCAACGGTGAATTTCACCCTCGGCTCGTGACCCTATCTCCCCGGACCAGCGAAACGCACAAGATGACCCCGAGAGCAATTCCGAGGACAAAATCCGCGCGCCAACTGGCGGTGTCGCGCTCGCTGCTGGCGACGGTGGCGGCCATAGTCGCATTCTTCGCCGCGCCGCGGCCCGCCCTTGCCGTGCCCAGCTTCGCCCGGCAAACCGGCCTGGCTTGCAGCTCCTGCCACCTGAATCCTCCCGAACTCACTCCTCTGGGCCGGCGATTCAAGCTCAACGGGTATACGATGACCGGGCTCAAGGTCATCAGCGCGCCTCCGCAGAAAGGAACTCCCGGGCTCGCCCTGCTCTCCTACCTCCCGCTGGCGGCGATGTTCGAGGTGTCCGATACCGGGCTCAATCGGCCCGAACCGACAACGCAGAACTGGGATTTCGCGATCCCGCAGGACGTGTCGCTCTTTCTCGCCGGGGCCTTCGCCACCCACGCCGGTGGCTTCGTCCAGGCAACCTACAACTCCCAGAGCGACCACTTCAGTTGGGACAACACCGATATTCGTTACGCGAAGAACACCCTACTGCGGGGCAAGACGCTGGTCTACGGCGCCATGCTGAACAACAACCCCACCGTCGAGGACCTTTGGCACGACACTCCGGCCTGGGGATTTCCGTGGATCAATTCGTCCTCGGTGCCCACCCCGGCCGCGGCGGCGGCGGTGGATGGCCGCCTGGCGCAAGACGTCGCCGGGCTGGGCGGTTACGCCATGTGGAACGATCATCTCTATGGCGCGGCCACGATTTATCGTTCCGCCCATCTCGGCCAGCCGTTACCCAATACCGGCGTCGGATTCGATTTCAACATCCAGGGCGCAGCCCCTTACTGGCGGGCCGCCTGGCAGCAAACCATGGGCAACAACTACCTGGAAGTGGGAACGTACGGCATGCACATCCGCAGCACCCCGCAGGCAATCGCCGGTCCGGAAAATACCTACACCGATGTGGCGGTGGATTCTCAATTCGAGCGGGTGCTGCCGACGCTGGCGAACGACCTGCTCATCTTTCACGCCACGTACATCCACGAGCATTCCGACCTCAACGGGTTCTTTGCCGCCGGCAGCGCCGGCGTCGTTCCGCACAACCTGAACACGTTCCGGGTGAATGCCGTCTATCATTTCGGCTACCGCTACGTTTCGGCGCTGGGCTATTTCCTCACCACCGGCACCGCCGACCCGGTGCTTTACGCTCCCGCTGACCTTCAGGGGAGCCGAACGGGCAGTCCCCGGAACGAAGGGTTCGTGGCGAATTTCACCTACTGGCCGGTGCAGAACGTTCGCATGGCCGTTCAATACACAGGGTACACGGAATTCAACGGGGCCCGATTCAATTACGATGGCGCCGGGCGCAATGCCGGCGATAATAATAGTTTGTACCTGTACGTAGGTTTGTTCTTTTGAGGCCCTGCCCGGCCAGCCGGAGGGAAACGCGAGCTGGCGGGGAACTCAATCGCTGCGGTCCGTACCGACGAAGGACCGCAAGCGAGGCGCGGAAAGGCGGGAGTCCAATTCGATGGTGAACGGCGGCATCCAATCGCTCAGGGCGTGGGCGGCGCTCGTCATCCTTGCCGGCTGCGGCCTTGCTTCGTCCGCATCCCCCTTGCGGGCCCGGCCTTCCCCGGGGCCGAATGGCCCGAATGCCCCGGCGCCCGGCCAGATCAGCGGAACGATTTCTTTCCGGGGCACCAGGCCCGAAATGCACCCCATCAACATGGCCAAGGACCCGGTATGCGTTTCCGAGCAAAATGGCCCGGTCATGCCGCAAGACGGCCGGGTGAACGCCAATGGCACGCTGCCGGACGCCTTCGTGTACATCAAGCCGGCGGCAGGCATGCCCTCCTTTGCCGCTCCCAGGGCTCCGGTGGCGCTCACCCAACAGGGGTGCATGTACCAGCCGCATGTGCTGGGCATCATGGTGGGTCAGCCGCTCGAAGTCATCACTCTCGATCCCACCACTCACAATATCCACGTGATGCCGAAGGTCAATCGGGAATGGAATGTGACGCAGCAACCGGGCTCTCCTTCGATTCTTCGGACGTTTGCACACCCCGAGGTGATGATTCCCGTCCACTGCAACGTCCACCCGTGGATGAGGGCTTATATCGCCGTGGTGGACAATCCTTTCTACGCGGTGAGCGGAAGCGACGGCAGTTTCATCATCAAGGGCGTCCCTCCGGGCGAATACACCTTGGCGGTGTGGACGGCGGCCTTTGGAACCCAGGAACAACGGGTGGTTGTCCGGCCGGGAGAGTCCACCGTTACCTCCTTCACTGTCGAGAAACAATAGAACCACCTGATTTCGGGCGCCGGGCTTGCTTGCCACCCTGGTTCCCTATTGCCTCTCCGCGAATGCGGTGAGCGCCGGCACTCAACACCTTTCGATCGCTCCTCCCCTAACGGCTCCCTCGGGTCGCTTCTTCCTTGGCGTGCTCACCGGCTGGAAGCCTGTGCCACTATGTGGGAGTTTGCTTGCGGGCCGAGAAGAATTGGCCGCGGCGGGCAGCATGGCGGGCGATCCGCCGGGCGGTTCGGCTTCGCCCACCACAGGTCGCCCCTGAGAAGGGAAAGGATTGCGGCTTGCCGCGCTCTGCCACAGCCAAGCTGACTCACTGCCGCTTGAGAAAGTTATTGACAATTATAAGGTTTCGCGATTCCATAACCCCCGGACGAGGAAGGCAGGAAGGGCGGGGGGCGCCGGTGGTTAGCCGGTGTCAGGGAACCTTCTCGGCCGATCCGCATCGCTCCCGCTCCATACTTCTTTTCTCAGGGCCAGTGTGTTTTTTCACGTGCAACCCGGGCACTATGCCCGCCGGGTGCGTCCAGGGAGGGGCAGAAGGGCTCCATATTCGCGGAGGACGGAGATCATGAGGAAGTGGATAGCGACTTTCTTGGGCCTGGCAGCTTTGTTGTTCGCGGGGGGGATGAATCGAGCGCTGGCGCAGACGGCAACCACCGGCGCGGTAGTCGGCGGCGTGACCGATCCCAGCGGAGCCGTGATCGGGACGGCTCAGGTGGAATTGAGGAACCTCGGCACCAACCTGGCGCAGCATGCGACCACCGACACCCACGGCCAATATTCCTTCCCCTCGGTAGCGCCGGGCAATTACGCGCTGACGGTGACCATGCAGGGGTTCCGCACGTCGACGATTGCCAACCTGGTGGTCGACGTCGCCAAAAGCTACCAGGTGAACGTCACGCTGCAACTGGGCGCGGTTTCCCAAACCGTGCAGGTGGAGGCGGGCGCCACGGTCGAGTTGCAGACCACCGATGCGTCGCTCGGACACGACCTCGAGAGCACCCAACTGATGCGCTTGCCCACGGTGCAGAACAACGCCGCCGAATTGCTCTCCCTCCAGCCCGCCGTCACCCCCGGCAACGGGGGATTCCCGGCGGTCGGGATGCGGGTGAGCGGAGCGATTGACGACCAGAACACCGTCACGCTCGACGGCATCGATATCACCGACAACCTGGTTGGCGGCGGTAACTCGATGAGCACGTGGGTCCCGATCACGAACGATTCGGTGGAGGAACTTCGCGTCGGGGTCACCAACCCGAACGCCACTTTCGGCCGCAGCTCCGGCGGTCAGGTGACGGTGGTCAGCCGCCACGGGACCAACGATTTTCACGGCGCCGTTTATTGGCTGCACCAGAACGACGAATTCAACGCCAATACCTGGGACAACAATCGAACCCACGTTCCGAGAACCGAACTGAAGGACAACCGCGGCGGGTTCAACTTCGGCGGGCCGATCTGGAAAAACAAGACCTGGTTCTTCACCAACTATGAAATTCGGCGCTTCCCCCAATCCAGCAACATTGTGCGGACCGTGCCGCGGCCGACGCTGAAGGCGGGGATTTTGCAATTCCGCGACGCTTCGGGCAACGTGGTCGCCTACAACCTAAAGACCACCGCCCTGTGCGGCACCGGTGGCAGCCAGGCATGCGACCCGCGGGGCCTGGGCATCAGCCCGTCGGTGCAGGATTTCTGGAACTTGATGCCCAACGGCAACGATCCGTCCACCGGAGACGGGCTGAACACGATCGGGTTCCGCGGCACCGTCTCGAATCCGTTGCACGACGACTACATTACCTTCAGGCTCGACCAGGCATTCACGTCGAAATGGCGTTTCTCGGGCAGCTACACCTATTTCCGGGAACTGCTCGCGTCTTCGGCGCAGCTCGACATCCGCGGCGGCAACGTGAAGTCGGTGTCCAACAACCCGACGCGGGCGGCGATGGTTACCGGCCAGCTCACCACCACGATTTCTCCGACGGTGTTGAACACCGCCCGGTTCGGCTGGGTTCGCAACCTGCCGTCCTTCACGCGGCTCTCCCCCACCGCCTCGGCGGCGGAGATGAACATCCCCGGCACGCAAACCGCCGACGGGCCCATCGCCATCAATCCGGCCAGCGACAACTCCACCGGCTTGCTCGCCTCGCCGATCGATAACAATTCCGGCAACGCCCGCTTCCAGGCTTACATCCAGAAAAATACGGAATTCGGCGACGACCTCGACGTTGTCCGCGGCAGCCACACGATGTCGTTCGGGATGGATTACAAGCATCTGCCGCTTACCCACCTCCGCGCCGACAAGGTGGTGGGCTCGATCACGTCGCTGGTTTCGGTAATGAGCGCCGACGCCACTCCTTTTCTGGCGATTCCGGGCTCCGATCGTCCCCAGACCTGCGCCGGGGGAATCTCCACAAACTGCCTGTCGAAATCCGACGTGCAGGAATGGGACGAACTCTACGCCGCCTCGCTCGGCCTGATCGACAACGTCTCGGTGCTCACCGTCCGCGATGGCAACTTCAACCCCCTGCCATTTGGCACGCCGCTCATTGCCGACACCACGCAGAACGCCTGGTTCTTTTACGGGCAGGATTCCTGGCGCCTGCGCCCGTCGCTTACCTTCAATTACGGCCTCTCCTACGGCTGGCAGTCGCCCCCGGTGGAGAAACTCGGCCGCCAGACGCTTATCATCAACAACACGAATAACCAGGTGCTGACCGGCCCCGGTTACCTCAGCCAGAAGCGAGCGGCGGCGCTCCAAGGCACCGTTTTCAATCCGCAACTGGGGTACTTGCCCATCAATTCCGCTCACCGGGGAATCACCACTACCGACTGGAGCAACCTCGGCCCGCGCGTTTCGATGGCCTGGAACCCGGCATTTTCCTGGGGGCCGCTGCACCACCTGTTCGGCGACCACCGGGGTGTGCTGCGCGGCGGCTACTCAATCGTTTACGACCGCGTCAACACGATTCAGAGCGTGGTGATCCCGATGCTCGGCGTCGGATTCGCGCAAACCATCAACGTGCGCGTCCCAAATTGCGGCGCCTCCGGCGCGCCCGGCGCGGGCTGCAACACCTCTCCGGCCACGCCCAACCCGGGCCTGTCCGGCTTCCGCGTTGGAGTGGATGGGACGATCCCGCTCCCGACGGTGCCGTCGCAGTCGATTCCGGTGGTGCCGAGCATCCCGTTCGGGGAAACGCTTTCGTTCCAGGTGGACCCGACGATGAAGGTGGGGCGCAGCCACGATTTCGACGTCACCTTCCAGCGGGAGATGCCCGCCAACATGCTGCTCGAAGTCGGCTGGATCGGCCACTACGCCTCGCACTTGCCGGAAGCGGTGAACCTCGCGAACAACCCCTACATGTTTGTTGATACCGCTTCGCACCAGTCCTTCGCCAAGGCCTTCGACGCCGTGGCAACCGAATTGCGCACGGGGCAGCCCGTGACCACCCAGCCATGGTTTGAAAACCAGCTCCCGGGCTTCGCAGCCTTGCCGTCAGGGCTGGGCGGCTGCGGCGGGCACGTGGCCACCTCCACCGCCTGCCTCGCCGCCAACAACAACTCGGCCTTCGTGAACGGGCTGGTATCCAACCTGTTCACGTCGATGAACATCGCCCGGCAGTTCGGTCTCGGACTCCAGCCTTACGACAACCTCGAAGCCCTCACTTCCTTCATCCGGACTTACGTCGGCGTCTCCAACTACAACGGCCTGGTGGTTTCGCTCGAGAAGCGCGCCACCCACGGCCTGCTGTTCGATCTCAACTACACCTTCTCGAAGACCCTTGACCAGAACATCGCCGATCAAAACTCCGCCGGCTTCTACGCCAACGGCTACAACCCGCAAGTGGCTTACGGCCCCTCCATCTTCGACCGTACCCACGCCTTCACCGCCTCCTACGTCTACGACGTGCCGGCGGGCAAAGGCCACCTGTTCCATTTCAATAATGTTGCCGACAAGATCCTCGATGGCTGGTACTTGTCGGGAATCTACACCGCCTACTCCGGCCTGCCGCTCAACGTCGCCGAAAGCAGCCAGGTGTGGGGCGGAGGCTCGATTCTCAGCAACAACGTGAGCGCCATCCGCACCGCCAGCATTTCCACCGGCACGCACAGCGGCGTCACCGGCTCGAGCAACATCGGCACCAGCGGCGACCCCGCCAAAGGCGGCTCGGGCATCAACCTGTTTGCCGATCCCGCTGCGGCATTCAATGCGTTCCGGCCGGTGCTGATTGCCACCGACGGCCGCGACGGCCGCGCCAACCCGATTCGCGGTCTCGGGCAGTGGAACTACGACATGGCCATCGGCAAAACCACCTCTTTCCACGAGCGGGTGAACCTCAACTATTCCGCCGATTTCTTCAACATCTTCAATCACGTCAACTTCCAGGACCCCTCCACCAGCCTCACCAACCCTCGCGCTTTCGGCGTAATCACCAGCCAGTTCGTGCCCACCAACCGCTTGTCGGGCGCGCGCTGGATCGAAATGGGGTTGCGGGTGGAGTTCTAGGAGGGGAGCCGCAAGGCGTCATCCCGGGGCGTGGCTCTGGCCACGCCCCGGCCCTTTTTTCATTTCGGCCTCGGTCGCCAGGCTCCACACCGGCTTTGCCGCTGCTCTTCGGCGCATCGCCTGCACTTGCTTGACACCTTCGGTCGCCGGGGTTATGAAAGAGCCAGCCGATTTTGGAAGCCGCGAAGCGGGTAGTGGAGGTGGTGAGGGTGGACACGACCCCGTGCCTGGCAGCCGGCGCCTGCTGTTTTTCCCGAAGTGTCTGGCCCGTTAAATTCGGCCAGGTGGCACGAATACCTTCGTTCATCCACCCAGCCTCTCCCTACCCTTCGAGCCCCGACGTGGGTTCCCGCATGAAGTCCCCTTTGCCAAAGGAGGAGTCATGAATCGTGTAGTCGGCCGAGCCGTGCTGCTATCCGTGGCGATATTTGGCCTGGCAGGCATCGCCACGCGCCTCGACGCGCAGACCGCGGCGAGCGCGCGCATCGTGGGTACGGTCACTGATCCTTCCGGGGCGGTCATCGCCGGCGCGCAGGTGGAATTGAAAAACACGGCGACGGGGCAGGCCCGCAGCGTGGCCGCCAATGCCAGCGGCGACTACGTGTTCCCCGACGTCGCTCCCGGCGCCTACTCGATTACGGTGACCCGGACCGGGTTTCGGGGCACCACCATCAGCAACTTGAACGCTGAAGTGTCTCGCAGCTATACGGTGAACGTTACCCTCCAGGTGGGCGCGGTGACGCAAACGGTCACCGTCGAGGCCGCCGGCGGCACCGAATTGCAGACCACCGACGCGCAGATCGGCAACGTGCTCGGCGCGAATCAACTGCTTCGCCTGCCCACCCTCCAGCACGATGCCGGCGAATTGCTCAGCCTCCAGCCCGGCGTCTCGCCCAGCGGCGGCAGCGGCAACACGATCCCCGTGGTCCGCGTGGCCGGCGCGCTGGAAGATCAGAATACCTACACGCTGAACGGCATCGACGTTACCGACTACGTGGTTGCCGGTACCGCCGGCGGCGGGGTGCTGCCGACGGTGGTGCCCATTCCGGTGGATAGCGTCGAGGAGTTCCGCGTGGGCGTCGCCAATCCCAACGCGACCTTCGGCCGCTCTTCGGGCGGCCAGGTGGCGCTGGTCACCCGGTCGGGCACGAACGATTTCCACGGCGCCGTCTATTGGTACACCCAGAACGACGAATTGAACGCCAACGAGTGGGAAAACAACCGTGCCGGCATCAAGCGCGCCGAACTGAAGGACAACCGCGGCGGTTTCCGCTTCGGCGGGCCGTTCTGGAAAAACAAGACGTGGTTCTTCGGCAATTACGACTTCCGGCGCTTCCCCCAAAGCTCCAATATCAGCCGCCTGGTCCCTGCCGACACCCTCAAGCAGGGCGTCCTCCGGTTCCAGGACGCTTCCGGGAACATCGTCTCCTACAATCTGGCCAGTTCCACCCTGTGCGGCTCGTCCGGCACCACCGCCTGCGACCCTCGCGGCATCGGTCTCGATCCCAGCATCCAGAAGCTGTGGGCCTTGATGCCGCCGGGCAACGATCCCACCCAAGGTGACGGCCTCAATACCATCGGCTTCCGCTCCACCGCCGGCACGCCGTTGAAAGAAGACTACGTCGTCTTCCGGCTGGACCAGTCCATCACTGAAAAATGGAAATTCGCCGGCGTCTACAACTATTCCCGCCACCTCACCAACACCTCCACCCAGACCGATATTCGCGGCGGCAATGCCCAGGCCCTCACCGGGCACCCGGTCCGCGGCGACCTGGCAACCGCGAGCCTCACCGGTCAGCTCACTCCCAACCTGCTGAACACGTTCCGATTCGGCTGGGTCCGCCAGCGCTGGGCCACCAGCCCGCTGCTGCCCAACGTCGTCGCCGGCCTCGAGAATCTGCCGGGTACCTCCTCCGCCGATGGCCCGATCGCCCTCGGCGTCGGCCAGGCGACCACCGGCACTTTCCTCGACGTCCCCATCGATGTCGCAGTCGGCCGCGCCCGTTTCCAAGCGGTCACCGCCCGCCAGTTTCAGTACGTCGACGACCTTGACTGGGTGAAGGGGAATCACACTTTCGAATTTGGCGGTGATATCCGCCCGATGCACACCATCCTTCCCCGCACCGACAAGGTGGTCGGGTCCATCACCGCGCTCGTCGCTCTGGTCGACGCCGACGTCAGCCCCTTCCTCACCATCTCTTCCGCTGACCGGCCCCGCACCTGCGGCGCCGCGGTTTCCACCAATTGCCTGCCTTCCACCCAGGTGCAGCAGTGGGACCGGCTGTACGCTTCGGCGCTCGGCCTGGTGGATAACACCTCCATCCTCACGGTGCGCGACGGCAATCTGAACCCGCTGCCGTTCGGCACATTCCTCAACAACGACAGCACCAACCGCGCCTACTATTTCTATGGCCAGGATTCGTGGCGGCTGAAGCCCTCGCTCACGCTTACCTATGGCCTGAATTACGGCTGGCAAACCCCGCCGGTGGAGGCACTGGGGCGGCAAACGCTGCTCGTCAGCACTTCGAGTGGCCAGATCCTCAACGCGCCCGATTACATCAATGCCAAGGCCAGCGCGGCATCGCAGGGGCAGACCTTCAATCCCCAACTGGGATTCGTCCCGGTGAAGAGCGCCCACCACCCCATCTTCAACACCGACTACGGCAATTTCGGCCCGCGAGTCGCTTTGGCCTGGAACCCGTTGTTCGACAACGGGCTGCTACACCGGGTTTTCGGCGACCGCAAAGCGGTGGTGCGCACCGGGTATTCCATGATCTACGACCGCACCAACACCGTGCAGAGCGAAGTGATTCCCACTCTCGGCGTCGGGTTCGCCCAAACCATCAACGTGGCCAAGCCGAATTGCGGCGCCTCCGGCGCACCCGGACCCGGCTGCAACACGTCGCCGGGAACGCCGAATCCCGGCCTTTCTTCGTTCCGAGTGGGCATCGATGGTTCGCTGCCGCTGCCCACGGTGCCTTCGAGCATCAGCATTCCCATCGTGCCCAGCACGCCGTTCGGGGAGACGCTTTCCTTCCAGGTGGACCCGAACAACAAGATCGCCCGGGTGCAGAGTTTCGATTTCGACATCCAGCGCGACTTGCCGGGCAGCATGATGATCGACGTCGCCTGGGTGGGCCGCTGGTCCACTCGCCTGGCGGAGGCGATGAACTTCAACAATTCACCCTACTTCTTCAAGGATCCGCAATCGGGCCAGACCTTCGCCCAGGCCTTCGACGCCGTGGCCACCTCCTTGCGCCAGGGCCAGCCGGTGTCAGCTCAGCCGTGGTTCGAGAATCAGTTGCCCGGACTGGCCACGCTCGGCGCTCCGTTTGGGTGCAAAGGCACGGTGGCATCGTCGACCGCGTGCATCGCCGCGAACAACACCTCGGCGTTCGTCAGCGGACTCGTCTCCAGCCTGTTCACCACGATGAACCTCACCCGGACGCTGGCGATGGGCCTGCCCTCCTACAACAATCTCGAGTCCCTGGTGGAGTTCATGCGCACCTACGCTGGCGTCGCGAACTACCAGGGGCTGCTCGTTACCCTGCATAAGCGCGCCTCCCGAGGGCTATCTTTCGACCTCAACTACACGTTCTCAAAATCCCTCGACGACGGCGTCTCCAATCAGAACTCCGCCGGCTTTTTCGCCAACGCCTACTCCCCCAAGGTCGAGTACGGCCGCTCGTCCTTCGACCGCAGGAACATTTTCAGCGCCACTTACTATTACCAGTTGCCCGCCGGCAAAGGCCACGTGTTCCACTTCAACAATTTCGCCGATAAGTTCATCGGCGGGTGGTACACCACCGGCATCTTCACCGCCTACACCGGCACACCGCTCATCGTCGGCGAAGGCAGCCAGGTGTGGGGCGGCGGCGACATCCTCAGCACCACATCGGGCGCCGTGCCGCTGGCCGCGTCCGGCAGTTTCGGCGTCGGTGTCCACTCGGGTGTTCCCGGCTCGGGCGGCGTCGGCGTCACCGGCAATCCTGCCAAGCACGGGTCGGGGCTGAACATCTTCGGCGACCCGCAACAGGCGTTCAATTTGTTCCGGCCGGTGCTCATCGGCACGGACGGCCGGGACGGCAATGCGAACCCGCTCACCGGTTTGGGCCTGTGGAATCTGGACATGTCGCTCGGCAAGAGCACCGCCCTGACCGAGCGCGTGAACATGGAGTTTTCCTTCGAGTTCTTCAATATCTTCAACCACGTGAACTTCCTCACCCCGACCCTGAATCTGCAAACGCCAACCAATTTCGGGGTCATTACCCAGCAATTCGTTCCCGCCGACCGTGCCGATGGCGCTCGCTGGATCGAATTCGGGATGCGCTTCGAGTTCTAAGGGAGAGAGCGGCGGCCCGGGCCGCGGTACAGGCCGCGCCGGCACCCAGACCAGAACGGGAAAGAGGTGCCCGTGGTTCGGCCGGCGGGCCCGGCCCCGCCGCCGGGTGTCAGCGGCGGGAATCGGGAACCGGCAGCCCGGTAAACCGCACGCCGACGGCGGGCACCTTGTATCGCAGGTTTAGGGCGATCAGCAGCGCCGTCATTTGCTCCGCCAGCCGCGCCATCTCGAGCGCGCCGCCATCCACCGCGCGCACCCCGGGTATCTTCTCCGCCAGCGCCATCGCCAGCTCGCGCGCCCGCTGGTCGTCGGAGCAGACCACAACGTCGCAATCCACCGGCCCGTCCCCAGCCAGCAGCTCCGCCGATAACCCATGAAACGCGGCGGCAACCGCCACGCCTTTCGGCACCAGTTCCGCCGCCTGCTCCGCCGCCGAGCCCTGCCACACACCCAGCACCCGCGTGGCGCGGCCGCCGATGGTTGCCGCCAGCGGCACGGTGGTATCGATCACCACCGCGCCCGGCCGGATTGCGCCTTTGAGCTGCTTCAGCGTTGCCGCCTGGGCGGAGAAGGGAACTGTCAGCACAACGACGTCCGCGGCGCTTGCCGCGGCCGCGTTTTCCCGCCCTTCGATCCGCGCTCCTGGCGCGCGCCGCGCAATTTCCGCCGCCCGCGCGCCGGCCCGGCCGGCGTCGCGCGAGCCAATCACAATCGTTTCGCCCGCCGCCGCCCACCGCCAGGCCAGTCCCGCGCCTTCCGCTCCCGTCCCACCCACAATCGCGATCGTTTGGCTCACATGTCCCTCTTCGTTCGGGCGCTCGGCCACTGGCCCGAGCCTCCCTCAGCGGAATAAATCCGCTTCCGCCGCTCTCACCAATTCCCGGCCCGTGCCCGCGCCTCCGAGAGCGAATCCCTGAATCACCACCACCGGCACCCGGCGCGTTTTGCCCATCACCAGTTCGGCGGCCGCGGCCAGTTCGTCGGCAACCGCAATCACCGTCACTTGGAGGCTCCGGCCGAAACTGTCTTTCTGTCCACGGCAATCGGCCAGGGCCTGCACCCCGGCCACTCCCAGCGCCACGTTCACCAGACCTTCCCGCCACGGCCGTCCGAAACTGTCGGAAATAATCACTCCGAGCGTGGTGCGGAATTCGCTCTCGAGCCGCTCCCGCAGCGCCGCCGCCGACCGGTCGCAATCCACCGGCAGCAAGGTGACGCAGCCCGGCGGCGCATTCGAGCTATCGACGCCGGCGTTGGCGCAAACGAATCCGTGACGTGTTTCGGTAATCAGTATGCCGCGGTCCATGCGCACGATCCGGCGCGATTCCCAAAGCGCCACCTCCACCGCGCGCGCGTCCTTGCCCCACTGCTCCGCCCAGCGGCACGCCATCGGCGACGGCGTCACGGTCTCCAGCGGCACGATCCGCCCTTCGGCTTTGGATACCACCTTCTGGGCCACCACGAAAAGGTCGCCGGCGCCCACTTTCACACCGGCGGCTCGCGCCGCCGCCGCCACCAGCGCGCCGAGGTCGTCCTGCGGCTGGATTTCGTCCAGCCCGCCCAGCCCGAACATCCGTATCGGTTCCGCCACGGTCGCTCCGCCTTACTGGCCGCCTGTCGTGACCGAAGCTATTCCCGCCGCCCGGCCCGTCCGCCGTGGTTCGAGCAAACCCGTCAATTCCCCATAGGCGCGCGGCACGAACGCCAAGCCGAATCCCGCCCGCGCCAGCACGAACGCCAGATGCGCCGCCAGGCTGAACGCCAGCAGTTTCGGCGCCGGCGCATACGGGTGGAAGAAGAAAATCCAGGCCGCCTGCGTCGTTCCCAGGTGCGCCACCGTCACCGGCAGCGCCGATAGCATGAAGACGATTGGCAGAAACGCCAGCAGCGTCAGCAGCGGAATGTGAAATCCAAACGCCCGGGCCGCCCAGTAATGGATCAGCAGCGAAAAGAAGAACATCGGCGACTTCAGCAAAATCACCAGCCCATACTGGCCGGGAGCGGCTTGCCGGAACGTGCGGAACACCGGCCAGTCGCGCACCGGCCGTATCCCCCCGACGCCTGTTGCCCGCCGGATCGCCGTCACCAGCGGCCGCCACGGGGCAAAATCCCGCCGCGCGTAGAGCAGGAAGAACGTCCAGAACGCGGCGAATCCGGCGGGCACCAGCCATAATTCCCGAGGCAGCCCGACAGGGCGCGCCAGCATTCCCGCCGCCGCCCAGATCGATAAGTGGGTCAGCTCGAGCCAGCTCAAAAAAACCACCGTGCCCGCGATTTCCCAGAACGCCGCCCCCGACTGCCGCGTGAGGTACACGGCGGTTGCGCCTTCGGCCAGGTCCGAATTCACCAGCGTCAGCACGTAGGCCACCGCCCTCACTGGCAGCAAATCCCGGTATCGGATCGGCCCGTGAAACCAGCGCATCACCACCGCCAGCACCAGCGTGTCCCAGGCGAAATAGGCGAGCGCATTGGGAACCATCAGTACCAGGAACAATCGATAGTCGGCTTCGCCCAGCGCGCCCACGAACCGGCTGAACGACACCCGCTGGAAGATGAGGTAGAAAATCAACGCGGTCAGAAGCGCGGGCAGCGCCTGGCGCGCCAGGCGTCCCGGTCGCCGCTTCGCTGAGGTTTCCCCGGCAGTCACTCGATGTCCCTTTCCAAGAGAGGCAGCATCCGCCCCGGCGGCGGGCTCCTCATCCCAATCGCCCGGGTGCCGCGAGGAGCAGCGGGAATTTTGGATGATTTAGCGCCGCGCACAGGCAAAAGCCCGCCACGGCGGGCAGGCCTGAGCCACGCCCGCGCCAAAGGGTCACGATCGAGGCGAAAAATCCTTCGCCCCGCCGATTACGGGTGCGGCATGCCCGGCATGCCGGGCATGTTGGGCATCTGGATCTTCTGGTATCCAGCGGGAACTTCGAAGAGCGAGGCATCCGGCTCGCCCGGCTTGATGTTGCTGTATTCCACCGAAATCCCGCTCTTCTCGTCCTCGGTCTTGACGAGAAAATCCTTGGCGTCGCCGCTCTTGCCGATCCAAACGAGGCCGGTTGTCTCGTAATTCGCGGTTACCGTATGGACGCGGTACTTTTCGCAATCGTACTCACCCACCTTGTCCGCGCCGAGGTCTTGCGTGTCGATTTTGGAGGTCTTGTCGTGCAGCGCGCCCATCATGCCGGCGCGCTCGCCCATGGCCATTTCCATGTACCGGTTGCCTGGCATCAGCATCCACACCACATTCTTGTCGAAGCGCATAATGGTAGCCATCGCCATGCCCTGGCGCCCGGTCATCTCGGTGCGATAGGCGTTCTCGCCCATGTACACTTTGCCCTGCTGGCTGCCCATCCGGCCGGTCATCGCCATATCGGCGCTGAAGGGTTTGTAATTGAAAGGCAGCTTGGATGCTGAGTTTTGCGTCCCCAAGCCGGCGCTCGCCAGTGTCACCGCCATTGCCCCCACGAAGATTGCCGCTCCCGCTCGAAAAATTGTTTTGACCACGGACCTCGTCTCCTTCCCGGCTTGGGTGACCGGCCTCGGGCGTCCCTCCATCCCCAGCATCACCCCGGCCGCGCGCCGGCCAGCTTGATGGGAACTACTCTACCCCGTCGCGGCTGCGATGCAAAACAACTATGCTGCGGCTCTTCACTGCCAGAGACCGGCGCCGGGTGCTCGTTCTCCGCCCGCTGCGACGCCCCGACCTGACGAAGGACGGATCCAACGCCGGCGGTTGAGCCACGGTGCGGGCTTGGGTATGATGTCCCGGCCTCTGCGGACGGAGATGCGGAAATGTGGACGCGGTGGGTGGGCGTTGGCGGGCGCTGGCTGCTGGTGCGAATCGTGCGGCCGCTCGGCGCCGCCGGCGTGAATCCCAACGTACTCACCTTCCTCGGGTTCGCCGTCACGCTGCTCGCCGCGCTCTGTTTCGCCGTCGGGTGGTTCCGGTGGGCGGCAGCGGGCATTTTCGTTTCCGGCTTCCTCGATATGCTCGATGGCCAGGTGGCCCGGCGCTCGAATCGAGTGACCCCCTTCGGCGCGTTCCTCGATTCCACACTCGATCGCTATTCGGACATCATGCTCTACATGGGGCTGGTGGCGCGCTACTCGATCATCGGCCGTTTCTTCTACGTGATTCTGGCGGCGGTGGCGATGGCGAGCTCGTTCATGGTCAGCTACACCCGCGCGCGCGCCGAGGCGCTGATCCCCACCTGCAAAGTGGGATTCATGGAGCGGCCCGAGCGCCTGGTGTTGCTCATCCTGGGCGGTGCTTTCAACCGCATGGCTCCGGCCCTGTGGGTGATCGCGACCATCGCCACCGCCACCGTGATTCACCGCATCGCTTATACCTGGCGCCAGATTCGCGACGGAAACACGCTCCCCGCCGCCGGTCCCGGCGCCTAACCGGCAGGAGCCGGCCTCATCCTTGATACAGGATGGGGACCATGAACGTATAGAGCGGCAGCAAAATGGCGCCGTAAGCCGGCCGATACCAGCCGGCGGAAGCGAACGGTCCGCCCAGCGTGAATACCCATACCGCGAAAGATACCGTCGATACGGCGAGCTGTGGCGCCTTGGTCACCTGCAAAACGCGCCACAAGTAAAGCGGCGTGGCCACGAGCAGAACGACGAACACCACCGAAAGCGTGGGCCGCGGCAGTCCGCTCCCTGACGCATGAACGATTCCAGCGATGGTCAGATAGACGGCGACGACTTCCGTCGGAATGTATTTCAGGAGTCTCGATTTGTAATCGTCGGGTTCGGGGATTGGGGTCGCGACCGCCGCTTCCACATCCAACTGGGACTTCTGGATACCGAGCCCGCTTGCGGCCGCCAAAAACGGAGCGGCAAGGGGCTGCAGCCTGCTCCGAACGTCGTGTGCCGTCAGTACGGTGCGTTCCATCTTCCGTCCCTCCCGGGCCGCGGCGCCGGAGCTCGCGGCGCTCCTGCCCGATCACCGCGGCCCATGCCGGCCCAAAGATGCAATGGCGCCAGATTCCTAAATAACCGTGTCGTCATAACGTTTACAGGATTTTGCGAATCGGGCGCTTATCGGGCTTCCGAGGCGGGGGAGGCGGTTCCGGGGTTCCCGGCGGCTTCGGCGGCTTCGGGGGCGGTTGCTCCTGGACGTCCATGGCGGCTCGAAGGTACTGCCCGTGAGACTCGGAGTCAACGATGCTTCTTGTAGATCCTCCTCTTGGGAGGTTTACGTGGAGGTGGCGGGGGTTCCGGCGGTTTGGAAGGCTTTGGCGGGCTCTGCTCCGCGGGGGTCATGGCCGGACATAGATAGCCCAGGTGAAGCCGAGAATCAACAGTATTATGGAGATATTGACCAGCCAGAACGATAGATTGAGATAGAAAGCTTTTCGGTCATTCGAGGCCGCGCCGGTAGCCGCGCTGGATGCATAGTCCTCATAGAGAGCCTGCGTAAGGGCCTGCAGGACAACGTCATCGGTTTCCGCCTGGTCTAAACCTTTGTCTCCGCACTGCCGTGCGTACAGTTCACACCAGGCTAGCCAATCGCTCGCTAGCGCCGGACGTTCGTACTTCCTGCCCACGGCGCCCACCAGAAGTGACAAGACCCCTGTCACGAGCAAGCCGGACACGACCAGCATGAAACTCCAGTTAGCCACCTGGTGCCAGAACTCGGGGAGGGCTACCAACGCGAGACCAATTACCGCGGCCAGGAGCCCGGCGCGCCCCGACAGCTCTGCGCTTAGCTCCTGCTCATGCTCAGCCTCCGCACGCGCGAGATCGTAGAGCGTTTCTGCTCTTTCACTGACTGCCATCGCCCCCTCCCCCGGAACATGATCTAAGGGCCGAATTCCCGCACAGTGGACAGGCCCGGCCCCGCCGCCCCATCGAGGAGTCTGGTGCATTCTGCGCACCGAGGAGCGACGTTCGGTCATGCCATGAGCCGCGCGGACTACGAGCCGCGAGGGTTAGCGTGCCGAATGCTTCACAACGTGCTGGCCGCATGTCCACCTCAGCCCGCAGCCGCCTCGGCGGCGCCGACCGCACTCCTACCACCCTGCCATCAGCGCTCGTCGTGGGCGGGCACGATCGACGCTTCGAGGCTGCCGGAGATGATTTGGCGCACGCGGTCGCGCAGCGCTCCCATGTCCGCTTTCGACAATCCTTTTGTCTGGATCGGCGCGTGCAAGTGAACGACGATCTTTGCCGGGTAGAGCATCCAGCTCCCTTTGCGATTGAATTCGAACGAGCCGGCGATCGCCATCGGCACAATCGGGTAGCCGAACTGAATGGCCATCCGGAACGCACCGGGCCGGAAGACGCCGACGTGGCCGTCGCGGGTGCGCCCGCCCTCGGGAAAGACCACCAGGCTGACGCCGTCTTCGAGCGCCCGCTTCGTGCGCCGGTACAGCTCTTTGGTTTGGGCGGGCGTGCTGTTCTTGTGCACCGGGATGTTGCCGAAGCGCCGCGCCATCCAGCCGTAGGCCGGGATGCGGAAATGAGATTCCAGCTCCAGGCCGCGCACGAATTGCGGGATAGCCGAATAGCTGACGAAAGCGTCGAAGATGTTGACGTGGTTGGAAACGAACAGGCAGGTGCGCCGGGGATCGAATCCCGGCTCGCGGCGAACTTCGAATTTCGCGCCCGCCAGGCGCAACACGGTGCGGCACAGCCAGCGCTGCGGCCAGTCGTTCTTGCGGGGATCGATCGCCATGCCCAGCAGCACCAGCAGCGGAGACACGGTGAAGAAGTAGAATCCGCAGAGCGCCCACCGCAGCGCCGCCCGCACCGGCAGCCACGCCCGCCTCACACGATCACCGAAAGCGCTTGCGGCAGCACGTCGAGCCGGCGCGGTTCCAGCCGCAGGCTCTCTCCGTCCACCATCGCGTTCACCACGCCCGCCGGCTCGAATTCGATTCGCCGCGCCGCCCTCCTCGACGCCAGCCGATGACGGATGTGGGCGCCGGTGTAGAGTCCGGGAAGGTTCCATAGCAATCGCCAGCGCCCGACCGGTTCCCAGCGGACCAGCTCGATCAGCCCGTCGCTGGGATCGGCGCCGGGAGCGATCAACATTGTACCGCCGGTGAATTTGCTGTTGTTGAAGCTCAGGAACAAGCAGGGACGGCGGTCGAATTCCGCTTCGCCGTCCACCCGCACGGGGAAACTCTGCGGGGCCAGTTTCGCCAGCCAAACGAGCACGCTCGCCAGATAACCCAGGCGCCCACCCTGCCGGAAATGGCGGTTGCGGAAAGCGGCGACGTCGGCGGCGAAGCCCAGACTCAGCAGGTTGATGAAATAGAGGTTGCCGCCGCTGTGCGCCAGCCGCAGGACGTCGCAGCGCCGGGAGCGGCCGGCGAGAATTGCTTCCAGGGTATGGTCCGCCGCCCGAGCGCTGAAATCGCGCAGGAAAGAATTGCCGGTGCCGAGCGGCAGGAAAGCCAGCTCGAGGCGCGGGTCGGTTTCCGCCGCCGGGTACAACCCGTTCAGGATCTCGAAGGCGGTGCCGTCGCCTCCTACCGCCAGGAAGCGCCGGTAGCCGCGGCCGTAAGCTTCTCGAGCCAGCTCGGTGGTATGGCCGCGGCCGGCGCTCCGGACGGTCTCGAAAGCCACCCCCGCCCGCCGCAGCCGCTCGAGCGCCTCGCCCGCCCGCTTCCCGCAGCGCCCGTTTCCCGCTGCCGGATTCACCACCGCGATGAACGCCGCACCGTTCACAACTCAATCACCGCGCTGCGCTGGGTCCGCTCGGCGATCTGCCGCGCCAGCTCCGGCCGCTTGATTTTCAGCGACGCGGTGCGCGGAAAATCGTGGTTCCAGACGAGCAGGCCGGCCACGCGCTTGAAGTCCGCCAGTTGACGGTTGCGCCTGCCGATCTCGGCCCGCAAGCTGTCGGCGTGCGCTTGGTCGCCGTCAGGATGGGCCACCAGCACCAGCGTCTCGCCGCCAAGCTCGCGCCGCGGCCACAGATAATTGGCGGCGTAGACGCAGAATTCCTTCGCCGGCAGCCCCTCGAACACACGTTCGATGTCCTCGGGATAGACATTTTTCCCGCCCTCGGTGACGATCATGTTTTTCTTGCGGCCCACCAGGTGCAAGTGGCCTTGACGGTCCACCCAGCCCAGATCGCCGGTGCGCAGCCACCCGCCGCTCGATGTCTCGGCCGTCAGTGCGGGATCGCCCAGGTAGCCGGCCATCACCGTCTTCCCCCGCACCTTCACCTCGCCGACGCCGTCCGCGTCCGGCTCGGTGATTTGGATTTCCACGCCCGGCAGCGGCTTGCCCACCGTATCCGCCCGGAAGGGTTTCAAGTCGTTGACGGTGACCGCGGTGCACGCCTCGGTGAGCCCGTAGCCGTTGGCCACCGGAATTCCGAGGTCGTACAAGAGTTGCAAAATGGCCGGCTCGGTGAACGCGCCTCCCACGATCAGCGCCTTCAGCTTGCCGCCGAACGCCCGGTGCACCTGCGGCAACAGCAGGCGGCTGAGCCGCGGATGCGGTCTCCGCCGCACCAGCGCCCGATTCACCGCGATGAGGGCGTCGAGCGCGCGCCGGCGGCCCGGCGCCAATTCGTCGAATCGCTCGCCGAGCCCGCGCGCCACGTTTTTCAGCAACAACGGCACCACGCACGCGTAGGTGATCCGAAAACGCCGGAACGCCTCGCGAATGAATTCCGGCCGCACCGTCCGCAGATGCACCACCGCGGCGCCGCAAACGAATGGGCCGATGAATCCCACCATGAAATCGATGGCGTGGTTGGTGGGCAAAATGCTGAGGTAACGGTCGCCCCGCCGGAACGGGTACCAAGCGATGAGCCCGCGACACTGCTCGAGGTAATTTTCGTGGGTGATGAGGCACCCTTTCGGCCGCCCGCCGGTGCCCGACGAGTAGACGATTGCCGCCCAGTCCTGCCGCCGGCGGACCACCAAGGCCGGCTCGGCTCCCGCCTGGCAATCCTCCCAACGCCGCGCCCCGCCCATCTCTGCCCCCGCCGGGGCTTCCGTCACGAAGACCGCGCGCGGCTGGAATGCCGCGAACGAGGGCGCCTGGCGAAGCGCGCGCCACAGGGGGTACTCGACGAAGAGGATTTCCGCTTTTGAATGGAGCAGCAACTCGACGTGTTCCTGGGGGCAGAGCTTGGCGTCGAGCGGCACCAGCACGCCACCGCGATGAAAAATCGCGTAGGCCGCCATCAGCCATTTCGACTGGTTGGACATCAGGATTGCGGCGCGCGATCCCGCCCCGAATCCCAACTCCTCGAGGGCTCGCGCAATCGGTAACGACTGGTCGCGGAATTGGCGATAGGTGAGCCGGTGATTTTCCCGGTCGCGGTCGGCTTCGATCAAACAGAGATTGCCGGCGAAGCGTTCGAGCGCGTCGCGCAGCGCCGCGCCCAAACAGTCGTATTGGGTAAGATCAAGCACGCTCGGCGAGGATGAGGACGCGAGTCAAGGCGCGGGCATCGCGGCGTGGTTAGCCCGGGTGGGTGGCACAGGCATCCTGCCTGTGGGCCGGGTGGCGGCACGCCTCGCTTGCCTCTGGCTCTCCGGTCATCCCACCCTCGCACGGATGCGTTCGGCCAGGACCCGGAAATCGCTCACCCCTTGCAGCTCGTAATCCGGCACTTCGATGCCGAAATGCTGCTCCAGCCTGGTGAGCAGGTCGAGCGCCTGGAGGCTGTCGATGCCGAGCTTTTTGAAGAAATCATCTTCCGGATGCAGTTCGGCGCGAGGCACGCGGAACTGCCGGGCCGCCAAATCCAGGATCTCCCCGGTGATCTCATCCACCGTTTTGGCCGCCATATCGCCAACTCATTCTAGCGAAAAAGCACGCCCGGCTGCACCACCCGGCGCTTCACCACCGCCCGGAGGCGCCCGGCCGATTTCTTGCGGTGCGCCGGACGAACGGGGGAAACGTCCTTCGCCTCTGCCACTCTTGGGTCAATCGGCGGCCGCCGGCAGCAAATGCTCTTCCATCCAGCCCGACCAGTGCCGGTAAACGTCCATGATATGCACCGGGTCGGTAGGGAAGTGGCCGGCGACGGGGAAGGCGATCATCTGGACGGGAACGCCGTTGTCCTTGAGCGCGTGGAAGAATTCGAACGAGTTGGTGATCGACACGCGCGGGTCGCGCACGTCGTGCAGCAGCAGCACCGGAATGCGCACGTGGCCGACGTAGGTAATCGGCGATTGCTCACGGTACTTCGCCATGTTTTCGCCCACCCAGGGCGAGCCGCTGTAGATGTACTTTCGCTCGACGTTGTTGTCCGACCAGTCGTACTGGTTGACGAAATCGGTCACCGGCGCGCCGGCAACCGCGGTTTTCCAGATGGTGTAGTGCCCGATCAGCCAAGTGGTCATGTAGCCGCCGTAGGACCAGCCGGAAACCCCGATGCGGGCGGTATCGATGAACCCACGCTTCTCCAGCACGTCGATTCCCGCGATCACGTCCCGCCCCGGCCCGTCGCCGGCATCGCCGTAGATGGCGTGCTGGTAGGCGGTGCCCAGGTTGTTGCTGCCGCGGTAATTCGGCGAAAACACCACGAACCCTTTCGCCGCCAGCAGTTGGTTGAAGAAATTGAACGCCACCGTCGTCGCGCCGGTGGGTCCCCCGTGAATCACCAGCACCAGCGGATATTTTCGTTCGGAAGCGAATCCCGGCGGATAGACCACCACACCGTCCTCGTGCAGGCCGTTCGGTCCGTCCCAGTCGATTCCCTCCACCCGCCCCAGCCCCAACTCGCTCATCCAGCCGTTCAAGTCGGTCATCCGGCGCGGCGGGTCGCCGGGTCCGGCCATGTAGTACAGCTCGCTGGCGCGGCCGGGCGTGCTGGCGACGAAAGCGATCGCTCCGTTCGGCCCCACGCTGAAGGCGCCGGGCTCGAGTTCTCCCAGTGCGAGTTTGCGGGCGGCGCCGCCAACTGGCTGAATCCACAACGCCTCCCCGGTGCCGTCGCTCGCCCCGACCAGCAGCGATTTCCCGTCCGGCATCCACTGCGACCGGCCGATATCGCGATCGAGCCCGGCGGTGACATCGGCGCCGTCGCCGCCCGCGGCCGGCGCGACGAAGACGTCCCGTGCATTGCCCGGATTTCCATCGCGCGGATAGTGATAGGCCACCTCGGCGCCGTCGGGGGAATAGGCGGCGTTTCCCTCGAATTTCTCCTGCCCGGTGAGCTTGCGCAACTGGCCGGCAGCGGCGTCCACCACCGCGATTGTCGTCTCGTCGGCGTCGCCCAGGTGCGGCGTGGCGCGTTTGTCGATCAGGATCGAGCGGCCGTCCGGGCTCCAGGAAAACGGCGGCGGCGGCCCGACGTTTGGCGCGCTTTCCGGCAGGCTCCACGCGCCGGAGGTGAGCCGCCGGTTTCCTTTCCCGTCGGCGCCCACCAGCCAGACGTGCTGCGGCGTGGGGGCGAAATCGGTGAACAAGCCGTCGTCGCCCATCTGGAACGAATCGTGGTGTTCGTCGATGGCCTTCTGGTCTCGCGGGTCGCGAGTGGCGTAGGCGATCGTCCCGCCGTCCGGACTCCATCCGAACTGCTCCACGCCTTCGGGAGCGTCGGTGATTTTCATCGCTTCGCCGCCGCTCATCGGCAGAATGAACACCTGCCGCTTCATGCCCTTGCCGGTGGCGGCGTCGGCCAGGAAGCCGATCCGATCGCCTTTCGGCGACCAGCGCGGCGTGCCCGCTCCCCGGCGCTCGAACGTCAGCGGCCGGCTCGCCCCGCTCGAGACGTCGATCAGCACGAGCTGGGAGTCGTGCCGGTCGTCTTTCAGGTTCACCCGCGACACCACGCAAACGATTCGCGCGCCATCGGGCGAGATTTGGGGATCGGAAACGCCGACGATTCTGGCGTAATCGTTCAGCTCGATGGGCCGGCCGGCGGCGGCCTGGCGAGCCGCCGGCGCCGCCCAAACGGCGCCCGCGGCCAGGACCAGCGCGGCGGCCACCGCCACCGGGCGCCAGGAATGCTTTTGCGCGATTCGTTTCATGGGCTGTCCCTTCACCTCGGATTCACGGAAGATACGGCAAGACGTCCGAACTCTCCACGAATTTTCGCAAGTTCTCTTCGACTGCCGGGCGATTGAACAGTTCGGTGAACAATTCGATTTCCTGGCGCAATTCGGCGTAAGGAACCGGTTTCAGGAATCGTTTTGCCGCCTCCACCGTGCGCCAATCGAATTTGCGCGCCTGGGCCGCCGTCTGCCGCGCCGCGCGCAATGCCTGGCCTTCGCCCACCACCTGGCTCGCCAGCCCCGCTTCCCGCGCGCGGTCGGCGTTGATGCTGCGCCCGGTGAAGAGCATGTCCCGCACCACGCCGTTGCCCAGGTCCCGTTTCAGGCGGGGAATGCCGCCGAACCCGGGGATCAGCCCCAGCCGCAATTCGGGAAAGCAGAAGCGCGCGGTGCGCCCGGCGATGATCAGGTCGCACGCCAGCGCGAGCTCGAGTCCGCCTCCGAAACAGACGCGCTCGACCGCCGCAATGGTCACCAGTTCGGCGGCGTCGATGCAGTTGAGCGCCCGATGCATTCGCTCGAGAAAGTCGCGCACGCCGGCGACCCGCGCCGCCGGCTCGAGGCCCTGCATCCGGGTGTAGAGTTCCCGCAAATCGGCGCCCGCGGAGAATCCCGCTTCCACGCCGCTAGCGAGCACCATGGCCGCCGCTTCGCCCTTCAGGCCTCCGAGCGCCCGCGCCAAGTGTTCCAGATCGTCAAGCGTGGCCGCGCCAATCTCGTTGCACGGCGGGCGATGGAGCGTCACCTCGACGATGCCGTCGGTCAGCTCCCAGGAAAGCGCTTCGCCGCGGAATGGTTTCATGCCTCTCGCCTGCGCCGGCCAGCCCCCGGTCCGGGGGGAATCCTACCACGCCCCGCCATCCGGACCCGAGCGCGCGGTGAAAGGCGGGGACGAAAAGCGCTCGGGCGCTCGTCAAGAGACAGGTCTTCTTGACGGTACCCGGCTCTCTTGACGTGCTTGCTGCTCACGACGCGGTGTCGGGATTCCCCGTAGACCCGTCCGGGGTGCAAAAGGCGCACTTCGACTGCGCGTCCCGAAGCTTCGGGACGACGCGGAAATCCGCAAGGCAGGATTTCCGCGAAAAGGGGAGGGGTCGGCCCGCCCGCCGCGGCGGGCTCCGAATGGCATGCTTTGGGATGTTGGCGAATTCATTGAGCCAGGCAGTCTCTGAAGAGAATGTCAACGGAGCCATGCCGCCTATAACCGAACGCGGCGCAACCGCAGCGCGTTCCCGACAACCGACACCGAGCTGAAGCTCATGGCCGCCGCCGCGATGATCGGGCTCAAGAGCAAACCGAAAAGCGGATACAGCACGCCCGCCGCGACGGGGACGCCAAGGGAGTTGTAGACGAAGGCGAAGAAGAGATTCTGCTTGATGTTCCGCATCGTCGCTTGGCTCAAGCGCCGCGCCCGCACGATGCCGCGCAGGTCGCCCTTCACCAGCGTCACTGCGGCGCTCTCCATGGCGACGTCGGCGCCCGTGCCCATGGCGATTCCCACCTGCGCCTGCGCCAGCGCGGGAGCATCGTTGATTCCATCCCCGGCCATCGCTACGAAACGCCCTTCGTCTTGAAGACGCTTGACGATGCTCGCTTTGTCCTGAGGAAGTACTTCGGCGATCACTTCGTCGATTTCCAGCTTGCCGGCGACGGCCTGGGCGGTGGTTCGGCTATCGCCAGTCAGCATGACGACGCGGATGCCGTCGGCGTGGAGCTGGCGAATGGCCTCGGGCGTGGTCGGCTTGACGGGGTCGGCGACGCCAAGCAGGCCGGCAACGCGGGTTTCCACCACCACAAACATCACGGTTTGGCCGTCAGCGCGCAGGGTTTCGGCCTTCCCGGCAACAGCCTCCGCAGACACGCCGAGTTCGTCGAGAAGCTTGCGATTGCCCAGGGCGACTGCGGCATTTTCCACCCGGCCCCGCACGCCGCGACCGGTGAGCGATTCGAACGACTCGGCCGCAGCGAACCCGGCTCCGCTCGCCTCGGCGCCCTTGACGATAGCGGCTGCCAGGGGATGTTCGCTGCCGCGTTCGAGTGCCGCTGCAAAACGCAAGAGCCGGTTGGCTTCAAACCCATCGACCGGCTGGACCGAGACGAGTTTCGGCTTGCCCTCGGTGAGCGTGCCGGTCTTGTCCACGACGAGCGTGTCCACCTTGCGCAGCGTTTCAATCGCCTCGGCGCTCTTGAACAGCACCCCGACGGTGGCGCCCTTCCCGGCGGCCACCATGATCGACATGGGCGTGGCGAGTCCGAGGGCGCAGGGGCAGGCGATGATCAGGACCGCAACAGCGTTGACGAGGGCGTGGGCCATGCGGGGCGCGGGTCCCCACAGACCCCAAATCACGAATGTGACGACCGCGATGCCCGCCACGACCGGCACGAAGTACCCGGCGACGACGTCGGCAAGCTTCTGGATCGGCGCGCGGCTTCGCTGCGCCTCGCCCACCATTCGCACGATCTGCGCCAGAAGAGTTTCCGACCCCACCCGCTCCGCCCGCATCACCAGCGAGCCGGTGCCATTCACCGTCGCGCCGGTCACCCGGGCTCCTTTCTGTTTTTCCACCGGAATGGGTTCGCCGCTGATCATCGATTCATCCACGCTGCTCGACCCATCGAGCACGATGCCGTCAACCGGGATTTTCTCGCCCGGACGGACCCGCAGCCGGTCTCCCGGTTCCACCCGATCGAGCGGCACATCCAGTTCGGTGCCGTCTTCGCGGATCAGCCGGGCGGTTTTCGGCGCCAATCCGAGCAACGCCCTGATTGCCGCTCCGGTCCGGCTTCGGGCGCGCAGCTCGAGCACTTGCCCCAGCAGCACCAGGGTGGTGATGACGGCGGCGGCCTCGAAGTAAACCGCCACCTGGCCGCTTTCTCCGCGGAAGGCCGCCGGGAAAAGGGAGGGGAAGAGCGCGGCCACCACGCTATAGAAGTAAGCGACTCCAACGCCCAGCCCAATCAGCGTGAACATGTTCAGGCTGCGGTTGACGACGGATTGCCAGCCGCGAACGAAAAAGGGCCAGCCGCCCCAAAGCACGATCGGGGTTGCCAGAATGAATTCGAACCAGGTCCAGAAACGGGCTGAGGCGAAATGCTCGAGCGGATGCCCGGGCAGATTCCCGGCCATGGCGGGGATCAGCACCGGCACGGTGAGGATGACGCTCGCCCAGAACCGCCGAGTCATGTCCACGAGTTCCGGGTTTCTCTCCTCTTCCGCGGTGATGTTTCTCGATTCGAGCGCCATGCCGCAGATCGGGCACGAGCCCGGCTCATTCCTCACGATTTCGGGATGCATCGGGCAGACGTAATCGATTTTCCCTGGCGCGGCCGGTTGGAAGGGAAGGACGGGCTCGAGCGCCATGCCGCACTTGGGGCAGCTTCCCGACGCTTGCCGGCGGACTTCGGGATGCATCGGACAGGTCCATGGGCCGCCACCGGATTCTTGCGCTGGCGGTTTCCGCTCACCGGGCTCGCCCGCGGCATACCTCTGCGGTTCGTTGCGGAATTTCTCGAGGCAATGCGCGCAACAGAAAAAATACGTGCGTGCGCCGTGCTTCTCCTCAGCGAAGGCCGACTTCGGGTCGACGACCATGCCGCAGACGGGGTCTTTGGCGGTTGGGGAGTCGCCGGCCCCACTCGCCTCGGCAGCTCCTGCGCCTTGCGGCGGTGTATGACTCATTGCATGAACCTCCACCCAATGAACTTCCGCCGGACCCGGGCGGACTGCCCGCCGCCGGGCACGGCAGTGCGCGAGGACGAAAGAAAACCTGCCATCAGGGCGATTATGCCGCTTCCGGACGAGAGTGGGTAATCGGGCAGCGAGGCCCCGGGAAGCGTTTCCGGGGCCTTCGATGGAGAGATTTTGAAATAGGCTGGCGCTGTTGAGATGCTTCCCGTACCCTACGCTGGAACGTGATTCCCCGCACATCGGAACGACAGGCTTCGGGGCGGCAGGCAATTCATCGAGCAAACGCAACTGGGGAGGGATGTCAACAGAGCCGGATGGCCTCGAGATTCATTTTCTGTAATCAGCGACCGAGGAGGGTCTCCATGAGCAAGCTTCTCGTTTTCGTCTTGTTCTTCCCCGGGCTGCTGTTGGCCCGCAACCCCCGGCCGCCGGTTCCGCAGGAGCCTGCGCGCAACCCGGCCGGCATTGTCGCGGGGCGATGGATCGTGACCGCGGATTTCTACGGCTCTCCCATCTATTTTTCTCTGGAGCTGAAGCAGGAGGGGAGCAAGCTCACCGGCAATTTCGCCGGTGACGAGCTCGAGGGAACCTCTGAGGCTAGTTCCATCCGCTTTCTCGCCAAGGACGAGCAGGGGAACACACAAGAGTGCCGGGCCACGGTCCAGAACGGCGTGATTTCAGGGAGCCTGGTCTTTACCGGCGCCGGCGATCGGGCGCATCCCAGGACCAGCCGATTCACAGCAAAACTCGTTCCCCCGCGGCGCGCAGGCGCGCCCGAACGGCATGAATTCGTACCGTCGACGTTCTCCCGGCAATTTTCCGCCGCGAACAAGCCGGTGCTCGCGATTTGGCCCGGCGACTCCGTCCACACCACCACCGTCGACGCCGGCGGGACCGACGAGAAGGGCGTCACTCGCGTCCTGGGCGGAAATCCTGAGACCGGTCCCTTCTACGTCGAAACAGCGGCCCCGGGAGACGTCCTGGTGGTTCACCTGATGCGCCTGCGCCTGAATCGCGATTGGGCGGCGAGCGACGACGCCATCGTCGACCGCGCGCTCACGAGCGATCTCGCCGTGAAAATGAAAGACGCCGGCAAATCGGTGCGCTGGCATCTCGACCTCGAGCGCGGCGTCGCCACTCCGGAGAAGCCAGCCGAACATCTGGCACGCTACTCGGTGCCGCTGCGGCCCATGCTGGGTTGCGTGGCGGTTGCGCCGGCCCCGGCGCAAGCCGCTCCGGGCGCCGGCGACTCCGGCCGTTGGGGCGGAAACATGGACTTCAACCAGATTGTGGAAGGAGCGACGATTTACCTGCCGGTGAACGTCCCCGGCGCGCTGCTCTACGTCGGCGATGGCCACGCCGCGCAGGGCGACGGCGAGCTGAACGGCAACGCGCTCGAGACGTCGATGGACGTCGAGTTCACCGTCGACGTGATTCCGGCGAAACACCTGCCCGGTCCCAGAGTGGAATCCGATTCCCACATCATGGCCATGGGGCTGGGCGGGTCGCTCGAAGAAGCGTTTCGGGCCGCCACGGCGAATATGGCCGGTTGGCTGACCGACGAATACAAGTTGACACCTTCGGAAGTCGCCCAGGTGTTGGGCACGTCGGCGCAGTACCGAGTGAGCGAGGTTGCCGATCGCAACGCCGGCGTCGTTCTCGAAATCGACAAGGCACGCCTGGCGGCATTGACACCGTAGGGGCGGCCGGACGGCGCGCCGGCCTCGCCGCAGAGTTCGCCCGTCAATCCCTCGCTGCTTGCGGCTGCGGTGACGCGTACAATTGCTCGATCTCGCGGCGCAAGGCGGCCTGAACCGCTTCCCGGCGCAGCTTGCCATTTGCCGTCAGCAGCCCGCTCTCGATGGTGAACGGCTCGGGATGGAGGTGGAAAGCGCGCAGCCGCTCGAAGTGGGGCAGCCGGGCGTTGATATCCTCGAACGCTGACCGCACGTCCTCCTCTTTCACCGCGCCGGTGATCACTGCCACCAGAAAGCTTCGGTCGTTGCCCACCACCATCGCCTGCTCCGCTCCGGGTATCGAGCGCACTAGCATTTCCTCGAGCGGTTCCGGCGGCACGTTGTGCCCCGAGCTGAGGATGATCAGGTTCTTCACGCGGCCGGTGATCCGCCAGATGCCCCGCTCGTTCGCTTCGCCCTGATCGCCGGTGTGCAGCCAGCCGTCACGCAGCACCAGCGCCGTCTCCTCCGGCCGGCGCCAATAGCCGGGGAAGACGTTCGGCCCGCGCACCAGGATTTCCCCGTGCGGGCCGAGCTTCATCTCGATGCCGGGAATGGCGGGGCCGACGCGTCCGGCGACCACGTCTTCGGGATCGTCGAGGGTGCAAATGCCGGTGGTTTCGGTGAGGCCGTAACCCTGGAGGACGCGGATGCCGAGCATAAAGAAAAAAAGCTGGGTTTCGACGGCCAGCGGCGCCGAGCCGCAAATCAAAGCCTCGAGTTGCGGTCCCAGGCGCTTGCGAATCGCGGCAAACACCGTCGCTCGGGCCAGGCGCAGCCGGAATCCGTCGAGCGTTTTCGGCTTGCGCGCCTGTTTCCGGTACCACGCCCCCTCCCCCGCCTCGAAAATGGCCGCCGCCAGCCCGCGGCGCCCGGCGATTTGCGTTCGGATGCGGGCGCGCATGCGCTCGAGCATCACCGGCACGTTCAGGAAGTAGTTGGGCGCGACCGCGGCCAACTCTTCCGCCACTCGCTGCAAGTCGGTGGAAAACGAAAGGACCGCATCCCGCCCCAGGCATGTCAGCAATACGATCCACGAGGCGGCGAAGCAGCAAGGCAAATAGTGAAACACGCGCTCCGGCTCGTTGCGCTGACCCATCAGCCGGTCCAGCCGCGCGCTGGTGCAGGGAAGCATGTGCCCGACGTTGGCGACGGTGAGCGGCACTCCCTTGGGCGTTCCTGACGTTCCCGAAGTGTAGATGATCGTTACCGGCTGTTCCGGGTGGAGCGCTCGGGGCTTCTCCGCAATCGCGCCGATCCCGCCGAATGCTTCCTCGAACAACGCCGTCGGCGCTCCGCCGGAGTGGGGAGCGACGGTCGCGCGCAGCGCCCCGTCGCCGCACACCACCAGCCGCGGCGCGCTGTCCTGCAGCATCACGCCAAGTTCCGCCGGCGCCTGCCGCGCGTAAAGCGGCACGACGACAGCCCCTTCGGCCATAATGGCCAGATCCATCGCCACCCAGCGGATACTGTTTGCCGCCAGCAGCCCGCAGCGGTCTCCCGGCTGCAGTCCCCGCTGCCGCAGAAACACGCGCGCCGCCTGGATCCACGCCAGCAGTTCCGCCCCAGTCACTCCCGCTCGGCCGTTGGCGTGAATTTCCTCGAGCACCTGCCGGTTGGCCCAGTCCTCCAGCCGCATCCAGATGACTTCCAGGAAATTCATCCGCCGTAGGTCTCCAGCAGCCGCCGCAGTCCGGCGCTGAGCGGCGGCAGATAGTCTTCCCAGGAAGCCACGCCCTGGCGCACCGGGAATTCGGGGTAGCGCCGCTGCACTTGCTCTTCGAAGCAGACGCCCATCCGCGCCATGCTCTTGAGGTTCCGGGCGACGGTGCGTCCGATCCCGTCGCGAAACCGGTCGGCATCGCACGCGAGCGTTTCCAACACTTCGCCCAGCTTCACTTCCAGGTCGGGATCGTCCACTTCGAGCAGCAATTCCTCGTGTCCACGCTCGTGCATGAGGTTCCGAATCCGCTCGTCCATCGTGATTCCGGCCGAGGGTACCAGCGCCGGCATGGCGGTTACGATCCCGTGGTAGCGCGAGGAGATCATCCAGGCGGCGCAGCGCAGGACGCTCACCAGTTGGAACATGTTGTGCTCGTCGGAAGTGAACACCGGCGCGCCGCCCAGCCGCTCCGCGAGCAGCCGGCAGGGATCGGCGTCCAGCCGCTCGCTGGCGACGCACACCGGGAACGCTCCGTGCCGTTCAGCGAACAGCCGAACGCTGCGGGCAATCGCGCCCAGGTAGCGATCGAACGCGGCGTTCACCTCGCGGCCGGAGCGGAAGAAATAAATCGTGCGGTATTGGCTGTCCTCATAGACGCCGCTCAGCTTCCTGGCCAGATACTTGCCGATCGAGGCCTTCACCGGCCAGATGAACGGTTGAATCGGGCATATCACCAGGATCGGCTTTTTCCCGTCCCAGCCCGCGTCGGTGAGAGCCTTGCGGCCGTAGTCCGGCGGCTGGGGCTCGAAGGTCCAGGCGGTGTCCGTACCCACCTCGGCGGGAACATTAAGTTTGGCGAGCAACTCGCGCGATTCCTCGCTCCGGGCAATGATGTACGAGTGGGAGCAATAGCGCGACACCGACCACGCCAGCGCCCGATCCATCTTTCCGGCGTCGCCCCCGTAGCCCACCGACAGGCGGTTGCGTGCCGCCGCGATTCCCAGCGACCCGACCATCATCGTCGTGAGCGCGTTGGCGAACTTGCTTTTGAACATCGAGCCTTCGCAGGCCACCACTCCGTGATGGCGCGGTACCTCGCGAAACAGGAAGGGAGGATAGACGTCGGGCAGCTTCACCTGCCGCGCGTCGCCGAAATAGCCGCGGGTAAAATCGAAATTCTGCGTCATCACGCTCAACTCGACGTTCGACTCCCCCAGCACCCGCCGCACCTGCCGCAGGATCTCTTCCACCCGCACGTCCGAGCCGGTGTTCCGGCTGCCGTTGTACCCCGCGAAGAGCAGCCGCAGCCGCTCGCCCGGCTGCCACGGCCGGCCCGCGCCGAACATCCATTCGATCTTCGACAGCTCGATCAGTCCGCTCACCCACAGTTCCAGCAGCAGGTCCATCATGGGGTCGGCGCTCCTGATTCCCGGGGCCATTCCCGGTAGGGATAGCGGAATCGATGCTCCAAACTGAACCGCAGTAAGCCCTCGCAATACCCGGAAAACGGGGCCGGCCGCCGGCCCAACTCGCTCGCCACCCGGCCATTCTCGAACACCGTGTCCCACACAAGGTAGGGAAAAAACACCTGCAGCAGCGTCGCTCCGCGGCCGATCCGGCCCCGGCCACCCGCCAGCAGACTCACCGCTCCGGCGAATGGCCGCTCCAGCCACGGCAGGTAGATCGGCCTCCGTCCGCCGCCCGCCTTCGCCAGCGCATCGGTGATCTGCCGATAGGTTTCCGACCCATCGCCGGAAGACAAGTGGTAAATCTCGTGGTCGGCCTGCGCCTTCTGGTGGAGCGCCGCGACGGCGTCGGCGACGTAATCCACCGGGACGATGTCGATACGATCGCCGGGGCGTAACGGCAGCGCCGCCAGCCGCGCCAGAAAGACAAACGCCCGGACCATGTCGAATTGCGTGGTTTCCGGCCGGCGGCTGTCGCCCAGCACGATGCTGGGACGAAAAATCGTGCGGGGAACGTCCGGGAGCAGCTCCCGCACCATGTGCTCGCAGAATTTCTTCGTTCGAGCGTAAGGGTCGTAATCGGAGCGATCCCAATCGACAGCTTGGTCCTCGGCCACCGTTTCGTGCGACCGGCATCCCGCCACAGCCACCGTGCTGACGTGGCTGAACCGGCGCAATCCGTGGAGCGCAGCCGCTCGACGCGCCGCCTGGATCACCTCGAGGGTTCCGCGGAGATTCACGTTCAGGCAGCTTTTCTCCGAGCGGCGATTGAGCGAAGCGGCGACGTGGAGAACGGAATCGGTGGTGCTCACCAAGCGGCCGTAAGCGGGATCGTCCAGACCGAAATGCGGCAGGGTGATATCGCCGGTATAGACCGTCACGCGGGTGCGGGCCAACTCCGAGAACCGGTGGAAATCGAAGTGAAGTTGCCACGCCTGCCACAGCCGCTCAGCCGCGTCCTGGGCCCGGCGAGCCCGCACCAGCACGTTGAGCGGCTCGCCCGCCTCGAGCAGGCGGGCTGCGACGTAGGAGCCGATGTAGCCGGTCGCGCCGGTTAGGAGGGTGGGCAAGCCATCACCGTCCGGTTCACGAACCCGGCCGGGGCGGTCCGGCGGGCAGAGGCGTATCGGCGCTGCGGGCGAGGCCCGGCCACTCGAACGGGCGCGGAGCCAGCTCGATTGGCCGGCCTTCGATCAGCGGGTAGCTCCATCGCCGCAGCGCCGGGACGTGGATGTTGATCCAGTAATCCCACCAATCGATGCTGAAGGGATCGTAGCCGAAATCGGACCTCTCGTCTTCGGCCAGCGCTTCCGACAGCAGCCGCACGTTTTCCGCTTCGAAGTCGTGCTGGTTGTCGAGGATGAACGGCTCGAACAGCGCGATCAGGTTTTCCACCCAGGTCAAATCCCGCTCCTGGCGGGCGAACGGCGCGCGACGGAAAATCGGCTGCACCAGCCGATTGATGCGCCGCACCACCGCCTTTTGCGCCGGAGCCGACAGCCGCTTGTAACGCTGCTTGGACACCGGTATCGCGTCGAACCGCATCCGCAGCCACGACTCCAGCCCCTCCTGCCCCCGGTAGTGCTTGCGGTGCGCCAAGCCGGTGAGCTCGATCGAACGCCGCATGTCGCAGGGATTCGAAACCGAGGTCGCCAGTTGATACACCAGGGCATGCCGCCGCTCGAGCAGCGCCGCTGCCACCAGCGTCATTCCCCGCGCTACCAGGTCGACCGGTATCAAATCCAGGTTCTTTCGCTCATTGCTCGGAAATTGCCGGAAGTTCGTTCCCAGCAGGTAGGAGAGGGAAGCCGAAGTGTTCACCCCTTCATTCCACCCGCGAAACGGCCGTTCGATCGACGTCTCGACGATCGAGGGGCGCACCACCGCCACCGGCAGGCCGCCGGTGTATTTCGCCAGTAGCGATTCCGCGAGGCTCTTCGTGAGGGTGTAGGTGTTGGGCCAGCCCAGTTCGGCCGCCCGCCGCATCCCCAGGTCCACGAGCTGCTGGCGGATCCACCGGATGCGATTCTTGCGAATCTGGTTTTCGAGCGACCGCGCCGAAAGCTCCCTGGCCGCCCCGCGCCGCTCGGTCGCGTCCCGGCGCAACAACTCGGTCACTTCCGGCTGTTCCGCCCGTCGTTCGACCTCTCGGATGCTCTCTTCGAGCGATCGCCATTCGCGCTCGGCGTCGAATCCGGCGATCCCCCTGGGCGTGTAATTCGGGAGAAGCTGTTCGGCGATCCGGCCGTCCCGCCGGCCGGCGACGTAGCAGCTGGACAGGTGCAGGAGCGCGGCATGTCGCGAGTCGCGAAGGAATTCCGCCAGCCGCAGCGTCGCGGCCACATTGGCCGCCAGCGCCTCGCGCAAATCGGGATTGAAGTCGGTCAGCCCCGAACTGTTGACCACCAAATCCACTTCCGTTTTCAGCCGCTGGTAGGTCTCCGGTTCCATGCCGAGCAGCGGCTCGGCCGCGTCTCCTTCCACCACTTCGATTCGCTCGGCCAGGAACCGCCCCAGCTCCGCCCGGTACCGAGCGGCCAAGGGCTCGAACACCGGCGATTCCCCCACCAGCCGTTCGAATCGCCGCAATCCGCTTGCCGACCGCCGTCGCCGCACTAGCACCGTGATCCGTCCTACGCCCGGCACTTGGCCCAGCAGCTCTGCCAGCCACACCTTGCCGATAAAGCCGGTCACGCCTACGAGCAGAATGTGCTTGCCCTCGAACGCCTGCCGCACGGAAAGCCGCGGCGGTTTGCCTCCACCATCGAAACGCACCGCTGGGCGCGCCAGCGCTTTCGTTTCGCGTCGGCTGGGGATGATCGCCTGGAGAATGGTTTCCGGGTGAGCGCCGAAGCCCAGGTCTCGCGCCAGCCGGTCGAGCGGCACCCGCCCGTCGGGATCGCCGCCCACCACCAGCGCCAGCGCGCCCCGCGGCCGGATCACTGGATCGAGCAGGCGGCCGGTGGCGCGCCCCTCGCGGAACTCGAGCCGGTTGGCGACCAATTTCTCCGCGCCCAGGTACAGCGCCATGGGCCGCAGCACGTGATCGAGCGCCTGGCTCACCAGAACGACGCGCGCGCCCGCGGCCAGCGCCTCCTTCAGCAACCGCACGCCTTCCTCGCGCAACTGCCGCCGCAACACGTATTCGAAGAATTCCTCTCCCAGCAAGTCCAGCCGGTCGCGCGACACCCCGCGCAACACTGTGTGCAGCGCCCGGGTGGCGAAAGCGCGGTTGGCGGCGTAGAGCAGCGGCCGCAGCAACGCCGAGGCGGAAATCAGCCCGCGCCGCGCCCAGCGCTCGGAGAAAGTTTGCGCGTTCCAGGTGAAATAGCCCAGCGGGCGCACCGCGCTCAGATTCAGCAGGCTGCCTTCGGCGCGCCAATACAGTTCGGTCGAGCCGTGGGCAATCGCGGCGGATTGAGCAGGCGCGGACACGTGGCGCATCAGATTGTCAGATTCGGGGAGCAAAATGAAGGTAAATTCTAGTCGCCGCCCGCCCCTGGCGCAACACCAGCGCCCCCTGGATCAACGCCCCACCTGGCTCCGCCAAGCCTAGAGCTCACAGTCAGGATGCCTGTGCCACGATCGGGGAGTTCGTGTGCAAGCGGGCCACGTGCTCGAAGTGCGGGCTTCATACCACGACTTCGGTGTCGGGGCCCCCGGGGGCGGGCCTCGGATGGACCTTCGGGGAATCCTGACACCACATGGGGGACGATAGGGATTTTCACGGAGTCATCGCATCTCGAGCGACGGGCTGGCCCGCGGGGGAATGGTGTTCAAAGAGTCGGTCGAGAGGGACGCCGCTTCAGGTTTGTGCATTCTCAAGAGCGGCAAAGATGGCCGCTCCCCTCGGCGCTGCTGGCCCCGCGCTCTGAAAACGGGACTTGCCACTGCACCGAGAAGGGACCAGGTCCGTGTTACCCGTGGATCCCGAAGTCAAAATCGAGATTCCGGTCGACGTAGAGAAAGCGCTGCGCCAGCATTTGGCGGCGGGTGGCCGGCGCCGGATCACTTCTTCCTCGGCGGCAAATATTTTTTCTCGATCGATGCCACCACCACATAATTGGGGTCAACCATCTCATCCAGATGGATCTTCGCTACCTTGGAGAGCAATTCGTACGCGTCCAGTTGCGAGAGTCCGTAGTCGTTGTGAATCCATCCAACCAGCTCGGTGAAGGCGATGCGCAGTGCGTCATCGAGCGGACGGTAGATGCCGACCGTCATGATCGCGTCGCCGTTCTCGAACCGCGGCCAGTTGATCTTCCGCCCTTTGACCACGGTGATTTGCACTCGCGCCCGCAGCGGAACCTCAATCGCGGTCCCCGCCACCTCGCCATCACCCATGGCGGCGTGGCCGTCTCCCACGTAGAGCAGCGCCCCCGGAACGTTCACCGGAAGATAAAGCGTATTGCCTGCGCTTACCTCGGGTGCGTCCATATTCCCGCCGAATTCCGCCGGCACAATCGAGCTGCGCGCCTCCCCTCCCGCCGGCGCCACTCCAATGCACCCGAAGAACGGATGCAGCGGGATCTTCACCGCAAAGTTCGAGTCCAGGGCGTTAAAGACGGCAGTATTGGTGGCGCGATCGATAGGATAGAACCAGACCTTCTCGGGCAGAGGGGGGTGCAGCATGGGCGTGTAGGTGGTCTCATTCAAGGCGCCGAAGCCAGGGGCCAGTGCGCCCACGCCCTGGTTGCCGTCCACTTGCAAGTCGAGAATCCTGACTGCCAGCGTATCACCGGGTTGCGCCCCCTCGACGTAGAAGGGGCCAGTCAGCGGGTTATCGCCTTTCACGAGGCTGAGGGTGTCGCCAGGCTTCTGGATGGCGTTGCCGAAAGCATCCACAGTATTGGTTTCAAGGACGTCCCCGGATTGCAAGCGCGCCTCCGGCTCGGCCACACCGTAAACGTACTTCACGTCTTTCATGGTGGCGTGATACTTCACGACGTTGCCGCTTTGCGCGACCGCCGCCGCCGCGCCGGCCAACATTCCTGCACAGAGAGCGAAACCAATCAGCTGCTCTTTCATCACCGTGCCTCCTGATGCGGACATCTTTCCTCTACCCATGGGCGGGCGTCCGCAGGAACCAGGAGCGGCAACTCGCAAGCCGCGCCAGCCGAAACCTTGGCGGTAACGCGCCGCACCGGAGGCCCTCAAGCCTCGCCGCTGGCGAGGTGGAATTCCTTCTATCCCGGCAGAAAGGTTGTCGGGACTGCCTCAGCTCGGAAGCTCGCCCTTCCCTCTTGTCATGTAGTAATAAATCGTCGGCGTGACGAAAAGCGACAACACCATCGCGATCAGCAAACCGCCGATCACCGCGATGGCCAGCGGCTGGAGCATTTGGGAGCCGGCACCGATGGCCAGTGCCAGCGGCAGCATCCCCACCACCGCCGCGAGCGCCGTCATCGTGATGGGGCGCAGCCGGCGCCTCCCCGCCTGGAAGATGGATTCGGCCCGGGAAAAGCCGGCGGCGCGGAATTTCTCGTCGGCGTCAAGCAGCAAGATGCCGTTCTTGGCGACGATGCCGATCACCATGATCAAGCCCATGAACGAGGAAAGATTGAAAGTGATTCCGGTGAGGAAGAGCGCCAGGAATACCCCCGCGGTGGAGAGCACCGCCGACACCAGAATCGATACCGGCGCGGAGAAATTCTTGAATTCGAACAGCAACACCAGAAAGACGAATACCACCGCCAGGATCAGCACCAGCGTCAGGTCGCGGAACGACTGTTGCTGGGTCTTGTACAAGCCGCCGTATTCCACCCGAATCGAACCCGGCAGGTGGAGATTCGCCAGCGCCTGCTGCACTGCGGCGATGCCGTGCCCCATGTCCAGCCCCTCGAGCCGAGCCTTCACCGCCACGTACCGCTGTTCGTGGTCCTGGAGGATTTCCGTCTGGCCGGGCAGTTCGGTCATCGCGGCGAGTGAGCCGAGATTAGCGGTACTGCCCGCGGGGCTGACGATCATCGTATCGTTCATCGCCGAAAGCGACGACCGGATCCACGCCGGATAGCGGATGCGCAGGGTGTAGGGCCGGTCGTTGACGACGATCGGGTCGGGCGCGGGAACCCCATCGAGCATCGCCTGGGCTTCGTTGGCGATGTCCTGAGGCGCGAAGCCGGCGTGAGCGGCGCGGGCGGCGCGGACCTGGTAGGAAACCGCCGGTCCGCTGGTGGTGGAATCGATGCCATTGTCGACGTCGACCACCGGATGCGCGCCGCCCACTTGGATTTTTCCGATGGCATCGGCCACCCGCGGCGCCCACGAATCGAGAAGTTCTGCGTCGGGAGAGAACATCATGATGTCGATGGGCTGGGGCGCGTTCGTCAAATCCCCGATCATGTCCTGCAATTTCTGGGTGAATTCGACGTCCACCGCCGGTTCGGTTCGATTTACGCGATCGCGCACCTCGTTCATGATGGTCCAGATGTCTCGGTCGCGGTCGGTTTTCAGGTTCACCGAGATGTCGCCGATGTTGGCTTCGGTCACCGCCGCCAGCCCCAGTTGCAGGCCGGTGCGCCGCGAAACCGTCTCTACTTCCGGCGCCGAGCGAACGATTTGCTCGATGTGCCTGATCATCCGATCCGTTTCCTGAAGGGAGCTGCCCGGCGGCGTCACGTAATCGAGGATAAAGCTGCCTTCGTCCATTTTCGGCAGCAGATCCGACCCGATATGCCGGTAACAGAGCAGGGAGACGACGACCAACACGACGGCCAGGATCGGCACCCAGAGCGGGCGGCGGAGGCTCAGCCGGAACCAGCGCTCGTAGAAGCGGATGATTCCGCCGAAGGTTCCCTTCATCAGGTGTTCTTCCTCGGCCTGGAGCAGACGGACCATTTCCTGCTTCTTGCCCGCTTCCTCCGATTCTGCGGTGGCTGGCGGCGGGATGGAAGTGGAAGCTGAGGGTGCTCCCTGGCCGCCTCCCGGCTCGGCTGGGGCGGCCTCCGACTGGGCGCGGAGCAGGTAGAGGCAGAGTGTGGGCGTCCAGGTGAGCGCGAGGGCGAGCGAGGTGAAGAGGGCCGCGCCGATAGTCACCGCGAGCGCGCGGAAAAAGACGCCAGTGACGCCGGTGATGGCGATGAGCGGGAGGAAGACCACAATCGGGGTGAGGGTCGAGCCGACCAGCGGCGCGGAAAGTTCCTGCAAGGTGAGCGCCACGGCGCGAAATCGGCCCTCGCCGGCTTCGCGGTGGAGCACCACGTTTTCCAGCACCACGATGGCGTCGTCGATGATCAGGCCCACCGCCGCCGCCATTCCTCCCAGCGTCATCAGGTCGAAGCTCTCGCCCAGAAACTTCAGCACGATGAACGTCACCACCAGGCTGATCGGAATCACCATGCCGGCGATGAACGACGTGCCCCAGTCCCGCAGAAACAAGACCAGCACCGCCGAGGCCAACAGCAGCCCGATCAGGATGGCGTCGCGCACGCTCTTGATCGATTCGCGCACGATCCACGACTGATCGTAGAACGTGCTGATGTGGACGCTGGGCGGCAGCGTTCGCTCGACGCGCGCCAGCTCGGCGGTAACCTCGTCGGCCACCTGCACGGTGTTGCTGCCGGGCTGGCGGTTGACGTTGATCAGGACCGCGGGGCGACCGTCGGCGGTGACGATGGTGAATTGGGGGGCGACGGCCCGTTCCACCGCGCCGATGTCGCCGACGTATACGGGATCGCCGTTGGCAGTGTTCTTGATGAATATGCGGGCGATTTCCTGCGGGTCGTGCGCCTGGCCGCTGATAAGGCCAAGGTACAACTGGTGGTTCTGCTCGAAAAGACCAGGCGAGGCGACGATGTTCGACCGCTGGACTGCGGCGAGAATGTCGGAAACGTTGACGCCGGTAACCTGAAGCTTCGCCGGGTCGGGAATCACGTGGAATTCGGGTACCTGGCTCCCCTGGACCACGATCGTCGAAACGCCCGGCAGGCTCGAAAGGCGCGGCTTGATTTCGTAGGTGGCGAGTTCCCAGAGCTGGGTGAGCGGCACCGTCTTCGACGTGACACCGTAGCCGAGGATGGGGAAGCTGGAGAATTCCAGCCGCTGGGCGGAGACTTTGGCGGTGACCGGCAGCGTGGTTTCCACGCGGGCGAGCGCCGCGTTCACCAGCTGGAGCGTTTGGAACATGTCCACCCGCCAACTGAAATAGAGATCGATTTCCGCCGAGCCGCGGCTGGTGATGGATTGCACGTCTTCGATGCCGCGCACCCCATTCACCGCTTCCTCGATCGGGCGGGTGATGGTGACCAGCATCTGGTCGATCGGCATCACGCCGTTGTCGACCCCGATGATGATTCGGGGGAAATCGGTGGAGGGGAAGACGGCGATGGGAATGCTGAACGCCAGATAACCTCCCACAAGCGCCAGCGTCACGATCAGGAAAATAATCGATTTATGCTCGCGGGCGAACCAATAGGCGGAGCCGTCGGCCCGCGGCTCCGGCTGCGGCGTCTCTGAACTCACGTGGGGGGACTGGGCCATGGATCGCCGGGATGCTTTCTCAGCCAGCCGAGCCGCCGCCCGGCTGGTCCCCGCTGGTAATCCTTACTTTCGTGCCATCGGGCAGCCCATAGGCGCCCGTGGTCACCACTTGCTGGCCCGGGCGGAGTCCTTTCACGATCTGGACTTCGCTGCCGGATTGAATTCCGGTCGCCACGGTAGTCTGGTGGGCCTGCCGCTCGGGGCCAACCACCATCACCGTCTTCGTCCCGTCGTCCCCGGTGAGCACGGCGGCGGCAGGCACCACTATCGCGCCTTTCACAGTCCGCGCCACGATGCGCACCTGGACCGTCAGGCCGGGTTTCAGCCGGTTGCCGGTGTTGGGGGCATCGACCCACACCTGCATGGTGGTGCTGTTGGGATCCACGGCCGGACTCACCACCGACACTTTGCCGGGGAGGCCGGGTTGGTTGTTGGCGGCTGCAAGGCTGGCGGAATCGCCCACGCGGAGTTGTGCGGCAAGCTGCGGGGAAACGTAGGCGCGGGCGACCACGTGGCTCAGGTCCATCACTGTCATCAGGGGCGAGCCGGCCGAGGCCATCTGGCCTTCGAAGAGCGGCCGGTCGGTAACCACTCCGTCGATGGGGCTGCGAATTTCGGAGTATTGAAGCTGGGCGACTGCGGCGAGATAGTTGCCCTTCGCCGCCGCCAGTTGCCCTTCGGCCGATTTCATCATCTGGCTCCTGCCCACCTTCTGCAGCGCTTCCTGGTGGGCGAGGGCGATCTGATACTGGCTGCGCGCCTGGACGTAGGCGACGTGCGAGTCTTCCATCAGATTCCGCGCCATCGCTCCCGCTTGGTACAGTTTCTGGCGGCTCTCGTACACCTGCCGAGCCGCCTGCATCGCCTGCCGGGCCGATTCCAGATTCAAATCGGCGGCTTGGACTTGAGCCGGAACGTCCACCTGGGTGCTGGTGGCATACCCCGCCTGGGCTTGGTCGTACGCCCCTTTCGCCTGTTCCACCGCCGCCGCCAGATCCTTGTTCTCGAGCGTCGCCATCAATTCGCCCGCGTGCACCCGGCTCCCCCTCTCGACGTAGTATCTTTCGACTGGCGCGCTGATTTTCGGAACGATGGATGCTTCGTGGAGGGGATACAGAACCGCGTCGGCGGTCACCACGTCCTCGATGGTCTTGTCCTGCACGGTGGCGACCTGCACGTCCACCACCGGCTCCGGCGCCGGAGCTTCCTTGCTGGAACAGCCCGCCCACGCCAGGCTCATTCCTGCCAGCACGGCGATGGAGGCCGCGTGGCGTCGCATTCGGGCGCTCACGCTCAAAAGCTCCCGGTCAGGGTTTGCAAGGTTGCCAGCGCATTTCGGTATCGGGCTTCCCCGGCGGCGAAGCTGATCCGCGCCTGGTCGAGCGCGGTTTCGGCATCCAGAACTTGCAGCACTTGGGCGGTTCCCGCGGAATATTGCATGCTCACCAACTGGTAGTTCTGTGCGGCCAGGTCGGCCGAGTGGCGGAGACTGGTCAACTGGTTCCAGGCCACCGCCGCCTCATTATAGAAAGAATACAACTGGCTCACCATCTGCCGCTGGGCGAAGGACAGGCTCAGCCGTTCGAGGTCCCTTTGGTCCTCGGCTTGCCGCAGTTTGCTCAGGCGCGAGCCCCAGTCGAAGATCGGCAAGTCCAAGGAATAGGTGGCGAAGTATCCGAGGTTCGGCTGCACGACGCCCGGGCGGGTGGTGTTGACGCTGTTGAGCGCGAAGGCGTTGGCCTCGATTCCGTAGTCCAGATCGACCCCGAGCGACGGGAAAAACGCCGCTCGGGCCACCGATACATTCAGGCCCGCGGAGCGATACGCCGCCATCGCCGCTGCCAACTGCGGATTTTGCGTTTGCGCCATCGCTTCGGCCTGTTTGAAAGCGGGCAGGACCGGGGGTGTATCCAGGTCGTCCACCACGGTGAAATTCTCGTTGAAAGTGGGGAAGAGCAGCACCCCGAGCGCCAGTCGCGCGTCCTCCATCGCCAGCCGCGCGTCTTCGAGCGCCCGCTCGCGCTGGCTCACCTCGAGTTGGAATCGGATGACGTCGACGTGCGCCACCTCGCCGCCTCGCTCGAGCGACTGGCTGGTTGCCAGGAAATGCCGCGCGCTTTCCAGGCTCTTCTCCGCGACCGCGTACGCCCGCTCAGCAGTCACCAGCCCGTAGTAGTCCAGCGTCACCGTCACCGCCAAACCTCGCCGCGCGATTTCCTCGTTGGCCTCCGCCAGCGCCTTTTGATACGCCGCGCTGCGTGGCCCCGCATCGATGAAGAAGGTCGACGGCAGCCCCTGGTGCATCACTCCCCACGCCCGATAGACGTGGATGCCGTCGTTGGTCACGAACCGGCCTACGGGCGAAATCCCGTTGCCCTGTGTATTCAGGTACTGGGTCACGAAATCGAGCGATGGCAGCATCGCCGCCCGCGCCTGCGTTTGGCTCAGCTTCGCCTGTTTGACCGCCGAAACCGCCGCTTGAAACGCGGGGCTGTTGCGCCGGGCGCGATCGAGCGCGTCAAGCAAGCTGATCGTCGCCGGCGGGCCCGTCTGGTTCCCAAGCGGAGGCGCGGCCAACTGCACCACTGGCGCCGGTGGCGCCTGCTGCCGGGCTTGGCCGAAGGTGGGCGAGAGCCACAAGAAAGCCGCTGTGAGCAGGCCCGCGGCAATGCCGCGCCCCGCCGATACCGCCATCCATCCCCGCTGGCAAGCCGTTTCGTCGGTGCTCATTTCACTCTCCGCAATTGTTCGAACTCAACCGCTCTGCCCTATCGATAGATTTTCGACCCGGGCGGTGGCGGCGCCGTTTCCTGTCTCTTCCAGGCTGCCCCGGCCGGGCAAGATAGCACAGTTCAGCGCGGATTCCGCCGGCCCGGCCACCCCATCAGCCTAGACTCGACCGCGATAGGGAAAATGAACCACAGATGAATTCTTGTTCATCCGGCGCGGCGGGGCGTTTCGGGAGGAGCAAGCTGAGGCGGATGAGTCAAGCTCCGTTCGTCTCAAGTTCGGCCGGGGTGTTGGGTGCCGCACCCTGCGGTTTTCAGGGCGCGGGTTTTGAATCTTCGAGGGTGCCGGCGCGAGGCTGCCGCGAAGGGCCCGGGTGTGGCCGGTGTGCCGACGTGAATCCGCGCGACGCAGCGAGAGGCGCCGGCCTCAGGAATGCGCCAGCCGCTCCGCTTGCAGCCGGGTCTGGATTACTCGCAGCATCGCCTCGCGGGAGACCATCCCCACCACGCGGCCGTCATCCAGCACCGGCATCTGGTTGATGTCACTGGCTTGCATGCGCTCGAGGATCCCCAGCGCCGGTTCGTTGGCCTGCGCCCACTCGACACGTTCCCGTGGCAGCATCGCCGCCTGCACCGAGGTGGTTGCCCATTCGCCGCGCGGCACGAGCCTCACGTTGTGCAACGTAATCATGCCCGCCAGTTGGCCGTTGCCCAGCACCAGGTGGCAGCGCCGGCCGGTGCGCAGCACTTCGTGAAAGTAATCTTCGAGCGACAGGCTGCGGTCGATGGTCGGCAATTCCACGCTCATCAGGTCGGAAGCGTGCAGCCCGCCCAGCACCTCGCGCATCGCCACCTGCGCGTAACTCTCCTGCGCCGCCGACAGCAGGAACCAGCCGATGAACACCCACCATAGCCCGTCCAGCCACCGCCCGCTCACCACCGCCAGCCCAATCCCCGAAAAAATGAGCAGGTAAGCGATGAACTGCCCGCTGCGCGAGGCCAGTTGCGTCGCCCGGTTGAAATTCTTCGTCCAGGCCCAGGCAATCGAACGCAGCACCCGGCCCCCGTCCAGCGGAAAGCCCGGCACCAGGTTGAATCCCGCCAGCAGCGCGTTGATCACCGCCAGCCACGACGCCGTCGCCGCAACCACCGAGTCCGCCGCAAACAGCCGGGCGATGGCGTAAAACAGGCCCGCCAGCAGGAAGCTCGTCACCGGCCCGGCGATGGCGATATTGAATTCCTGCAGCGGCCGGTCGGGTTCACGCGTGATCCGCGCCAGCCCGCCGAACACAAACAGCGTAATCGACGCAACGGGAATCTTGTATCGCAGGGCGATCATGCTGTGGCCCAGCTCGTGGGTGAGCACCGAAGCGAAAAACAGGAGACTCGTCAGCAATCCCATCGTCCACTGCTGGCTGGTATGCCATTGCGGATGCTGGGCGGTGAATTGCGTCGCCAGGGTTGCGGTGATCAGCAGGAAGATGATGAACCAGCTCGGATGCACGTAGATCGGGATGCCCATCACCCGCACCACCTTGAATCCCGATCCAGGCATCATTTCCAGTCTCCCCGCCCGATTATAGCCGACTCCGGCCGCCGTAAATGCCGCCCCCGCAACAAGCCGGGCGCGGGGCGGACGGTGCCGCAGAATTCGCCGCGCAAAATCGCTCGGGCCGGGAACGGTCGCGAAGCGCGCATGCCGGATGCCGAGGAGGGCCTCTTCGAGGCGATCCAAAGCAAAGGCCCACCGTCCCGCGCAGAAGGACTGCGGCTACCGAAGGCTGTCACGCCGCGGCGGCCCGTGAGACAATAGGGGCTCGATGCCCGACGCTGCCGGCATGAATTCCATCTACGAATTCGCTGCGATTGGGGCGGGCGCGGCGGCAGCCGGGCTGGCATCCTGGGCGGCGGTGAGTCCGGCGGCGCAATTGTACGGCCCGGTGCTTCGCCGCACCGGATCCCCGCTCACCCTCGCCTTGACTTTCGACGACGGCCCGAATCCGGCCGTTACCCCGGCGCTCGCCGGCCTGCTCGACCGTTACCGCGCCCGAGCGACTTTCTTCCTGATCGGCCGGCATGTCCGCGCCTGCCCCCAGCTCGTCGCCGAACTCGTCGCCCGCGGCCACGCGCTTGGCAACCACACCGACACTCATCCCAACCTGTTGTGGCTTTCCGCCGGGCGTATCCGCGAAGAGCTGGCCCGCTGCCAGGACGCCGTTGCCCGGGCCGCTGGCCGCCAGCCGCGCTGGATGCGCCCGCCCTACGGGTTCCGCGGCCCGCAACTGGCGGCGGTGGTCCGCCGCGGCGGCTGGGCCGGGGTGGCGCTCTGGACGCGCGCCGCATTCGATTGGAAACCGCAGCCGCCCCAGCCGATGATTCGCCGGCTGGCCCGGGCGCGGGGCGGGGAAGTGTTGCTGATGCACGACGGCGATCCCTTTGTCGATTGCGCCGATCGCAGTCACGTCTTGCGGGCGCTCGAACATTGGCTGCCGCGATGGACCGATGCCGGGCTCAGCTTCGTCACTCTGGACGAACTCGCCCCAGCCGCCGCCGTCGCGGCCCGAAATTAGCGCCGAAGGGGGAATTGTGGACGACCGCATGTTCTACGACGAACGCGAGGAAACCAAGCAGATCCCGCTCGTCTGTCCGTTCTGCCGCCAGGAAAATCCCTACCCGGTGCGCTGGAAGGTGCGGTCGAAAAAGGCCGCACTCCCCAGGGGCGGCAACGAGGAAGACCGCAGGAAATTCGCCAATGCCCGCAGCTACATGGTCCGCGTCGACGACCTGGTCGCCTGCCGCAACATCCGCTGCCGCAAGCGCTTCGAAATCTCCGGCCAGAGCGTCGTCCTCACCTGAACCGCCGCCCCGCCGCGCCATTGTTTGCTACAATCCCCGCGCCTGGACTGTTGCGAACGCGCCGGCTGAAGGGGTGGCCCTGAGCGCGCTTTAGACGATGCGAGGGCCCCGCCTCGCCGGACCGCAACACATCCTGGCGCCTATGCAGCAGCTTCCCCCATGGCTGCGCCTGCTGATCGCCTCTTCCGGCGGCCTCAGCCTGCTCGTCATCGGCTTTCTCGACTCCTCGATTCTTTCTTTTCCTTTCGTCAACGACCTCCTGCTGGTCCACTTCACCATCCGCTCGCCTTCGCTGATGCCCTATTACGCCTTGATGGCCACCTTGGGCTCGCTCGCCGGCTGTTTCTGGCTGTTTTATCTGGCGAAGAAGGGCGGGGAAGCGATGTATCGTCGCGGCGCCGGCCATCGCGCCGAGCGCATTCGTTCCTGGGTGCAGCGCTACAAATTCCTCAGCGTTGCGGTGCCGGCGATACTTCCGCCGCCGCTCCCCTTCAAGCCGTTCGTGCTGGCTGCGGGCGTGTTCCAGGTACCGGTGGGGACCTTTGCGCTGGCGCTGATGATTGGCCGCGGCTTGCGCTACACCGCCGAGGGACTGCTGGCGCTCCGCTACGGAGAACAGGCCACCCACTACCTTCTCGCCAACAAACTCGATTTCCTGCTCGCGGTGTTGCTCACCATCTCGATTACCTACGGCGCCTGGCGCTGGCTCGCCGGCGGGGCACCGCGCCGCAGGGGGTAGCGCCCGGGACGCCTCGTGACACCGGACCGGATCCCGGTCGAAGGCCCACGGTCCCGCAGAGCGGGACGATGGCTGCCGGCGCAGTCGGGGCTGGGGTGAAGGGACGGCCTGCGACCAGCAGTGGCGGGTACCACCTCCGAACCCACCACCGCCTTGGATCCATTCTTGACACCGCAAGGACAACCGGTGTAGATGCCTCTTGGCAAACAATCCGCTTGGTGAACATGCCGGGACCGATTCGGTATCGTGCCGTGCCGGCACGCTTGCCGCCGGGCGACGCGGTGTTCGCCCGCAGGCAGTAAACCTGGAAACTCAGCCGGAAGCGGGAGCAGCTTCGCAGATGAGAAGCCGAGTGTGGCTCGTTCGAATCGGAACGTGTCCTCGCCGGCGAGCCGAGGGGGCGTGATGGCAAATATCACTCGCCGTGGTTTTCATCAGAGTGTCGTCGCCGGGGTTGCTTCGGAATTGCTCGGCCCGATGGCGGCTCTGGCCGGTGATCTGGCCCCGGAATCTGCCGAACCCTCCGGCTCGATTACCGACGTTCCCGGCATCTCCGTCGGCCACTTCACCGACAAGCGACGCCCCACCGGCTGCACCGTCCTGCTGTTTGGGAAGGAGGGAGCGGCCACCGGAGTCGATTACGATGGCTCCGCCCCCGGCACCTACCAGGTGGCCTTGCTTCAGCCGGTCAGCTTCATCGAGGAAATCTGGGGTATCGTTCTCTCCGGCGGCAGCTCGTTCGGCCTGGCGACGGCTCCCGGCGTCGTCCGCTATCTCGAAGAGCAGAAAATCGGCCTGCCGTTCGGCATCGGTCTGGTTCCGATCGTGTGCGGAGCGATCATCTACGACCTGGGAATCGGCGGCGCATCGGTGCGGCCCGACGCCGAAGCCGGCTATCAGGCTTGCCTGGCGGCTTCCACCAAGCCGGTGGAACAAGGCAACGTGGGGGCCGGTGCCGGAGCCACCGTGGGCAAGATGCTCTACGGAATGGGCGTCGGGGGGATGAAGTCGGGCGTGGGAAGCGCCAGCTTGAAAGTCGGGGACGTGGTGATCGCCGCGCTGATGGTGGTGAATGCCGTGGGAGACATCGTTGATTGGCGATCCGGGAAAATCATTGCCGGGGCGCGGCGCAAAGACGGGAAAGGCTTCATGGGGATCCCGAGCACCCTCATCACGAATCCTCCCGTGCCCCGGCCGCGCGCCGCCCTGCTGGCGAGGGATCCGGTGATGGGCAGCACCACGATCGGCGTTGTGGCGACCAACGCGACGTTCAACAAGACCGAAATGACCAAGATCGCGATGATGGCCAATTGCGGCGCCGCTCGCTGCATCAATCCCTATCACACTCCCGGCGACGGCGACACGCTGTTTGCCGTTTCCACCCGCCGGATGAAGACCGATCTCTCCGTTTCGGTGGTTGGCGCCCTGGCCGCCGAAGCGGTGTCGCGGGCGGTGGTGCAATCGGCGAAAATGGCGGCTTCCATCGAGGGATGGCCGGCTTACGACGATTACACTGCCAAACTCGGATAACGGCTTGGGGAAACCGGCGGGGGAGAAAGGCGCGGAGCGATATGGCCGAAACACCACAACCTGACTATCGTTTTCCCGTTCTCTTTACGTTCGACCTGGACGCCGAATTGCTCTGGACGGCGCGCGATCCGAAAAACTGGCAGCGGCCGATCGCGCTGTCGCAGGGCGCCTACGGCTACCGGGAAGGGGTTCCCCGGATCCTCGATCTGCTGGCGAAGTACGGCCTCCACTGCACCTTCTTCGTTCCGGGAATGATCGTCGAGCGCAACCGCGACACCGTCCGCCGCATCCACGACTCCGGCCACGAAATTTCCCACCACAGCTATTCGCATCGCTGGCTTGAAGGCCAGTCCCTCGCCGAGGAGCGCGAGGAGATGGAAAAAACCATCGACTTGATCGCCGGCGTTACCGGATCCAAACCTGCCGGCTATCGCTCTCCCGCCGCCGAGTTCAGCCCGAACACGATGAATTTGCTGCTTGAATACGGCTTCTCGTACTCGTCGAATTTCTTCGATCGCGACGCCCCCTACAAGCACGTGGTCAACGGCAAGAAAACGGATCTGATCGAATTCCCGTTTGCCTGGGTGCTCGACGACGCCCCGTTTTTCCTGTACAGCATTCAACTGGTGGGCCGCGTCATCACCGCTCCCTCGCTGGTGCTCGAGCACTGGACCGCCGAATTCGACGGCCTTTACAAGGAGAGGAAGTGTTTCGTGCTCGCCATGCATCCCCAAATCATCGGCCGGCCGTCGCGCATCCGGCTGCTCGAAAACCTGATTTGCCACGTTCGGCAACATCCCGCCGCGTGGGTCGCGCGCTGCGATGAAGTGGCGCGGGCGCTCGCGCCCGTCCTCTAGAGGCCGCATGGCGCGGTTCGACAAACGGATTGCGTTGATCACCGGCGCCGCCTCGGGCATCGGCCGGGCCGTTGCCGAAGCCCTCGCCCGCGAGGGGGCGAGGCTCGCCCTCGCCGATATCGACGAAGCCGGTTTACTGGCCGTCGCCGAATCCCTGGCCGGGTTCGGCGCCGCGGTGCTGGCCCTGCCTGCCGACGTTTCCGAAGAGGCGGCGGTGAAGGGAGTCATGGGGAAAATTGCCGGCGCCTACGGCGGTCTGGACCTGCTGGTGAACAGCGCCGGCATCGACTTGCGGGCTTCGCTCGCGGAAACGCGGGTGGAAGACTGGGACCGAATCATGCTGGTGAATGTGCGCTCGATGTTCCTCGCCTGCAAGCACGCGGCTCCGCTTCTCGCCGCCGCGGACTCGCCCGCCATCGTCAATATCGCTTCCGGCGCGGGCTTGGTCCCGGTCCCCGGCCGACCGGCGTACAACGCTTCCAAGGGAGCGGTGATAGCCTTCACCCGGTCGCTCGCCCTCGACCTGGCCCCGAAAATCCGCGCCAATTGCATCTGCCCCGGCGCGGTCGAGACTCCGCTGCTGCTTGGCTCGATTCGGGATTCCCCGGACCCCCAGGCGGCGCTGGCCGGCGTCGTTGGCCGCTATCCGCTGCGCCGGCTGGGGCAGGCGCGGGAAATCGCCGCCGCCGCCCTTTTTCTCGCTTCGGCGGAAGCTGCTTTCATCACCGGGGCCGCATTCCCGGTGGATGGCGGCCGCACGTTGCACTGATCGGCGGCGGAAACCGGCAAACGACAGGACTCTGCATGGAATCAACAGCCTCTGCCAGGGAAAACAGAATCGCCGAGTTCGTCAGCGGCGGGAATCTGGTTCTCTTCAATGGTGCGATCAAGACGCTCGAAACGGCGCAGCCGGAAGTCGAAGCGGTTGTCATTCGCGCCGGCCGAATCATTTTTCTCGGCTCCTCGAAGCAAGCTTTGGATCTCGCCGAACCCGATTCCTGTCAGGTGATCGACCTCGGGCGGCGCAACGCGCTCCCCGGCTTCATCGATTCCCACGTCCACTTCTGGCGCAGCGGCTTGATGGACCAGATGATCGACCTGCGCCCAACCAGGAGAATCGCGGAACTCCAGGCGGCGGTCGCCGAACAAGCAGCGCGAGGTGCCGAGGGAAGCCTCGTCATGGGCCGCGGCTGGGCAGACACAAACCTTGCCGAACAGCGCTACCCCACCCGCTGGGAACTGGACCAAGCGGCGCCCAACCATATCGTCTATCTCCTCCACCTCAACGGGCACTCCTGCGCGCTGAACAGCCGCGCCATCGAATTCCTGAAGCTCGATGCCACCCGTCCCGGCGTCGAGCGAGACCAGAAGACCGGTGTACCGGCGGGCCCGCTTCGGGAGAAAGTCGCCTTCGAAGCGCAGGGGCGCCTGCTGACGCTGATGGATCCCGGCGTGCGCGCCCGATGCCTCGAATTGACCTCGCAAGAAGCCGTCAAGGGGGGCGTCACCACCGTCCACTGCCTCGAGGGCGGCCGGCTGATCGGCGATCCCGATGTGCGCGACTTTCTCGCCCACCAGGCGGAATTACCGCTTTCCACGATTCTCTACTACCAGATGACCGATCTCGACAAGGTGCTGCGGCTGGGCCTGCCTCGCATCGGCGGCTGCGTTTTGATCGACGGCAGCCCCGCAGCGCATACCGGCGCCCTCTACGAGCCCTACGCCGATCGTCCCGATACTTCCGGCCCCGAATATTTCACCCAGCAGGAATTGAATGATTGGGTATTGCGTTGTCATCGCGCCGGGCTGCAAGTCGTCGTTCATGCCACTTGCGAGCGGGCGATCGGGCAGATGCTGGCCGCTTACGAGAATGCGCTGGTGCAATTCCCCCGCGCCGGCCATCGCCACCGGATCGATCACTTTTACTTTCCGCGAAAGGAGCAGGTGTGGAAAGCCGCCCAGCTCGGCGTCCTGGCCGGGGTGCAGCCCTATTTCGCCGAGTTCTTCCGCGAGATGTATGAGAAGAGACTGGGCGCGGAGCGAGTTCGCCGAGTGCATCCGTACCGGTGGTTTTTCGACGCTGGCGCGGTCGCCGGTGGCGGCTCCGACAGTTTCGTCACTCCGATCCGGCCGATTTGGGGAATCCATGCCGCCGTCAACCACTTCATCGCCGAGCAGCGCGTCACCGTGGACGAGGCCGTCCGGATGTTCACCCGCAATAACGCCTATCTCGGTTTCGAAGAGGACGACGCGGGTTCGCTCCGAGTGGGCAAGCGAGGCGACCTGACGGTGCTCTCTGACGACCTCTACGGCGTATCGCCGCAACACATCAAGAACGTCCGAGTGGAGATGGTCATTTCCCGAGGCCGCGTCACCTACCGGCCGTAGCAGTGCTCGATCCGGGGGTATCACATGCTGCTCGAAGGGCAAAACGCGATCGTAACCGGCTCCTCCCGCGGAATCGGCAAAGCCATCGCCCTGCGTTTCGCCGAGGAAGGGGCCAACGTCGTGGTGAATTACCTGGGCGAAGACGGCGAAGCCCGTTCCACCATCGACGAGGTTCGAGCCAGGGGGGTGAAAGCGGTCGAAGTGCAAGCCGACGTCGGCAGCAGCGACGATGTGCGCCGGCTGGTCGACACCGCTCTCGACGAACTGGGATCGGTGGACATCCTCGTCAACAACGCCGGAATGGGTCTGACCAAACCCTTCGAAACGATTGGCGAGCTCGAATGGGAACGGATGATCGCGGTGCACTTGAAGGGAGTTTTTCTCGCCACCCAGCTCGCCGGCCAAGCGATGCGGCGCCGCGGCGCCGGCTCGGTGATCAATATTAGCTCGGTGGCGGGGAAGGTGGCGCTGCCGCACCGGGTGATTTACTCCGCGGTCCAGGCGGGCAAGATGATGTTCACCAGCGCGCTGGCGTGCGAGTGGGCCCGGTGGGGCATCCGCGTCAATGCCATCGCGCCGGGAACGATTCTGACCGATTTGGTGCGCCGGAATTTCGATCTCGGCCTGCTCGACGGTCCCCGGGTGCTCGAGCGCACTCCGCTGGGCCGTTTCGGCGAAACCGCCGAAGTGGCTTCCGTGGCCGCCTTCCTCGCCTCGAAACAAGCTTCCTACGTCACCGGCCAGACGATTTTCGTCGATGGCGGCTGGAGTTGCTGGGCCGGATGGGAGCTCGCCGGACAAAAAACTTGAGTTCACCCGCCCACCCTCCTCCCCCGCCGCCTCCCTCCGGTTCCCGCGAGCAGGAGCCCAGCCGCGTTCGCTGGGAAATCCTCGGCCTGATGCTCTTGCTCAGCATGGTCACCTACCTCGATCGGGTGAATATCTCGATTGCGGCCAAGCAGATCATCGGCGCTTACCGGCTCACCGACGTCGAAATGGGCAAGATATTCAGCGCCTTCATTCTGTCCTACGGGCTGTTCCAGGTTCCCGGCGGCTGGCTTGGCGATCGCTTCGGGCCACGAATCGTTCTACTCGCCGCAGTGGTCTGGTGGTCGGCGTTTACCGCCCTGACCGCATCGATCGCCGATCTGCTTCCCGCGGCGCTCCTGCCTGCCGTGTGGTCGCTCGTCCTCGCGCGGTTTTGCCTGGGCATGGGCGAGGCGGCGGCCTGGCCGAATTTCAATCGCACCATCGCCAACTGGATGGCCTTGAAGGAACGCGCCTTCGCCACCAGCGTGCCTCTGGCCGGCGGAGGATTGGGAGCGGCAATTACGCCTCCCTTCATCGCCTGGCTGATGCTGCGGTATGGCTGGCGGGAATCGTTCTACGTTGCCGCGGCGTTGGGGGTAGCGGTCGCTCTGGTCTGGTTCTGGCGCGCTCGCGACGCGCCGGAACAGCATCGGCGAGTCAACCAGGCCGAACTGCGCGCGATTCATTCCGCCGAGGGGGGCGAAGCTTCGCGCGCGGTCCGGCCCAAAGCCCGAAGGCCGCCCACCCCCTGGCGGGCGATTGCTGCGAACCTAAACGTCTGGCTGCTGTTCGCGAGCGCGATGACCTGCGGCTACATGGTCTACATCTACATGACCTGGTTCTATACCTACCTCGTCGAGGTGCGGCATTTGACGGTCATGCAAGGCTCCTACTACACCACCGGTCCCTTCCTGGCAATTGCCCTGATGACCCCGGCGGGCGGCCTGCTTTGCGACGCCGCCGCTCGCCGGTTCGGTTTGCGTCTCGGCCGCCGCATCATTTCGATGTCCGGGATGCTCGCCGCCGGCGCCGGCCTGTTCCTGGGCGCGATTCTTTCGAACATGCATGCGGCGATTTGGGGCCTTTCGATTGGCGCCGGAGCCATCTATTTCGCACTCAGCTCCCATTGGGCTGCAACAATCGATATTTCCTCGGAGCACGCCGGCACCGTTTCCGGAGTGATGAACTGGGGAGGGAACGTCGGCGGCATGGTTTCGCCTGTTCTTACGCCGATTCTGGCGAAGAGATTCGGCTGGACGGCGGCGCTGGAAACCGCCGCGGTGATTATCCTGCTGGGGGCCTTCCTCTGGCTGTTTGTCCGCCCGGACGAGAAATTGCCGGAGCCCGGACGGTGAGGGAAGGCAAAGGCCCGCGGTCCCGTACCGGGACGCCAAAAGCGCGTCGAAAGCGCGCTGACCGCCGCTGCCACGGGCTTCAGCCGCTGCCAGGGCGGTCTCGTTTCCTATTCCTTCAGATCCCGATAGCTCGGATAGCCCGGGATTCCCGCCGCCTGGGTTGCCGCGCGAACGATGGCCATCGCCATCACCTCGGCCGCCAGCGCACCAATCGCCCCGTGATTCACCCGGGCCGCGCTCGTGCCGGTGGCGAGAGCGAATATCGTGTCCCCATCGGCGGGTGTGTGCGTTGGATTGATGGCCCGGCCGTAGCCGTCGTGCGCCATCTGGGCCACTTTGGTTGCCTGGTCCTTGTTGAGCCGGGCGTTGGTGGCCACCACGCCGATGGTGGTGTTTGTGCCCGTGGGCATCTCCACCGCGTAGCCCTCGCGCATCCGCGCAATGGCGCTCCGGAAACCCTTGCCGTCGGCTGTCCGCGCGCCAGCGACGATGCGGCCGGTGCGAGGATTGTAAATGTCCCCAACCGCGTTCACCGCCACCATCGCCGCTACCACCACGCCGGTGCTTCCCGCGCGGATGCTGGCCGTGCCCAGGCCGCTTTTCATCGCGAATTGCGGGCCGAACATCTTTCCCACTGTCGCCCCTGCCCCCGCTCCCACGTTTCCCTCCTCGATTCTTCCCGCGCTCGCCGCCAGGCACGCCTGATAACCCGATTCCGCCGTCGGCCGGATCTTCCAATCGCCGCCCACGCCCAAATCGAACAGGATCGCCGCGGGCACGATTGGCACCGTCATGGTGGGTCCCACCTTGTACCCGATCCCTCTTTCGTCCAGGTAACGCATCACTCCCGACGCAGCGTCCAGCCCGAACGCGCTGCCCCCGCTCAATACCAGGCCGAAGACCTGCTGAACGGTGTTGACGGGGCGCAACAAATCAGTTTCCCTCGTCCCCGGCGCGCCGCCCCGAACGTCCACCCCACCGGTCGCTCCCTTCTCGCACAAAATCACCGTGCAGCCGGTGGGGCGGCGCTTGTCGGTGAAATGGCCCACCTTCAAACCTTCCACGTCGGTCAACCCTCCGACGCCGGCTTCCTCGGCGGCTGAATCCGGTTCGGCGAACCCGGTAGCGGCCGCTGGGGACAAGAGCGCACCCCCCACCGCCGCCGCCAAGCTGCGATTGAATTCCCGTCGGTCCATTGGATCCTCCTGTGGCTGCTGCCGCACGCTTACTTCACGAACGGCGCGTAACTGGTGCGGTGAACTCGGTACCGCGCCGAGAAGAAACGCCTGGGTTTCCCGGATACCTGCCCCGTTTCAATCGGCGGCCTCTCCCGCCGCGAGCAGCCGCGGCTTCGGAGCCGCCAGGCTGGCCGCCACCGCCACGGCGAATCCCGTCAGAATCCCCACCGCCGCCGGCGGAAACAACCCGACTGAGTGGCTCGAGGTGCCGTATTGCACGATCAAGTCGGCGGAGATGGCGGCGAAAATGCTCCACAGCGCCGCCGGCGCGTTCATCCGCCGCCAGTAAAGCCCCAGCAGGAATGGCACGAAGAGGGCCACCGCTAGCAATCCGTAGAAAATCGTCACCGCGGCAATCACCGAGGGCAGCGCGATCGCCAGTCCCACTCCGGCCAGCCCCGCCACGAAAGTGGTGCCGCGGCTCACCGCCAGCAATTTCTGCTGCGTCACTCGGGGATGGAGAAAGGTTTTGTACAGGTCCACCGCCAGCGAAGTCGATAGCATGAACAGAATCGCGTCGGTGGCGCTCAGCTCTGCCGAGAAAATCGATGCCAGCGCCCACAGACCCAGCCAACGCGGCACCAGCGTCACCATCACCGTCGGCAGCGCCAGTTCCGGATTGCCCAAACCGGGGAAATGCGCCAGCGCCACCAGACCGAAAATCGCCGGCACCACCGCGAAACCGAGTTGGCCGATCGAGTTCAGGCCGATGCCCACCCGCACTGCTTTCGCGTCGCGCGCGCCGTACAGCTTCTGCGCCAGCCCCGGGGAACAGATGAAGGAAGGCACCAGGATGAAGACGTACGCCAGGATCTGTTTCGCGCCGGCTCCGGTGAAGCTCTCCAGGTGCGCGGCGCGCGGGCCCAACTGCGCCGAAAGCACGGACGAGGCGCCCGCCCACCCTTTCAAACCGTGGAGCGCGAACAGCGCCGAAAGCGCCAGTCCGCTCATCGTGACCGTGAGTTCGAGGATATTCACTATCGCCGACGATGCCAGGCCCCCGGCGGTGCAATACGTAATCGCCACCACGCCGCCCGCCAGGCATCCCGCCCATTTCGGAAGCCCGATTACCACGTTCAGGATCCACGCGATGGCCATCAACTGGCCGGCGAGGATCGCCAGCGTTCCAAACCACAAAATCGCGGCGATCACACCCTTCACGCCCTTGTTGTAGCGGAATTCCAGGTAATCGCCCATCGTGTGCAGCTCGTTGGCTTTCGCGATGCGCCACAGCCTCGGTCCGACGAACTGGGAAAGAAAAACCGTGCCGATCCCCGCCGAGCCCACCCACCACCACGCCGAAAGTCCGAGCCGGTAGCCGATGCCGCTGGCGCCGACCGTCGAACCCGCCCCGATGTTCGCGGCCAGGAATGTGGCGAAGATCACTCCCGGTCCGAATCGGCGCCCAGCCACCAGGAAATCCGAAGCGTTCCGCACCTTGCGGGAGGCGGCCACCCCGATGCCGATGAGCAGCAGGGAGTAAACAACCAGCGCCAGCAGGTAGGTGAGGTGGAGGCTCATGCCCGAGCCGGTTGATCCAGCCCCAGCAGGCGCAGCGTCGCGAGCGCCATCACCTGCGCGCCGTGCGCCAGGTCGTCCACCAGGCAGTATTCGTCCGGCAAATGCGAAAGTTCCAGTCGGCCCGGGCCGTAAGCGACGCACTGCTCGACGCGGCCGATGCGCATCACGTGTTTCTGGTCGTAGGTGCCGGGGCTGGCGATGAGCGGCGCCGGTTTCCCGAGCACTTGCTCGATGGCGCCGGCGATCGTGCGAACCAGCGGGGCTTCGGCGCTGGTTTGAACCGGCAAAACCGTCATTTGCTCTTCGAAGCGATAATCGAAGTGCGGAATTTCGCGTTTCAGCCGCTCGAGGATTTCCATCACTTCGCCGCGCACGTCCTCCAGCCGTTCTTCCACCAGGAACCGGCGATCGAGAATCGCCACCGCGCGGTCGGCGACGCACGGCGTCTGCGGCCCGAACTCCGGCTGACCGCCGTGCACCGCGTTGACGTTCAGCGTGGCGTAGCGCGCCCCCGGCGGCTCGACCGGCATCTTCGATTGCCGCTCGGCCAGCCGAGGTTTCAGCTCCCGCGCCAGCGCCTCGAGGAAAATCGCCATGTGATCGATCGCGCTGACGCCGAAAAACGGCATGCTCCCATGCCCGATCCGGCCCAGCGTGGTCACCCGAAACCAGTACACTCCCCGATGACCCAGGCATACGCGGTCAACGTTCAGCGGCTCGGTGATGATCACATAGTCGGTGCGGTCCTTGCTCACCAGGCCCTTCTCCGCCAGGTAGGCCATTCCGGCGAACCCGCCGCTCTCCTCATCCACCACGCCACTTTGTTCCACCGTGCCCGCCAGCCGTATCCCCTCCCGCCGAATCGCCTCGACCGCAAAAAACGACGCCGCCAGACCGCTCTTCTGGTCCGCGCTCCCGCGGCCGTAGATCCGCCCTTCCACCCGCTCTCCGCCAAACGGGTCCCGCGTCCAACCCTCGCCCACCGGCACAACGTCGAAGTGCCCGTCGAAATGCAGCAGCGGCCGCGCCGACCTTCCCGGGCGCCGGGCCACCACGTTTATCCGGGGATGGCGGCTGGTATGCTCCGGGCGCCCTTCGGCCGGGACGTACTGCACCTCGTAGGCGAACTCCTCGAGTTTCGCCCCCAGAAATCGGGCGCAATCGGCGTAGTTCTCGCCCGGAGGATTCACCGTGGGCAGCCGGATGAGATCGGAAAGGAACGCGCAGAGCTCGTCGGTCATCGACTCGATTCGCCGCAGAACCGCTTCTTCCGCGCGTGATGTCGGCTTGGCAGCGGTGCCCATCCCCTACCTCTTTAGCCGTCGAAACCGCCCCGTGCCCGGGTGTCGCCCGCGCCGAAGCCGCGGCGATCGATTTGCTTTGCGGTCATGCTTATAGTACAGAGTTCCTTCGATGAGAATCTTTTTTCTTCAGGCAGCCACACGTACTGGGGTTACGAGGGACCGATCATGAGTTCGTTCCATTCGCAGTTCCGCTTGGATGGGAAAGTGGCGCTGGTGGTTGGCGGCGGCTCGGGCATCGGCCGGGCCGCGGCCCGGGCGATGGGTGATTTGGGCGCCCTCGTGGTCGTCGGAGACGTCGACGCCGCCAAGGCCGCGGCCGTGGCCAAGGATATTGCCGATGCCTCCGGCCGCGCCGAAACGCTCACGATCGACGTCACCAGCGAACCCGGCGTCGGCTCCGCCTTCCAAACGCTCCGCGCACGCCACCCGCGCCTCGACGTGCTCGTCACCACTCCCGCCGTCAACGTGCGCAAGCGGCTGCTCGATTACACCGAAGCCGAATTCGACAAGGTCATCGCCCTCAACTTGAAAGGGAATTTCCGAATCCTCCAGCACGTGGGCCGCTGGATGAGCGAAACCGTCGGCGGCAGCATCATCGTGCTGTCGTCGATCCGCTCGGTGGTAGTCGAGCCCGGCCAGGGAGTGTACGCCGCCACCAAGGCCGCCCTGGTGCAACTGGTTCGCGGGTTCGCCGCTGAGCTTGCGCCCAAGGGCGTTCGCGTGAACGCGCTGGCGCCGGGCGTGGTCGAAACCCCGCTCACCGACCCGATCAAGCAAAACAAGCAGTGGTACGAGGCGTACGCCAAGCGGAACGCCCTGGGCCGCTGGGCTCGCGAGGACGAGATGGGCGGCCCCATCGCCTTTCTCGCCTCCGACGCGAGCAGCTACGTCACCGGCACGGTCCTTTTCGCCGATGGCGGCTGGACCGCCATCGACGGGCGGTTCGAGCCGCCGCTCTAGGCAAGGTAAACGGCGTCGGAATTCCCTACGCGGGCCTCAACGGAGGGCGCCTTTCATGCCACGCAGTGGCCCGCTCGTACGCGTGTCCGAGCACGAGAACAGTTGATTCGGCAAACGGGGCGCCGGTGATCTGGAGACCGATCGGCAATCCGGACGTCGTGAAGCCGCAGGGCACCGAGATGGTGGGCAGGCCGAAAATATCGAAGGGTGACGTGTTCCGAATGCCCATCGGGTCGAAGTTCGCGCTTTGCGCAAACGTTTCCGCCACGCCGTGCATCGTGGGGGTGATGAGCAGGTCCACGCTCGAAAAGAGTTCCGCGATTTGCCTCCGTTGCAGGTTGGTTTGACGGAGAGCCTCGGCATAGGCCGGCGCTTTCACGGCCGCGGCAAGTTCGATGCGATTGCGGGTGAAAGGCTGGTAAAGGCCGGGGGACTTGGTAATCCACTGAGACTGGTAAGCGTAAGCTTCCGCCCCCACAATCGGCAAGATGGGCGCTGCCGGGGGAAGCTTCGTCTCGGTCACGCTCCTGGTAATTTTCCGCAGCGCGCCGGTCGCTTCCTCCACCGCATCGGCGACGCGCGGATCAAGATTCTCGTAGAAGGGCGACCGTGGAATCCCCAGTCGAAGACCAGCCGTTTCCCTGCCGAGCGCGCTGGCGTAGTCCTGCGCCGGAACGTTGACCGTCGCGGGATCCAGTTGGTCGTAGCCGGCGACCACGCCGAGCAACAATGCGGCGTCTTCAACCGTCCTGCCAATCGGGCCCAGATGATCGAGCGACCAGGCCAGGGGGATGACCCCGCGGAGACTCACCCGCCCATAGGTGGGCTTGAAACCGACAACTCCGCAGTAGGAAGCGGGAATCCGAACAGATCCGGCGGTATCGGTGCCCAGCGAGCCATAGCAGAGTTTCGCGGCCACGGCGGCGGCGGAGCCGCCCGAAGATCCGCCGGCTATGTGATCTAGCGCCCAGGGATTGTGCACTGCGCCGAAGTAAGAGACGGTCGAAGTTCCCCCGTAGGCGAATTCCTGGAGGTTCAGCTTGCCCAGCATGACGGCTCCGGCGTCTTTGAGTCTGCGAACAACTTCCGCGTCTTTCGGCGGCACACGGTCTTTGAACAACTGGCTGGCAGCCGTCGTCCGAATTCCCGCGGTGTCGATGTTGTCCTTCAAGGCGATGGGAATACCGTGCAGCGGGCCGCGCCATTTCCCCCGCCGCTGCTCGGCCTCCATCCGACGGGCGTCCTCCAGGGCTTGTTCGCCGGTGACGGTAATGAAAGCGTTCAGCGCGGGATTGTGGCGTTCGATGCGCTCCAGGCACGCCCGGGTGAGGTCGACCGGCGACGCGGCTCCCCTGCGCAACAATACCGAGGCTTGCTTCAAGGTCAAGGCGGCGAGGTCCTCCGATTCTCCAAGAGCCGGCTTGAGGGCCAAGCCGGCCGCCGCGGCGGCTGCGGCGGCCAGGAAGTTTCTGCGGCTGAGAGAGTAAGGCTGCACCGGTTCCTCCCGCGAGACCCGAGCATGAGAGCGAACGAAGCTCAATCGGGAGCTCGCATTGTGAGCTTACCGCTTGCGCGACAACTTACGCCCAAGCGCGGTCCGACGCAAAGGCCGGCCGGTTCCCGCTCGCGCCGATTCGTGCGATCAGCGAACCGGGATGTTGACAACCGTGGCAGGCGGTGTAATCTTCGCTTCCGTTCCTTGTGCTTCAGTCAGTCCGGGCCCATGCACCTCGCTCGGTGGGACCCTGGCGCAATGGTGGCAGGCTAAAGGTGGACGGGCTTCGTCGGAGCGTGAGGTCTGGGGCGTATGCCGCTTCCGCGTTTGCGCAGCGAAGTGAGGGCCGTCGTTCGGCGCTCGCCTGCCTTTCGCGGGCTTTCCTGCCTTCAACAATCCTCCGGCTCAGGTCACCGTCGACGGGCGCAGCAGGCGCCCGACAGGGGGTAACGATGCTAAAGGGCAATGGAATTCGAATCGCGTTGGCTGCGTTTTTCCTGCTGGCGGCGGGCGCGTCCGTCGCCCGGGCCCAATACACCACTGGCACCATCCAGGGCACGGTCTACGATCCCAACGGCGGCGTTGTCCCCAACGTCACCGTCACGCTGCGCCAGATCGGCACCAATGCGGTGCACACCTACAAGACCGGCAATGACGGAATCTATCTGTTCGCTGCATTGCTCCCCGGTCCCTACGAAATCAGCGCCGAGGCGTCCGGCTTCGCCAAAGCCACAGCCCAGTTGGCGGCCGTCGCCAGCCAAACGCTGACCCAGGACCTCAAGCTGGCCTTGGCCGGCCAGACCGCGATGGTCACGGTTCAGGCCAATGTGACCCCGGTGGACACCACCGACTCGCAGCTCAGCGTCACCCGCAGCGCCCTGGAAGAGAACTCTCTGCCTACCAGCCACAGCGCTTCGGGCCTGGTCGGCTACGCTCCCGGCGTGCAGCCGATGTACAACCCTCGCGGGGGCAGCCTGGTGAAATTGAGCGGCGCGCAGACCGGCCAAATCGCCTCCAACGGCGGCCGGGCCGAGTACTCCAACATCGAACTGGACTTCACCGACGCCAACGACTGGGAATTCGGCGGGTTCGCCCTGGGAGTAACGCCCTACCCCGATTTCATCCAGCAATTCAACGTGCTCACCTCGAACGTATCGGCCGAATACGGCATCAAGTCCAACGGCGAAATCGAGATGATCACCAAGAGCGGAACCAACAACTGGCACGGCCAGGCGGACGAGTACCTGCAAAACGACTATTTCAACGCCCGCAACTTCAACGACCGGACCGGCAAAGCGGCTCGCACCGACATCAACGTCTACGGGTTCGATATGGGCGGGCCGCTCGAACGGGACAAGGCGTGGTTGTTCGGCGGCTGGCACCAAAACCGGAATATCGGCGGCGGAGCCACCTTCAACGCCAGCGTGCCATCGCCGGCAGCCAGGGCGACAGCCACCGATCCGGGCATCATCAGCATCATGAACCAGTATTTCCCCACCACCGGCCTGATTCCCACCAACAATCCCCTGATCGACCTGTTTCCGGTGAATTTCGCGAGCCCCGGCAAGGGCTATCAATTCCTGTTTAGGGGCGACTATCGCTTTTCCGATATTCATTCGATAAGCGCCCGGTATTTCCACAATACGAGCAATTTCACGCTCCCATTCGTTGGGTCGCTCGTATCGTTTGCCAATGAAGGCTCGCTGATCACCGCCTTGGATCGCAACGCAAACATCACCGATACCTGGCAGATGAATCCCGCCGTGGTGAACCAGTTCCGTCTTGGCTATGCCCGTTCCTACGGCCTCCTGCCTCCCCAAATGCAAAACCCCGGCCCCTACTTCCTGATCGCGGGACTGGCGAGTTTCGGGGAATACGGCGGCTTCCCCCAAGGGCGCATTTTCAACATTTATCAGGCCAACGACGTTCTCAGCAATGTGAAAGGACAGCACGAGTTGAAATTCGGGTTTGACATGCGGATCATTCAAGACAACTCGTTCAACGCCGGCACCGCCCCGAATTTCACTCGCGGCTTCTTCGTCTTTCCCTCGGAAGGGGCATTCCTGAACGCGCAACCCTCTTCCTATTTCCAGCTCTTTGGACCGGCGGAGGAGCCGTTCCGGACGAAGCTGTTCAGCACCTTCGCCCAGGACGATTACCGTGTCCGGCCCACGCTGACCTTGAATTTCGGACTGCGCTGGGAGTTCCAGGGCGCCCTGACCGTCTCCAATGGGGATTACTCGCTTCTCGACACCCATGTGCCCGGCAACATCGGCGTCGCCGGGCCGGGTGTGCTGGGATCGTTCAAAGTGGGCAATCCGCTCGTGCAGCACAATCCCTTCAATTTCGGGCCCCGGCTCGGTTTCGCCTGGAATCCGGGAGCGGGCGATTTGGTGCTGCGGGGAGGATATGGAATCTACTACGACTCCTTCGACTTCACTCCCCTGGCCGACCAGGGCCGCACCAGCCCGCCGGTGGCGATCAACGGGATTCTGACGAATTTCAGCGGCGGCAACACCATTTCGGCGCTGCTCGCGGGAACGGCGCCGTTCCAGGCGCAAAACAAGGCTCAACTGGCCGCGGGAGGATTCGGAAACGCGACGAATTTCGGCTCGATCGTGACGACAGACCCCACGATGAAGAACGCCTATATGCAGCAATGGGACCTGTTCGTGGATTACAAGCTGCCGCATTCCCTGCTGGCCAGCGCGGGCTATGTGGGATCGAAAGGCACGCATTTGGCCGCGCTTATCCCCGTCAACAACTACGACCCCGCCCTGGCGCCGGCGCCGGCCACCAGCCTGGCCGACGAACAGGCGCGAATCGGGCAGTTCAAGACCGCGAACGCGCTTGAGGGCACCGGGACGCTGCGGATCGACCCGCGGTTCGCCCAGGTGAACCTGATCACGAACGCCGCCGACTCGCACTACCACTCCTTGCAGCTCATGCTGCAGAAGCAGATGTCGTACGGGCTGACGTTCCAGGCATCGTACACGTGGTCGAGGTCGATCGACGACGCTTCCACCTCCTATCCTACGCAGGATTACACCGGTGATGGCGTTCCCCAGTACACCACCAACCTCAGCGAATCGAAGGCCGTCTCCAACTTCGACATTCCCCACCGCTTCATCGTCACCAGCCTGTGGAATTTGCCGTTCTTCAATCACCGCCAGGGCCTGTTCTCGAAAATCGCTTTGCAGGGATGGCAATTCGGAACCGTCAACGTCTGGCAGCGGGGGGTTCCCATAAACATCTTCTCGGGACCGGTCACCGTCACGCCGGCGGGCGGTGGCGCGCCTGTCACCATCACCGATGTGAACATGGACGGCGCAACGCAGGGCGGCGAGGCTTCGGACAACACGCTGGCGAATTGTTCGGCCGGAGGCCCGGGCCTGACGTTGCCGGGCGCGTTCACCAGCCACGCCACCTATTCCCAGCCGTTGCTGGGCCACGGCGGCACCTGTGGGCGAAACATCGCCCGGCAACCGGGCCTACTCAATTTCAACTGGTCGATTGGGAAACAATTCCCCTTGCGGGAGTCGGGACCGCTGGGCTCGGGGCCGTGGACATTTACCTTGCGTTTGGAAGGCTACAACGTGTTCAACACCCCATCCTTCTACGTGGCCAGCGTGAACAATCTTCTCGTGAGCAATCCGACGACGTTCGGACTGCTGACGCCTCTGCCCCAGCGCCATCTACAGCTGGCTGGGCTGTTCACCTGGTAACCCTTCCTTCCTCTTGCGGGAGCGGCAGGCAGGGCCGGCCGCTCCCTTTCCCAGTTTCCTGAACCAGCACCGGTAAACCGTCGAGGAACACCTGTCGAGCGATCCGCCGGGGGAAGCTGTTAGGTCCCGGACAGCCGTTCCAACAATTTCGGGGTCAAACTACTTGACATGAGTATTTTCGGTAAAGCACCAATTGACGAATTCAGGAGTGAACTCATTGACCACGCTGGCCGGGACCTGGGATTCGGCGATGGGGTGGAAACGAAACTGGATCTGCCCATCGGGCTGAACGGTGGCCAGGATGTAGCCGTACACGTTGATTTTGGCGGCAGTTGCTTCGCTGGCGTTATCCGGCAGGGGATACCGCGTGGCTCCCGCCGTGCCGATGGTCCAAGTGGGAAGCACGCCGCCATGGGCGCGCCAGTAGCTCGTGTTCATCGTGCCTTGGAGATAAAAGTGATCGTGGCCGTCCAGGATGTAGACGCGTTTGTGGAATTCGTTTTGAGCCTGGAGCAATTCGGCTCCCACGCGGTGGCCGGTTTCCAGGCCGGTGTAGGAGATGCCGTTGAACTGCTTGGCCATGTTGTAGGTGGAGATGGTATCGGGCAGCGGCTCGTGCATGCCGACGACAAGGGTACGGATCGACGGATCGCGCTCGTCGCGCTTCAGCACCGATTCGAACCAGTGAAGCTGAAGAAGATCGAACTGGTCGGGAGTGGCGTTGTCGATGCTGAAGAAGTCGACGTGGCTGATCACCCAGTGATAATAGGTTTTGATCTGGTGGTCATTCGGATCGTCCCGCAAGCGCTGGTCGCGGATGGTCGGAGCGTCGAGCCAGTCGGCGAACTGGGCGATGTAGTCGCTGCGCGCTTTGGGCGGGATGGTTTCGTGATTGCCGATCACCAGGAAAACGGGCAGAGAGCCGAACGGGCTCAACTGATGCTGGATGAAATCCGGCCAGGCCATGTATTCGTAGAAAAGAATATTCATGGGCTGCTTGCGATACGCGGGCTCGTGCTCCATGTCCTCATCGAAGTCGTAGATCTTGCGGAAATCGCCGATATGCCAATAGAAATCGGCGTGATCGCCGAGTACCGCGGCTGCGATCGCCGGCATTGTCACGTCACCGCAGTCGCGCGAATCGCCAGAGACGGCAAAGCGCCATTGCGCTTCACCAGGATTTTGTTTGCGGGCTCTCGTTGCCGCGCTCAACCCTGCCAACACAGAGACGGCGGCCAGAACGGTCCATAGCTGGCGAGTCATGATGCTCCTCATCCGGGATTTCCCTTTTGCCGTTGTGGGCGCGCGCAGTATAAACCGCTCGGCTGATTCGCGGGCGTATTTCAGCTGTAACCTGCTTTATTCGTGCCGCAGCGCGGTCATCGGATCCACCCGCATCGCTCGCCGCGCCGGCGCCGAGCACGCCGCGAGCGCCGCCACCACCAGCAGGATCGCCACGCCGATGAACGTCGCCGGGTCGGCCGGCCGCACGCCGTAGAGCAGCGTCGCCAGGAATCGCGTGAGCGCGAGCGCCGCGGGGATGCCCACCGCCAGCCCCGCCAGCACCAGCCTGGCCGATTCCCCCAGCACCAGTCGCAACAAGCTCGCTTGCGTCGCGCCCAGCGCCATTCGCAGCCCCAATTCGTGCGTCCGGCAGGAAACCGAGTAGGATATCACCCCGAAGATTCCCACCGCCGCCAGCAGAAGCGCCATCGCGCCGAACATCCCCAGTATCAGGGTGCGGAACCGCGGCTGGGCTACTGAATCGCTGATTGCCGCGGACATCGACGTAACGTCGGCGACCGGCAAATCCTTGTCGATCGTGGCCACATCCCGCCGAATCGCCCCCGCGATGCTGGCCGGGTCCAGCCCGCTTCTCGTCACCAGTTCCGCGCCCCAGAAAGGGGCCTGATCGAAAGGCACGTACATCATCGGACCCGGCGCCTGCCGCAAGTCCTGGTCGCGCACGTCGCCAACGACGCCGACGATTTCCCGATCGGTATCGCCATTGGGCGGAAATCCGAAATGCATGTGCCTTCCCAGCTCATTGCCTTTCGGGAAATATTGCCGCGCCATTGCGTCGCTGATGATTGCCACCTTCGGCGCGCTGGGGGAATCTTGCCGGTTGAACCAGCGGCCGCGCAGCAGCGGGATTCCCATCACGCGGAAGTACTCGGGGCTCACCGCGGCGTAATCGGCGTCGATCACCGTTCCCGGCGGTAAGGGAGGATTGCCGACGACAGTGAAGCCCAGGTTCACGAAGCCGCTCACCAGCGGCAGCGGCACCGCTACCGCCGTATCCCGCAAGCCGGGCTCGGCCCGCACCCGCGCCAGCAAGCCGTCGGAAAATGCGACCCACTGTTGCGGGGTCGAATATTGATATTGCGGCAGTTGGGAGTCGGCCTTCACCAAGTGGCGTGCATCGAACCCCGGATTCACCGATACCAGCGCCTGGAAGCTCCGAATCAGAAGTCCCGCCCCCGCCAGCAGCACCATCGCCAGCGCGATTTCCGCCGCCGCCAGCAACCGCCGCGCGCGCTTTCGGCCGCCGCTTTCCCCCGCCCGGCCCGCCCCTTCCCGCAGGTTTGGCTGCACTCGCGAACCGGAGGCAAAGAGCGCCGGGGCCAGCCCGAACACGAAGCTGGCTGCGACCGAAAGGGCCAGCCCAAACGCCAGCACCCATCCATCGACCTGAACCGGGTGAATGGCCGGCAAATCCGGCGGCAGGAGCGACCGCAGGCCGCGAACGCCCCACCACGCCAGCAGAATTCCCGCCGCTCCGCCCAGCATGCCCAGCGCCGCGCTTTCGGTGAGCAATTGCCTGACGATGCGGGTTCGTCCCGCTCCCAGCGCCGTGCGCACCCCGATCTCCCTCGCTCGCGAAGTCGCTCGCGCGAGCAGCAGGTTGGCCAGGTTGGCGCAGGCGATCAGCAGCACCAGCCCCACCGCGCCCAGCAGGATCAGCAGCGCTCCCTTCACGTCTCCCACCAGCACCTCGTCGAGCGGAACGATACGCACCGTCCACCCCGCGTCCTGCTCCGGGTGCTGCTTACCAAGCCTCGCCTGGATGGCCGCCATCTCCGCCTGCGCTTGCGTCGGCCCGACGCCCGGGTTCAGCCGCGCCACCACGCTCACCCAGTGCCCTCCCGGCCGTGCCATCCAGGGCCCGAACAGCGGATCCTGCGCCAGAGGCACCCAGACGTCCTCGCTCGGCGTTTGCAGGGGATAGCGAACGTATTCCGGCATGATTCCCACCACCGTAAACGCCCGCTTGTCCAGCTCGATTGTCTGGCCGATCACACGCCGATCGCCACCGAACCGGCTGCGCCAGAAGTTCTCGCTCAAAATGACCACCGGCGTCGCGCCTTTCTTGCCGTCCTCGGCAACGAACGCGCGTCCCGCCAGCGGCGTCACCTGGAGCACCGAAAAAAGGTCCGGCGTCACTACCGCGGTGTGCACCGCCAGTGGCTCGCCCCGCCCGCTCAGCGTCAAGTCATGGGCCTGCGCTGCCGCCATCGTGCTGAAGACGTGGTTTTGGTCGCGCCAGGCGGCGAAATCCACGTAGGACGTGCCGGTTTCCGGGATACCTTCCTGCGGTTTGGCGTCGAACACGCGCACCAGCCGGTCGGCATGGGGGTAGGGAAGCGGCCTCAGCAGCACTGCGTTCACCACGCTGAAAATCGCGGTGTTCGCGCCGATGCCCAGCGCCACCGTCGCCACCGCCACCGCGGTGAATCCCGGCGACTTCCGCAGCAGCCGCAAGCCGTAGCGCAGGTCCTGTAGGAAATCCTGGACCCAATTCAGTTTCCGCTGGTCGCGGCATCTTTCCATCGCTTGCTCGGCGCCGCCCAGCTCCACCAGCGCCGCCCGCCGCGCCGCTTCGGGGGGCATTCCCCCGGCCGCGAGCTCCTCGGTCTTCCGCTCCACGTGGAACCGGATTTCTTCCGACAGTTCCTCGTCCGCTTTGCGCCGGCCGAAGAGCGTCCGCCAGCGCAGCGGAATCGTGTATCGCCAGTTTTCCGGTCGCATCGTCTTGCTTCGCCGCTTTCCCCGCCCTTAAGCTTCTTTCAATTTCACCACGTGCGAAATCGCCGCCGACAGCTTGTTCCAGCTCCCCGCTTCCCTTTCCAACTGCCTTCGGCCCAGCCGAGTCAGCGAATAGTATTTCGCCCGGCGGTTGTTCTCGCTGGGCCGCCACTCGGCGGTGATCCAGCCCTCCTGCTCCAGCTTGTGCAGCGCCGGATAGAGCGAGCCGTCGCTCACCTGGAGCACGTTGCCCGATACCTGCTTCAGCCGCTGGCTGATGGCGAAGCCGTTGAGCGGCTCGAGCGCCAGGATCTTTAGCAACAGCAGGTCCAGCGTTCCTTGCACCAGATCGGAAGGTCTGCTCATGCCCTCTCCTCGGTTACCGAGTGTAAGATACACCCCCTCCCCTCGGTAAGCAAGGGAATCGCCCGGGTTGGGGGGATTTCGAGGGAACGATCGGCCGGTCACGCCGCCGGCAGGCTGCCTTCCCGGCCGCCTTGCCGCAGCCGCTCCGAGCGCCGGTCGAGGCGCTCCTGCCACCGCAGGCGGAATCGGCGGTCGATTCCCTCCGCTTCGGCCAGCACTCCCAGAGCGCGCCGGGTCCAGGCGGCTGCTTCGGCCGGGTCGTGCGCGGCATGCTCGTAATGGATGGCCATCTGTTCGCAGGCTTCGAGAATGGTTTCCAGCAATTCCCGCCGCTCGGCGCTCCCTTCTGCGTTTGTGTCCTCCGGATCTTCTTGCGCCAGTTCCCGCCACAGCGAATTGGCGACTGCTCGCTCGCCATCCCGGCGCGCGATTCGCGCCAGCCGTCGCTGGGCGGCGCGCCGCAGCATAGCCGGCAAGCCCGCGTCGAGCGCCATTTCGTAAAGGTGCCGCGCGCGAGCGCGCTCGCCGCGCCGCTCGAACAGGCGCGATAGTCCGTACAATTCGAGCGGTTCCGCCCCCTCCGGCGCCACCAGCAGCCGCGCCAGGTGGCCGGCGAGCGCCGCCAGCCCTGCCAAGTCCATCTGGTTGTGCCGGAACACCTGCCCCAGCGGTTCCGGGCCGGCTCCCCGCAGGTAATCGAAATACATCTGCGGTATCAGCTCCGACAGCAGGTCCGGTCCCCGCTCGATTCCCAGCACCCCGCGCTCGAGCGCGGTAAGGCGCACCGAGCCCAATTGCAGCCGCCACAACTGCCGCGCCGGATGCAGCAAATCCAGGTGCGCCTGCGGCGGCTGTGGCTCGATTTCCCGCGTCAGCCGGAACCGCGTTTCCACCAGCGGCCAATCGAAACTCTTGCCGTTGAACGTCACCAGCACGCGCCGCGCTTCCAGCCGCTCGGCCAGCGCCAGCAGCACTGCGTGCTCTTCGGCGTAATCGCGCAGGAAGAGCTGTTCGATCGCCAGCCCGCCCGCCTCCCACCAGGCCAGCCCCACCAGGAACGCGCAAGTGCCCGTACCGCCCGCGAGCCCAGTGGTTTCGGTGTCGAGGAAAAGCCAGCCGTCGCTCCGGCCGATCTCCCCCAGCACTTCTGCCGCCGGTTCCGGCTTCGCCACCAGACCCAGCGCTTGCGGCTGCGTGCAGGGTTCCGGCTGGGCCAGCCAGCGCCGCACCCGGAGGAACTCGCCGTAGCGGTTGCGCTCGATCGTTCCGCCTACCAGCTCCGCCAGCCTGTCCCGCCCGCCGCGCCGCCCGTCGGCTTGTGGCGCAACCTCATGGCTCGCGGCGAGTTTCCGCCGCAACGCGGCGATTGCTCCCAGCCGGTCGTCATTTAGCCATTTCATTCGGGTCGATTCCCGCGGCGGCTTGCCGGCCCCACGCCGCTCGTCGCTGCTCCCATCGCGCGGCCTCTCACTCCGGTAGCCGGTCCAAAATCGCCAGCGCCACTGCTTTTGCTTTCTCCCCACGTTCGGCGGGTCCCACGCAGGACGGGCAGCCGTTCTCGCAGGGGCAGGCGCGAATCAGCTCGCGAGTGCGCCCTGCCAGCTCGCGCGCCATCCGGAACAGCGGCTCGCTGAAGCCGATACCGCCGGGATAGGCGTCGTAAAGATACAGGTTCGGCTCGAAGAATTCGAGCGCCTTCCCGGGCACGGGCTCGATCGCCGCCGCCGGCGGAGCCTCGGCGCCCGGCGCTGGCGGCCGCTCGCCGATCACGCGCCCCAGGTCGCGCCGGTCGCACATCAGCAGCAGCGCCGCTACCGCTTCGAGCGCGCGCAGCAGTCCCCACATCCCCGCTTGCCGCTCCGCCACCCCATAGGGCAGCCCCTCCACCAGCCGCCGCTCGAGCGTGATCCAGAAGGCGGTGGTGTGCATCTCGTTTTCCGGCAATTCCAGGTTGCCCGCGCCGACGTTTTCGTTGGTGAAGAATTTGATTTTCTTGAATCCCACCACCTGCGACCGCACCAGCACGTCACCGTGCGTGCGCCGCGCCGCTTCGCCCAGCTCCGCCTCGGCGGCCTTTTCGAGCATCCGCACCTGGGTGTAGCGGATGGCGTCGGTGTAATAATCGCTCTCCACTTGCCGCACGAAGGCTTTGCGGTCGTCGAAATCCAGCTTCTCCACCGAATACAGGTTGCCGTCGTGCAGGTAGATGGCTTTCGGATGCACGGTGGCGAGCGCGCTGGGGAAATCGACTTCGCCGATGGCTTCCGGCTCGCCGCCGCTCGTGTCCATGATGACGAAATTGTCCGAAGTCACCGCTCGCAAGCTGATCGCATCGGCGGGGTAGGCTTCGTCGGTCCAGTGCCAGGCGTTCCCGCTCCGGTGGAGGAAACCCGCTTGCTCCAGCGCCGTCGCCGCCGCGTCGATTTCGATGGCGCCGAAACGCTCGCCCGCTTTGAGCGGCAGCTCGAAGGCGGCGCATTTCAGATGGTTCAGCAGGATTTCGGGATTGTCAGGCTGGATGAGGGCGTGTTCGGGCGACCGGCCGAAGAAATAATCGGGATGGGTGATGATGAATTGATCGAGCGGAGCCGAGGAAGCCACCAGCACAGCGCAGGCACATCCGCTGCGTCGCCCGGCGCGGCCGGCGCGCTGCCAGGTGGAGGCGATGGTGCCCGGATAGCCCGCCAGCACCACCGCGTCCAGCGAACCGATGTCGACGCCCAGCTCGAGCGCGTTCGTCGCCACCACCCCGCGCAACCCTCCTTCGCGCAGTCCTCGCTCGATTTCCCTCCGCTCGCCCGGCAGGTAGCCTCCGCGATAGCCGCGAATGGTTTGCGGTTCGCCCGGCGGCGCCAGATTCGCCTGCAGCAAATAGGTAAGCAGCAACTCGGTTTGCAGCCGGGAATTGGCGAAAACCAGCGTCTGCAGCCCCCGGCCGAGGAATTCCTGCGCCACTCGCCAACTCTCGTGGATGTAGCTGCGGCGGATGCCCAGCCGCCGGTTCACCACCGGCGGGTTGTAGAACACGAAAGTTTTTCTCGCGGCCGGCGCGCCGTCCTCGTCGATCACGTCGAACCGCTCCTCGGCAAGCCGTTCCGCCAAGTCGCCGGGGTTGGCGATCGTGGCCGACGAGCAGATGAATTGCGGATCGGAGCCGTAAAACCGGGCGATCCGCCCCAGCCGCCGCAACACGTTCGCGAAATGGCTCCCGAAAACCCCGCGGTAGGTGTGCAGCTCGTCGATCACCACGAACCGCAAATTCTCGAACAGCCGCAGCCATCGAGTGTGGTGAGGCAGGATCCCCGCGTGCACCATGTCCGGATTTGACAGCACCACGTGGCCCCGCTCGCGAATCGCTTTCCGGGCGTCCCCCGGCGTATCGCCGTCGTAGGTGAACACCGCGAAGGCGTCTCCCAGCCTTTCTTCCAGGTCGTGCAGCTCCGCCAGTTGGTCTTGGGCCAGCGCCTTTGTCGGAAACAGGTACAGTGCTCGGGTGTCGGGATTCTCCAGAATCGCGTTAAGCACCGGCAGGTTGTAGCAAAGCGTTTTCCCCGAGGCTGTCGGCGTCACCACCACCACGTTTCGCCCGGCGCGCGCCGCCTCGACGGCCGCCGCCTGGTGGCTGTAGAGCCGCTCGATTCCCTTCGCCCGATAGGCAGCCGCCAGTTCCTGCCGCACCCAGCCGGGCATCTCCCGCCAATCCGCCTGGCGCTCGGGCATCTCGCGGATGGCGGTGATCGGTGCATCGGAGGAATTGGTTTCCGCTCCCGTTCCGCGCCGGGTTACCAGCGCGTCCACGGCGTCGGCCAGGGGAGCAGGCTGGCTGATGCTCTTGCGGGTAGCGGGAAGCGATGCCATGGTTTCTCCTTCGCTTTTTGTTCGCTAGAGACTATCACCGCCCGGAAACCGGCTGCAACCGCTTTTTCCGTGGCCGGTGCGATCCTTCGCAGCGAGCGCCGCGCCGACCCGCTCGCTCGCCCCCTGCTGATGGTAGACTTGAACTTGCGGCCCCGACCGATGGCTCTAGCGCCATCCCGCACGCGATCCCCGGGCCGCGCATCCGGTATCCCGCTTACGAGGTTGGCATGCCCCAATCGCTTCTCATTTTCGATTTCGGCTCCGACGAGCAGGCCGCTCAGCAGGCCCGCCACCGGCTCGACGGGTGGCGCCAGGCCTTTCGACTGGGCGACCGCGTAAAGTCCAAATTCGAGCGCAAGCCCGCCGAACCGCCCGCTGCCGGAACCGAGCCGCCCGCCCAGGCCCCGCCTGACGGCTTCCGCCTGCTGGTGCGCCTGGAGTTTTCCGATCACGAAAAACTCTCCTATCAGCGCTGGTTCGACCGCATCCCCTCCGAGGAACCGTTCAAAGCGGCTGCGAGGCAGGTGCTGCGCCGCGGCCAGGACGGCTACGCCGAGGCCGAGGAATTGTTCGACAACCTGAAGGAACCAAGCCCACGCTTTCAAACACGCCGCTAACGGGCCGCGCCCCGCGCCGGACTAGAACGCCACGCTCACGAACCGAATCGGCTGGCTGCTCAGGTTTTGCAGATCGTGCTTGCCGGGCGAGAGCCAATGAAAGGCGCCGGCGCCCAGCCGCACCTTGATGCCTCGGGGCTCGTGCAGGGTGATGTCGAGCAGATCGAGCGGCGTCACCGCCACCAGAAACCGCGTGGTTTTCGCGCTGGTGTTTTCCAGCTCCGCGCCGGGCCCGAGCGTCGTCTCGCCCAAATCGAGCTGGCCGACCTTCATCGTCCAGTTCGCCGGTTCCGGCTCCGCATTCGGGCAGCCGCAGACGGCCCCGGCGGCGTTGCCGGCGCAGGAGCATCCGCGGGCGGTCACCCGCGGATTCAACAGCACGATGGTGATATTGCGGAACGGCTGGGCGCTGTCGTTGGTCAGCACGTGGGCGAAGCCGCCCTTGGCGAAACGCACCGCGCCGTCGGCGAGTTTCACCTCGACCGCCGCCTGGCCCGGCTCCTCGGCGGTGATGTCGCTCGCGCCCAGCACCACGTAGACGTAGTCGTTGTCGTGTTGGTGAAGCAGCGTGGACTCGTGCGGCGGCACCACCACGTCGTAGATTCGCACGTCGTCGTTGGCGAATTTCAGGTGGTGGTGCGGTTCCTGATCGAGCGATACCGCCTGGCCCGCCAGCGCCTGCGCCTGGCTCGGCGGCTGGCTGGCAAGCGCCAGGCCTGCTCCCAGAGCCAGCAGCAGAGCGAAAGCAACGATTCTCATCTCCGCGATTATACTCGCGCGCCCGCTGCCGCGCCGGGCTGCGCGCCGGCGCCGCTGGCGCCTCCGCGTTTATGCCCGCGCCCGGAATCGGGTTGGAACCCCGCCCGACGCCAGTGTATCCTCACCCCACTCCCATTCGGGGAGGAAACGAAATGAGATTCGCCCGGCCCGGCCGGCTCCCGATCGGATTGGCTGCCGCTTTCCCGGCGACCCTTTACCTGCCCGCCGAGGTGGGCCGGCGCTTGTTTGGCTTGCTCCCAACGGACCTCGAACGATTCATGGAACGGCCGCTCATGCATATCGGCCAGTTGCCGCTCACCCCCTGGTTCCTCGTCAAGGCCCTGATCTACCTGTTGGTGCTCGGCTTGATCGCCAGCGGAGCGCGGCGATTCCTTCAGAAGAGGATCTTGCCGAGAACATCGATGGAGCCCGGCCACCAGTACGCGCTGGCCCGCTGGACGCAATACGTGGTTTTCGCCGTCGGGCTCATCATCGGATTGCAAAGCTCGGGCTTGAACCTGAACAGCCTGCTGGTGGTGGGCGGCGCGCTCGGCGTCGGCATCGGGTTCGGGCTGCAGAATATCGTCAACAACTTCGTTTCCGGATTGATTCTGCTGATCGAGCAGCCCGTCCGCGTGGGCGACATCGTTGACGTCGGCGCCACCCAGGGCGAAGTCCTCCGCATCGGCGGCCGCAGCACGTGGCTGCGCACCGGCGCGAACGCGCGGATCATCGTTCCCAATTCCGATTTGGTGTCGAACCGGGTGACGAACTGGACTGCGGGCGGCTCGCGGGTGCTGGTCAACGCCAAAATCGGCGTGAGCTACGGAAGCGACCCCGACCAGGTCCGCTCGATCCTGCTCGACGTCGCTCGCCGCTCGCCCGCCGCCCTGGCCGCTCCCGCTCCCGGGGTCACTTTCGATGGTTTCGGCTCGAGCGCGCTCGAGTTCGAGTTGTGGATCTGGTTTCCGGGCACCGTGATGCAGGCGGGCGGCTACCGCAGCGAGTTGAATTTCGCTTTGTTCCGCGCGCTCAAGGAAAACGGAATCGAGATTCCGTTTCCCCAGCACGACGTGCATCTGCGCTCTGCCGACGGCCCGATTCCGGCTCCGAACGTCACCTGAAACCGGACACCGCCGAGCCTATCCTCCGGCGATGGCCCCGATCACCAGAAACGGCTCCGCTCCCGACGCTACCGCATCGGGCAGCGGCGCGTCGGGCGGCTGGTGCGACAAATCCTCCTCGCAAGCGAAGAAGCGCAGGAACGGCCGCCGCTGCTGGGTGACGTGGTCGCGGATCGTGCCACGTAGCATCGGATACCGCGCTTCGAGCGCGTCGAGCACCGCGCGCTGCGTCACCCGGCCCTCCACCTCGACCTGCACTTCCGGGCCCACCCGCGCGAGCGTCCGCAGATGCGGTGGCAACACCACCCGGATCATGGCAGCGTCTGCACCTCGACCGAAAGCACCGCCGGCAGGTCGCGGACGATTGGCGCCCAACTGTCGCCGGCATTCGCCGAGGCGTATACTTGCCCGCCGGTGGTGCCGAAATAGATGCCGCACGAATCGAGCGAGTCCACCGCCATCGCGCCCCGCAGCACGTCCACGTAGCAGTTGCTCTGGGGCAGGCCCTTCGTCAGCGCCTCCCACTCGTTTCCCCCCGTCCGGCTGCGATACACCCGCAGCTTGCCCTCCGGCGGGAAATGCTCTCCGTCGCTCTTGATCGGGACGACGTAGACGGTTTCCGGCTCGTGCGCGTGGACGTCGATCGCGAACCCGAAATCGGTTGGCAGGTTGCCGCTCACCTCGCGCCACAAATCGCCCCGGTTGTCGCTGCGCATCACGTCCCAGTGCTTCTGCATGAACAGCGTGTTCGGGCGGGATGGGTGCATGGCGATGCGGTGAACGCAGTGGCCGATTTCGGCGGTCGGATCGGGAATGTATTGCGATCGGAGTCCTTGGTTGATGGGTTTCCACGTCTTGCCCCCATCGTCGGTGCGGAAGGCGCCGGCGGCCGAAATGGCCACGTACATCCTGCCGGAATTGCTCGGATCGAGCAGGATCGTGTGCAGGCACATCCCGCCCGCCCCCGGCTGCCAGCTCGACCCGGTGCCGTGCCCGCGCAGGCCGGCGAGCTCGTGCCACGTCTTGGCGCCGTCGGTGGTGCGGAAGATGGCGGCGTCCTCGACGCCGGCGTAGGCGGTGTCCGGATCGGTGAGCGACGGCTCGAGGTGCCACACTCGCTTGAACTCCCAGGGATGCGGCTTGCCGTCGTAGAATTGGTGGGTGGTGAGCGGTTTGCCGCTTTCGGCGGAGGTGTCGTAAACGAATTTGTTGCTCACCCCGGCCGGCGGCGAGTAGGGCTCGGGGAGCTTTTCCCCGCCGGGCGTCTCCCAAGTCTTGCCGCCGTCGCTCGACCGCTGCAGCACCTGCCCGAACCAGCCGCTGGTTTGCGAGGCGTAGAGCCGATTGGGATCGGCGGGTGACCCTTTCATGTGATAGATTTCCCAGCCTGCAAAAAGAGGCCCCTCGACGTCCCACTTGTCGCGCTTGCCATCGGCCGACAGAATGAAACCACCTTTGCGAGTGCCCACCAGCACGCGTACCTTGCTCATCCGTTTCTCCTTCCTCCCTCTTTTTTTTTCGCGATTGGACTCACCGCCCCTGAATACCGGCATCAGCGGCGTCGAATTCCGCTCCCGCCAGCGCCGCCGCACGTCGTCTAGCACCTGCTCGCGGTTTTTCGCCATTTCGGCGAGGGTCCCGCAGGGTATCCCGGTTCGCTCGTGCCGCGCCGCCCATACCAGCAACTCGAGCAGCACCGGCGCCAAATCGATTCCTTTCTCCGTTAACCGGTAGTCCAGCTTCCGCCCGTCCGTCCGCTCCCGTCCGCCGCGGATGATCCCCGCCGCTTCGAGCTTTCGCAGCCGGTCTGCCAGGATGTTTGTCGCGATCCCTTCGCCCGAATTCCGGAACTGCTGGAACGTCCGGTATCCCCGAACCATCAGGTCGCGCACGATCAACAGCGACCACCGGTCTCCCACCATCTCGAGCGAAATGCTCACCGGGCAACCGGATCGCCGCTGCCGCTTGGCCTTCCCGGGCACGGGCGACAGGCTATCAACTTCACTTGTAAAATGCAATCGAATTCTCCCTCTGGCGAAGTACGGGCGCAAGAGTTTTCGGCTCGATGCTGCCAATGCCAGGGTTCCTCGTCGCTGCCTCGTTCCCGCAAGCCGCCCAATCCCTGTTTTACAATGGACGGGATGCTCGGTCGATTTCTGCTGCTGATCGCCCTGTTTCCGCCGGCCGCTGCGGCCCAATCGGGCCCGGGTGGCTGTCAATTGCCCTCAGGTTTGTGGGCCAAACGCCAGGCGCTCCAGAAGCAATTCGATCGCGCAGGCCCCCAGGCCGGCGCCGTCTTTGAAGCCATTCAAGTGGTGAACGCGCAATACCGTGGATTCCTGACGGCGGTGGCCGATCTCCATGCCAAAAATCGATTCGCCGCGGTGGCTTCCTGCTGCGATCGTGTGAAGAACGACCTCGAAGCGGCGATGTTTTGCGGTTTGGTGCGTTACATCGAGACCGATCGCAAGGATCCGGCCGCCTTTCTCGCCGCCGTGCCGGGGACGGCCGAGGGCGTCGCCGCCCTGGTCGATCTCGATTCTGCGGCGGCCCCGGGCGGCGGCTCCTCCTCGCTCGCTGCGGCGCCGGTTCTGAACCTGACCGGGGAAATGTACCGGCTCATCCTGGCGGGCAGCGAGCCGGCCACCGCTCGCTATTTCTGGCTGTTTCGCCATTCCGGCGGCGCCTACGCCGACGATGCCGCCGACCAACTGGAAGATCTGCTCAGTCGCCATCCCGACGTTGTGATTCGCGATTGGGCTTCGCTGGGGAAATACTGGGACCTGAGCCAGGGCATCACCTGGGATGTCGACGCCGGCTGGTGGCAGGGCGTGATCGAAGGGTTCCGCGCCCGGTGCCAGCCGGCCAACCCCCGCTGCGCCGCCATCCTCGGCTTGCTCGACAAGGCCGCTCGCGCCGCCGGTGCGCCGCCCGCCTGACCTTTCCCCCAATATCGTTTTGAATCGATTTGACAAAACGATAACGAACGTATTAAAACGTTCAAGCGCTGGCGTCGCCCGGCTATGGCTTCCGCGCTCCGCGTTCCCATTCTCGCCCCGGCGAAAACGACGGTCTTCCGCGCCGCCCTGCTCGCCTGCCTGGCTGCGGCGATCGCTCCGCGCGCTTCCGCCCAGGTGGCCGCGTCCGTTGCCGGCGTCGTTGCCGATCCATCGGGCGCCACCGTTGCCGGCGCCCGGGTGACCGCGAAGAACCTGGAAACCGGCGCTCTCCGCATCGCTCACACCGACCCTGCCGGACTTTACCAATTGCTCTCGCTGCCCGCCGGGCCCTACGAAATACGGGTCAGCAAGCCCGGGTTCGCCGAAGCCGTTCGCCGCTCGGTCCATCTTGACGTTGCCCAGGACGCAGTAATCGATTTCCGGCTCCGGTTGGGAAAAATCAGCGAGCAAATCGTCGTCCGCGGCGATTCACCGCTGGTGAGCGTCTCCGCCGCCGACCCGTCCGGCCTAGTGGATGAGCGCCGGGTGAAGGACCTGCCGCTCAATGGCCGCAGCTACGACGAGCTGGTCACGCTCAATCCCGGCGTCGTCAATTTCACCTGGGAAAAAACCGGCGGTGTCGGCGTATCGAATTCCGCCGTCGGCAATATGTTCTCGGTTTCCGGTGACCGGCCCCAGCAGAACCTTTTTCTGCTGAACGGGGTGGAATTCACCGGCGCGGCAGAAAACAACATGCAGCCCGGCGGCGCCAGCCAGGAACTGCTCGGCGTCGACGCCGTCCGCGAGTTCAACGTGCTGCGCGATTCCTATGGCGCCGAATTCGGCAAGCGTCCCGGCGCTCAAGTCGTCATCGTCACGCAGTCGGGGACCACCCGATGGAGCGGCGACGCATTCGAGTTCTTGCGCAATAGCGTCCTCGACGCTCCAAACTATTTCGATCTTGGCCGGGCGCCGCCCTTCGCGCGAAACCAATTCGGCGGCTCCTTGGGCGGGCCGCTGGGCAAACAGAAAACCTTCCTCTTCGCCAGTTACGAAGGCTTCCGTCAGCGCCTTCGCGAAACCGACGTCACTCTCGTTCCCGATGCCAACGCCCGCAACGGCCTGCTTCCTTGCGGCCTGGTGCAGCCGGCGCCCCGTTCTTGCCCTGGCTCGGTGCTGGCGAGCGTTGGCGTTGCCCCCGGTGTTGCGCCGCTGTTCGCCCTCTGGCCCGCTCCCAGCCCCGGCGGCGCCGATTTCGGCGGCATCGCCACCGCCTTCAGCAATCCCCTCCAGAACATCCGCGACGACTTCGGCACCGTCCGGCTCGATCGCGTTTTCTCGGGGAGGGATTCCGCCAGCTTGGTATACACCGTTGACGACAGCGCCGATACCACCCCTTCGAGCAACCCGCTCAGCGTCGATATCGAAAGCCTCCGCGAGCAGGTGCTGAGCGCCGAAGAAACCCATGCCTTCTCTCCTGCCGCTCTCCATACCGCCCGCTTCGGCTTCTCACGGGCCAGCTATTTCTATACCGGCGAGCCTGCGCCCGGCACCCCAGCCGCCGCCGCGCCCGGGTTCCTCTCCGGCTTGCCGGTGGGCGCGGTGGTGGTCGGCGGCAGCGCCGCGTCCAATCCCGCCGCCCAACTTTCGCTCGCGGGAAGCAACAACGGCAGCAATCTGCGCATCACCCGCAACCTCTACACCTACGAGGACCGCGCCGCCTTCACCCGCGGCCGCCACCAGCTCTCGCTCGGCCTCTGGCTCGAGCGCGTGCAATCGAACGAGAATCTGGCGCTCAGCCAGTACGGCCAGGCCACTTTCACCGGTTTGCAGGCGCTGCTCGAAGGCACGGTCTCCAGCCTCCTGTTCGATCCCGCTCCCACACCGCTCGGCTGGCGGTCGCTCGTGGGCGCCTGGTATGCCGAAGACGTTTTCCGCCCCAGCTCCCGCATGACGCTCTCGCTCGGTTTCCGCGACGAATTCACCACCGGCTGGAACGAAGTATCCGGCCGCGCCGCGAATTTCGTCTATCCGGGCGGAATCATCGCCACCGCCCCTCGCGTTGCGGGTTCAGCGTTCACCTCGAACGAAGCGCTGTTCCTGCCCCAGCCGCGGATCGGGTTGGCGTGGAGCCCCTTCGGCGCGAAAACCGTTCTTCGCGCCGGCTTTGGCCTCTACGACGATTTGCAGGATGCGCTCGGCTACCGGCTCGATCAAAACGCGCCCTTCAACCCCACCTACAGCCTGGCCAATCTCCCCGTGTCTTCGCTGCCCATCTCGCGCACCGCCCCGGCGTCGTCCGCCGCGAAGCTGCTGCCTGCCGGCGTGCAACCGGACTTGCGCACGCCGGCTCTCGTCTCCTGGTCGCTGAAGTTCGAGCGCGCGCTCTCGCCCAACACCGCCCTCAGCATCGGCTACGCCGGCTCCCACGGCTATCACGAAATTCTCAGCCTCGATGCGAACGTGCCCGCCGCCACGATTTGCCCGGCGTCGCCCTGTCCCGGCACCTTCCCTGCGAATTTCCCTCCGCCGCTGGCCGGGGCGCCGGTCCCGCCCGGGACCTTTTTCATTCCGCCCGGAACGCCGAAAGCCAATCCCGCTCTCGGCAACACCTGGACGTGGTTTTCCGAAGGCGTAAGTTCTTATAACGCGCTCCAGATGGACTTGAGCCGGCGGCTGGCCGCCGGCATCGAATTTCGAGCCGCCTTTACCTGGTCGAAGACCCTCGATGATGGCGACTCGCTCAACGCCAGCGCCGCCGGCAACGCTCCCGGCCTGGTGATGAATCCCGCCAACTTGCGCGCCGATTGGGGTCTGGCTACCTACGACGTTCGCGACGTGGCCGTCCTCACCGCCGGTTATGCGCTCCCCTTCGGCCGCGGCAAGCTGGTGCTGGGCCGAGCGGCCGGCTGGCGCAATGTGGCTGCCGCTGGCTGGAAGCTCGAGAATCTCGTCACCCTGCAATCGGGCTTCCCGTTCACGCCGCAGTTGAGCTACAACCCCTCGAACAACGGCGACACCCGCAACCCGGTGCGCCCGCTCGTCAATCCCTCGTTCACCGGGGCGGTCGTCCTCGGCGCCCCCGGGCGCTATTTCAATCCCGCCGCCTTTCTCGCTCCGCCAAACAACAGCGGCTTCTACGGCAATCTGGGACGCGATACCCTCGCCGGTCCCGGTCTGGCCACGTGGGATTTCTCCGCGCTCAAGGAAACGCCGCTTGGCGAGCGGCTTCGGCTTCAATTCCGCGTCGAGATATTCAATTTGCTGAATCGCGCCAATTTCAATACGCCCAATCCGGTGGCCTTCACTCCGGCGGGCGTTTCCCCCACCGCCGGCGTCATCACCAGCACGTCCACCACCTCCCGCCAAATTCAATTCGGCCTGAAACTGCTTTGGTGAGGGTGCGGCCGGCATGGGCCGGAATCCCCGGCCGCGCATCGCAACGCCCCCACCAAGTAGCCGAGGGTGCCGAAAAATCGCCGCTGGTGCGGGTGTGTGGCGGCGCAGCCGGGTCGCCGGGCAGCTGGCCAGCTTCCGATTAGCGCGTCACTCGCGCCGGCGGATTGTTTTCCAGTAGCCCGTTACACGTCCGCTTACCTCTTTCGAAGCCGACGCGTCAGTGCCGATCTGGTTTGTCGGGTCGTTCTAGAGGGGCAAGGAGCACAAGTATCGGCGGTGTCGGAGTTGCGTTTGGGTAGAGATTCTGTATTTCGGTGAACTGACCGCCTGGCCTCGGATGGAACGTAATCCTGCGCAACCAGAACGTCCCCCGAAGGTTCACAGAGGCCCTGTTTTGTGGCCACTTCTGAAGCTTCACATTCGCTTTGACGCGAATCCAGTCCCCAGGTCTCAATAGCAACACGCTTCCCTTGCAAGCCTGCGTACCGTACAGCGAGACGAAGCCCAGAGCAGATGCCCTCTCTCCCGTCACGACCAGCGAAAGGCTCAGATAGGTGAAAGCGAGCGAGTCGTCACTCGGCTGAAGGTCAGACAAATGTGGGGAAACAGGGATTTCAATCGCAGCGGCGCCCGTATTCCGAACCTGAAACTCAGCTTCGAACGGCTCCAGGGGATCGATGTCTGTCGGCGTGACACGTACCAGCCAGACGCCTAGTGCGTGTGGATCGCGCCAGTCGGGCGCACCATCTCCGACACCAACGCCGCCCCATCCACTTCCCGTGCACGACGCCCCTTCTGGGCAACTCACTGCCGGTGCCGGAGGATGACGAAGTTCGGTGCGCTGTCTAACGGAAGAGAGGTCGATGAACTTTACCTCCTGCGCTCCCGCCCAACATGGGGAGGAAAGCATAAGCAACAGAAGTGTGGAGCGGAAGACTAGCGTCAAACCCCACCTCGCTCGCTTGATGCAGCCCTCTATGTCCTCCGTTCTATCAGGGGAGTGTTCGGGTGTCCAGAACCGGACGTATGGTCGGCCACCCGGAAGCAATTCCGGGCGCGCGCGCTTCTTCGCAACCGGCAAGAATCTTCCAAGGACCTCAAGAACGTGTGGCGCGATTACCAACCCATTTGGCGCATTCGGTCAAGGATGAGCTCGCTGTAATGATTCATGTGATCGGGCCGCCGCTTCAGCGGCAACGGCAGAATTGCGGCGAGTCGGGCCGATTGTTCCCGGTCGATATTCCGGGCCGAGGTTCGGTAGTAGTAACGACACGCCGACTCCGCACCATAAACACCACGGCCCCATTCGACCTCGTTGAGGTAGAGTTCCAGAATGCGCTGCTTCCCCAGGACCAATTCTGCCACCGGAACAAGCGTGAACTCGGCGCCCTTGCGGAGGATCGAGCGGCCTGTCCCGAAAAACAGATTTTTTACCAGTTGCTGGGTAAGAGTGGACCCTCCGCGAATCCGGCCGCCTTCCATATCGTCTTCAGCAGCGATTTCGATCGCATGCCAATCGAATCCATGATGCTGGTAGAACCGCACGTCTTCCGCAGCGATGACAGCATGCTGTAAATCGGGCGAGATTTGGCTGAGCCGAACGAATTTGTATTCTTCGTGGTACGGCCTGTGGTGAATCCACGCTTGCAAGCGGCGCTCCATGTGCACCGCGGTGGTCGGTGGGTCGATCCACCGGGCAGCTACAAGAATCAGCGCAGCAAGGAACCAAAGAAGCGCCACCCCGATGACAAACCATCGACTGAAGCATCGGAGAAAGTCTTTCCGAAGCGAGGTCTTGGGGTGCGTCTCTGGATTTTCAGCCACACTTCAGAATAATCGCCTTGGCTGGATTGCCGCCAGCACCGAGGCGTCGGCAACCCGGAAGCCAACCACTCATTTCCGAGTTGCCCGTCATCCGCCAATTGTACAGAATCAATTATCAACCGACGTAAATTGGCAACGTGTTCGCGTTTCCTCACTCGTACTCTCGGTTCCTCACTTCGTTTTCGCGGCTGCCGCAAGCAGCAGTTTGCGAAACCACGGTTTTTGATTCGCTGCCTGAGCCAGGAGACGCTTCAACTGGCGCGCAGGTCCCGCTATGGTCGTCTGACCAGCCCAGCGAAGCCGATGACCGACCCGTCGGTAATAGCCGATTCGCATCCACTTCGTGTGCTTTTCGTCAGGAGCCCACACTACTACGCTCGTTTCTCCGACACACTTCTCTTCATTTGCGTCTCAGATAGGACATTACTTGATCATGGACCAATAAATCAGGATTCTGGCGCTTCGAGCTGCGGCATCGGACGCGCGGCAAACAGTCGCCTGCACGGCCTGGCAATCCAGCGCGCCCGCCGCGCGGACCGCGCCGTCCGCGCGCTATCCGTTGCAATGCCGGTGTTGGCATACATCTGCCGGTAGAGCTTCGAGATCAGGACAAACGCCAGGCGCCCGCGGGGCGACTTCATAAAACGGGATCGTTGCCAGATCAGGCGCAAGCTGTAGAAGCGGTCCCAGACCGCCTGCGTGCGCTGCCGAATTTCATCGGCCGACATGACGGGATGGGGACAATACAGCTTGGGACGAAGCTCCTGGGGAATGAGCCAGTGCCGGGTGAGCGGAACGCCGCCAATGCGCTGAGGATCCAATTCCATGGTCTTTTCCCATTTCGCAAAATCCACTGTGCCGGGGAACGGAGTCAGCATCACGAATTGCGCAAAGGTGATTCCGGCGCGCTGTGCCACGGCGACTGTGGCGTCGAAGGTTTCCGGACGGTCGCTGGGCAGGCCAAAAATGAACGATCCCAGGACATGCACGCCGTGGCGGCGAAACGTCTGCAAACGCTCGACCAGGCGGTCGCCCGCGCAATTGAAGTCTTTGTAGACGTCCTTCAGGCCCTCGGGCGTCACGGACTCAATCCCCACCAGCGCCCCTTTGATGCGCGCGTGGCTCATGGCCTCGAGATAGTCTGGGTCCTCGGCGGCTTCCATCGTGATTTGAGTGAAAAATACCATGTCCTTCGGCAGCAGCGCTAGCCGCTCCATCAATCGGAAACGCTCCGCCCGGATCGCTCTCAGTTCTTCGATTCGCTGCGTATTGCCCTGCCGGGCCGCCAACTGAAGATCTGTCAGCGTGACGGGATAAAAGTTGTCATCGGCCAGAGCGATGAATCGAAACCCCATCCGCCGCAACTGGACAATTTCCTCGATGACGGCGTCGGTGGCGCGCTGGCGCGGCCGCTGGCCATCCGTCCGCCATACCGAGCAGAAGGAGCAATGTTTCGGACAGCCACGCACGGTCTGCACCGAAGCCCACATGTAACGGTCCCGCGGAACCAGGTCCCAGCGCGCGGGCAAGAAATCGGTCGCTTCGAGGCGGCCGCCGAGATAAATCGGCTGCGGAGCGCCCTTCCGGCAGTCCGCCAATGCCGTCGCCCACACCCTGTCGCCATCGCCTTTGACCACCGCATGCGCCCCGCCCAAGCTCTGCGCTTCCTCCGAGTAGAGGGTGGCATGAATTCCGCCGAAGATGACATAGGCGCCGCGCTCCCGCGCCATTTTGCCGATCTCGTAGCCGCGCAGGGCATTCCCCGTATGGATGCCGATGCCCACGGCATCGCCCGGCTGGATGCGCTCGGGGTTTACAGGAGTGAGCGTTTCATCCACGATCGCGGGGTCGCCAAAGGCAGCGGGAGTCGCTGCCGCAATCACATACAGCCACCGCGGCGTGATGACGGCGGTGCCAAAGGACACATGACTAGGATTTATGAGGTGAACCCTCATGCACCTTGACGGGAATTTCCATTTTGAGCTTCCTCTTCGCCCGACAGCCTAGCCCTGCTGCCCGGTCGTGTCAACCGCGGCTGCAAGCTCGTGAGCGACCGTCCGCCGATCCTCTGATTTGGCCCCACCCCAGGCCCGATAAGTCTCTCACTCTAATCAGGGGCAGTTTCTGAGGGGCGGACCGGAGCGGAGCACCGCGCCCATCCCGCCTCCGCCCCCCACCCCCCCTTACCATGAATCTCGCCCTCGCCTTGCGAAACTCTCCGGCTTACACTCTCGCCATGACCCCGCTCGTCCGCCTCGAAAGGTTCGCTTGCAAGAGCACCGCGTGAAGCCTGTTCTACCAACGCAGAAGCCGTGCCCTTACTCGCAGCCACCCGTGTTTGTTGGAAGGTTCGCTGCAAACGGACAGGCTTCCCGGCGAAAGGCACCGGGACACAAACGCGGCGGAGGCTCCTGCCACCGGGGAGCTGGCTGCCGTTCGACTTACGCCCACGGCCCCGAGCGCCACCGCCCGATCGAGCCCCCGTCACGTCGCCCTGTGTCCTCGAGCCTGTTGATGGCATCAAATGCGTGTGATGCCCCGGCGCGACCACTCGAACTCCAGATTCAGATCTGGGGCCGAATGGCTTGCCCGCCGCTTTTGTGTCAAGATGAAAAATTGACGCGGGAGAGCAGACTCGCTCTGGGAGGTTAAGCATGCTCTCGACCCGGGAATCCCCTCCGGTCGTCCACACCCTGCACAGCGCGCTCGACGAAGCCCGCACCCAGACCGATAGCTTGTTCGAAATGGTGAAGCCGGATTCGCTTTACGACCGGCCGATAGCCGAGCGGCATCGCGTCGTCTTCTACATCGGCCACCTCGAAGCTTTCGATCGCAACTTGCTGGGCGATGCGCTTCGGCTGCCGCCCTCCGCCGAACCTGAATTCGACAAGCTGTTTGCTTTCGGCATCGACCCCGTCGGCGGCGGCTTGCCTTCGGATCAGCCTGCGGATTGGCCCCGTCTCGATCAGGTGCGCCGCTACGCCGGCGGCGTTCGCCGCGCGCTCGATCAGGCGCTGGCCGCGGCCCCCGGCGACGCTCGGCTGCCCCAATTGCTGCATGTGGCGATCGAGCATCGCCAGATGCACGCCGAAACCCTGGCCTACATGTTTCACCAGCTCTCCCTCGACTGTAAAATTGCTTCCGCGAGCCCGGCTTCCTCGTCGCCCGCTCCGGCTCCGCCCTCCCGTTCCCATACCATCCCCATCCCCGCCGGGCTCGCCACCCTCGGCCGCGCCCGCCGCGACGATGCCGACTTTGGCTGGGACAACGAATACGAAGCGCACCAGATTGCCGTCCCTGCCTTCACCATCGACGAGCACATGGTTACCAATCGCCAGTTCGAGGAATTCATCGCTGCCGGCGGTTACGACCATCGCAGCTTGTGGACCGAAGACGATTGGAGCTGGAAAAACGAGCAGGGAATTTGCCATCCGGCTTTCTGGAAACCGGCCGAAGGCGGCTGGATGGTTCGCACGATGTTCCACGAGATTCCTCTGCCGCCCGACTGGCCGGTTTACGTCAGTCACGCCGAGGCCAGCGCCTACGCCCGCTGGCTTGGCAAGGCTCTGCCTACCGAGGCCCAATGGCACCGCGCCGCCTACGGAACTCCCGACGGAACCGAGCGCGCCTATCCCTGGGGCGCGGAATCCCCGGCGCGCGATTACGGCAATTTCGATTTCCAGAGCTGGGATCCCGCCCCGGTGGGCGCCTTTCCCCGCAATCGCAGCGCGTTCGGCGTCGCCGGAATGCTGGGCAACGGCTGGGAATGGACTTCCACCCCATTCGAGCCGTTCCCCGGATTCCAGCCGTTCCCGTTCTATCCCGGCTACTCGGCCAATTTCTTCGATGGCAAGCATTACGTGATCAAGGGCGGGTCGGCACGCACCGCCCGATCGATGCTTCGCCGGTCGTTTCGCAACTGGTTCCAGGCCAACTATCCGTACGTCTACGCCGGATTTCGCTGCGCCGGCAGCTAAACTCGGGAGCCCACCCATGGCCACTGCGGTTCATTTCGCCGATCCGTTGTCCGAATTCGCCGCCGAGGTTCGCGCCGGCCTTTCTCGCCGGGGCCAGAAAGAGCTGCCTTCCAAGTACCTTTACGATTCGATTGGCACCACGCTGTTCGAGGTCATCTGCATGACCGCCGAATACGGTCTCACCCGCGCCGAGGAACGCCTGCTCCGCCGCCACGCGGGGGAAATCGTTTCCCGGCTGCCGTCGCCGGTGATGGTCGCCGAGCTGGGCAGCGGCGCCGGCAAGAAGACGCGCTGGATTCTGGAATCGCTTTGCCGCGGCCAGCAGGTGTGCTACTACCCGATCGAAATCTCGCCCACCGCGCTGGCGATGTGCCGCCGGGAACTGGGCGATATCCCTTCGGTCAGCCTGGTGGGTTGCGAGCGGGAATACCTGGCGGGCTTGCGCGAAGTCGCCGCCCGGCGCCAGCCGGGCCAGCACCTTATGGTGCTGTTCCTCGGCAGCACCATCGGGAATTTCGATCGGGAAGCGGGCGTGCAATTCCTGCTCGAAGTGCGGCGGGCCCTCGAGCCCGGCGATTCGCTGCTGCTCGGCGCCGACCTGGAGAAGCCGGCGCCGGTGCTGCTCGCCGCCTACGACGACGCCCTGGGAATCACCGCCGCCTTCAATCGGAATCTCCTGAACCGGATCAATCGCGAGCTCGAAGGGGATTTCGTACTCTCCCGATACGATCACGTGGCCCGCTACGACGCCGATGCCCGCCGCATCGAGATGCACCTCCGCTCGAGCAGGCAGCAGGCGGTTTCCATTCCCCGCGCCTCTCTTCGCCTCACCCTCGCCGAGGGCGAAACCATCTGGACGGAAAGCAGCCACAAGTATTCGCCCGGGGAATTGTTCTCGATGGCGGAACAGACCGGCTTCCAGTGCGAGTGCCAGTGGATCGACCGGGAATGGCCCTTCGCCGAAAACCTCTGGCTCGCCCAGTAGCCGCGCGGGGCTTTCAGCCGCGGCGCCAGCGCCCGCGGCTCGCCCAGCTCCCGGTGCGCCGATTGCAGCCTGTAGCGCTGGGCTTCAGCCCAGCACTGCTCGCTGCGCCCCGCATGCGGCCACGGAGCTCCTCCCGAGAATGCCGCAGGGTTCCTCACGGCAACTCGGTGAATTCCGCTGCGTCCGCCGGCGCCTGCCCCGCTCGCAGCACCAGCACCGCTTCCCCTTTCGCCACCAGCGCCGCTCGCGCCCACCCGATGAACAAGCCGTGGCCCACCACGCCCGGTATTTCCTCCAGCCGCGCCGCCAGAGCCTGCGGCTCGCCCAGGTTCCGGAATCGGCAATCGACCAGGGGATTGCCCTGGTCGGTGAGCACCGGCTCCTGCGGCGACCCCGGCCGCATCCGTTGCACCGGTTCGCCGCCCAGCGCAGCGATTTCGTCCATCACCCAGGGAAGCGCGAAGGCCGTCGCTTCCACCGGCACCCGCGCGCCGCTCAGCCGCTCCACCCGCTTTGACGAATCGGCGATCACCAGGAAATAGCGCGCCGCCCGCGCCAGCACCTTCTCCCGCAGCATCGCCCCGCCGTTCCCCTTGATCAAACTCAAGTCCGGTGCGATTTCATCGGCGCCGTCCACCGCCAAGTCCAGCCGTAAGCCCCTGGCCGGCTCGATCAGCGGCACACCCGCCTGCCGCGCCAGCGCTTCGCTCGCGTTCGAGGAAGCGACCGCCGTCACCGTCAGGTTTCCTTGCCGCACGCGCTCGCCGAGCAGGCTGATGAAATACGCCGTCGTCGTGCCGGTTCCCAAACCCAATTTCATTCCGCCGCGCACCCAGCCCAGCGCCGCCCGCGCGGCAACCTGCTTCTCCCTATCCAGCCGTTCCTGCATGTTTTGCGGATTCACCATCCAGGAAATCTTACACGGACTGCGGCGCGGACGGTGGAGTTTCCTGGCGATTGCCGCCGAATTCAGGTAGAAATGGTTTCTGGCGCCTCGCCGCTCCGCGCCCGGCGCAGCGTACGATCGAATGACCACCGGCCAAGCTCCCGCCCGCGACCGGACCGTTCTGGCCGCCGAGGTCACCGGAGGCCTCGGCGAACTGGAATTCCATCATCCGCCGGGAACGTTCGTGCTCACTCCCGCCAGCCGGATTTCCCTCGAAGCCATCGCCGGCAACCAAAAACTGCTCGCCGGCGTGGGAATCGACTGGGGCAGCGGCGTCGGATGCCTGGCCATTGCCGCCGCGAGGATTCCGGCCGTCGCCCGCGTGACCGGCCTCGAAATCTCTCCCGCCAACGTCTCCGTCGCCCGGGAGAACGCCCGGCGCAACGGCGTCGAGCCGAAAATCTCCTTTCTTCTTTCCGATTCCTTTTCCCCTCTCTCCGAGGACGGCCGCTACCAACTGCGCGCACTCCGGGGCGGGGTGGATTTCCTCCTCGCCAACCCGCCTTCCAGCGATGGGGACGATGGATTCGAGTTCCGCCGAATCGTCCTCCGCGGCGCGCGCCAGTTCCTCAAGCCGGGCGCGGGCGTTTTCCTCAGCGTTTCGTTCCAGTACGGAGAGCGCCGCTGGGCCCGGCTCGAGCGCGAAATCCCCGGCTTCCGCTGCGAAAGGGTCCTCGCCAGCACCGATTGGGCTCCCTTCGACCTGGCTCGCCCGGACCTGCTTCGTTGCCTGAGAGATTACGCCGCCGAAGAACGCCGGGGCGGCCATGCCTACGTCTTTCCCGACGGCCCGCCTGCCGGGGATGCCTGGATGAGCGCCGAAGTCGCTCTTGCCCGTTTCGAGAGGACCGGCGAAAGCCCGCTCACCAAGTGGCAGACGCTTCTCTACCGGTTCCAGCGGTGAGTGGTGAAAGGACCCGGAAGCGATGCAAGTTGTAACCAATCACGACCCGGCGCCGCTTCCGCCCGGCACGTCGCTTGCCGCGCTCCCCAGCCGGCTGCGCCGTTTGCGACGGTCCGAGTTGCCCGTCGATACTGTCGCCCTTGCCCATTTCTTGATCGGCAAGACGCTGGTCCGCGATTTCCCCGCAGGACGGCTGGCGGGCCGCATTGTCGAAACCGAAGCCTATCCCCCGGGAGACGCCGCCGGCCACGCCTTTCGCGGCCGGACGCCGGGCAACCGCTCGCTGTTTCTCGGCCGCGGCCACGCATACGTTTTTTTCACTTACGGCTCCTCCTTCATGCTGAATATCACCAGCGAGAGGCCGGACGTCGGGGCGGGGGTGCTGATACGCGCTCTCGAGCCGCTCGAAGGCATCGAGTGGATGGAGCGGCATCGCCGAACCGCGCGCTATCTGGACTTGGCCCGCGGTCCGGGCCGGCTGGCGGCAGCCTTGGGAATCGACAAGCGCTTCGATGGTATCGACCTGTGCGCTCCCGGCCCGCTCTGGCTCGCACCTGCCGCGCGCCTCGCCGGGCCCATCGGCTGCAGCGTGCGCATCGGCATCTCCCGGCAGGTGCGCCGCAAGCTGCGCTTCTACGAACGCGGCAATTCCTGCGTTAGCGGTCCCCGCCGCCTCAACGCTTGACGCCAGCCCCGAGCTTCCGCACGATGTTCTCCGCCCGGCTTCCCGCTCGCGCCGCCGGCAGCCCGGTCCGAGGAGGCGCCCTGTGTTTCCGCAGCTCGCGCAGTACGCTGGTGTGACGCTTCTGCTGATGCGAATCATGGTGGCTGTCGTCTTCGCAGACAGCGGCTGGAACCACCTGAAGGACCCAACTGGCAGAGGGCAGAGCATCGGAGCAAGCAAGGGTTTCACGATGTTCCTTGGCGCCACTGAAGTCCTCGGCAGTCTTGGCGTTGCCTTCGGCGTGCTTACCCAACTCGCCGCTCTCGGGTTGATCCTGTTGATGCTCGGGGCCATCGGCAAGAAGATCTTCGTCTGGCGCACCGGCTTCTGGGGAAAACAAGGCTACGGCTGGCATTACGACTTGATGCTGGTGGTGATGAACCTGGTGATTCTCTTCACCGGCGGCGGCCGCTACATCCTGCTGAATTGAGCGTTGCCCCCCGGCTTCTGCTCCCCAGCGGCGCGCCGCTGCGCTGGCTTCGGATTTCGGCGTGGCCGGGGTTTCAGCGCCTGCACGCTGCCCTGAATCCCCGGCCCGCCGATGCTGCCCCTGCCTTTACGGCCGCAGCTCGATATACACTGCCTCGAACCGCTCGCCGGTCAGACTTTCGGGCTGATGCTCCCACTTCTCGGCGAAGTACATGATTTCTCCCGCCTTCTTTTCGATCGCCTCGCTGGTGCCGTCGGGAAAATCGAACTTGAACTTCCCATCGGTCACGAATACGACCACGCCCGGAGGGTGCTGATGCATCGGCGACTTCTCACCGGCGCCGTACAGAATGCGCACCACGCGAACGCGGTCGTTTTCCAATTCGACGGTGTAATGTTGCGGGTCGAGCTTTACCGGATCCCGCTCGAGAGCCGGCCCTGGAACTGCTGAAGCCATAGTTGCCTCCTCCTCGCCTCGTTCCACACTGGATCTCGGCCCGAGAGCTATTGGAATGGGGCCTTAGCGTTTGGGGGCTATCGGACAGGCGGTCAAACTATCACCGTCGGCCTCGGCGCGCAAGCCAGGCCGCCTTGTCCCCATCGCCCTTCAGGTGGCGCGGCCGGCGCGAGCGCCTTCTCGCCGCTCTTGCAAGCAACGCGGGTCGAGCCGCCGGCCGTAGCGGTGAAAGAATCCTCGCCTCTGCGAAACCAGCCTCCCTCGCGGACTTCGCCAGGATTAGAATGGGATCACCATGGGCGGTCCGCCACCATGCGACGAATGCGAAGCCATCCTTCGCGAACTTCGCGAAGCCTATGCCTCCGCATGGGCCTCCAGCGACCAGCAAACCAGGGACGCATGGCTCGCCTTCGCCCGGTTGACGGGCGGCACCGAGCAGGACGCTGAACGCGCCGAAGAGCTGGCCCCGCGGGCGAAGTTTCAAGATCCGCTCCGGGTCAACCGGGCGCTCGCTCGGATGTCTATCCACCAAGCGCGCACCGGCCACTCCCTGCTCCGGCGGCTCCGCGGCGAATCGACCTGATCGCCCCCAACTTACGCTGGCATGTACGATTTCCTGCAAGGCGTACCCCGCCCCGGCGTTGCCCGTCGGCGCCGGCGCTCATCGGCTCCCGATTCCCCTTGCTTACCGAGTGGAGCGGCGGTATCGTGCCCTCGGTAGCCGCGGAGCCGCCTCCGCCGCCTCGCCTGGCGCCGCTCGGCCCATATCGCTATGCTGCTCGAACGCTGGCTCTTCACGATTTGCTTGCGGCTCCGTTCGCTCCTCCGCCGCCGGATCGCGGATGCCGAGTTAGATGAGGAACTCCGCGATCACCTGCGGCGCAGCGTCGAGGAAGCGGTCGCGCGCGGGATGCCTCTTCGCCAAGCCCGGCGCGCCGCGCTCCTCGCCCTTGGCGGCGTCGAGCAGGTGAAGGAGAGGTGTCGTGATGCGCGCAAAGCGAATTGGCTGCCGGATCTCTTCCACGATCTGCGCTACGGCATCCGCCTCCTACGTAAATCGCCTGGCTTCACCGCTGTCGCCGTCGCCACCATGGCGCTCGGCATCGGAGTGAATACCGCTGTCTTTTCCTTGGCCGATGCCGCCCTCCTCGAGCCCCTGCCTTACCCCTCGGCCAATCGGCTCGTCATGGCTTGGGAACGGGTCCGGCTGCCGTCCTACCGAAACGAGCGCAACGACCCGGCCCCGGGCAATTTCGCCGACTGGCGCCGCCAGAATTCCGTTTTCGAAGCGATGGCGGCCATCGAGGACAAAAGCTTCAATCTTACCGGAACGGGCGAGCCGGCACGGGTCGAAGGAGAAGCGGTCTCCGCCAGCCTCTTTTCTCTCTTGCGTAGCCAGCCAGCCCTCGGCCGCGTGTTCGATGCGGCCGAGGACGCTCCCGGCGGTCCGCACGTTGTCGTCATCGGCTACGGCCTCTGGGCCAGCCGCTTTGGCCGTGACCCGCGCATACTCGGCAAGTCCATTCTCCTGGACGGTGCCGGCTATACAGTCATCGGCGTCATGCCCCGGAATTTCTTGTTTCCCGATCCGGCAAATTTTCACTCGGCCAGCCCCGAAGACCAATTGTGGGTTCCGATCGCCCTTCAGCCGGGGGAACTCGCCAACCACGGCAGCCACTATCTCCAGGGTGTGCTCGCCCGGCTGAAGCCCGGCGTCACTCTCCCCCAGGCTCGGGCGCAAATGAACGGCATCGCCGAGCGCTTGGCCGAGCGCTATCCTCGGTCCAATACCGGCGTCGGCATCAACCTGGTTCCGCTTCGCGATCAGATTGTTGGCGGCGAGGTTCGGACCGAACTGTGGCTGCTGCTGGGCGCCGCTGGCCTCGTCCTGCTGATCGTGTGCGCCAATGTCGCCAGCCTGCTGCTGGCGCGAGCCTCCTCGCGCGGCCTCGAACTGGCCGTGCGCGTGGCGCTCGGCGCTGGCCGAACCCGGATGTTGCGCCAGTTGCTCACCGAAAGCGTTCTCCTCGCCCTGCTCGGCGGAGGTTTGGGCTTGGTGCTCTCCTGTTGGGCCGTGAGGATCTTGCGGCTGGCCGGCCCTCCCGATCTTCCCCGCGTTGGTGATCTCGGCATTGATCTCCCCGTTCTCACCTTTAGCCTCGGCATTTCCCTCTTCGCGGGGATCATCGTTGGCCTCACGCCTGCCTGGCAGGTTGCTGCAACCAATCTGCAGGAATCGCTGAAGGGTGGCGCTCGCGAATCGGCGGCTCGCTCCCGCTTGCGAGCCCGGAATCTGATCATCATCGCCGAGACTGCGCTGGCGGTCATCGTCGGGATTGGCGCCGGGCTGATGCTCCGCAGTTTCGTGCAGCTCGAGCGGGCCCCGCTGGGTTTCCAGCCGCGGGGCGTTCTCACCTTTCGCGTGATTCCGCGCGGTGACCGATATTCGCATCTGGCCGCGCGATCGGTCTTCTATCGACAGGCCTTGGCGAAACTGGCCGCCTTGCCCGGCGTCCAATCCGCCGGGGCGGTATCGTTCCTTCCGCTTGGCTTCGTTCGGGCCGCCAAGGGCTTCTCGATCGAGGGTCATCCGGCGCCCGCCCCCGGCCAGATCCCCATGGCCGATTACGACGTGGTCAGCCCGGGGTATTTTCAAACGATGAGCGTGCCCCTGCTCGAGGGGCGGGACCTCGCCTGGAGCGATTTGCCGCAGTCGCGCCCGGTGATCGTTGTCAATCAAGCAGCGGCACGAACCTACTGGCCCGATGCCGATCCGTTGGGCAAGCGCATCAAGGAAGGACTGCCGGGCGATCCCATCGCTTGGCTGACGGTCGTAGGCATCGTTGGCAATGCCCGCGAATTCGACGTCGCCAGCCGCCCTCGGCCGACCATCTATTTCCCCGTCTCCCAATTCGACGGCGGTAATGCGCTGCTGCGCGACTGGGTCGTCCGCGCCGCCGGCGAACCACTCGCGCTCGCTTCCGCCGCTCGCGATGCCGTTTGGAGCCTTGACGATGCCTTGCCGGTCTCACGCGTCCAAACGATGGAACAAGTCAGCGTGGCGGCGGTATCGCCACAGCGGTTCAGCCTCCTGCTCCTCGGTCTGTCCGCCTGCCTCGCCTTGGTGCTCGCTGCCGTGGGTCTCTATGGGGTCACCTCTTATGCCGTCACTCTGCGGACTCGCGAGATCGGCATCCGCATCGCCCTAGGAGCCCAACCGCGGGACGTCATCGAAGGCGTTCTCGCCCAAGCCGCGAAGCTAACCCTGGCCGGAGTCGTCGCCGGCCTCGGTGGCGCGCTCATCCTTACCCGCTTGATGCGCGACCTGCTCTACGGAGTCAGCCCCTCCGATCCGCTGACCTTCGCCGCCCTTCCTGTCCTTTTCATCTTTGTCGCTCTCCTCGCCTGCTGTATCCCGGCGCGTCGCGCGGTGCGCATCGATCCCATCGCCGCGTTGCGAGTCGAGTAACCAGCCTCGCGCCGGCTGCGCCGCGCCTTCGGGGGCGCCGGCCCTCGCGCTATTGCCCCCAGCCCCCTCCCCACTGTCTGGTTGGCCCCTGGTACTGGCCCTCCGCCACGCGGCGGCTCGCCGCCGGCTGCCGGCTCCGCTATAATGGCCCCTCGCGAAACGATCCCCGGGAGGTGTCGATGCCGATAGAAGCTCGGGTGAAAACGGCTCGGTTCGACGCAGCCAGGTACCGCGGCCTCGATCGCGACACCCTCATCCGCATTTACCGCACGATGTTCCTTTCCCGCCGGCTCGACGACCGCGAAATTCAGTTAAAAAGCCAGAACAAATCCTTCTTTCAAATCAGCGGCGCCGGCCACGAAGGGGTATTGGCCGCGGCTGGTTTGGCGCTGAAGCCGGGTTACGATTGGTTCTATCCCTACTACCGCGACCGCGCCCTCTGCCTGATGCTCGGCATGACTCCCTACGACATGCTGCTGGCTGCGCTGGGCGCCGCCGACGATCCCGCTTCCGGCGGACGCCAGATGCCCAGCCATTGGGGCCAGCCGCACTTGAATATCATCAGCCAGTCCTCACCCACCGGCACCCAATGGAACCAGGCGGTGGGCGCGGCGGAAGCTTCGCTGTACTACGGCCGGTTTCCCGGGGCTCTGGAGCGGGCGCGGCAGGCGCCGCTCGGCGCCGACGTCCGGCACCAGCCCGGCGAGCTGGTCTACGTTTCCGGCGGCGACGGCACCACCTGCGAAGGGGAGTTTTGGGAGGCGCTGAACGCGGCGTCGGTGAAGAAGCTGCCGCTGCTGATCCTGGTCGAGGACAACGGCTACGCCATCTCCGTCCCGGTCGAGGTCCATACCGCCGGTGGGAACGTCTCGCGTCTGGTGCGAAACTTTCCTCACATGGTGGTCGAGGAATGCGACGGCACCGACCCGATTGAAAGCTACGATGTGCTTCGCCGCGCTGTGGCCCATTGCCGCGCGGGCAAAGGCCCGGCGCTGGTTCACGCTCACGTCACCCGGCCCTACTCCCATTCAATGAGCGACGACGAGAAAGTTTACAAGTCGGCCGCCGAGCGCGAGGACGAGGCGCGGCGCGATCCCATCACGAAATTCAGCCTGTACCTGCTGCGCGAGGGCGTGCTCGACGAAAAGGAAGTCGTCGCCATCGAAGCTGACGTCGATCGCGAGGTTCGCGAGGCCTCCGACCGCGCCCTGGCCGCCGCCCTGCCCGTCGCCACGCGGGAGGTGGCGCTGCGCTGGGTCTATTCCGAAGACGTCGATCCCGCGTCCGCGGCTTTTCTCTCCGAACCCCGCCCCGCCGGCGCCACCAAGACCATGGTGGAAATGGTTTCCGCCACTCTGATGGACGAAATGGCCCGCGACGAGCGGATCGTGGTGTTCGGGGAAGACGTCGCCGACCTGAGCCACGAGCGGTTCCTGGGCGAGGTGAAGGGCAAGGGCGGCGTCTTCAAAGCCACCGCCGGCCTCCAGCGCCGCTACGGCTCCGACCGCGTCTTCAATTCGCCGCTTGCCGAAGCCAACATCGTCGGCCGCGCCATTGGCCTGGCCACCCGCGGCCTGAAGCCAGTGGTCGAAATCCAGTTTTTCGATTACATCTGGCCGGCGATGATGCAGCTCCGCAACGAGCTGCCCCTGATGCGCTGGCGGTCGAACAACAAATTCAAATGTCCGGCGGTGATTCGCGTCGCCACCGGCGGCTACCTCTCCGGCGGCGCTATCTATCACAGCCAGAGCGGCGAAGTCTTCTTCACCCACACTCCCGGCGTTCGCGTCGTCATGCCCTCCACCGCGCTCGACCTCGCTGGCTTGCTCCGCACCGCGATCCGTTCCGACGATCCGGTGCTCTTCCTGGAACACAAGCACCTCTACCGCCAGCCTTACAACCGCTCCCCCTACCCCGGCCCCGATTTCACTATCCCCTTCGGCAAGGCCCGGCTCGCCCGCGAAGGCGCCGATGCCAGCGTCGTCACCTTCGGCGGGTTGGTGCATCGCGCCGAAGTGGCCGCGGCGGCGCTCGCGCGCGAGGGCGTGTCCATCGAAATCGTCGATTTGCGCTCGCTCAGCCCGTACGACTGGGAAGCGATCGCGCGTACCGTCGCCAAAACCCATCGGGTGCTGGTGGCCTACGAAGACATGCTTTCCTGGGGGTACGGCGCCGAAATCGCCGCCCGCATCAGCGACGAGTTGTTCGACCTGCTCGACGCACCGGTGCGCCGCGTCGCCGCGCTCGATACTTTCTGCGCTTATCACCCCCTGCTCGAGGACGTGATCCTTCCCCAGTCCCAAACCATCCGCGGCGCCCTCGATCTCCTTCTGGCGTATTAAGAGATCAGCCCGGGCGCCCCCCCGGCGCCCCGCGCCTCAGCCCCGCCGCTTTCAGGGAAGGGAACCAAACCGGCTGGTTTGGCGTATCATGGGGTAGCAAAAGCCGGAGGTGACTCGTGCACTGCCCAGCCTGCCAGCGAGAAATCACCGATAACTCGAATTTCTGCTACTACTGCGGGACCCGCCAGGTGCCGGGCGCGGTGGGCAGGAAACTCATGCGTTCGGCCGTGGACAAGACCGTGGCCGGGGTCTGCGCCGGATTTGCCGATTATTTCGGCGTGGATCCCACGCTGCTGCGAATCGTTTGGGCCTTTGTGACCCTCGCCACCGGGATTCTGCCGGGCACGATTGCCTATGTCATCGCCTGGATTTTGATGCCGCAAGCGCCGTTTCTCCGCGCTCCGGCGGCGGCGCCGAATGCCCCGGCGCACGGCAGTGGCGCGCCGTAACCGGCGGCCGGGGAGCCGCCGAGCTCTCTTGTGATCAAGCGTTCCCTTTGAAGATGACCCGGTCGAGCGAAATCGCTCCGCCGCCCATCGTCATCAGCGCGAACGAGCCGACGGCGAGCATGAGCGGTAGCTGGTAAAAGCCCACCGCCAGAATTCCCTTGGCCATGTGCACCTGCCACAGCGCGATGGCCATTTCGCCCGCCAGCAGCAGCGCCACCAGCCGCGTCAGCAGCCCCACCGCCAGCAGGCAACTGCCCACTGTCTCGAGCGTCCCGGCAATATAGGCGAAGTACCAGGGGAAACCCATCCTGGGAAATGCCGCGAACCATTCCCTGCGATGGGCGAGCTTCGGGTAGCCATGGTAGAAGAAGACGATCGCCAGACCCAGGCGGAGAACCAGTGATGCCAGGGGCTTCAACTTTTCCATGTGATGCATCCCTCCTCCTCGTCGCCGCGCTTTCCCGCCGCCCGGCAATCCCCTCGGCCGGCAGCATTGTAGCAGACCCCGCATCGCCGCCTGCCGTCCGAAGCTTCAGCGTAGGAGGGCTTGCCAGCGGCCGTGGCCGCGCCGGTTGGAGTAAAATCTCTATCGAAGGCGCCTGCGTCCTGGCTTATCCAGAGAATGCTTCGACGAATCCTCATCGCGCTGGCTGTGGTGGTATGTCTGTCGGCTGTTGGAGCAGGTTGGCTTTGGTGGCACGAGCAGCCCAAAGCCCAGGGGGAAGCTTACGTCGGCGCTGGCGACGTGCCCTTGTGGGATGGAACCGGCCAGGTGCGCCGGCGGCTCGCGCGCCTCTCTTACGGCGACAAAGTCACTATTCTCGACCGCTATCGCGACTCGGTCGAAGTGCGCACGCCGGCGGGAGTGGTGGGCTGGGCGGACGAATCCGGCCTGCTGATGCCCGATCTGTGGGCGCGACTGGAGAAACTGGCCGCGAGCACGCAGGCGATGGTCGTCCAGGCTCGCGGCCATGTGGGCGTACTGGCCAATCTTCGGATCAACCCGGGCCGTGATGCGCCTCGCATCGGACAGTTGACCAGAGGCGCGCCGGTCGAAGTGTTGGGGCGGGGCGTGGTTCCCTCCGGGCCCCCCGCCCCCGCCCACACCATCGTGGACACCGAGCAGCGTAAGGAAGACTGGTTGCTGGTGCGCGCCCGGGTGCCGGGATTCGGCGCAATTGCCGGCTGGGTGCTTGGGCGGTTCGTGGCCTACGATATGCCCGACCCGCTGCCGCAATACGCGACGTCCGAAGGCTTCCGGCCGGTCGCCTGGTTCGAGTTGCACAATGTGACGGACCCCGCTGCCGGACCGAAGCCGTATTACCTGGTCGCCGGGACGCGGGGGCCCGAAGGCCAGTCCTGCGATTTCACCACGCTCCACGTCTACACCTGGAGCCTCGCTCACCACGGCTATGAAACCGCCTTCGTTCAAAACGATCTTTGCGGCCGGTTGCCGGTCGCGGTAACGCTCGAACCGGGCGAGGATGCTCAGTTCCGGTTCGAGAATGTGGATTCCGCCGGCACTCGCACCCTCGCCTACCGCATGCGTTCGACGATCGTGCGCCCGGTGCGCGAAGGCAGGCGTGCGCCTCGCCGCGGCGGGCGGCGCCGGCGATAGGGTGGTGAGTCCGTGCAGACGCCCACGCTGAAAGCGATGCTGCAGAACCACTGGCACAGGTTTTAACCTGTGCTCGGCAAGGCCGCCATCCGGCGGTGAGTACCTGCAGACGCCCACGCTGACTGCCATGCTGCGGAAGAAGGCGCAGCGGCTCGCCCCTCGCCGTACTGTGCTACTCTCGACCGCAATCGGAACAATCTTTGGGCTTCAGGAGGGGACATGAGTATCGCGCTCATCACCGGCGCCAGCACTGGCATCGGCCTGGCGACGGCAGTCGCGCTGGCCCGCGGGGGCCATGCCGTTCATGCCACCATGCGCCAGCCCGACCGCTCGCCGGAACTCGGCGCCATCGCCGCGAAAGAGAGGCTCCCCATCACCATCGGCAAGCTGGACGTCGATGACGACAATTCGGTGAACGGCGCGGTGGCCGAAGCGCTGGCGCTCCACCGCCGCATCGACGTGCTTGTCAACAACGCCGGAATCGATTCCAACGGACCCATCGAGGAGTTGCCGCTCGCTGAATTCCGCCGGGTGATGGAAACCAACTACTTTGGCGCGCTGCGGATGATCAAGGCGATTCTGCCGGGAATGCGCGAGCGGGGGAGCGGCTGCATCGTCAACGTCACTTCGGTCGCCGGGCGCATCGCCGCCGCGCCTCAGGCTTCCTACGCCGCCTCGAAGTGGGCGCTCGAGGCAGCCAGCGAAATCCTGGCGCAGGAAGTGAAGCCGTTCAACATCCGCGTGGCCATCGTCGAGCCCGGCGTGATCGATACGCCGATTTTCGCCAAGATGGGTGAAGCGCGCCACAACACCCGCTACCCGCACGAACGGCGCATTCGCGCGCTCTTCGCCGCCCGGCTGAAGGATGCCGTGCCGCCCTCCGTCGTCGGCGAGAAAATCCGCGAAATCGTCGAGAGCGGCACCTGGCAATTGCGTCATCCCGCCGGCCCCGACGCCGAGCCGCTGCTCCGCTCCCGCGCCGCCCTTACCGACGAACAGTGGGTGGCGGCGCAAGCCGCCAGCGACGAGGAATGGGCCCTGCGGATCAAGGCGAATTTTGGTCTGGACGTCGGCCTCGGCCCGGCCGGCGGCGCGTCCTGACCGCCACCGTACTGCAATCGCCGAGCCTGTTTGCGCCCCGCGACGATGTCGTCACCCCGCGCCTGCCAGTGACGCGCTTGGGTTTTCTCCGGTGGACTCAGTATCATGAGCGGGCGAAAAACGGCGCTCGATCCCCCGCCGCTGGAGGCAACCGATGGCTCTGCTGCTGACGGAACAGGACGTTCAAGGGTTGCTGACGATGTCCTTGGCGCTCGAAACCGTCGAACAAGCGTTTCGGGATCTCGCCGACGGCACTTTCATCCTGCATGGCCGCCGCCGGATTCACATGCCCAACAAGGGTTTCCTGCATTACATGGCCGCCGCGGATTTCATCGGCGGTTACGCGGGCTTGAAGATTTACACGTACGCCGCCGGCGCGTTGCGCTTCCTGGTTCCCTTGTTCCGGTGGGACAGCGGCGAGTTGGTTGCCCTGATCGAAGCCAATTTCATGGGCCAGGTCCGCACCGGCGCCGCCAGCGGCGTAGCCACGAAATTCATGGCTCGCAACGACGCACGAACCGTCGGCCTGATCGGCACCGGCACCCAGGCCCCCACCCAGGTGGAGGCCGTCTGCGCGGTTCGCTTGATCGAGCGGGTCCGGGTGTTTGGCCGCAATCCCGAGCGGCGGCAGCAGTTCGCCCGCCGATTGGCTCAGAAGGTGGCTTGCACGGTCGAGCCGGTCGATTCGGCCGAGCAGGCGGTGCGCGAGGCCGACGTCGTCCTCACCGCCACCACCGCCGGCCATCCGGTCGTCGAATCCTCCTGGCTGAAACCGGGCGTGCACATCAACGCGGTGGGCAATAACCAGGCGCAGAAGCGGGAATTGGACGAGCAGACGGTACGCCGTGCCGGAGTGATCGCCACCGACTCGCTCGAGCAGGCCCGGATGGAGGCCGGCGAACTGATTCAGGTTTTCGGCGCCGACGCGGGGTCCTGGTCGCGAGTGGTGGATTTGGCGCAGATCGTTGTCGGCGCAGCCGTCGGCCGGCACAGTCCCGGCGAACTCACTCTGTTCAAGTCGAATGGCGTGGCAATCGAGGATATCGCGGTGGGTGGCCGCGTGTACGAGCTCGCGCGGGAGCGCGGAATCGGCCGCGAAGTGCCGCTCTTCGCCGGTCCGTAGCTGGCGCCGCTACTTGCCGGGTCGCAGCCGGCGCTCGAGCGCCAGATGGAGCCGTTCGCGTACTTCGGGCGGAAGCGGCAGCGGCTCCGCATTGCAGAAAATCTCGATGGTCTTGCGGGTCGTGTCCACCAGGAACCGGCAATCGTGGCAGCAGCCGAGGTGGAGTTCGACTTGACGGATGGTTTCGGCGTCCAGCTCGCCGTCCAGAAAATCGCACAGCTCGGTGACCAGCCGCTTGCAATCAACTTCCTTGCTACCCACTTCTTGCGCTCCCGTGAAATTGCCGGTCAAGAGTTTGCCGCAGCTTCAGCCGCGCGCGCAACAGTCTTGATTTCACCGCCGGCACGGAAAGGTCCAGCAGGCGTGCCGTTTCCTCGGTCGATATCTCTTCGATGTCTCGCAATTGGAAAACGATTCGGTAGGGGTGTTCCAGCTGCGCAATCGCCTTGGCCAGGATGGCTTGCAACTCGGTTTGCGCGTACCGCTCGTCCGGCTTCGGTCCCCAATCCTCGATTTCCCGTGGCACCAGGTCTTCTTCGGTTTCGATCGATTCGTCCAGCGACACCTGGCCCGGCCGCCGCCGCCGCAGCTTCATCAGCGCTTCGTTCACCGCAATCCGCACCAGCCAGGTGTAAAACCGCGAATCGCCTTGGAAATCGCCCAGATGCTGGTAGGCCTTCAGGAAGGCGTCCTGGGTCGAGTCTTCGGCGTCTTCCCGGTTCTGGGTGACGTTGTAGGTGAGGCGATAGATGCGGTTCTCGTAGCGGTGCACCAGCTTCTCGAAGGCGCTGACGTCCCCGCTTTTGGCTCCCGCCACCAGCACGGCTTCGTCGTCGACGGGAGCGAGGCGGGAATTCGTCGCTGTCGGCCGGGAACGTTCGATCGGGCTCATCGCTCGGGGGCTTCCACTCTCTGCCTCTAAGCCTAGCACAGCGTCGCCGCCCCTCGAAGCCTGCCGACCGTCTTGTCGAGGACTGCTGTTAGATGCTCCCCGGCGCTCACAGGATGGGCTTGGCGGCGCGCGTCGCCCCGTCCCTCCGAACTTCGGCCGCGGCGGCGTCTCGCCGAAAGGCGCCGCGCCCATTGCGGTTGCCGGCGCTCGGGCCCTATTGCCCAGCAAGCGTCGAGGGGTGCAAGCCGCGGAAGAAATATGCTATCGTCCAAGGGTGCGTTCGCGGCGCAGACGACCGTTGCTGGCGGCGCTCGCCCTCACCGTGGCGAGCGTCTTCCTGTTCGCCACCATCGCCGCCGTCGTCATTCATCATCACCAGTCCGCCGCTTCCGAAGCCACCTGTCCCATCTGCCATCTGAACCACCAGGTGGCTGTACGCGCCGTCGCCGCGCGCGCCCTGCCGCTCCCGCAACTCCGGGGCGGCAGACTTTTCCTCCGGGAAACCTTCCGGCGCTCCAGTCCACCCTATTCGCTTGTCCCCGCCCGAGCGCCTCCCGCCGCCTGACCGCTTCCCGATTTCGTTTCGTCCACTCCGTCCCTCGTTTCCGGTCGTCCTCGCGCGTGAAGCTGGCGCGCCAAGAAAGGGCGAACATGCAAGCGCAAAGCGCGGCGCCGTTGCGCGCCGCCCGCCGCTCGTCATCGTCATACGCCGGCTGGCATTCCCGGCCGCTCCGCCGGGCTGGCCAATCTTTTTGGATGGAAGGTCTTATGGCTACGTTTTCGCGTTCGTTGGCCGCTGGTTCGCTCGCTGTTCTGATGTTCCTGGTCGCCGCCTCCGCTCGGGCGCAAACGCAGGGTCCGCGCAGAATCTCGCTTGAGGAAGCCGTGCGCCTGGCCCTCGCCAACAATCCCTCCCTTCGCGCCGCCCGCACCCTCATCCAGCAGAGCCAGGACCAGGAAATCACCGCCAACCTCCGGCCCAATCCGGTCCTGATCGCCGACTCGCTGTTCGTGCCGCTCTTCAGTCCCGGGCAGCTCACTTCCGACAACATCAACACCGTCACCGAATTCGACCTGGGAGCCAGTTATTTGTTCGAGCGCGGCGGAAAGCGCGGTCGCCGCTTGCAGGCCGCGCGCGACTTCACCGCCGTCACCTCCTCCCAGGTTGCCGACGCCCAGCGCGCGCTCACGTTTTCGGTCGCCCTGCAATACGTGAACGTTTTGCTCGCCGAATCCACGCTCGATTTCGCCACCCAGGACCTCGCCAGTTTCCAGAACACCGTCGGCATCAGCCAGGCGCAGTACAAGGCCGGCCAGATTAGCGAGGGCGATTACCTGAAAATCAAGCTCCAGCTGCTTCAGTTCCAGACCGATGTCTCCTCCGCCCGGCTCGCTCGCGCTCAAGCGCTGGTTAGTCTGCGCCAACTCCTCGGCTACCAGTCGGTGCCCGCCGATTACGACGTCTCCGGAACGCTCGCCTATCAGCCGCTCACCCTCGATCGCGAGCATCTCCAGGCGCTGGCCCTTCAGCTTCGGCCCGACCTGCGCGCGGCGGTACAGGGCGTCGCCGCTTCCCAGAGCCAGTACGCCCTGGCGAAGGCCAACGGGAAGCAGGACCTGAACTTCACCTTCGATTACACCCATGTTTCCGGCCTCGAAAACGGCAGCTTTATCGTCAACTTTCCCCTGCCTATCTTCAATCGCAATCAGGGCGAGATTGCCCGCACCCAGGCGGCCATCATCCAGGCCCAGGACAGCGAAGCGGCTGCCCGGGAACTGGTGATGTCCGATGTCGCCAACAGCTTCGAAGCGGCTCAGGCCGACGCTCAAATCATTCAACTGTATCAATCGGGCTACCTGGACGACGCCAAGCAATCCCGCGACATCAGCCAATACGCTTACCAGCGCGGCTCGGCGAGCCTGCTCGATTTGCTCGACGCCGAGCGCAGTTATCGCGCCACCCAGTTGGCCTTTCTCCAGGCCGAAGCCGGCTATCAGCTTGCCCTCGAGCAACTCCGCGAAGCCGTTGGCACCAGGAGGCTTCCATGACCCCCGAATCAAGCCCCGCACGCCCTCCGGAATTCCAGCGCCCGACCGCCTGCTGTCCGAAACTCCCGCGTAGGACGGCCGCCCGCCGGGCCTGCCCGCCGTGGCGGGTCGCCCTGGCGGCGTTCCTGCTGGCCGCGGGCCTCGCCGGCTGCAGCCACGAAGAAACCAAAGTCGAAAACCAAATGACTTCCTATTCCGCCCAGGGCGCGCAGGCGGCGCTGTTCACCGTCCCCGCTGACCAGATGGGCCACATTCAGATGTTCACGGTCAAGCCGACGAAGATGGAGCGCACGTTGCGATTGCCGGGCGCCGTTAATTACAACCTCTTCAAAACCACTCCGGTCATAACCGCCGTTGGCGGGCCGGTCAGCCGGATTTTGGTGGTGCCGGGCGAGTTCGTCCGCCGGGGCCAGCCGTTGCTCTACGTCCGCAGCCCCGATTTCACCCAGCTTCGCGCCAGCTTCCTGAAGGCGCGCAACGTCTTCAACCTTACCGACAAGAACTTTGCCCGGGCGCAGGACCTTTACAGCCATCACGCCATTGCCGAGCGCGACCTGCTGCAGGCGGAATCCGATCGCACCCAGGCGCAAGCCGATCTCCAGGCCGCCGAGCAATCCTTGCGCATCCTGGGATTGACCGACGCCCAAATCCAATCGGGAACGATGTCGCCGGAAATTCCGGTGCTCGCTCCGATTGACGGACAGGTGGTCGAGCGGCTGGCCGCTCCCGGTCAGTTGCTCCAGGCGGGCGCGACCCAGTGCTTCACGATTTCCGACATGAGCACCGTATGGGTGCTGGTCAACGTCTATCAGCGGGACCTGCCGTACGTTCGCGTCGGCGAGCCGGTCGCCATCGGAACCGACGCCTACCCCCAGGTTTTCCGCGGCCGGATCTCCTACCTCTCGCCCGCGCTCGATCCCAACACCCGCACGCTCACCGCTCGCATCGTCACCGATAATCCGGGCTTGAGACTCAAGAACAACATGTACGTCACCGCCGTCGTCGATGCCGGCTCCATTCCCGGCGCGCTGGCGCTGCCCGAAGCGGCCGTCCTCCGCGACAGTGAAAACCATCCCTTCGTCTACGTCGCGGTGGCCAACAACCAGTTCGGCCGGCGACTGGTGGATATTGGCCAGCAGGCGCCTGGGCTGATCCAGATTACCAGCGGGCTCGAGCCCGGCGACCGGGTGGTGGCCAGCGGCAGCCTGTTTCTCCAATTCGCCAATTCGCTGCAACACTGAGGAATTCAGCCGATGATCCATCGCATCGTTCAAGCCGCCCTCAAACAGCGCTTCTTCGTGCTGATCCTCGTGGTTTTCCTGATCGTGGGCGGCTCGGTTTCGTTCGACGAGATGCCGGTCGAGGCCTATCCCGATCTCTCGCCACCCCTGGTCGAAATCATCAGCCAGTGGCCCGGCCACGCCGCCGAGGAGGTCGAGCGGCTGATCACGATACCGGTGGAAGTGGAGATGAACGGGATTCCCGGCCTCGAGGTGATGCGCTCGATTTCGCTCTACGGCCTTTCCGACGTCATCCTCACGTTCCAGTACGGCACCGACAACTATTTCGCCCGCACCCGCGCCTTCGAGCGGCTCGCCCAGGTCACCGTGCCCGCCGGCGTCACTCCCGGCCTGTCGCCGATGGCCAGCCCGAGCAATCTGGTCTACCGCTACGTGCTCGAAAGCCCGGACCGCAGCCCGCAGGAACTGAAGACCTACGAGGATTGGGTGGTCGAGCGCGCCTTCAAGTCGGTGCCCGGCGTCGCCGACGATTCCGGGTTTGGCGGCACCGTCATGCAATACCAGGTGCTGCTCGATCCCGCGAAACTCTACAACTACCACCTCACCGTGCCCCAGATACTGGGCGCGCTGGCCGCCAACAATTCCAACGCCGGCGGCGGCTTCTATTCCCAGGGCGGCCAGTTCTACTACGTTCGCGGCATCGGTTTGGTCCAGACCCTCCAGGACATCAGCGCCGTGGTCGTCGGCAGCGCCAACGGCGTTCCCGTTCGCGTCAGCGACGTCGGCCAGGTGGCGATCGGCGCTGCGCCGCGCCTGGGCGAATTCGGCTTCCAGAACCGCGACGACGCCGTCGAGGGCGTCATCCTGATGCGCACCGGCGAGCAAACGCAAAACGTGCTCGACCGGGTCGAGGCGGAAACGAAAATCATCAATGCCCGGCTGCTCCCGCCCGACGTCAAGATTCGTCCGTTTTACGACCGCAGCGATCTGGTGCGGCTCACCATCACCACCGTCGAAAACAACCTGCTGCGGGGAATGGTCCTGGTGCTGATTGTGCTCGTCTTCTTCCTGGTGAGCTTCCGCGCCGCCCTCATTGTCGCCCTCACCATACCGCTCGCCCTGCTCTTCGCCTTCGTCCTGATGCACCAGGAAGGCGTCTCCGCCAACCTGCTGTCGATCGGCGCCATCGACTTCGGCATCATCATCGACGGCACCGTCGTCATGATGGAAAACATCTATCGCGAGCTGGGCGCTCGCGCCGGGCAGGAATACAACTTATACGACGTGATTCTCCATGCCGCCCGCGACGTGGACCGGCCCATCTTCTATTCCGTTGCCGTCATCATTTCCGGCTACCTGCCCATTTACGTGCTGAAGGGCCCTTCCGGCCGGCTGTTTCATCCGATGGCCGACACCATGGTGTACGCCCTGATCGGCGCCCTCATCATTACCCTCACTCTGGTTCCCGTGCTCAGTTCCTATTGGTTCAAGAAGGGCGTGCGCGAGCGGCTCAATCGCCCCTTCGAGTGGATCAAGCGCTGCTACGCCGTCGGCCTCGATTTCGCCCTCGACCGCCCGAAGTCCACGCTCGCCGCCGCCGCACTGGTATTTGCCGGCGCTCTCTCTCTTGCGCCCCTCATCGGCGGCGAGTTCATGCCCCATCTCGACGAAGGCGCCCTCTGGGTCCGCGCCACCATGCCCTACACCATTTCCTGGCAGGAAGCGGCGCGCATCGCACCGCAGATTCGACAGATCCTGATGCGCTATCCCCAAGTCACCGTCGTCGGCCAGGAGCTGGGCCGGCCCGACGACGGCACCGATCCCACCGGCTTCTTCAATTGCGAATACTACGTCGGCCTCAAGCCCTACCAGGACGCCGTCTGGAAAACCGGCTCGATTCACTCGAAGCAGGACTTGACCGACGATGTCGAGAAGAAACTCGCCCCCTTCCCCGGTATCGTCTTCAACTACACCCAGCCCGCCGAAGACGCCGTCGACGAAGCGCTCACCGGCCTCAAAAGCGCCCTCGCGGTCAAGATTTTCGGCCCCGACCTCAGCGTCCTCGAGGCGAAGGCCACTGAGATCAAGCGCACCCTCAGCCAGGTTCCGGGCTTCTCCTCGCTCCTGATTGTTCGCGAGCTAGGCCAGCCCAGCCTCAGGATCGACGTCGATCGCGAGAAGATTGCACGCTACGGCATCAATGTCAGCGACGTCGAAGCCGTCATCCAGGCGGCGGTGGGCGGCCAGGCCGCGACACAAGTCATCCAGGGCGAGAAGTTGTTCGATTTGGTCGTGCGCATGGAGCCGCAATTCCGTTCGAGCCCGCAACAGATCGGCGATCTGCTGGTGGGCACGCCCGCCGGCCAGCAAATTCCCTTGAAGGAGTTGGCCGCCATCAGCGTCCAGAACGGTGCGTCCTTTATTTACCGGGAAAGTAATTCCCGCTACATCGGCGTTCAGTACGCCATCACCGGCCGCGACTTGGCGGGCGCGGTGGCCGATGGCCAGCGCGCGGTCGATGCCGCCGTCAAGCTCCCGCCCGGTTACTATCTCAGTTGGGGCGGCGAGTACAGCGAATATCTCGCCGCGCGCGCCCAGATGGATGTCATCGGCCCGCTCACCATCCTTCTGATTCTGCTCATTCTTTTCGCCCTCTACGGCAATTTCAAATTCCCGGTCGCCGCGCTCATCGGCGTGATTCTCACCGAGCCGGTCGGCGCCCTGCTCGCCTTGAAACTCACCGGTACGGCTTTCAGCGTGTCGTCGGTCCTGGGCTTGCTGGCGCTGATGGGCGTCTCGGTGGAAATCGTCGTCGTGATGTATTCCTACATCAACAAGCTGCGGCTGGAGGGTATGGATATCCGCACTGCCACTCGGGAGGCGGCACTGTTGCGGCTTCGGCCCATCATGATGACCGCGCTGGTCGCCTGCCTGGGCTTGCTGCCCGCCGCTCTGTCCCACGGCATCGGCTCGGATACGCAGCGGCCCTTTGCCCGGGTCATCGTCGGCGGCCTGCTCGGCCCGCTCTTTCTAGGCTTCTTCGTCTACCCGGTGCTCTATCGCCTGGTCGCGCGCGACGGCGACACGCTCCAGGTCTAGCCAGGTCAATCCGCATCCCGACCGCCGTTCCCGGCCTGGCAGGGGCGACCCGGCACGTCGCCCGCTTTCGCTCGTGGCCCCGGCGGGCGGGCCCCCGCGGCTTTATCGGGTTTTTCCTCCAACCGGACTTCGCTGCGCGCCATGCTATATTGACCCGCGGCCCAGCCGTTCCGGCCGAACCGCCGCCGCTCCCATGACGCTCACCGTCAAATTCCCATTGCCGGCATTCACCGCCGCCGATGCCAGCCTGATCGCTCGCCAATCGTACGGCCTCCGCGCTACCGCCCGCCCGCTTCCCAGCGAGCGCGACCGGAATTTCCTGCTCACCACTGAAGCTGGCGAGAAATTCGTTCTGAAGATCGCCAGCGCTTTCGACGATCCCGCCGTGCTCGATTTCCAGAATCGCGCTCTCGAACGTCTCGCGCTCCGCCTGCCTGCGCTCGCCGTTCCCCGCCTGCGCCCGGCATCGACTGGTGAGCCGATCGCCCGCATCGCCGCGTCCGGCGGCGCCACCCACCTCGTTCGCCTCCTGACTTACATTCCGGGCAAGCTGCTGGCCGAGGTCGCGCCGCACACTCCCGCCTTGCTTCGCAGCCTCGGAGGCGTTCTCGGCCAAATCGACGCCGCTCTGGCGGATTTCGATCATCCTGCGGCCGAGCGCGAGCTGAAGTGGGACCTGAAGCGCGCCGGCTGGATTCGCGAATACCTAGGCTCGATCGAAAACGGCGACTGGCGCGCCGCGGTCGAGCGCGCGCTCCGGATTTTCGACGCCGAGGTGGCGCCGGCGCTGCCGTCCTTGCGAACAAGCGTCATCTACAACGACGCCAACGACTACAACGTGCTGGTTGGCCCCGGCGATCCGTGGTCGCGCCGGGTGATTGGCGTCATCGATTTCGGCGATATGCTGCGCAGCGCCACCGTTTCGGAGCTCGCCGTCGCCGCTGCCTACGCCATGCTTGGCAAGCCCGATCCCCTGGCTGCCGCCGCGCATGTAGTCGCCGGCTATCACGAAGCCTTCCCGCTCGCCGAGCCGGAAATCGAGTTGCTTTTTCCTCTCGTCTCGATCCGGCTCGCGGTCAGCGTCGCCAATGCCGCCTACCAGCGCGTCGCCGAACCCGGGAACGAATACCTCACCATCAGCGAAGCCGCCGCCGGTCAAACGCTCGAGCGACTCGCCTCCATCCATCCCCGCTTCGCCCATTACGCCTTCCGCCATGCCTGCGGCTTGCCGGCTTGCCCGCAAACCGGCGCCATCGTCCGCTGGCTCGGCGAAAACGCGCATGCGCTCGCTCCGGTCGTCGACCCCGATCCCCGCGTCGCTCCTCGTCTGGTTTTCGATTTGAGCGTCGCGGGTTCCGAGGCCGCCGATCCGGCGGGCTGGGCCGACCCGAAATCCGCCGGCGAGCGTTTGTTTCGCCGGATGCGCGACGCCGGCGCCGCCATCGGCATCGGCCGCTACAACGAGCCTCGCACCGTCTACAACGCGCCCGCCTTCCTCCTGCCAGGCAACGACGGCCCCGAGTGGCGCACCATCCATATCGGCTTGGATTTGTTTCTTGAGCCCGGGGCGCCGGTTTTCGCACCACTGGACGGCGTCGTTCACAGCTTCGCCAATAATGCGGCGCCGCTCGATTACGGCCCCGCCATCGTTCTCGAACACGCGGTACCGGCCCAGGGCTTCTCTTTTTTCACCCTCTATGGCCATTTGAGCCTGGATTCGCTCGCCGGCCTTGCCCCCGGCCTCCCGGTCAAGCGCGGCGTCCGCATCGCCCGCATCGGCGATTCGTCCGTCAACGGCGGCTGGCCGCCCCACCTCCATTTCCAAATCATCGCCGACATGCTCGGCCGCGCCGGCGATTTCCCCGGTGTCGCTCCCGCCGCCGAGCGCGAAATCTGGCTGGACGTCAGCCCCAATCCCAATCTGATCGCCAAGGTCCCCGGCGCCGATCTGCCGGCGCCGCCGGCGATGACTCCCGGCGAGATTCTCGCCTTGCGCTCGCTGCACGTCGGCAAATCGCTCAGCGTCGCCTACCGTCGCCCCCTGGTCGTCGTTCGCGGCTCGATGCAATACCTCTACGACGAAACCGGCCGCCGCTACCTCGATGGCGTCAACAACGTCGCTCACGTCGGCCACTGTCACCCTCGCGTCGTTCGAGCGGGCCGCGAGCAGATGGCCGTACTGAACACCAATACCCGCTACCTCCACCCGGCACTCGTTCGCTACGCCCAGCGCCTGGTGGCCACGCTTCCAGAGCCGCTGCGAATCTGTTTCTTCGTCTGCTCAGGCAGCGAAGCGAACGAACTCGCCTTGCGCCTCGCCCGCGCCTACACCGGCGGAAGGGATGTCGTTGTCCTCGACGCCGCCTATCATGGCAATACCACTGCCCTGGTCGAAATCAGTCCCTACAAGTTCAACGGGCCGGGCGGCTCGGGAGCGCCGCCGCACGTTCACGTCGTTCCGCTGCCCGACGCGTATCGCGGGCCGTACCGCCGCAGCGACCCGCAAGCGGGACCGAAATACGCCCGCCACGTTCGCGAAGCGATGGATGCGGCCGCGGCACGGGGCAGGGAAATCGCCGCTTTCATCGCCGAATCGCTGCCCGGGTGCGGCGGGCAAATCGTCTTGCCGCACGGCTACCTTGTGGGTGCCTACCGCCACGCGCGCGCCGCCGGCGCCGTCTGCATCGCCGACGAGGTGCAAACCGGCTTCGGCCGCGTCGGCTCGCACTTCTGGGGTTTCGAAACCCAAGCCGTCGTGCCGGACATCGTGACCATGGGCAAGCCCATCGGCAACGGCCATCCCATTGGGGCAGTCGTCACCACCCCGGAAATCGCCGCTGCCTCCGCCAACGGTATGGAATACTTCAACACGTTCGGCGGCAATCCCGTTTCCTGCGCCATTGGCATGGCGGTGCTCGACGTTATCGCCGGCGAGCGCTTGCAGGCCCGCGCGCTCGAGGTGGGCGCGCGGCTGGCCGCAGGCCTCCGCCGCCTGATGGAAATGCATCCTGTCGTCGGCGACGTGCGCGGGCTGGGTCTTTTTCTTGGCATCGAGCTGGTGCTCGATCGCGAAACGCTTGCGCCGGCCCCCGCCCAGGCCGATTACCTGGTCAACCGGATGCGCGAATGCGGCATCCTGCTCAGCACCGACGGCCCCTTCCACAACGTCATCAAGATCAAGCCCCCGCTCGTGTTCACCGCCGCCGACGCCGATTTCCTCGTCGCCACGCTCGATCGCATCCTTGCCGAGGATTTCATCGTTGACTCCGCCCCGCGGCCGGCTGCGACCCCCCCGCCGGCGCTCCCGCCCAGGTAGGGACGAGCCGCCGCCAGGTCCCGAGCACGCCGCGGCGGACGCCAAGCCGCAGGTCTTGGGTAGCCACGGTCAGCGGTTTTCTGACCGTGGGCTTTTGCCAGCGAGTCGACGGCGGGAGCCGCAACCCATCCATTCGCTTAGTGGGGGCGAGCCGTCGCCACGTCTCCAGCCGGCCTGGCGGGCGGCTCGCCCCTCGCATCCGCTGCCATTCGCATTACCCGCTGTAGGGAAGAAAAATCTTTCGCCCCGCGGCCGCCCGCCGAAACTGCGTAAGAGGGCCGCCTTGACCCGCTCTCCACCCCAAAGCTATCCTTAGCTTCAGCGTGCGCTTCGCGCGCGCCAACGCTGCCGATGCCTGCGCTTCAGCGCATCTATTTCGATCACAACGCCACCACGCCGGTCGAGCCGGCCGTGCTCGCCGCGATGCTGCCCTTTCTCGAGCAGGACTTCGGCAACGCCAGCTCGATCCATTCGTTCGGCCAGCACGCGCGGGTCGCCGTCGAGCGCGCCCGCGAGCAGGTGGCGGCGCTGATCGGGGCGCGGCCGGCGGAAATCGTTTTCACCAGCGGCGGCACCGAAGCCGATAATCTGGCGATTTTCGGACTGGTGCGGGCTTCGCGAGCCACGCGCAAACACGTGATTACCACCGCCATCGAGCACCACGCCGTGCTCAACGCCTGCCAGGCGCTCGAAACCGCCGGCGTCGACGTCACCTACGTCCCGGTCAGCCCCGAAGGGGTTGTCGATCCCGCCGACGTGCGCCGGGCGCTGCGGCCGGAAACACTGCTGGCGAGCGTGATGCTGGCGAATAACGAGCTGGGGACGATTCAGCCGGTCGAGGAAATCGGCCGGATCGTGGCCGAAGCCAACGTCTGGTTCCATACCGACGCGGTGCAGGCCGCCGGCAAGCTCCCCATCGATGTCGCGCGGCTCGGCGTCGATTTGCTCTCGCTCTCCGGCCACAAAATTTGCGCTCCCAAGGGTGTCGGCGCCCTCTACGTCCGCGCGGGCACGCGGCTCGAGCCGCTCGCCTTCGGCGGCCATCACGAGCGCGACCGCCGCCCGGGCACCGAAAACGTTCCCGGAATCGTCGCGCTGGGGCGAGCGGCTGAGCTGGCGATCGAGCGGCTGGCGTCGGAGTCCGCCCGCCTGGCGGCGCTTCGCGACCGGCTCGAATGCGGCGTGCTCGAGCGCATTCCGGCGGCGCGGGTGAATGGCGGCGGCCCGCGCGTGCCGAACACCACCAACATCACGTTTTCGTATATCGAAGGCGAGTCGCTGGTCATCGCGCTCGATTTGAAGGGGGTAGCCTGCTCGACGGGGGCGGCGTGCTCGTCGGGCGCGGTCGAGCCCTCCCACGTGCTTACCGCCATCGGTCTCGAGCCCGGCGACGCTCGCGCCAGCCTGCGGTTCAGCCTGGGCCACTCGAATACCGTCGCCGAAGTCGACCAGGCGCTTTCGATCCTCCCTGGCGTGGTCGAGCATCTGCGCGAGCTCTCGCCGCTTTGCCCCAAGCGGCCGGTGGCGGCTTCCTGAGCCGTGGCACAGGTTTTAACCTGTGCGTTTTGGGTCTTGGTCCGGGCGCGTTTCTAGCACTCGACGCGCCCCAAGGAACCATGGATTCCCCAACCATTGCGGTGGCGATGAGCGGAGGTGTGGATAGCTCGACCGTGGCGGCGCTGCTCGCCGCCGGCGGCGAGCGCGTCGTCGGCCTCACCATGCAGCTCTGGAACCAGCGCCGCCTGCCCGGCCTTTCCGGCGATGGCCCCGTCGCCCATCGTTGCTGCTCGCTCGACGACGTTTACGACGCGCGCCGCGTCGCCGAGCATCTCGGCTTCCCCTTTTACGTCGTCAATTTCGAGCGCCAATTCGAAGACGCCGTCATCCGCCCGTTCGTGGATGACTATCTCGCCGGCCGCACCCCCATCCCCTGCGTGCGCTGCAATACGTTCTTGAAATTCGACGACCTGCTCCGCCTCGCCCGTCAGCTCGGTGCCGACCGGCTGGCCACCGGCCATTACGCTCGCGTTCGCAGGAACGCCTCCACCGGCCGCTACGAGCTGCTGCGCGCGGTCGATCGCGACAAGGACCAATCCTATTTCCTCGCCGGCCTCACCCAGCCCCAACTCGCTCGCGCCGCGTTCCCGCTGGGCGACATGACCAAGGCCCAGGTGCGCGATGCCGCTCGCGCCGCGCGGCTCCCTGTGGCCGAGAAGCCCGAAAGCCAGGAAATCTGTTTCGTTCCCACCGGGAATTACGCCGAGTTCATCGAAGCGTACCGGGCGGAGCAGGGAAGCCCGCTCGCACCCGAGCCGGGAGAAATCGTCACTGCCGGCGGCGAAGTGTTGGGCCGCCATAAGGGTTTGCATCGCTACACCATCGGCCAGCGCCGCGGGCTTGGCGTGGCTGCCGGCCGCCCACTCTTCGTCGTCGATATCGATACCCGCCGCAATCGGCTGGTGATTGGCGAGGATGCCGAACTCCGCGAATCCGGCTGCGAAGTGCGCGATGTGAATTGGATCCCGGGCGAGCCGCCGGCCGAACCGGTAGTAGCCGAAGTGAAAATCCGCCATCGCCACCAATCGGCTCGCGCCCGTATCGAGATGATTGCGCCCGGCCGCGTCCGGCTGCATTTCGAATCGCCCCAGCGCGCCATCACCCCAGGCCAGGCCGCGGCGTTCTATCAGGACGATTTGGTTCTGGGCGGCGGCTGGATCGCTTAACTTGTGTGGGGGGCGGCCCCCGCCAGGTCCCGAGCCCGCCGCGGCGGACCGAGGGGCCGGCTCGCCCGCAACCGCCGAGCGATTCCGTAGGGGCGAGCCGCCGGCTCGCCCTTCCGCCGGGCGCGCCTCTCACTTGAAGGAGAGTGGCCTTTGCTATCAACGGGCGTCAAGCTCGGGCCGTATGAAATTGTTGCGCCGATTGGGGCGGGCGGGATGGGCGAGGTCTACCGCGCCCGCGATACCCGGCTGGGCCGCGACGTCGCCATCAAAGTTCTTCCCGCCTCTTCGTCGTCCGATCCCGAACGCCTGCGCCGGTTCGAGCAGGAAGCGCGAGCCGCGGGCGCTCTGAACCATCCCAACGTGCTGGTGATTTACGACGTCGGCAGCCACGACGGCGCCCCGTACCTCGTCACCGAACTGCTCGAGGGAGAAACGCTCTTCGAGCGCCTGCGCGGCGGGCCGCTCCCGGTGCGCAAAGCCATCGATATCACCGCCCAAGCCGCTCAGGGTATCGCCGCCGCTCACGACAAGGGCATCGTCCACCGCGATTTGAAACCGGCCAATATCTTCCTCACCGCCGATGGCCGGGTGAAGATTCTCGATTTCGGCTTGGCCAAGCTCACCGAGCGCGAAGGCGCGGCTCTCGGCGACGCCCTGGCCGCGACGCAAACCGCCGCCGGCGCCACCGAGCCGGGCGTCGTCCTGGGCACGGTCAGCTACATGTCGCCCGAGCAGGTGCGGGGGAAGCCGGCCGATGCGCGCTCGGACATTTTCGCCCTCGGCGCTGTTCTCTACGAAATGCTTTCCGGCAAGCGCGCGTTCCATCGCGATTCGAGCGTCGAAACGATGGCCGCGATTCTCAAGGAAGAGCCCGAGGAGATTTCTGCCACAAACCGCAACGTCTCTCCGGCGCTTCAGAGCATCGTTGATCACTGTCTGGAAAAGGATCCGCAAGCCCGTTTTCAGTCGGCGCGCGATCTGGCTTTCGCTCTCGAGGCGGTTGCGGGAGGCTCGGGACTCACCGCCGCCGAGAAGGCGCTTGCCCCTGCCTTGGCGACGCCGCGGCGGGGGCGTCGGCTGGTTTTCGCCGCCATTGGAACGCTCGGCCTCATTGTCGTCGGCATCGGCGCCTACCTCCTCGGCCGCGGCGCCGCCTCCGCCCTCCCGCCTGCCTATCAGCGCTTGACTTTCCGGCGCGGCACCGTCGATGCCGCCCGCTTCGGCCCCGATGGCCAAACGGTTCTTTACGCCGCCAAGTGGGAGGGCGGCCCGATGGAAGTCTATTCGACTCGGCCGGACAGTACCGAGTCGCGCTCGCTCGAGATTCCTCCCCCGAGCGACCTCCTCGCCGTTTCGCCCTCGGGCGAGGTTGCGGTGCTTCTCGGCGCTCAGCCCGCTGGCGCATTCAGCATGGCGGGGACGCTGGCGGAAATGTCCCTGGCCGGCGGCGCGCCCCGCGAAATTCTGAAGGGCGTGACGCAGGCCGACTGGTCGCCCGACGGCAAGCAACTGCTGGTGGTTCGCCGCCAGCAGGGCGGGGAAACGCTGGAATATCCGATCGGGAAGGTGTTGTTTCAGACCCCGGCGTGGATCGCCAATCCGCGGATTTCACCCGATGGCCGCCGCATCGCCTTTATCGACCATTTCTCCGCAAGCGACGACGGAGGTTCGGTCGCCGTCCTCGATCTCGCCGGCAAGAAACAAACGCTGACGCGCACTTGGTCGAGCATTCGCGGCCTGGCGTGGTCGCCTTCCGGCGATGCCGTCTGGTTCACCGCCAGCCCTCGCTCGAGCCGCGCCCTCTACTCGGTAACGCCAGCGGGCCGCCTGCGCTTGATTTCCCAAGTGCCCGGCAGCATGACGCTCTTCGACGTCGCCAGGGACGGCCGCGCGCTCCTCAAGCAGGAGGACGAACGAACTGAATTGGCGGCTCTCCCTGCCGGCGCGACCAGCGAGCGCACGCTCACTTGGCTGGATTGGTCGCTATTGAGCGACCTCTCCCCCGACGGCAAAACCGTTCTCTTCACCGAAGCGGGCGAAGGCGGCGGCGCCGATTATTCCGTCTACCTGCGAAAGCTGGACGGTTCTCCCGCCGTCCGCCTCGGGGAAGGCGAGGCAGCAGCGCTCTCGCCCAATGGCCAGTGGGCCATCGTCAGTCACCCGCACGATCCGCCGCCCTCACAACTGTTTCTTTTGCCCACCGGCGCTGGCGAGCCCCGCCAATTGACTTCCGGCGACTTCTACCACGCCGGCCCCATTTGGCTCCCCGATTCCAAGGCCATCCTCTTTACCGGCCGCCAATCCGGACATGCCCCGCGCGTGTATTTTCAGCCCATCGACGGCGGAGCCGCCCGGCCCATCACTCCGGAGGGCTTCGTCACCGGGCGCAGCAGCGCCTCCCCCGACGCCAAGTCCTTCATCGCCCGCCGGCTCTCCGACCGAGCCTTGGTGCTCATGCCGATTGCCGGAGGCCAGCCCCGTCCTATCCCCGGGATGGAACCGGACGACATCCCCATTCAATGGGCGTTGGATGGCCGCTCCATCTTCCTCTATCGCTTCGCAACGTTGGATTCGCCGGCGTCAAAAATCTTCCGGCTCGATCTCGCCACCGGAAAGCGCGTGCTGGTGAAGGAATTGCTGCCCGCCGATCTCGCCGGTCTTTCCACCATGGACCTTGCCGGCATCACTCCCGATGCCGCCACCATCGTCTTCTCCTACACCCGCACGCTCTCGAACCTCTATCTGGTCCAAGGCGCGCGCTGAACGGCGGCCCCGGGAGAAGGTATCTGTAGGGGCGAGCCGCTGGCTCGCCTGCCCTGCGTCAAGCCATGAGGAGGAATTGGCTCCGGGGCCTGGACTCGAACCAGGATAGCCAGATCCAAAGTCTGGAGTGCTACCGATTGCACCACCCCGGAAGCGCGCCAGCACAGTCTAGCAAACAGTCCAAGACCGCGGCGACCGCTTTCACTCGCAGAAAATGTGCACTTTCTTTCCGTATCCGTTGTCAACTTCCATGTTCAGCTCGCGCAGCGCGTCCACCAACTCCTGCCCCTGCAGGCTCCCCAGCCCGGTGAGGTCGATGCCCCGTTCCGCCAGTTTCTGGTGGACCCGGGGAGGGAGCACGCTCATGAATCGCATTCCCGTCCGCAGGAAGTGGAGCGGTACCCGCACGTTCACATTCTCTCGCCCCGGCGCATCCACCAGTATGCGCAGATACCGGGGATTCGGAGAGCCGCTGGTCTTTTCCTCGCGTGGGGTTTCCTTTCCCCCCGCCGCCGGTCCGCTCGGGCCACCCCCCAGCTTCTCCAGCAGTCGCTCTGCATCCTCGGCGCTGATTTTCCCCTCCGCCACCATCTCCAGCACCTTCTTCGTTTCTGCCGACATGTCGAGCCCCTCCTTTCGCTGCCGTTAGCCCAGTTTCTCCAGGGCCTCTTCCACTGTGATTTCCCCGCGAGATAGCTGTTCCAGCACGTAAAGATTCGGCGTCGGTCCCTCGAACGTCTTGTCCAGGTGCGCCGATATCGCGTTCAGCCGGTTCTTCACCGTTGGGTAACTCACCCCCAGGATGCTCTCCATTTTCTTGATCGAGCCGTGATGCCGGACGAACGCCATCACCAGCGCCTGGTCCTCGGCGGAAAGCTGCGCCAGAGCCGACAACTCGAATTCACCCTCCACCGCCACACCGCACGAAGCGCAGACGGTTCGCTGAATTTTCAAGGGCTGGTTGCAATCGGGGCATCGAGCTTTAGATATATCCAATTTCTTCTCTCAATTTAGCTAGTATTATGATCCATAGAATCATGGAAGTCAATTAATAGATTAAAATAGTTAATACACACCCCCAGAATTCCCTCCGCTCCCCCCTGCTCTCACCTCCAGCCCGCTCAATTGTGCCCTGGGGTGGCTTTTGCTACGCTGGACCCGCCCGGAGAGGTGTCCGAGTGGCTTAAGGAGCACGCTTGGAAAGCGTGTGTTGGGGAAACTCAACCGTGGGTTCGAATCCCACCCTCTCCGCCATCCTACGCCAAGGCTACGGATGGCACGCCATCCTACGCCCGAACGGCGCCGGAGGGCAGGCCATCCTCAATGAAGAGTCTGCCACCCGTTGCCCGGCAGGATTCCATTTCCGACCGAAGGGAAGAAAAAGCGGTTGCCGTCGGAAATGCGGATCGTCGCCCCCGCCTAGACCCCGAGGGTTTGGACGAGCACTACGGTGACGTTGTCTTCGCCGCCGGCTTCGTTGGCCAATGCAATCAGCCGGTCCACCGCCGCCTGCGCCTGCGGCGCCCCGCGGATGGCTCGAACAATCGCCGCATCGGTCACCATTCGCGTCAACCCGTCGGTGCACAGCAGGAAGCTGTCTCGGCCTTCGATCGCATATTCGGCGGCATCCGCTTCCACCTGCTCCGAGTGCCCGAGCGCGCGAACCAGAACCGTTCGCAAGCTGCTCCCGGCGGCTTGCTCGTCGGTCAGCAGGCCCATCCGGACCTGTTCGGCGACCAGCGAATGATCCTGGGTCAACTGTTCCAGCACGCTCCCGCGCAGACGGTAGGCGCGGCTGTCACCCACGTGGGCCAGGCTCAATCTGTCCTGATTCACCCAGGCCGCCACTACCGTCGCTCCCATGCCGTGCAGCGCCGGGTTGGTCGCCGCCGATTGGTAAATCGACCGGTGTGCCACGCGAATCGCGCTCGCCAGGCGATTGGTCTTCTCCCCGAGCATCGGCATGGGCCGGCCTTCCAGAGGCATGGTGGGATGGGCTGCGGCTTCGCGGCAGTGCTTCAAGATCGCGTTCACCGCCGTCTGGCTGGCGATTTCACCGTGCTCGGCGCCCCCGATTCCGTCCGACACCACGAACAGATTCAATTCGGGATCGACGCCGAAGCAATCTTCGTTGTTTCCGCGAACGCGCCCGATATCGGTGCGGGCTCCGATCAGCAGATGCACCCGTTCCTCATGGGTAGAGAGTATCGGCACGCAGCAGGTAGCGCGTCAGCCGGGTAACGACCCCGCCAGTAGGCTACCAGACGGCGAAACGTCGTGGCAACAAACGGGGGATGTCGTTTCCGACCAGGACGCGGGCGGTTGACTCGCAATCCGATTTAGAGTATCAACCGGGCAAGGCGGGCTTGCCATCTCCTCTTTCGAACCGGATGGCCGCCACACTCGATGAGTGGGTCCGAGGTTTGGCCGAGCGTGCGGAACGGGAATTTGCCGGACGGGGACCGGGAAGAGAGCTCCATTGCTTCCCTCTGCCGGTTCCACGCCCAGGTTGCCTGCGGCGCGCGCCGCCCCGGTATCCCTCGCTCCGGCCCCCGGTCATGCCCGCCGCACTCGAAGCCGCTGATCCCCCGAACTTGGTCTGCCCGGACGGGTTCGCCGGCTCCACTCGCTCACGCGCCCCTGTTCCCCTTCCCCTTGGCCACAGGCGTCACCCGGTCGTCAATGGCGGATTCGCCTATCGTCTTCTCGAAGCCGCCGCTGCTGCTTGCGGGCGGCCGCCTGTACCGTTAGCATTTTGCAATAGCGGCCGAAGGAGCCTGACCTGAAGAACATCGGCAAGTACGAAATTGTTGCCGAAATCGGGCACGGAGCCATGGGCGAGGTGTTCAAGGCCCGAGACCCGCTGATCGGCCGGATGGTGGCCTTGAAGGTCATCACCAGCGCCCTGGTGGGCCGCCCCGAGCTGCTCGAGCGCTTCTACCAGGAAGCTCGTTCCGCTGGCGCGCTTCAGCATCCCAATATCGTTACCATTTACGAGTTGGGCAGGGAAGACGACATCCCCTACATCGCCATGGAATACCTGGGCGGTGAGAGCCTCGAGAGGATGATCGCCCGCCAGGCGCCGCTGCCCATCGCCAAGAAAGTCGGTTACATCGTTCAGATTTGCCGCGCCCTCGATTACGCCCACAAGCACGGCGTCGTTCACCGCGACATCAAGCCGGGCAACATCATGGTCACCGCCGAAGACGCGGTCAAAGTGGTCGATTTCGGCATCGCTCGTCTCGTCGATGCCTCCAAGACGCAGACCGGCACCCTTATCGGTACGGTCGGTTACATGTCGCCCCAGCAGCTTCGCGGCGAGCATGCCGACGAACGATCCGACATCTGGGCGGTGGGCGTCCTTTTCTACGAGCTGTTGAGTTACCACCGGCCGTTTCAGGGCGACAATCCCGCCGCGCTGATGATGAAAATCATCTCCCACGAGCCGCCGCCGCTGCCCGAGCTCGTCGCCGAGTGCCCCGCGGAATTGGATGCCGTCGTCCGGAAAATGCTCGCGAAAGAGGCCGGCGATCGTTACCAAACCATGGACGAGGTCCTTTTCGACCTCGACCCGCTCTGGAAACGCCTCCAGCAGCAGAAAATTCACGATTTGGTGGCCGAAAGCCACCGGCTCATCGAATCGCAGGACCTGCAATCAGCCCAGCAACTGTTGCGCGATGCCTTGCACCTCGATAGCTCCCACTGGGAAGCCAAGACCCTACTCGAAAAGGTCAGCCTCGAACTCCGCCGGCTCCAGGTGCTGCCCAAAATCGAGGAGCAGTTGACCAAGAGCCGCGTGCTGCTCCAGCAAGGCAAGTTGTCGGAGGCGAAGGTCGAGGTCCAGGCCGCCATCCAACTGGATTCCGCGTTCGCGCCGGCGCGGGAATTGCTGGCGGAAGTCGAAAAGACCCTCCAGCGCCTCCACGAAGTCGACTTGAAATTGCGCGATTCCAAGCAGTCCCTGGCCGAAGGCTCGCTCACCCAGGCCGACCGCCGCCTGGATGAAGTGCTCGCCCTCGACCCGGATAATCCCCAGGCCACCGAGCTCCGCAAACAAATTCGAGAGGAAATCAGCCGCAGAGAGCGCCGCAAGCACTACGCCGATGCCCTCACCGCCGCCCGCGAATTCTGGTCCCAGTTGCGCTACGGCGAATGCATTGCCCTGTTGACCGACCTGCAAAAGGAATTTCCCGCCGAGACCGAGGTCGCCCAGTTGCTTGAAACCGCTCGCCACGACCAGGCCGAACAGAGTCGCCAGCAGAAGCTGGCCGAAGTCAGGACCCTGCTTGCCAAGCAGCGCTACGACGATGCCCGGGAGTTGCTGAACGTGCTGGTCAAGGGATTCCCCCAGGATCCCGCCGTCCAGAACCTGCTCACTCTCGCTTCCCAGGAGCAGGGAGCGCTCGCCCGCCAACAACACCTGGAAGGAGAATTGGCGGCCCTGCGGGCCCTCGTCAACCAGCGGAAGTTCGACGAAGCCCTGCGCCGCGGCCAGCAGCTGCTCGCCGAATTCCCCCAGGAATTCGAGGTCACCGAGGTCATCAATTTCGCTCGGGCCGAATTGCATCGCGCCGAGCAGGCCCGGATCATCAAGAATCGCATCGAAATGGTGCGCGGGCTCCTCGCCAAGGGTTCCTATCTCGATGCCATCCGCGCCGCCGATCAGGCTCTGGCCGAATTTCCCCGCGAGGCGGGCCTGTCGGCGTTGCGCGAAAACGCTCTGGTGCGGCTGAAGGAGAAGGAACGCCGCGAGGAACTCGATCGCCGCATTCGCGAGGTCAAGGCCAAGATCGAGGGTGCCCAGTTGACCGACGCGATCGAATTGGCCAAGGAAACCATCGCCACCCTCGGCTCCGATACCAATGTCAGCCGGCTGCTCAAAGCCGCCGAAACCGAACGCGCCGCTCGCGAGCGGCAGAAGCAGGAGGCCGAGAAACGGGAGCGGGAAGAGCAAGTGGCGCTCGAACTCAAGAAGCAGGAGCAGGAACGGGAACTGGCCGCCGCCAACGCCCTTCTCCAGGAAGGAAAAGTCCAGGAGGCGGTGGACCTTCTGAATCTGGCGGTGGATTTCCTGCTGCTCGATCCTTCCGACCCCCGCGTCCGCGCTTTTCGCGTCGAAATCGACAGGAAGAAAAAGGAAATCGGCTCGGGCGCCCGCCCGCCACTCCCGTCTGCGGCGGCTCCTTCTGCTGCCGAGCGCGCGCCGGCGCTCGACGCGGGCGCACGGGCCGCCGAGCCCGTCTCCTCGGCCGCTCCTCCACCGCCTGCTCCGGTCGAGGCGTCCGCATCGGTGCCGTCCCCCCCGCCCGCCGCGGTCGCCGAGCCTGCTCCCGCGGAATCCGCTGCCGTCCTCGCGGCTGCCCCGCCGGAATCGGCGCCGTCCGAATCCTTGTCCCCTGCGAGCATCGTCGAACCGCCTCTCGCCGCCGCCGAGCCCGTCTCCGCGCCGGCGGCCCCGCCCGAGCCTCGCGAAACTGCTGTTCCCGCAGCGGCGGAATCAGCGGCGGCCGGCCCAGTCGAAATTCCCGTTGAGGTTTCTGCGGAAGCCGAAACGCCGGTCGTGAAGGAGGCGGTTTCTTCCGCCGTCCTTCCTCCGTCCGCGGCCGCGCCGGGCGCCGCTGCCGCGCCCGCGCCTGCGATCCAGCCTCCGGCTCGCAGCCTTGCTGCGCCCATCGCCGTGGCGGTCGTCGTGGTTCTGCTGGTCGCCGCCGGCGCCGTTTATTTCGGGATGCGCCGCTCCTCGCGCCAGGCCCAGGGCCAGCCGCCGCTCTCTCCAACCGCCGCTCCAGCGGCGTCGCTGCCGAATCCCGCCGCTCCGCCCCCGAATCCGCTCGAAGAACAACAGCGCCAATTGATGGACCAGGCCCGGAAGCTCGCGGTGCAGGGGGACTATTCCGCGGCTCTCCAAACCGCCGGCCAGGCGCTCAGGATCAACGGCCCACTCCAGCAGGATGCTCAAAACCTCCGTGCCCAGATTCAGAAAGACATGAATGACAAAGCGGCGCAGGCGGTTCTTCGCCAGGAAAACCAATTGTGGCAGCAGGCCACCAGCGATTTCCGCGAGGATCGCCTTGATCGGGCCCAGCGCGGTTTCCAGCAGGTCGCCGGCCTCGCCGGCGGCTTGCACAAGACCGACGCCGAAAGGTACTTATCCGCCCTGATTCCCCAGGCGCGAGCTTCCGATCGGCTGTTCGCTCAGGCGCAGTCCCTCGCCGGGAAAGTCAGCGACCCCCAGAGCCTCCAGCAGGCCAGCCAGGATCTTCGCCAGGTGATCGCTTCCGGCGGGCCGCGCGCCGACCAGGCGGCGCAGTTGCAGGCCGGCGTGCAGGCGCGTTTGGCGGCGCTCGAAGGTCAGCAGCAGTTCCAGCAGTTGGTCGATCAATTCAATTCGCCCGCTTCGAAAAATCCCGAAGCGCTCCGCAATCTCCAAACCCAGTTTCGAACTCTCGAAAACTCCGGCGGGCCGGTGGCCGCCCAGGCCCGCGACTATGCCGAAGCCCGGATTCCCGAGGCGCTCAACGCGCTCGCCAGGCCGGCGACTCTGCCTTCCTCCTCCGCTCCCGCCAAGAACGTAGTCTGGGCGGTGACGGTGAACGCCTCTCCCACCCGCACCGCCTGGTCCGGTCCCCTCACCGCTGGCCAAACCGTTGCCGAACCCTACGTTCAAAGCGGCCTACAACTGCTCAGCCACCCGCTGCCTTACGAAGTCGTTCAACGTGCGGCCACCGTTGGAAAGTCTTACCGGCTGCTTCTTTCGGTCGACCCGCAGGGCCGGGTGACCGGCGGCAAGGTGCTCGCCGGCGACGAAGCCGTCGGCCAGACGATTATCCAGTCGGCTCAGGCCTGGCGGTTTTCTCCCGCCAAGGTGAGCAACACTGCGGTCAGCACCGCCGTCACCGTTTCGCTCGAATTCGAATTCTAGACGCCTTGAGCCGGATAAGTTGAGGCAAAGGAGTCAAGTCTTGTCGATCTCTCGTTCGCCCGGGGATCGTTGGGTGCCGCACCCTGCGGTTTTCAGGGTGCGGGTTCTGAATCTTCGAGTGACATGCTGGTCGGGCTGGGGCGAATCCCCGTTAGTGTCCTGAGTCCAATGCTCGCCTACAAACTTCCCAGGATGAACCAGCGCCTGGCTGTAAGGGCACGGCTTCAGCCTGCCCGAGGTGCGTTGGCGTCTAACCGGCTTCAGCCGTTGAGGCCCCATCAGACCTGCCGAGTTCTTCAGCCTACTCACGACTCGGATCACTGCAAGCCCTTGTAAAACGGCCAGTTTCGGGGGTCGCCCGCCTTGGGCGGGAGCCCCGGCCCGGCGGAGTTGGGCCATCTATGAACCGGAGCTTCAGCCCGCGAAGAGGTCGGCCGGGGGTTTTTGCAACAGCTTCTAAACAAGAATAATACGATCTGGTAGGCTTCCGTAAGCATGAATACCGAGCGCCGCTGGCCTGCGCCCTGGGTCTTCAGTCTGCTCATTCTGCCTCTCGGAATGATTGTCGGGTTCAACTTCACTCCTCTGCCGTTCCTGCTTGCCAAAGCCGGCGTTCCCGTCGATCGAATCGCGAAAGTCAACTCGATCGCCGCGCTGCCCGGTGTCCTCGCTCTGTTCGTTGCTCCTGTCGTGGACATCATGCTGCGACGCAGAACCTGGCTGGCAATTGGAACCTTCGGAACAGCGGTCGCTGCTTGCCTCTATTTCCCGCTGATCGGAGCCTCGCATCTGGCGCTGATGACCATGCTCATTTTTGCCGGGGGAATGGTGACCTCTCTGGTCATGGCGGCGTGCGGCGGGATGATGGTGAAAATGCTTACGTCGAGAGATCAATCCAAGGCAGCCGCATGGACGCAAGCGGGATTATTGGGCGGCGGTGCACTCAGCGGAGCGCTTGTCCTATGGCTGGTTGCGCGAATGCCGCTTGTGGCTGCCGGCTTTAGTTTCGCGGCTCTGATCGCCCTGCTCGGACCCCTGGCGCTCACGATTCCCGAGCCTGCTCCCCTCCCTTCACGGTGGTTCCAGGGGCGCGTCTCGGTGATCGGTAGGGAGATAGCGGCCTTGGTTCGCTCGCGCAGGAGGCGGTGGGGTACGTTGCTTCTGCTCTCGCCCTGCTCGACGGGTGCGGCGCAAAGCTTGCTGCCTGCGATCGCTTCGCATTACGGTGTCGGCCGGAGCGGCGTCCTGTGGATCAACGGCCTCGGAGCGGGCGGCGCGCTGGCGCTCGGCGCGCTTTGCAGCGCGCTATTACCGGGCGATTGGGACCGCCGCCTCACCTACGCTGCTGCTGGCGCCGCGAACGCGCTTGCCGCCATCCTGCTGTTGGCTGCGAATCGGCCATCGGTGTACTTCGCCGGCGGGGCCTTCTACCTGCTCACCGAGGGTCTCTGCGCGGCTCGTAGCGTGGCGCTGGTTGTGGAGCTTATCGGGCCCGAAACTCGCGATGCCAGCACGCTGTACGCCCTGTTGAACACTGCGGTCAGCATTCCCATTGTGTACGTGACTTGGCTCGACGGCGTCGGCTTCCGGCACTTCGGCACGCACGGGTTGCTGTGGACGGATGGCGCTTTGAACCTCTTGGTGTTTGCTGTTGTCGCCACGGTCTTTCTCGCTCGCGGCATGGGGTTGAGGAACGCGCCGCCTCTGCGATCTGACTTACCCCCTGCCTGACGTCCGCTTCCAGACGCCAGCAGACGTGCGCTCTGCGGTGCAGCGCCCCATGGCTGAGGCGCGGTTCGATCCTCCCACACCACCCGCGGCTTCGCCCTCGCGCTCAGTCGCTTCATCCCCTCTCCAGAATCCGCTCGAGGAACCCCGGAATCTCGAATACCGCACAATTCGGCTCGCGCCGGGTGTTTTCCCGGAACCGCGCGAAAGCCTCCGGCCGCAGCAACTCGCCCACGGTGCGATCGATCCGCCGGAAATTCGGCGCCACCAGCCCCACTCCTCGCTCCCGAATCCACTGCGCGTTGTATCGCTCCTGCGGCAGCGTCCAGGCATTGCATTCCACGATCGCCGGCAGCCCCTTTACCATCGCTTCGGAAAGGCTCCCCGGACCAGCTTTCCCGATGAAGAAATCCGACAGATGCATCCAGTAGGGCACCCGCTCGGTGAATCCTTCCACCCGTCGCCGCAGCCGTAGTTTCTCCCCGCGCAGCGCTCGCGCCAGCTCTTCATTCCTGCCGCACAGCAGGATCAACTGCACATTCAGCTGCGAGCGGTCCAATCGCCGCGCGATTTCCAGCATCGCCCGGCTGCCGTGCCCGCCGAAGAGTACCAGGCCCGTCGGGAGCTCCGGATCGAGTCCCGCCCGCCTCCGCTCGCCGGCGCGGTCCGCCGGTTGTGGTTCGTAAAAACGCGGATGGACGATCATTCCCGAAGCGCGAAACACGCGGTCGGCTGCGTGGCCCAGCGCCCGCGCCTGTTCCACCGCGCGCGCCGACCCGCATACCAGGTATTGCTCTTGCCGCTCAATCCAGAAATGTGGCGGATAGTCGGCGATGTCGGTGAGGATCGTGACGAAGGGTCGGCCGGGAAATACGTTGCGGTAGCTTTCGCACAAGGCGCGATTGAAGTGAGGAACGAAGGAAACCACCATGTCCGGAGCGCGTTCCCGCCAGTATTTCTCCAGGTGCCGCACCGCCTTGCCGTGGTAGGCCCGGATGCCTGCCTGGAGCATCCGCATCAGCTTTCTGCTGCCCAGGGTCCAGCCCGATCGGAGCATCCGATTGTACAAATCCTGGATGCGGACGCCGGTCAGGTTGCGGAGCTCGTCGAGTGGATCGAGCGCTTCCTGCAAGTTCAGCAGGCGGATTTCCCAGGGCAACTTCCTCTGTTCGATGGCCCGCGCCAGCGCGGTTGCCGCGCTCCGGTGGCCGCCGCCCGCATCGAAGAAGACAAAATCGATTCGCTTCATCGCCGGTTCGATTCTGGCATAGGACGCTGCGGAATCGTAGGGCTCCGCCGCCCTCGCTCTTCCATCGGCAGCGTGCAAACTCTTCTGGCCACTGCACATGCCGCCCGCCGCCAGGCTCCGGCATCGTGGTGGGCATTGCCCTTCCCCCACTCTGGCCAAGTGTGGCAAATCCGCCATTTTCAATGCCGAACGGCCCCACGGCCGGCCCCAACTGCAGCGGCGCCCGCGCAGCTCCGCGAGAGATTACTGTATAAGCCAAAGAAAACAAATAGGTTGAAGTCCTCCTCGCCAGCTCCGGGCCTGCATCTTTTTCGCTTCATTTTGCGTCTTATTACAGGTATCCTATGAATGTCTACAGGCTTCGTCTCCTTCCGCCGTTGAAGATGAATGTCGCGTCCCCGCCGTCGTTTGGGCAGTACGGGTGCTCGGATCGAAACAGGCCTAAAGGGCATTCTGCCTATTATCGTTAAGGGAGAGGCGAGTGCAGGAAATTGAAGAGAAGCTCGATGAAGGGCACGGTCTGCTCGGCTTGGAAGAACAGGACCGTTTCCCTTACGAGCGTGTAGAAAAGCTGCGCGAGGCCGAGGAGCCGGCTGAAGAACTGGAAACTCCGGTCGCCCCGCCCGAAACCGAGTTTACCGAGGACCCGGTGCGGGTGTACTTGCGCGAGGCGGGCGCCGCGAAGCTGCTCACCCGCGAAGGCGAGGTGCTCATCGCCAAGCGGATCGAGCGTGGCCAACGCCTGGTGCTGAAAGTGGTTTCTCGTTCGCCGCTGGCCTGGAATCAACTGGCCACCGTTGCGGACGATCTCCGCAACGGTCGCCGGTCGATTCTGGAAATCGTCAAGATTGACGAAGAGGACCTCACCGAGGAGCATCTCGAAAAGCACTCCCGGCAATTGCTGCGCGCGCTCGATCGAATCGGGAAATTGCGCCAGCAAGCCCTGCGAACCGCCGGGCGGCTGGGCCGCGCTCCCAAATCGAATCCGGCGGCTTGGCGCGCCGCGCCGGCCCGCTTGGCTCGCCAGCGCGTTCAGATCGGCCAGTTGCTCCGTGCGATCGAGTTCTCTCCGGGCGAACGCAAGCGCCTGATCGATGCCCTGCGCCACACCGCCGACCGCGCCACTGGTCTCGCGCTCGAAGTCAGGCTGCTCGAGCGCCGCGCCCGGCAATCCAAGGGCGACAATGCACTCGACGCTCGTCGCGAGCTGCGCCTGCGCCGCCGCGAACTCAGGGAACTCGAGCTTGCTGCCGGCGCCGACGCCGGCGCGCTCGGCCGCATGGTTGCCCGGATGCAGCGCGGCGAAGCCCAGACCGAGCAGGCCCGCAAGGAATTGACCCAGGCGAACCTGCGGCTGGTGGTGTCGATTGCCAAGAAATACTCCCAGCGCGGCCTGCACCTGCTGGATTTGATCCAGGAAGGCAATATCGGCCTGATGCGCGCCGTCGACAAGTTCGACTGGCGCCGCGGCTACAAGTTTTCCACCTACGCCACCTGGTGGATTCGTCAGGCCATCACCCGCGCCATCGCCGACCAGGCCCGCACTATCCGCCTGCCCGTCCACATGGTGGAAACCCTGAACAAGGTCGCCCGCACCTCCCGCGACCTCGTCCAAAAACTCGGTCGCGCCCCGAAGGCGGAAGAAATCGGGCGCCGCCTCGGCCTGAAAACCCAGCAGGTCGAGCAGGTGTTGCGCGTCGCCCGCCAGCCGCTCTCGCTCGACGCCCCGATTGGCGAGGAGGAAACCCGCCTGGGCGATTTCATCGAGGACAAACAGGCTCTGTCGCCTGCCGAGCGTGTGCTCGAGCGCAGCCTCCGCGAAGGCACCGCCGCGCTGCTCAAGACGCTTTCCCCCCGCGAGGAGAAGGTGATGCGGCTGCGCTACGGCCTCGATGACGGCCGCGAGCGCACTCTCGAAGAGGTCGGCCAGTCCTTCGGGCTCACTCGCGAGCGCATCCGCCAGATCGAGGGCCAGGTTCTGCGCCAGCTTCGCCATCCGTCTCGCGCCGGCAAGCTGCGCAACTACCTCGAACGCGCTTCCTGATTCCTCACAACTTGTACCCGATCTTGCGCAGGAACTCCTTCCGTTGGGCGGTGTCCTGCGCCCCCTCCACCCCTTTGGGCGGGTAACCGTCCACCACGCCCACCACCCCCCGCCCTTGCGCGGTCTTCGCCACCAGCACCTCCGCCGCATTCGCCGTCGCGCAAAACACCTGGCAAACCTCGGGGCACCGCTGGATGCGCTCGAGCACGTTGATCGGGTAAGCGTTCCGCAGCAACACCACGAAGACGTGTCCCGCGCCGATCGCCAGCGCGTTCTCGACGGCTGCCTTCCTCAACTCCTCGTCGTTTCCCTCCACCCGCACCAGGCAAGGTCCCGAAGCCTCGTTGAATGCCAGCGCGAATCGTATCCCCGGCACCGCTCCCACCAGCGCCTCGTGCAGGTCTTCCGCCGTCTTGATGAAGTGCGCTTGCCCGATGATCACGTTGGCATCTTCGGGAATGCTGATGCGGACAGCTTCAAGTTCCATCGGCCGCGCCTCGCCTGCTTGTTCCGTTTCGCCGGCCATCCTAACACACCGCCTTCCGATTGCCCGTCGCAGTGAGGATGTTCCACCGACCCATCGCGGCCTGTCCCCCGTCCCACCGATGCCGCCGGACGCCTCGATGCGGGTGGCGCACCCTGCGGTGTTCAGGGTGCGGGTGTTGTCTCGCCGGGCTGATCGGGCAGCCGTCGGCTGGCCCCGTCCGTGAACTGGCTGCCGCTCACGGTGGTGGTCCAGCTTGGCAGTGGCATCCCGCTCTGCGGGACCTGTGCGCGATGCTAAACCTTTCAAATTCCTGCATCTCCTCGTACCGCGCAGGCGGCGGGGATGCAAATCTCGCCAAACCGGAACACTACCAGGCTCCCCCTCCTCCCTCAGAGCCATTCCTCGCTTCCTTTCCCGCCGCCGGTGTGCTCTTATTTTCTGCGGAGCCTGCCCGCTCCGGGAATCGAGGGGGAAGACCGATGAGCCGCTGGCGAAATCGTTGGGCGTTGGTGACCGGCGCGAGCGCCGGTATCGGCTGGGCGCTTGCCGAACAGCTCGCCGCTCGCGGCGCGAAATTGGTGCTCACCGCCCGCCGGCGCGAGCGGCTGGACGATCTCGCCCGAAAACTCGCCGCCGCCCACAACGCCACCGTCGAGGTCGTTGCCGCCGATCTCAGCCGGCCGGGCGGCCCCGGCCAGCTCTTCGCCTGGATAGAGGGGAAGGGAATTGCAGTGGACTTGCTGGTGAACAACGCCGGGTTCGGCGTCTACGGTGAATTCCATCGGGGCGCGCTCGATCGCTCGCTCGAGATGATTCAGGTGAACGTGGCGGCGGTGGTCGAACTCACCCACCGCTTCCTGGCCCCGATGGTCGAGCGCCGCTCGGGCGATGTCCTCATCGTCGCGTCCACCGCCGCGTTCCAGCCGGTGCCTTATCTCAGTTGCTACGCCGCCACCAAAGCCTTCGATTTGCTTTTCGCCGAAGGCCTTGCCGAGGAAGTCCGCCGCTACGGCATCCGCGTTTGCGCGCTCTGCCCCGGCTCCACCACCACCGAATTCGCCCGCGTCGCTGGCCAGTCCCCGCGGGCGCTGCGCTTTCCCGAAACGGCGGAGAAGGTGGCTCGCGTCGGCTTGCACGCCCTCGAAGCCGGCAAAACCTACGTCATTTCCGGCTGGCTGAATTACCTGCAAACCCACGCCGAGCGGCTGGCCCCGCGCCCGTTCGTCGCTCGCTCCGCCGCCGCCATGCTCGCTCCGCCCGACGCCGGCTGATCGCGCGCCCTACCCCTCGGCTTCGTCCAGTCCCCGCGCCCGAGCCAATTGCTCGATCACCGTCAAGTCCTCGAGCGAGGTCGTGTCCCCGGTCACGTTCCCCTTCTGCGCCAGCTCCCGCAGCAGTCGCCGCATGATTTTCCCGCTGCGCGTCTTCGGCAGCGCTTGCGCGAACCGCACTTCCGCTGGCCGCGCGATCGCCCCGATGGTGGCGGCGACGTGCTCGCCCACCTGGTCCTGCAATGCCGTCGACGGCGCCGCGCCCGAACGCAGCGTTACGAAAGCCACGATGGCCTCGCCTTTCATTTCGTCGGGACGCGCCACCACCGCCGCTTCCGCCACCGCCGGATGGCTCACCAGCGCGCTTTCGATTTCCATCGTGCTCAGCCGATGCCCCGCCACTTTGATGACGTCGTCCACCCGGCCCAGGATCCAGAAATAGCCGTCGGCGTCGCGCTGGGCCGCGTCGCCGGTGAAATACACGCCGGGAATCCGGCTCCAGTAATCGCGCCGGAACCGCTCGTCGTCGCCGTAAATCGTGCGCAGCATGCTCGGCCACGGCCGCTCGATCACCAGGAAACCGATTTCCCCCAGCCGCGCCGGCTGCCCTTGCAGGTTCACTACCTTGGGCGCGATGCCGGGCATCGGCAGCGTCGCCGAGCCCGGCTTGGTCGGCGTCGCTCCCGGCAGCGGTGAAATCAGGATCGAGCCGGTTTCCGTTTGCCACCAGGTGTCCACCACCGGGCATCGCCCCTTGCCCACGGTTTCCGCATACCATTTCCACGCCGCCGGATTGATGGGCTCGCCAACGCTCCCCAGCAGCCGCAGGCTGCCAAGCTCGTGCCGGTCCACCCACTCCCGCCCCCAAGCCATGAACGACCGCACCGCCGTGGGCGACGTGTAAAGAATCGTCACCCGGTGCCGCTCGACGATCTGCCAGAACCGGTCTTTCGCTGGAAAATCGGGCGCCCCTTCGTACATCACCACCGTCGCCCCGTTCGCCAGCGGCCCGTAAACAATGTAGCTGTGCCCGGTCACCCAGCCGATGTCGGCGGTGCACCAGTAGACGTCGTCTTCCCGCAAATCGAAAATCATCTGCATGCTGCTCATGCATTGCAGCAGGTAGCCGGCGGAGCTGTGAAGCACCCCTTTCGGCTTGCCCGTGGTTCCGCTGGTGTACAGAATGTAGAGCGGATGTTCGGCGTCGAACGGCTCCGCCGGGCATTCCGCCGAAGCCTTCGCTTCCAGATCGTGCAGCCAGTGGTCGCGCCCCGCCTTCCAGCCCACCGGCTCGCCCGTCCGTCGCACCACGATCACCGATTCGATAGTCGGGCAATCCGCGAGCGCCTGGTCCACCGTTGCCTTTAGCGGAACGATCCGTCCGCGGCGGTAGCCGCCGTCGGCGGTCACCAGCGCCTTCGCCCGGCAGTCGCCGATCCGGTCGGCGAGCGCCACCGAGCTGAATCCGCCGAACACCACCGAATGCACCGCGCCCAGCCGCGCGCATGCCAGCAGCGCCACCGTCAGATCGGGAATCATCGGCAGGTACACCGCCACCGCGTCCCCCGCCCGCACTCCCAACCCTCGCAACACGTTGGCGAATCGGCTCACCCGCTGGTGCAGCTCGCGGTAGCTGATTCGCTGGATTTGCCCGTCTTCCGATTCCCACAGGATCGCCGTCTTGTCGCCCCGCGTCGCCAAGTGGCGATCGACGCAGTTGTGTGTCACGTTCAGTTTCCCGCCGTCGAACCATTTCGCGTGCGGCAAATCCCACTCCAGAATCTTCTTCGGCGGCTCGAACCAATCGAGCAGCTTCGCCTGCTCCGCCCAGTAGCCCTCCGGGTCGTCTTGCGCCCATCGATACAGCCGCTCGTATTCCGCCATCGAGCCGATCCGCGCATTCCGTTGGAACGCCTCGGGCGGCGCAACGGCTCTCTCATCCGTCATGTGGGGCGTCGACTCGGCCATCGGACCCTCCCGGCGGGCTCCTCCAGGTTTTCCCGCACCGGCGGCTACTACCCTAAGCTGCCCCTTCCGGCGCGGTCAAGACCGTTTCCGCCGAAAAAAATGGAACTTCCGCCCCCGCCAAACCGAATGGACACCGAAGGCGCGGCAATTACGTCTAATCCAGGGGATGAACGACGGAGCCGAAGTTCGGGACGAAACGCTGCTGCGCCGCCTGGCGGATGGCGATGAGGAGGCGTTCACCATCCTCTACGCCCGCCATCACCGGCCCCTGTTCCGCTTCGCCCTGCACATGACCGGCCGGGTGGAAGCAGCCGAAGAGGTTGTTCAGGAATCCTTCATGGCCTTGTTGCGCGAAGCCGGCAAATACGATCCCGGAAGGGGTGCGCCGCCTGCATTTTTGTTCGGCATTGCGCGAAACCATGTTCGCCGCCTGCTCGATGCCGATGGCCGCTATCTCGGTTTTCCCGACGAAGGTCCCGGCGGCGCCGATTCGCGGCCGGCGGCAGGCTTCGCCGTGCATTCTCCCGACTTTTCCGGCGAAATCGAGCGCGCCGAACTCAGCTCCCAGGTTCGCCGCGCGGTTTTCAGCCTTCCCGAACGGTACCGCGAGGTCATTACTCTTTGCGACCTGGAGGAAATGGATTACGAGCGCGCCGCCGCCATCCTGGCTTGTCCGATAGGCACGGTGCGCTCGCGCCTCAATCGCGCCCGGGAGATGCTGGCCGGGAAGCTGCGCGCTCTTCGCGCTGTTCCCCGGCCTGCCGCCATCCGCGCGACGGGCACGGAGTGATGCGATGAATTGCCACGAATTCGGTGAAATTGTCCACGAGCTGGCCCGATCGCACCGGCCTGGATCGCCCGATTCGGCGGCGTTTGCCGCCGCCCGCGCCCACGCGCGGATTTGTCCCGAGTGCGGCGACTGGCTGGTGGAAGCGGAATGGGCGGCGAAAGCGCTCGAAGTTACCGCGGCCGAGAGCCGTTTGCTGCGGCCCCGGCCGGAGATCGAAAGGGAACTCCTCGCCGCCTTGCGCCTCGAGCGTGAATCCGGCCGCTTCGTGCCCCGCCGCCGGCTGAGCTGGCTGCCCGCGCTCGGGCTGGGGGCTGCCGCCGCCGCTTTGAGTTTCCTGGTCGTCTTTTCGGTTCACCGGCTGCCGCGCCGCGTTCCCGCAAATGCTTCACGGCCCAGCGTCGGCCTCCGCCCGGCCGCGCCGCCGAGCGGGACGCCCGCGCGGCCGGTGGATTTGTCCCCAGTCGCCTCGCCGCTCGCGCCCGAATTTGGTTCCGGCTTCGTCCCGGTGCCGTACGCGGGCGGCTTCATGCAGGGGGACTCGGCGGTGGTCCTGCGCGTCCAGCTTCCCCGCGGCGATTTGGCCGAGCTGGGCTATCCGGTCGATGCCAGCGCCGCCGGGGACTTGGTGCGCGCGGATTTGCTGGTTGGCGAGGACGGCTGGCCCTACGCCGTCCGCATCGTGCCCTGAGGATCGGCCATCGGTAATCCTGGCGGCAGTGGCGATGGGTTCCAGGCAGGGCTGCGATCGCGCCGGGAAGCCCGGCGCGGTTTTTGCTCGGAAGGAGTTCGGCTTATGAAGCGACGAATTTTCTGCTGCTCGGCGTCTGCGATTTTCACCCTCGGCCTCGCCGCATCGGCCTGGGCGCAAGCCGCGCCCGCGACCCAGGGACCCTTGCCGCTCCACGAGCGTGTTGTCACCGGCCGCGCCGGTTGGCTCGGCAATCCTCTCGGCGACGTCTTCTACTTCTCCGAGCCGCTCTCCGGCCTCGAGGGGCAGGCGGTTACCGGCGCCCCCTTTTCCGCTCAAATCGTCAATGAAACCGTCCAGGTACTTGCCGACGGCAATCGCATCGATCGCAAATCCGCTGGCGCCTTCGCCCGCGACAGCGTCGGCCGCACCCGCCGTGAAATGTCGTTCGAAGCCATCGGGCCGTTGGCTGCGGAGGGGAAAGCGCCCCGCCTCGCATTCATCTCCGACCCCGCCGCCGGCAAAGTTTACACGCTCGACGAAACCAGAAAAACCGCGGAGGTGATGTCTCCCCCATCCAACCTCAATCACATTCCCGGACAATTTTCGGAATCCCATTTTGCTCGCCGTTTTGCCGGCGAAACCAAGACCGAATCGCTTGGCCAGAAAACCATCGAGGGCCTCGCCGTTCAGGGCACTCGCGTCACCCGCATCATCCCCGCCGGGGAAATCGGCAATGAAAAGCCGATTGCCATCACTATCGAGCGCTGGTACTCCCCCGACCTGCAAACGACGATTCTGCTCACCCGCTCCGATCCCCGTTTCGGCACCACCACCTATCAGCTCACCGATATCAGCAGGGAAGAGCCGCCCCAAGCCCTGTTCATGGTGCCGCCGGATTACGCGGTGAAAACGGCCACGCGGCCGCGGATGAGGATTGCCAGGCCGCCAAACGATAATCCCGGCATTCCTTAGATTCCCCGGGGTCATTTCCCCTCCCGTGGATAACACAAACCGGGGAGCGCCTCGAACCAACCCCTGCCGGCGCTCCCCGGTTTTGTGTCTTCGGCCCTGCCCGTTAATCCGTTGTAAACTTGCCCCATGACCGTTCCCGCCGACCCGCGGCCCCTGGAAGCCCAGCTCCGCCGCGAAGGCTTCACCCGCACCTACGTGTGGCAAGACGGCCCTGGCGCTCACTACCCCGACCATACCCACCCCACCGAAACCGCCCACCTCGTCCTCGAAGGCGAAATGACGCTCACCGTGGGCGGCCGAAGCGCCACCTACCAGCCGGGCGATCGCGTCGACGTCCCCGCCGGCGCCGTCCATGCCGCCCGCATGGGCCCGCGTGGCTGCCGTTACCTGATTGGCGAGAAGTAGCCGGGTGCCGCACCCTTCGGGCTTAAGGGTGCGGATGGATCCTTGGGTTTTCCCGCGGCGGGTGAAGCACATTGGCGCAGCACAGGGCGCTTCCCGTAACTCTTAAGCACGAAATGATTACTATGTAGTTACCCATGTTTACTCGGCGTATACTGGGTCGTCGTTCCATTCCGCCTGTTTGCAGGGGGTCGCATGGACTCGATTATGGTGTTTGCCGCCATTCTGCTCCTGGCCATCGTGCTGGGTTTCACCGGCGTTTGCATGATTTACAGTCCCCGGCGATTTGCCGTGGTTTGCGAGGTGTTCGCCGCCGCCGGCGGATTGCCCAGCCTGCTGCCGCGGTCGGTGAAGAGCGCCTTGCTCCAGGTTCGCACCTTCGGTGTCTGCCTGCTTGTTTCAGGGACGATTTTGACGGCGGAAGCCTTCTACCTGATGGGCGTGCCCTCCCAACTCCGCGCCGCCGAAATCGGCGGGAAGCTTTACTGGCTCATCTTCCCCGCCATGCTCGGCATTTCCGCCGGCTACGTCATTCTTGCCTACGGCAGCGAATGGGTGGGTGCCATCTTCGGCAAGTGGGTTGATCACCCGATGGTTCCCCGCGAGCTGGTTTACACGATCACCTGGGAGATGCGCCTGGCCGGCACTGCCTTCACCTTGTTCGGCTTGGGCGCCGCTTCCATCTGGCTGAAATCCATGCTCGGCTGAATCGGTCCCGCCCGGCGACGTACAAATCCACGCGCGCACGGCCTCATCACGCTAGCCGTGCGCCCCCAGGGATTCGGCCTGACGCCGGGTGCCACACCCTTCGTCCCACAGAGCGGGATTGTAAAAGTTGAATATTTTCGTCTTTTGTTCGCCTTAATATCTTAAAAGTGCCGGTTTTGGAGCGATCAGAAAAAATCAAGCAACTCATTCCAGAGGGCTTATTACGAATCCTGATATTTGCGGAGCGATCAGGCCCAATAATTAGCGGCCTGAAATCAATAACTTAGCGGCCGGTCTCTCCAGATTTCCGCTCGCTGGACTGACCGCTCGGGCCGTGCAGTCGAATTGCATCTTCTTCATCACGGCGTCTTTTGCCGGGACGCGCCTTCCGGCGCCCTGGATGGCTCTGTGGGGAATCCGCCCATCGCACCGGCACCAAGGAGGTCAACGAACCCCGATTGGCTCTAGGGAAGCGCACGCCCAGCGCGAAGCACTCGGTCGAGCAATGCCACTACGTGCAGCACTTCCTGCTTGGTCGACCACTTCGCCACGCCCACCCGCAGTTTCAGGATGCATCCGTGATTCGCCGTCAGTCCGTACCGCAGTGTGTGCGGCCCCCCGGAATTCTCGGAAACGCTTCCGCCAATCGTGCTCGCTTTCTCGCTTGAGGGATCGGGGGCTTAGTGGAGTCCCGCCGGAGCCACCGCCCGCGATAATTGCTCGTTCACCACTCCTCGCTGCACCACCGCCCGCTGGCTGGCCAGATCCACTTCCGGGATGCGGTTCATTTGCGAAAATTCCACTTGGATTCCGCCCTGCTGCGCCAGCGCGCCCCCCCGACAGCCCGATACCCGGCGCCGGGAATCGGGCGGCCATTGCATGCCGCGGCCGCCTGGTGTATCTTTGCCGCCATCGGCATTATCCAAACGGGAGCCCCGGTTCGCCCGGAAACCGGCGATCAGGGTGGAGGCCCCCTTTCCCCACCTCCCTGGGTAGCGCGGAAGAAAATTTCGAAAGGAGCAAACTTGTGAGAAAAATTACGGTAGCGGTCGCGTTGTTTTGCGCGGCCGCGTTCGGATCGGTGTCCGCTTGGGCGCAGGAACAAACGATGTCTCCGCCCAAAGTGCTCGAAATCCAGCGGGAATTCGGCAAGTTCGGCAGGGATGCCGCTCACCAGAGAAACGAGATGGCCTACGTGCAAGCGGTGACTGCGGCCAAATCCGGCAACCACTATTTCGCGGCCACCGCCGCCAGCGGCACGGGCGAGGCGTGGTTCATCGTTCCCCACGATTCGTGGGAAGCCTACGAGAAATCCCTCGCCGCGCAACAGCAAGAGCCGCTGCGGGCGCAACTGGCCGGGGTCATGGAGCGCGATTCCGAGTTCGTCTCCAATGGCTCGACCATCCTCGCCTCGTACGACGAGAAGTCCAGTTACCACGCTAACGTGAATATCGCCCAGATGCGCTATTTCGAAATCGAGACAATTCGCACGCGCATGGGCCACGATAAGGACTGGGAAGAACTGGTCAAGCTCTTCAGTTCCACCCTTGACAAGGCGAACCTCGACGTCCATTACGCCGTCTACAACGTCGTCTATGGCGCGCCCGCTGGCACCGTCCTGATTTTTACCCCCCACAAGTCCCTCGGCGAGCTCGACAGCATGTCTGCGAATTTCGACAAGGCATTCTCTGCCGCCCTGGGTCCAGACGGCCAGAAACGGATGTCCGAACTTACCGAGGCCGCGATTGCAACCGACGTGAACAACCTCTTCGCTTTCGATCCGAAAATGAGTTACCCGCCGGAAGAATGGGTTCAGGCGGATTCCTTCTGGAAGCCGGCCAAAGCCATGCCGAAGGCGGCCAAGGCAATGGCCAAAAAGCCCGCGCCCGCCACGCAGCCCTGAGTCCGCACCGAGCGGAGCAGGGCCGCCTGGCCGCGGCACTCGATTCACGCACCGGGCGCGACGGTTCGATCGCCATCATCCCTCTGCCTCGAAACTGCAGCGGGATGATGCGCGTTTGACACCCGTCGCCCCGGTGTGCTACCTGAGCACTTGGCATTGCTTATGTCCAAACCAAAACTGCTTTCCACTCGGCCCCTGTTCGACTCGGTTCGCCACTTGCTCAACGAGCATTTCGACGTCGACTATTGGACCGATTCCGAACGCATCCCGCGAGCCGAACTGCTTCGCCGCGTGGCCGATAAAGTCGGCCTGATCTGCCTTCTCACCGAAACGGTGGATGAGGAGCTGCTCGCCGCCGCGCCTCGGCTGCGGCTGGCGGCGACGGTTTCGGTGGGCTACGACAATATCGACCTCGCCGCCTGCACCCGCCACCACGTCGTCGCCACCAACACGCCCGGCGTGCTCGACGAAACCACCGCCGATTTCGCCTGGGTGCTCCTCTTCGCCGTGGCTCGCCGCTTGACCGAGGCCGTCGACCTGATGCAATCGGGCATGTGGCGCGGCTGGGACCTCGACCAGCTCTGCGGCGCCGACGTCTGGGGCAAAACGCTGGGCCTGATCGGCTTCGGCCGCATCGGCCGCGCCGTCGCTCGCCGCGCCGCCGGTTTCCGCATGCGCGTTCTCTATGCCGACGTGGCTCGCGCTTCAACGAAAATCGAAAAGGAACTTTCCGCCGAATACGTCGATCTCGATCGCCTGCTCGCCGAATCCGATTTCGTCACCGTCCATACGCCGCTGCTCCCGGAGACGCGACACCTCGTCTCCACTCCGCAGCTCGCTCGGATGAAGCCCAGCGCGTTCCTCATCAATACGTCCCGCGGCCCGGTGGTCGACGAAGCCGCCCTGGTGCAGGCGCTCGAAGCCCGCCAACTCGCCGGGGCGGCGCTCGATGTCTACGAAAACGAGCCGAAACCCCACCCCGGGCTGCTCGCTCGCAAAAACGTGGTTCTCACCCCCCACATCGCCAGCGCCTCCGTCGAAACCCGCACCCGCATGGCGATGATCGCCGCCGAAAACGCCATCGACCTCTTCGCCGGCCGCCGGCCCGCCAACGCGCTCAACCCTGAAGCGCTCGAGAGAGCTGCCCGCTGATTCGTACCGCCGCCGCGCTCCGCGCAATCCTGTATGCTCTTCTTCCATGCCCGGCCTCAATGCCGTCGCTCGCGCCATCTTCAGTCAGGCCCTGGCCTCCGTAGACGTCCGGCGAAGCGTGTGCGCGAAATTCGAACGCAACGGCAGCGTCCTCCGCTGGAGCGACGGCCAGCTCGATTTATCCGAATTCCCTTCGCTGCGCGTCGTTGCCTACGGCAAGGCTTCCTGCGCCATGGCGCAAGGCCTCGTCGATCTCCTCGCGCCCGATTTCCCGGTCGGAGGAATTCTCGTCACGCCGCAGCCAGCCACGCCTTCTGCCGGATTCGATCTGTTCATCGGCGGCCATCCGCTTCCCAACGAAGCCAGCTTCCTCGCCGCCCGCGCGATTCTCGCCTTGCTCGCCGCCGCCGATCGCCGCACGCTCGTGTTTTTCCTGCTATCCGGCGGCGGCTCCGCCCTGGTCGAGTTGCCGCTCGATCCCGCCGTCACTCTCGAGGACATGCGCGGATTGCATCGCCTGCTGGTCACTTGCGGCGGCTCGATCGACGAGATCAACGCCGTTCGCAAGCACGTTTCCGCGGTCAAGGGCGGCCGGCTCGCCGCCGCCGCTCCGCAAGCGGCGAAGCTGACCCTCGCCGTCACTGACGTTCCCGCGGGCCGTGAATCGGCCCTGGCTTCCGGCCCCACGATTCCCGATCCCTCGACGGTTGACGACGCCTGCGCCGTCGTCCGCCGCTACGACCTGCTCGATCGCCTTCCGGCCTCGCTGCGCCCCGCCTTCGAGCGCCGCGCCCTGCTCGAAACGCCCAAGCCGGGCGATCCTGCTTTCGCCCGCTCCCGGTTTTTCCTTCTCCTCGGCCATCACGACCTGTTCCATCAAGCTCATCGCGCCGCCGAAGCCCGCGGCTTCGTCAGCGCCTGCGACAATTCCACCGACGACTGGCCGCTCGAGCGCGCCGTCGATTTCCTGCTCGATTTGCTCCAGCGACGCAAGCGCGCTTACCCCGATCGCCCCGTCGCCGTTATCGCCGATGGCGAAGTCCGCAGCCCCGTCATCGGTGACGGCGTCGGCGGCCGCAACGCCGCGTTCGCCCTCGCGGCGGTGCGGAAAATCGCCGGCCTGCCCGTTGCCGTGCTCAGCGCCGGCACCGATGGCATCGATGGCTCGAGCCCCGCCGCCGGCGCCGTCGCCGATGGCTCGACTCTCGATCGCGCCAGCGCCGCCGGACTCGATCCCGCCGACTACTTTCGCCGCAGCGACTCCTACACTTTTTTCTCCCGCCTCGGCGATGCTCTCCTCACCGGCCCCACCGGCAACAACCTCCGCGACCTGCGCATCCTGCTCCACGAATGAAGGGATTGCCCGTGATTTTCGAGCCGAAGCTCGTGTCGTGGGGTCCGGATTCCCTACCGTCTCGGCGTTCCCGTTGTCGGCCGGCGCCTTCCGGGACTAAGATGTGCCTTGAACGCGCCGGGTGGGAATCCGCCTCCGTCTGGGCTGTGGCCCGCAACCCGCCCCGTTTCGCGCGCCGCCTCAGACGGGCGCGAGCGGGCGTCTACCTGCGGCGGCCTGTGATTCCCTCGGTTGCGTCCGGCCCGTAGGGAGCGCCCGCAAGCGCGGGCAAGGAGGCAGCCATGCGACGATTCGGGCTGGTAATCGCATTCTTGACGGCGGCCGCAGCGCCCGCCGCCGCGCAGTTGGATAAGCAGATTGCTGTTCCCGCAGGCTCGCCCGAAGATAAAGCCCTCTCGGCAATCGACGCTACCAAGGACCTCCATCAGAAACTCGCCCTCATCGCCAAGTTCGCCGCCGATCATCCCTCGGGCGACATGGCTCTGGCGGCTGATGAACTCTTCGTGACCGACTATTTCAATCTCAAGAACTACGCCAAAGCCTATGAATACGGCGACAAGGCCCTCGCCCTCAATCCCGACGACCTCGGCGTCGCCATTCAATTGATTCAGGCGGGCCAGATGCAGGGCAGCGACGAGAAAGTCGCCGCCTACGGCCAGCGCGTCATCCAAATGGTCGCCCGCTACAAGACGGCGCCCCCGCCTGCCGGCATGACCCCTGCCGATTGGGAGTCACAAAAGCAAGCCAGCCTAACTCGCGATCAGGACCAGATCAATTGGGCGGCCGATGCCCTTTATCGCGGCGCCGTCGAGTTGGCGCGCGCCAATCGGGTCGCCGACGCCCGCGCCGCCTTGAACGCGGTGGTTTCGATCGATACGCCTTCGAAGGCTTCCGCCCAGGAAGCGCTCAGAAAACTTGCCGGCTCCAAATAGGCCCGCGCTCCTTCGGGCGACGGCCAGGCGCGTAAACCGTTTACAATAGAGGCGCCGCGGAGAGGTGTCTGAGCGGTTGAAAGAGCCCGCCTCGAAAGCGGGTAGACTGGCAAAACCGGTCTCGTGGGTTCGAATCCCACCCTCTCCGCCAGAATTCGGGGAAGATGCTCGCGCCTGGGAAGAAAGCGGGCAGGCTGGGGCGTTGTTTCATGCCGCTCGCGCGGCTGGGGCGGTCTCGTTCGAATCCCACCCTCTCCGCCAGAATTCGGGAGAAATGCTCTGGCCGGCGAAGAAAGCGGGCGGGCTGGGGTGTTGTTTCATGCCGCCCGCGCGGCTGGGGCGGTCTCGTTCGAATCCCACCCTCTCCGCCACCGAGCTATCGCGAGCCACCACGCCCATACCTTTCCACCAACCTCCTTACCGTGTTGGCACCCCGTATCGTAAACGGCCTGCGCAGCGTCTTCTCCAGCGGCACGGTGGCAAAGGCCGCTGTGCCCGGTTTCCGGCGGCGCAGCCAGTAAATCTCCCGCCCCCGCACCCGGAACTCGTCGGTTTCTGTCGCCAGCCCCGCTACCCTCGTCTTGGTTTCTTTGTCGAGCGCTTCCGCCAAAAACAGGATATCCAGCCCCGCTCCGCCCCCGAAGCGCGACTGCCGAAAAGGCTTGAAGCTCGCCACCTCGTTCAGTTCCGCAACCGTCCTGAGGAACACGGCCGCCTCGCTCCCCAGAGCCTTCCGCAGTTTCTTCTCGATTTTCCGCTCGAGCGGCTTCGCGTCACCCGCTGGCGCTTCGAACACCACGTTTCCACTCGCCAGAAACGTCGCCACCCCGTGGAATCCAAGCGACTGGAACTGACGCCGCAAATCGTCCATCCTTACGATCCGGCGTGGACCGGCGTTGAAGGCTCGCACGAACGCAATCCATCGCCCCATATGCCGAACCACGTTGCCGAAGTTCCATATCCCCGCCCAGGAGTCGGGGCCGCGCCATCTCAGGCCTTGGCGCGGGTTGGCAGGCCAGGCTACGCGCCGCCCACTCGCATCCGCGGCACAGGGCGATGCCCATCGAGCGGATTCCAGTCCGGTTGCCTATGCGCCGAGCAGGCCGGGCAAGTCCGCCAGCGACTTGAGTTCGCGGTCCGGCTTGCCCGGCAGGCGCTCTCGGGCCTGACCGTAACGGTTGCACCACACCACCCGCATGCCGAAAGCCGATGCCGCGTACGCGTCCCACGCGTTGGACGACTGGAAGGAAATCGCTTCGGGTTCGACCCCGAGCCGCTCGACCGCAAGCTGGTAGACCCGGGGATGCGGTTTGTAAACGCCTGCCTCCTCCACCGAGAGTACGGCGTCCAGCCAGTCGCCGATTCTCGACGCCTCCACTGCTGTTTGCAGCATCTCGGGCGTGCCGTTCGATAGGATCGCGGTCTTGATGCCCTTCGACCTTAACCGCCGCAAAACGCACGGTACCTCGGGAAAAGTGTCCAGCGAGAGGTAGAGATTCATCAGTCTCTCTCGCAAGGCAGGATCGTTCATGCCGAGCGTTTCCATCGCGAAGTCCAGCGCATCGCCGGTGACTCGCCAGAAATCCTCGTGCCTGCCTTGAGCCGCGCGGAGCCAAGTGTACTGTAGCTGCTTCTCGCGCCAGAGGGAGTTGAGCCGCTCGAGCTTGCCTCCGAGCGCGTCGGCGCAGCGCGCCGCCGCTGAACCGTAGTCAAACAGGGTGCCGTACGCGTCGAACACGCAAGCACGGATGCGTGACAAAGGTGCGTCAGCTTGAATTTCCATTTTCACCCCGCGATCGGCCGGGAACGCACGCCTGAACTTTCCTCGAGGCAATAGGATCTGCGCCGCAATCGAGCGGCATTCTACATCCGGCTCCCGCCGGGAAAGTTCGTCTATCGTGAATCTGGAGGCGGCGCTTATAATTCGCGGCCATGCGGGAGGAGGAGCCGCCATGAAGCGCCGCCGGAAGATCATTGTCTACATCGCCGTCAGCGCCGATGGCTACATTGCCCGGCCCGATGGCGACGTCGGCTGGCTCGACCGCCCGCGACCCAAGGGCAATTACGGCATGGACCAATTCTTCCAATCCATCGATGCCATCCTCTGGGGCCGCAAAACCTACGAGAAGGGACTCGAGATGGGAATGAAGCCATCGGGATTCGGCCCCAAAATCAAAAATTACGTGTTCTCGCGCCGCCCGCCCAAGTCGTCGCTCCAGGGATTCGAATTCGTCAGCGAACCGATAAAATCCTTCGCTCGCCGCTTGCGCGCTCAGCCGGGCAAGCACATTTGGATGATGGGCGGCGCCGGCATCATCGGCTCGTTCCTCGACGCGGATGAAATCGACGAGTTCAGCATCCACGTGATCCCAGTCCTGATCGGCGAAGGCATTCCGCTCGTCCAGCCCGGCCGCCGGTCGGTTCCTCTTAAGCTGCGCTCCACCAAGACCTTTCCCGACGGCGTCGTTCAGCTCAACTACCGCGTGCTGCGCTAGGCGGGTTTGCCGGCGGAGCCGGAACTCCCCCCGGCCTCACGCTCGGGGCCGCGCATTTCGAGCAGTCCCCTCCCCAGGTTTTCTGGCAACACTCCGGTTTCGAAACGCATCGCTATAGTTTAGTGCCGCAGCGGGGGCACTGACAGGCTGTTCAGCACAACCAAGCTGTTTCGTTGCTTAAGGACGTCGCAAACACCCGGCGGGATAGGCGATGAACCAACCGCCTTTCAGTTATCACGGCGCACCCGCCACCCGGTCGGAAAGGGGACGCCGATGAAACGCGTTGCTTGGCTCATTCTTCTCGCGGCAGGGCTCGTACCGGTGGCCTCGGCACAGGACCACGGGCAGATTGGCATCTACGGCGACTACGTTCGCCTGTCCCAGACACGCACCAACATGGCCGGCCTCGGGGGCCGCTTCGCCGTCAACGCGAATCCGGTGCTCGGGCTCGAGGCCGAGATGAGCTACGATTTCGAACAGGCGTTCACCGAAGGCTTCACCAACACCGCCACCGGTTCGGTGACTCTACAGCGTAGCAACGTCCGCTTGTTGCAAGGCTTGTTTGGCCCCAAGCTACAGACACCCCGCGGCCCGCTTCGCGCCTTCCTCACGGTGAAAGGAGGCTTTGTCAACTTCCGGCTCGACCCGCGGCCGGCCACGTTCGCCACTTTCGCCAGCTCGGTCGACAATCTCCGCAGCAAAGACGTCAGTGGCGCCCTCTATCCCGGCGGAGGCTTCGAAGTCCATCTCGGCCCCCTGGGTTTGCGCCTCGACGTTGGCGACGAAATCTATTTCAACAATGGAGCTCACCACAACCTGCGCCTCGCTTTCGGCCCGATGATCCGCTTCTGATTTTCGGTTTCGGCAGGAGGCTCGGCGCAGCCGGGCTGGTTGCGCCCAAGCCGGCGTGGAACACTAAGCGCCGGGGAGATTTCCTGGGGCGGCGAGCCGATTTTCGCGACAGCAGCGCCGGCCTAATACAAGATCGACGGCCAGTACGCTCCTGCCGGCTCGTTGTACAAACCCACGGTCATCAGCGTCATCGGCTGAACCACTCGGAGCCCGTTGGCCAGGCACCAGGCGAACAGCCCCGCGTTTCGCGTGGGCACCAGCACCCCCGAGCCACGAATTGCCGGCGCGGCTGCAACCAGCGCCTGCAAGTCCTCGTTCGTTTCGCCGACGCCGTGCCCGAAGAAGGCAACCGAAGAAGCGTAGGCGGTGATCCGCCCGCGCGATTCCGCCACCACCGCCGTGCCATGCCCGATCCCGTCGCGCAACTCGCCGCTGCGATCGTGCCCGTGAACGCGCCGGCACAGCTCGTTGCAGGCATCGAGATCGGCCGGCTCCGCCCTCCGCACCCGGTATCCCGGCAAGTCCGAGCCGATCGGCGGGCCTTGCATACAAGCCAGCGGCTCCCGCACGATGAATCCCAGCTTCGCGTAAAGGGACAGCGACCGGTTGTGATAAGCCGACTGCACCAGCCGCACCCCCGCCAGTTTCCGCTCCGCCGCCCGCGCCATCACCGCTTGCATCAGTTGCCGTCCAACTGTCCGGTTCTGCGCCGTCGGGGAAACCGTGATCGGTCCCACTCCGCCGATGGCCGCTCGTTCGTCCAAACAATTGCTGCCGATGAGCGCTCCTTCCCGTTCCGCGACGACGCAATAGAATCCCGGATGGGAAAACATCATCGTCAGCAGACCGATGCCCTGCTGCGGTTCCTGAAAATCGAAAGGGAAATTATGCTGCGCGGCGATGTTGCCGAATGCTTCGTAGCAGATTCTCCCGCAAACCTCGGCATCGGCCGGAATCGCTCGCCGAATCGTGACGGGCGCCGTTGATTCACCGCTGTCCCTCGGTGTCTGTCCGCTGGCCATGAACCTCGCCTCCTTGCCGGAATCCTATCAAAAATCGGATCGATCGGGTTCTACCGCTGCGCTCCCGCTTTCGCCGCTGCCACGCGTCCGGCCCCTATTTTGTTCCGCGCCCGGCCGGTGGGTTAAGCTGAATCGCGTGCCCGAGCTGAAATTCCCGCCCAGCGTCGCCTGCGCTGGCGTTGGGCAAAGCTGATGACCGTTACCCGTGCCAGGTTCCTCCGCGATACATTTCGCGTCGGCATCACCCTGAAGGGAATCGATGGCCTGCTTGAAACCGTTGGAGGGGTGCTGGTATGGCTGATCTCGCCATCCTCCGCCAGCCGGATCCTGCTCACGCTGTTCCATCAGGAGCTCTCCGAGGACCCGCGCGACGTCCTGGTGGCTCATCTGCTTGCCGCAACGAAGAGTCTCGCTGCGAGGAAATGGTACGCTTCCGCCTTCCTCTTGTCCCACGGGCTGACGAAGGTCGTTCTGGTGGTTGCTCTCTGGTTCAACCGCCTCTGGGCTTATCCGCTGATGATCCTGGTCCTCGGGGCCTTCGTCGTCTATCAAGCAGTGGCCTTTACCCGCGCTCCCTCTGCCGCCCTGGCCCTGCTGACCTTGTTCGACTTCCTCATCATCTGGCTCACCAGCCGCGAATATCGCGAGCAGAAGATCCATGGCGCTCGCTCCGGCTCCGGCGAACGTTCCTCCGCGCGCAGGGAAGTCTGAAACCGGCGCCATCGCGCTGTTGTTTGGCTCGCGCGCCCGGTTACTTCTCGGTTACTGACGACGCCGCAAGGCATGTACTCCGCCAGCATCACTATATCCCTCGACGGATGTTTCCCAACCCCGCTTTCCAGTAGCCTCACCAGTCCCGGTTTCTCGCAGGACGGAGCGGGAGCTTCTCCCCTCCAGCCCCTGGATCGTCCTGGCGGGAGCGGGAAGGACACTCGAGCGGAACGGCAAGCGGGAAGCGCGAGCCTGGGCCGACGGCGGAGTGGGAAGGAGCATAAAGGGATGCGACAGTTGAATCAGGCGCCCGCAGAGTGTCCGACCCCGCCCTTGCCGAGGCCTGGACGCCGCCACCAGAATCACGCCCTCCGCCAGGAACGCGCCTTTCTAACGGAATTTTCCGCCGATGCCATCATCGGCTGCTCCGCGGCCGGCGCCATTACCGCTTGGAATCGCGCCGCCGAACGCATCTACGGCTACCCCGCCGGGGAAGCCGCCGGTCGCCCGATCTCCCTTCTGGCCCCGTCCAGCCATGGCGGCGAAATCGCGCGAATCATGGCCCGCGTGGCTGGGGGGGCGTCGGTCGCCGATCATGAAACCGTTCACAAGAGAAAAGACGGAGCGTTGATCCACGTTGTCCTCAGCCTGGCCCCGATCCGCGGCTCCGGCCGAAGAATCGACAGGATCTGCGCAATCGCCCGGGATATCACAGCTCTGCGCCACGCACGGGACATCGCTCGTCACGCGCTCGATCAATACCATCACCTGCTCGAGAGCGTTCCCTGCGGCATTTTTTGCGTGGATCCCATGGGCAAACTGCTCTATGCCAATCGGGCCCTTGCCCGCATCCTCGCCTATGCCTCGGTCCGCGACCTTTACCAGCTCGATCTGCAAACCGAGCTGTTTCACGATTCCCTCGCTTTCGCCGATTTCCTGTCCCGGGAAACGCGCTTCGGCGAATCGCGCGGCATGCAGGCGCAATGGCGCCGGTCGGACAAGACTCCAATACGGGTTCGACTCACAAGCCGGATCATCGCCAGCGACCGCAAGGAATTGGTGGCTTATGAGGTCTTTGTCGAGGACGTGAGTCTGTAGATCCCGGTCCGAATCCGGGAGTGCGCCGCCGCCGGCAACCGCTGCCTCTGGCCCGCGGGCCAGCAACATCATGGGTATTATCTGAATCCCGTCAGTTGTGTGGATGGTGTCCGCGCCGACTCCGCGAAACCCCTCCAGGTCCTCATGAATCCGGGGGCGAGTGCCCGTGATGCCCCATGCCTCGCGACGGGATGATTCGGATGGAAACCGCTCTCGCGATGCTCGCGCGCTGGCCATCATCGGCGTCTGACGCCCCGCCTCAGGCCGGGAAGGAAGAAAGAAAGAAAGAGAGAAAGAAAGAAAGAGGTTTCACCCTCTAGCGCTTCAGAGGATTGCGTTGAGTTTCCACGGAACAGGCAAGCGGAGGACCTCACGGTCGCCGTCGCGCTCCTCAGTTCATGGAAACACGAGCGGCGTCTTCGGGCTGGAATGCTGGCAGCGGTGGCGCGCTTCAGCCGCTCGGTTGTCCGGGCTTGCCGAATTTGCGGGTGTAGAGGCTTCGCCGCACCCGGTGCGCATGGCTGGTGCGGTAATCTTCCAGTTCGACGTCGCTGACGCGGAGATGCGTTTTTAGCGGCGCCGTTGTGGCGGCTTCCAGCTCCCGGTGAAGCATCAGCGAGCAGATATCGGGGGCGTCCTGGTATCGCACGCGGCCTGCGTCGAAGGCCTCATTCCTGATAGTCAGCGTGAATTCGCGCGCCTCTTCGGTCGCGTGCTGCACTCGGAAGGTGTATTCGCGAACGAATTGCTTGGCTTGGAATCCGATGTAGCGCACCAGGAGGGGATTGCTCATCGCGCGCCCGCTGCGCTCGATCCCGCCGCCGCACCCGATGCCTTCTTGCGCCGCTTGCTGCCGTGCCGTTTCGGGGGAGTTCCTTCCGCCGGTTCCACAACCATCATGCTGGTGACGAATTTCTTCAATCCGTGTAAATCGAAATCGATCGAGGTGCGGTCCTCGTTGGATTCGGTCACTACGCCGCAGCCGTATTGAAAATGCTTGACGTACTGACCCTCTGCCAGAGCTTTCATCCGAGCCTCCTTGGAAGGCACCGCAACCAAAATGTCGTTCTGATTCTCGAAAGCTGAGGTGGCGCGAGCCCGCCCGAGGGCGAGCTCGCGCTGTTTGCTTAGAGGCTGGTGACGTTCGACGCCTGCAAGCCTTTCGGGCCCTTGGTCACTTCGAATTCGACCGCCTGCCCCTCGTTCAGAGACTTGTAGCCTTCGCCCTGAATCGCGGAGAAGTGGACGAATACATCCTCGCCAGACTGGCGCTGGATGAACCCGAAGCCCTTGCTCGCGTTGAACCACTTCACAATGCCTTGTTCTCTCACTGTTAATCCTCTTCTTTTTCTTAAGCTAATTGCTGCGTCCCGAACGCCCCCAGCCGTAAACCGAAAAGGGGCCGCAAGTTAGCGCTTGCGACCCCTTCGAACGATTCACACGAATCTAAAGGCTTCACAAGAGCAACAATTTCGTCAGTTATTGTATCACCCTGCCGCCCTCCAGACCTAATGGAATCTTCGCGCCCCCAAACTGGCTTCGATAACTGCTAAGTTCCAACATTTCAATCACTTCACTCGCCACCCGCCCGCGACGCCCTCAGCTACCCACCACAACGGCTGGCCCTTCGCTCCCTTTGGCCTTCAGCCAGCGCCGCTCGACGGCGTTCCGCGCAAGCTGCAATCTCCCTCTGAGTGAGGTGCCGCCGCCCACCCCGCCCGCTTCGCCGGTCTGGCACCTTGGGGCGAACAAGGGTAATCTCTCTGTTCGCATGTACACCCGGAGGCTGTCGATGGCATCGCCAAGAGCGCATTGGCCTGTCGGTGTCACGCAGGGGCGGTAATGGCTTCCCGAGCCAACTGCCGGTCCGCAAGCGCCACGATGGGCCGGGGCAACGGAGGCGCGCTGATTCACTTCCGGTTTTCCAGCGAACCCGAGTTGCTCTGCGTGGTCCGGCAGGCCATGGAATCGCTCGCGGCCATGCTCGGAATGTCGCCGTCGGAATGCCGCTCGGTGACCCTGGCCGTCGATGAAGCGCTCACCAATATCATCCGCCATGCGTACGGTAACCGCCGCGACGGGCCCATCGAAATTTCCTGCCGCCGGCTGCATGGCCGGGCGCCGGGCAATCATCGCACCGCGCTCGAGGTGCTGCTGATCGATCACGGCTGCGGCGCCGATCCCGCCAGGCTCCGGCGCCGGACTCGCCGCGAGCCGTTGCCTTGCGGCGGACTCGGCCTGCAGCTGATTCGTGCGAGCATGGATGAAGTCGAATACCGCCGGCGGCGAGGTTCGAACCAGTTGCGGCTGGTGAAATACCTCAAGCGCCGGCCTGCGGGGAAAACCGCCTGAAGGAGAAATCACCGTGCAGATCACCACGCGCCAATTGGGCGAGGCTACCATCATCGACGTCACCGGCGATATCGATCTCGCCAGTTCGCCCCAGATGCGTGTCGTGCTGTTGCGCGAGCTGAAGGCGAATCGCGTTCCTCGCCTGGCGCTGAATCTGAAAGCGGTGAAGTACATGGACAGCTCCGGCGTCGCCTCGCTGGTCGAAGGCTTGAAGCTGTCGCGCCAAATCGGCAATCGGTTGATCCTCTATGGCTTGGCGCCCGCTCTTCGCGACGTTCTCCGTCTCTCCCATCTGCTCAAAATGTTCGAAGTCTACGACAGCGAGGAGGAAGCCCTGGCTCTCTGACCGCAGCCGCTTCGATTGCTTCAGGGGGCGAGACCAACGTGGGGCCAGTCACGCGCATCGGCCGGGCGGCCATCGACGGCTTGGCGTATTTCGGAGCTTTGGCGCTCATGGGAGGGCGCGTCGCCTATTTCACTTTCATCGCTCCTTTCCGCGGCCGGCCCGTCCGCTTCCAGCGAGCGGTGTCCCAGGCCATGGCCGTCGGCGTGCGCGCCCTGCCCATCCTCTCGCTCATCACCTTCTTCATCGGTGTCATCATGGCCCTTCAAAGCGCCTACGAACTCCGCAAGCTCGGCGCCATGAATTACGTTTCCACCGCCGTCGCTCTCTCCATCACCCGCGAACTCGGTCCGCTCATCACCGCCGTCGTCGTCATCGGCCGCTCCGGCTCTGCTTTTGCCGCCGAAATCGGCGCGATGAAGGTCTCCGAAGAAATCGATGCGCTCGAAACCATGGCCATCGATCCCATCGATTTCCTCGTCGCCCCCAAGTTCCAGGCGATGGTGCTGATGTTGCCTTGCCTCACCACCTGGGCCGATTTCATGGGCATCGTCGGTGGGGGGTTGTTCGGTGTCAGCTTCGCCGGGTTCACCTGGACCGGCTACTTCCGCAGCTCCGTGCAGGCGCTCTTCCTGCGCGACATCGTCACCGGCCTCGTCAAAAGCGTGATGTTCGGCATGACCATCACCGTCGTTTCCTGTTATGAAGGGTTCAGCACCGGCGGCGGCGCCGAGGAGGTGGGCCGCTCGACCACCTCCGCTGTCGTCATGTCCATTTTCCTGGTGATTGCGGTGGACTTGATTTTCACCGCGCTCTTTTACTTTGCCGGAGGAGGCTGAGCTTCGCTCGCTCGAACCATGGACCCGAATTCCGCCGCCTTCTCCGAAAGCGATCCGGTGATCTCGCTGCGCGAACTCCGCGTGAACTACGGCGAACGTGAGGTCCTGCACGGCATCAGCTTCGACGTCCGCCGCTCGGAGACCATGGTCATCCTCGGCGGCTCCGGCTCGGGCAAAAGCACGCTGCTCCGCGCCCTGGTCGGCCTGGAAACGCCCCGCGCCGGCCGGATCCTCATCAAAGGCAGGAATTTCACCGAGCTATCCTCCGCGGAGCGGGATGAAATCCGCAAGCGCATCGGCATGTCGTTCCAGGGCGGCGCCCTGTTCGGCTCGATGACCGTGGGCGAAAACGTCGCTCTCCCCCTGCGCGAGCATACCCGGCTGGAGCCGTCCACCATCGAAATCATGCTTCGCCTCAAGCTCGAACAGGTCGGCTTGGCCGATTTCGAGGACTATTTCCCCGCCCAGTTGAGCGGCGGCATGAAGAAACGCGCCGCCGTCGCTCGCGCCCTCGCCATGGACCCGGAAATCCTCTTCTTCGACGAGCCCTCCGCCGGCCTCGATCCGATCATCGCCGCCGGCATCGACAATCTGATCCTCGAACTCAAGAAGGCCTTCCACATGACCATCGTCGTCGTCACTCACGAGCTCGCCAGCGCCTTCCTGATCGCCGACCGCATGGTCCTGCTCGATAAGGGCGAACTGATCGCCATCGGCACCACGCAGGAGATGCAGGCCAGCACCCATCCCCGCGTGCGGCAGTTTCTCGATCGCATCGCCGAACCCGAAGTCTACGAGGAACTCGATTATTTGCAGATGCTCACCGACCAGCGCCGCCGTCCGCGCCGATAGCCGGCGGCGGAAAGGGAGGAACCATGTCCGCGAAAAGGGAACAAGCCTTAGTGGGACTCTTCGTTCTGGTGGCCGCCGCGGTGCTGGTGGTGGGAGTGGCGGGCGTCCGCGGCGCTTTCGCCCGCGCCGGCGTTCCCTACCGCACCGAAATCGCCTTCGCCGGCGGCATCGAGCCCGGGGCGATGGTTCGTTACGCCGGCGGCCCGGAAGTCGGCCGGGTGAAGCAATTGCGGGTGGATCCCCGAAATCCTTCGCTCATCGAGATCAGCTTCACCGTGCTGCCATCGATTCCGGTGAAAACCGACAGCCAGGTGCGCATTATGAGCATGAGCCCGCTTGGCGACAATCACGTCGAGCTGATGGCCGGCAGCCCCGGGGCGCCTCCCGCTCCTCCCAATGCCGTCCTGCCCGCGCGCCCTTACGTCGATTTCAACGCCATCACCGCCGAACTCGATTCCATCGCTCCGCAGGCTTCCCAGCTCATCGCCACCCTCAACCAGCGAGCCCGCGAACTCCAACTCACGGTCGCCCGGCTCAACGATATGCTTGGTGATCGCAATCGCGCCAATCTCTCTGCCACCCTGGCCGGCGCCCGCGACATGCTCGACGAAGACCGGCCCCCGCTCCACGCCACTCTCGACAACGCCCAAACCGCCGCCGCCAAACTCGGCCCGGCGCTCGACGACCTGCGCAACACGTCCCGCCAGGCCGATCTTGCCCTCCACCAGGCGGACCAGGCCCTGGCTCATGCCGATGCGATGATTGGTGAAAACCGCCCCGACCTTCACCAATCCATTGTCGAGCTGCGCCAGACCCTCCGCTCCGCCTCCGGCCTGACCGCCCATCTCGACCGCACCCTCGACGTCAATTCCGATAGCCTCGATGATGTGATCGACAACCTCCGCCATATCACCGATAACCTGAAGGATTTCACCGAGACCATCAAAACCCGCCCCTATTCCCTCATCCGCAAATCGGTTCCCGCCGAGCACAAGCCCGGGGGTCGGCCATGACCTGCGCTGCCCGCCGAATCCTCTCCGCCTCCGCGCTCGCCCTCGCGACTGCTGCGCTCGCCGCCTGCGGCGCCGGGCGCCCCACCCGCTACTATCAGCTGTCGATACCCGCTGCGCCGGCCGCCTTGCCCTCCGCCGATGCCTATCCTGTTTCGCTGCTGGTCGAGCGGCTCACCGCGCCGGAACTCTATCGCGGCGCCGACATGGTGTACCGCACCGGCCCGGAGGAGTTGGGTATCTACGAGTATCACCGTTGGGCGGCTTCGCCTGCGGAAATGCTGGGGATGATACTGGTCCGGCGGCTGCGGGAATCCGGCCGCTATCGCTCCGTCGAGCTGCTCCGGAGCAGGGCCACCGGCAATTACGTTCTCCGCGGCCACCTCTACGACTTCGAGGAAGTCGATGGCCCTCCGCTGGTGGCCCGGCTATCTCTGGAAATCGATCTTGAGGAGGCATCCACCGGCGGGACGGTATGGTCGCATTTCTACGCGCACGACCAGCCGGTGCCGGGCAAGGGACGGGGTGACGTCTCCGCCGTTGTCGAGGCGCTCGACGCCAACGTCGAGCAAGCCATCGGCGAAATCACCGCCGGCCTCGATCACTACTTCTCCACCCACCCGCCAGGATAGTCTCGCTCGCGTGGCCGCGAGGGTTGCGGTCGCCGCCGCCTCGCATCCCGCAGCAGCCGCCCTTCACTCTGCGCCCATCCGGCGCAGGGTGAGCAGCGTAACATCGTCATCGAACTCTTCGCTGCCGTGGTAACGTTGCACCGCGGCAAACAGGTGTTCCGCCAAATCGTGCACCCGAGCCGGCTGGGGCAGCGTCCGGATGATCCCGTCCGCCAGCTCCACCAGCTTTCCCGGATTCATCCGTTCCCCGCTGGGCGATTTCACCTCGGTGATGCCATCCGAAAACGCCAGGATCATGTCCCCCGCCTCCAGCCGCTCGCTTCGCTCCTGGTATCGTTCCCCGGCGATGAATCCCAGCGGGAATCCTTCCAGATCGCGCCCCAACTCCCGCAGCCTCGCCTGCCGCGCACGCCACAGCAGCATCCGCGGATGGGCGGCGTAGGTGTATTGGAACTCGCCGGTGGCGCGCTCGAATCGGGCGCTAACCACCGTCGTCAGCTTCAGCGGCTGGTCCGGAGCCTGTTCGAGCGTGAACGCGTCGTTCAATGCCTCGAGCAATGCGCCGGTGGCCGGAACGTCTCGATATTTGTGCAGCAGGCGGTGAATGTGCGCAGCCACCAGGCTGGCGCTGTAGCCGTGGCCGACGACGTCGGCCAGCACGACCCGCGCCACCGCTTCGCGGTCGCAGGAAAACAGAGCGCACAGGTCGCCGCCCCTCCTGCTCCCCGAAGGCAGCGCGATAGCGTCCGCTTCCAGCCCCGCCATCTCCTGGTGCCGGTGCGCTCGCTCGTTACCCGCCCACAACTCGACGCAGCCAAGCGGCCGCCCCGGCGCGGGCTCGCACTCGAAATCCAACTCCAGCGCCATCGCCTGCCTTCCCCTTCGCCGGCGCCGGCAAACTGCCGGCGGGCTTCCTCCCTCTACTCCTCGGCCGTCGCTTGCCTTCGTCCGGCGAAGAACGCCTGCAGCACACCGCCGCATTCCTCCGCCAACACCCCAGCGGTCACTTCCATCCGGTGATTCAGCCTTGGGTCGTTGATCACCGCGAAGCAGCTCCGCACCGCTCCGCCTTTGGGGTCGTCCGCGCCGTACACCAGCCGCGCCAGCCGCGCTTGCACGATGCCTCCGGCGCACATCGCGCACGGTTCGACCGTCGCGTAGAGCGTCGCCCCGGACAGCCGGTGGTTTCCCGCCGCCCGCGCTCCCGCCTGCAGCGCCACGATTTCCGCGTGGGCGGTAGGATCGCAATCGGCGATCGTCCGGTTTCGTCCTCGCGCAATCGCCTGGCCGCCCAGCACCAGTACCGCGCCCACCGGCACTTCCCCCGCTCGCTCGGCCTCGTGCGCTTCCTCGAGCGCCATCCTCATGTAGAAATCATCGGTTTCGTTCATGCGATTTCAGGATAGCATGCCAATCGGCGGCCCGGCCCGGTTCCCCTTGCATCCCGCGTCCCGCTGTCGTATAGAAAGCTGCTTTCGATAACTGACATGGAACTGCGCAAAGACCCCATCACGCGAAGCTGGGTGGTCGTTGGGAAACCGGAAGAAAGCGTAGCCCCGAACGTGCCCTGCCCGCTTTGTCCCGGCAACGAAACCGCCACCCAGACGTTGCTCGCCTTGCCCGCCGACGGCCCTTGGCAGGTGCGCGTCATTCCGCATTTCGATCCGCTCTACCGCATCGAGGGCGACCCCGCTCGCTCTGCCGACGGCATCTACGACCGCATGCGGCTGGTCGGCGCCCACGAAATCGTCATCGAAACCCCCGACCACTCCCGCACCCTGGCTCGCATGGCCGATGAGGACATCGAGCGGGTGCTCGCCGCCTTCGCCTTGCGAATCGACGACCTGAAACGCGACGCCCGCTTCAAGTACATCACCCTGTTCAAGAATTCCGGCGCGCTGGCCGGCGAGGAGTGGCTTCATTCCCATTCCCAGATCCTCGCCACCACCTTCGTGCCCCGGCGCGTGCTCTACGAATTACGCGCCGCCCGCGAGTGGTTTCAGCGGCGCGACCGCTGCGTTTTCTGCGATATCGCGCGCCAGGAAAAGCGCCAGGGCAAGCGGCTGGTCGACGAAGAGGGCGAGTACCTCGCTTTCTGCCCTTACGCCTCTCGCGTCCCTTACGAACTCTGGATCATGGGCCGCCCTCACAACAGCCGCTTCGTCATCCCCGATCCCGGCGTCGCCCGCCGCCCCCTTGCCGCGCTGCTTGGCCGGGTGCTGCGCCGCCTGGTGCGGGTTGCCCCCGCCTACCACCTTGTCCTCCACACCGCTCCCAACGAACCCCAGACCACCCGCGAGCTCACCGGCTATTGGCAATCGCTTGGCGACGCCTATCACTGGCACATCGAAATCCTGCCCATCACCTCAATCACCAGCAAGTCTTACGGCATCAAGGAAACTTATTTCAACGCCCTCGAACCGGAACGGGCCGCAGCCGAGCTTCGGGCCCTGGACCCGGCATGAATTCGCTCCGGCGCCAGCGCGGCAGTGTGCTGTTCCGGTTCATTGGCCTGCTATTCGTCGTTGCGCTCGTTCTGGTAGTCGCCCTGGCCCGCGTTCCCCTGATGAAGGCGGCCGGCAACTGGCTGGTGGTAAGCGATCCTCCTGCCCGGGCCGACGCCATCATCGTGCTGAGCGGCGATGATTACCAAGCGGATCGCGCCGCCCGCGCCGCCCAGCTCTATCGCCAGGGCTGGGTGCCGCTCGTGGTCGCCAGCGGCTCCCAAATCCGTCCCTACCTCTCCGAAGCCGATCTCACCGAGCGCGATCTTGCCGCCGACGGTGTTCCCGCCGCCGCGATTCTGCGCTTCCCCCAAAGCGATCTGTACACCCTGGGGGAGGCGCGCGATCTCCGCAAACTCTGCATCGAGAAAAACTGGCGTCGCGTCCTCGTTGTCACTTCCAATTACCACACCCGCCGCGCCCGCTACATCTTTCACCGCGTCTTTCCCTCTGATCTCTATCCGCTTGTCATCGCCGCTCCCGATTCCCATTTCATTCCCGATGCCTGGTGGCTCAGCCGCCTCGGCACGAAAATCTTTCTCCACGAAACCTTTGGCCTCGTCGTCGCCTTCTGGGAATTACACGCCGAGCACTCCGGCTGACGTCGCCCGGAAACATCCGTCTGCGTTTGCCCCGCCATCCGAACCCCGTCATTCGGAGCGGAGCGTGGCGAAGGGGGGAATCTGCCTGGAGGGAGTCGCCCCCTGCCCCTGGTTGTCTTCGTTTGCCCCGACTCCGGCCGTGTACTATATTCATTTTGTTTTCTGCGCCGACCGGGCAAGCCGGCTGGCACGCCGGCGGTCGCAGGCAGGCCGAAACGGGAGGGCCGTGGGGAACGTGCGGGTGGAGAGCGAAGCTCCGCCGGAGCGGTCCCCGCACTCGCGCCGCACCTTCCCGTTACCGTCTGATCCCTCCGAGTGGCAGCGAGGCTCGCCATGAGTTCAATTGCCGAAGGGCTGAAAATCAAGGGAGAAGTCCAGGGCACCGAGGATCTGCGCGTGGACGGCGAAATCGAAGGGCGCATCAGTTTGCCGAACGCGGTCGTCGTAATCGGACCGAAAGGCCGCGTCGCCGGCGACGTGCAGGCGCGCGAAATCGTGCTCGAGGGCGCCAGCCGCGGAAATCTCGTCGCCCGCGAACGCGTGCGGGTCGCCGCCACCGGCAAACTCGAAGGCGACATCGCCGCCGAACGCGTGGTGATTGAGGAAGGCGCTCGGGTCTCCGGACACGTCGACGCCGGAGCCGGCGAGGCCCGCGTTCGCCATCCCGGCCGCCCGGCAGTCGTTGCCGGCGCCGCCGCCGGCGGCCCGTCCGCTCGATCCGCCGAATAAATGAGCATGCTCGGAAAGCTGCGACCGCAGCAACAGCCGCCGCCGCGGGCTCCGGAACCGCCCCGCCCCGCTCCCGGCGCCAGCCTGCGCCATTCGAATGGACTCAAGGATTTTCTCTGGCTGATTCCCGAAAGGCCCCAGGGCCGCATCCTCGATCTCGGTCCCGTCGCCCAGGCCACCGTCTCCTTTTTCACCGATCGCAATTTCCGCGTTTCCACCGAGGATTTGGTCCGGTCCTGGGTTGAATTCCGTGACGAGCGCGAGCGCAACGCCGCCGGGGCCGATCCGGCCGAGCATCCCGATCCTGCTGCCCTGGCCGCCGACTTTCTCAAGCTCAGCTTGCGATTCGATCCGGAAACTTTTCACGGCATCCTCGCCTGGGATGCTTTCGATTTTCTCGAATCGGAGCTGCTCCATCCCCTCGCCGCGCGCCTCCATCAGTTGCTCGCACCCGGTGGCGTGCTGCTCGCCGCCTTTCACGACGCCGCCACGATCGGGCCTTCGCACTACCGCGTTCGCGACGGCGAAACCCTGGAATTGGTCCCGTCCCGCCGCCCGCCGCCGGTTCGCCGCGTGTTCCAGAACCGCGAAATCCTCGCTCTGTTCGGCGATTTTCGCTCCTCGCGCACCTTCGTCGGCCGCGATCACCTCCGCGAAGCCCTCTTCCTGAAATAACCCTCCGCGGCAAGGCGAAATCCAAATTGGCCCGCAGCCAATTTGGTTCTTGAGCTCCTCGGACGCCAACGCCAGAATGCAACCGCTTGGCTGATCGCCAAACCGAGGTGAAACGTGACGGAACTCGTCCTCAAGCAATTTGAAAAACCGGATGAGATCAAGGAGTTCGAGAAGGGGAAATTCGAGCTGGTTTCGTTCGCTGGCGCGAGCCTCGGCCGCGCCACTTACCAACCCGGCTGGCGCTGGTCCGAACACGCCGGCAAGGCGGCCGGCCTCGCCCTGTGCCCGGTGGAACACCTGGGCATCGTTCTCTCGGGCCGCGCCATGGTGGCGATGAGCGACGGAACCACGGTCGAGATGCGCGCCGGCGACGTGTTTCACATCGGCCCCGGCCACGACTCGTGGGTCGTCGGCGACGAGCCTTACGTCTCGTTGCACTTCCAGGGCGCCGAAGCCTACTCCCGGCACTGGCAGCGCCGCTGAATCCCCGGTTATTTCCCCGCTTGCGCCCCGCCCAGCGCTTCGCTGCCCTTCGCCCGCCGCCGCTGCAGGAGATGGATTGCCGCCGGCGCAAGCGAAAGCAGCACCACCACCGCAATCACCCAATGAATGTACCGGTCGATGTCCGGAAACCTTCGCGCCAGATAGTAGCCGCCGAGCAGCGTCGATAGCGTCCACAGCAGCCCGCCGAGGATGTCGTAGGCCAGGTACTTCCGATAGGCCATCCGCGCCGCTCCCGCCACCGGCGGGCAGAACGTGCGCACGATCGGGATGAACCGCGCCAGGATGATCGCCTTCGGACCGTGCTTCTCGTAGAACGCGTGCGCCTCCTCGAGGTGCCGGCGTTTGAAAAATCGACCGTCGGGACGCCGGTAAAGCGCCCCGCCCGCCTTCCACCCGATCAGGTAGCCCAGTTGGTCGCCGGCGATGGCGCAAAGCGGCGCTAGAGTCGCCAGCAGCGCGATCCGCACCTGCCCGCTCGCCGCGAAAATCCCCGCCGTCACCAGCAGCGAATCCCCGGGCAGGAAGAATCCCGCGAACAGCCCGGTTTCCGCGAAAACGATCGCGCACACCAACACCGTTCCGCCCCATTCCACCAGCCCGCGAACGTTGTAGATGAACTCCAGAAGGTGACGAATCGATTCGATCACTGCCCCTCGGCTCCCCCGCGCCTGGCTCTGCCGGCGGCGGGCTTCTTCGCTCCACGATAGCAGAACTCCGCCGCGTCCCGCCCCATCGCGCCCCGGCCCTTGGCCAATGCCTCACCCGCCGGCCGCGTTTGTTCGGTTGACACCGGTGGCGACTTTTCCGAGACTGGGGCGCCCCGCCATCGGCCCGCGGCTCCGGCCGGTGGCGGCGAAATGGGAATCGCATGAGGCTCCGCCCGCTCGATTGGATTTGGGTCGCCGGCTACTTGCTCGCGACGTTCGTCGTCGGCCTCTATTTCCGCCGGCGCTCCGGGTCCAGCACCGCCGACTATTACGTTTCCGGCCGGCAAACGAAATGGTGGCTGGCGGGAACCTCGATGGTCGCCACCACTTTCTCCGCCGACACGCCGTTGGTCGTCACCGGGCTCGTTTACCGCTACGGCATCGCCGGCAACTGGCTTTGGTGGAGTTTTCTGCCCTCGGGCATGCTCACCGTCTTCCTCTTCGCCCGCCTCTGGCGCCGCTCCGGTTTGCTCACCGACGTCGCCTTCACCGAAATGCGCTACTCCGGCCGCCCGGCTGCCTTCTTGCGAGGGTTTCGCGCCATCTATCTCGGTTTGCTGATGAACGTGATCATTCTGGGCTGGGTGACCAAGGCGATGACCCTCGTCCTGTCCGTCGCCCTCGGCATCAGCGAGCGCTCGGCGCTCGTCATCTGCCTGGCCGGTCTGATCCCGTTCACCGGCCTGTACGTTTCCCTCGGAGGACTATGGGGCGTTCTTTGGACCGACCTGTTCCAGTTCGTCTTGAAGATGGGTGTCGTGATCGCCGTGGGTTTCTACGCCGTTCGCGCCGCCGGCGGAACCGCGGCCATGCTGGCCCGGCTCGCCGGCACGCCCGCAACACACTTCTTTCCCGATTTCTCTTCCGGCCTCACCACCCAGGCGCTCTGGGCGCTCCCGCCTCTCACTTTCTGCGTTTACCTCGGCGTCCAGTGGTGGGCTTTCTGGTATCCGGGCGCCGAGCCCGGCGGGGGTGGCTACGTGGCCCAGCGCATATTCAGCGCCAGCGACGAGCGCCAGGGCGTTCTCTCGGCGCTATGGTTCAATTTCGCTCACTACGCCTTGCGCACATGGCCCTGGGCCGTTGCCGCGCTCGCCGTGGTTGCCCTCTATCCCCGCCTGGCCGAACCCGAAGCCGGCTACATGCTCGTCGCCACCGAGCATCTGCCCGCTGCCTGGGGCGGGTTGCTGGTGGCTGGGTTCCTGGCCGCGTTCATGTCCACCCTGGCCACCCATCTCAATTGGGGCAGTTCGTACCTGGTGGTCGATTTCTATCGGCGTTTCTTGCGTCCTGAAGCGCCGGAGCGTCATTACGTCAATGTGTCCCGGCTGGTCGTCGTGCCGCTGCTCGTCGTTGCTGCGGGCTGGGTCTCGTGGGAGCTGACTTCGATTCGCACCGGCTGGGAAGCGGTGCTCGAAATCGGCGCCGGCACCGGCGGCGTTTACCTGCTTCGCTGGTACTGGTGGCGGGTGAATGCCTGGAGTGAAATCGCCGCCATGGGCACGGCGCTCGCCGCCTGGCTGTTCCTCCGCATCGCGGCGCCCTTTCACGGAAGCGAGCCGGTCGTCTTCGCCAAAACCACGCTCGTCACCACCGCCGCCACTACCATCGTCTGGATCGCGGTCACTTTCCTCACTCCGCCCGAGCCGCGCGACAAGCTCATCTCCTTCTATCGCCTGGTTCGCCCCGACGCCCGCGGCTGGCACCCGGTGGCCACGCAAGCCTCCGACTTCGCCCCCCCCCGCGACCTCGGCCGCAACCTCGGCGCCTGGCTGCTCGGCTGCGCTATGGTCTATGCCGCGCTATTCGGCATTGGTGAGCTCTGCCTGATTCACTGGCGCTCCGGCATCGGCTTGCTCGCCGGTTCCGCCCTTTGCGCCTGGCTTATTTTCCATTTCTTTTTGAGCCCCGCCGCTTGGCGCCGCCAGTCTCCCTAAGCACGACGTCCAGGTCCTGCGGAATTTGGCCCGCGGTTTCCTGATCTGTTTCCTCTTGCTATCCCCGTGGGCTCTCGCCAGCGGGCGCCTTCCCCGGCCCCGCCGAATCCGGCCCCCTCGGCGCGTTCAGCGCCGCACGCACCTTGCCGAGCAGCGCTTTCTCGGTGAACGGCTTCGCCAGAAAGATAATTCCGCTCTCGATCAGCCCCTGCTGGCTGAGCGCGTCGCTGGTATAGCCCGAGATGAACATCACCCGCGTCTCCGGGTGCAGCGCCGTGATTCGCTCGGCCACCACCCGGCCGTTCATTTCCGGCAGAATCACGTCGGTCACCGCCAAATGGATCGGATCCTTGAATCGCAGGGCCAGCTCCAGCGCTTCGCTGGGGCGGTCCGCTTCCAGCACGCTGTAGCCGTTGCTTTCGAGCATCGTCCGCGTGATTCCCCGCACCGAATCGCTATCTTCGATCAGCAAAATCGTTTCCGTGCCGCCCGCGGCGGGTTCCTGGGTTTCGGTTCCCGAGGTTCCTTCGCCGGCCTCCTCAGCCTGCGGCAGACAGAGCCGGAACGTGCTCCCTTTGCCGGGCGCGCTTGTCACCCTGACGAAGCCGCCGCTCTGCTTCACGATCCCCTCCACCGCCGCCAATCCCAGCCCGGTTCCCACGCCGGTGCCCTTGGTGGTGAAAAAAGGTTCGAAGAGATGGGACATCACTTCCTTGCCCATCCCGCAGCCGGTGTCGCTCACCTCGACCGCCACGTAGCGCCCGGCGGTCGTCGGCGGCTGGCTTCCCGCCGTGGCCGCGTCGATCTCCACGTTCGTCGTTTCGATGGTGAGCGTGCCGCCATGCGGCATCGCATCGCACGCATTCATTACCAAATTCATTACCGCCTGCTCGATCTGCGCCGGATCGGCTTTCACCCGGCCCGCCACTGCCCTCGCCCGGATCGCCAGCCGGATGTTTTCGGTCGCCATTCGCCTCAGGGTTTCCTGCAACCGCTCGGTCAGTTCGTTCAAGTCGAACGCTTGCACCTGCAACAATTGTTGCCGGCTGAACGCCAGCAACTGCTGCGTCAGCTTGCTGGCTCGATTGGCTGCGCGGGTGATTTCACCGAGCATCTGCCCGCAGGTGTCGTTCCGGCCGGTCAGCCGCTCGAGCAGCTCGGCGTAGCCGAGGATCACGCACAGCAGGTTGTTGAAATCGTGGGCCACGCCGCCCGCCAGCCGCCCAACCGCTTCCATTTTCTGCGCTTGCAGGAATCGCTGTTCCAAGGTCCTTCGTTCGGTGATGTCCAGGAACGTCACCACGGCCCCCAGCCGCGTCCCATCGCGCTTCACCGGGTAGAGCCAGCATTCGGCCGGAAAGCTCGACCCGTCCTTCCGCCAATAGGTTTCGTCGGCGACGTGGATTCGCTCGCCCCGCTCGAGCGCGCTGTGGATGACGCATTCTGCGGCCGGGTAGGGGCTGCCGTCCGCGCGTGAGTGGTGCAGCAGCCCGTGCAATTCGCGCCCCAGCAGTTCCTCCGGCTCGCCGTAGCCGAGCAGCCGCAAGCTGGAGGGGTTGCAGAAGGTGCAGTGCCCCGTCGTGTCCACTCCGAGGATTGCTTCGGCGGTCGAGTCCAGCAGCAGCCGCAATTGCTCTTGACTCGCTTCGAGCGCCTCCTCCGCCTCCCGCCGCCGCTCCATTTCGCTTTCGAGCTCCGCCACCTGCCGGTTCAGTTCCTGGTATCGCTGTATATTTTCATAGGCTGCCGCCGCTTGCTCGCCCAGCGACCAAGCCACGCTCTCGTCCCGCTGGCTGAACTCGGCGGCGCCGAGTTTCTCCACGAAATACAGCACTCCGTACCGCCGCTCCGACGAGCCCAACGGAACTCCCAGAAAGGACCGCCGTCCCTGGTGCGCCGCCGGCAGCCTGGCAACCGTCTCGTCGGCTTCCGCGCTTGCCAGCCGCAGCGGCCGTCCGCCGGCAATCACCCTTCCCACCAGGCCGCCGGTCGCTCCCGGCGACTCCCTGTGCCGCGCCGACTCCGGGGAGATTCCTTCCATCACGAAGGGTTCCAGCCGGTCCCCGTCCACCAATCCCGCGGCGACGAAGCGCGCTCCGCTGAACTCCCGCGCGGCCGAGCAGAGCACTTCCAGCAGGCGCCTGGGCTCGCGGGCCGAAGCCAGCCGGTGGCCGGCCTCCACCAGCGAGTGCAGCCACTGGTCGGCCGCGCCGCGCGCGGTTTCGCTGCGTACGGACTGGGCCTCCTCCGCTTTCCCCGGTTCGCTCTCGAGTGATGGGGGTGTATCGTTGGCAATCGCCGGCCGTCCCAGTGCCGCCCCGATCGCGCTCAGAATCGCTGCCGGCTCCGCCGGGTGGACAATCACCTGCTCGACGCCGCAGGCTCGCGCCAGTCCCCGCGTCTCCCGCTCGCGATAAGACGCGGTGAAGAAAATCACTCTCGTGTCCGCCAACTCCGGCTCAACGCGCAACCGCCGAACGAATTCGAATCCGTCCATCGAAGGCGTCAGGGTATCGGTGATCACGACGTCCGGGCAGGCCACGCGGGCCATGGTCAAGGCTTCGATGCCGTCGCTCGCTTGAAGTACCCGGTGGCCTCCCTGGCCGAGAACGGTGGCGAGGTATTCGCGATTCCTTCTCTGGTCGTTTACGACGAGGACAGTCGCTCTGCGGTTCCCCCGCGCCTTTGCCGGCTGCTGGTGCAGTCTTCCGCTCATTCCCAGTCCCAGTCTCCGTTTCGCCCGCCTAAAGCCGCCAGCCGCTGCCTGACCGCGGGGTTTGCCGCGAGAGGCCGAAAGAAGGGGAAATCAATCGGACGAACCGATGCGTTTCGCTGCCGCTTTGGATACACTGTCGAAGACGCGGTGCCGCCCCCGCGGGCGCAGGGCCTCCGACCGCGCCGGAGAAGTTCTGGCCCGGGTGTTGGCTCCGGGCGAGCCAGTCCCGCTTCCGCCATCGACTTACTTTCACTTTCCGCGCAGATTCAGTGGGAAGGGGTTGCGAACCGAATCCAGGCACGACCTGTCAATTGATACCCCGGTTTCGTTACTCGACGCAAGGACCCGGCCCCGGCGCCACCCGGCCTGAGAGTGTAGCCAGTCTAGGGTCCTGTGCCTGCCTACTGCAATAGGACTGGCGGTGCATCGGTTTCGCAAAGGGAAACAGGGCTCCGCCGCCCTGCTGTGCGGCCCAGCCCCGCCCGCGCTCCCTCTTTCCTTGACAACTTAGGAAAGACTCCATTAGCTTCCTAATGAACTTAGGAGGGTGGGTGACCCCGCCCCCCCGTCGTCACCGGGCCAGGCAGCCATGAAGCCCTTCTCCTCCCTCCGCTCGCTCGCCGCCGTGCTCATCTTCGTTGTCGGCATTCTCGCTTGCGCCATTCCCGCGCGCCGGGCGATGCGGGTGGATTCCATGGTGGCGCTCCGTAACGAATAACCCCCGTCCGCACTTGACACCAGCGGCCTCACCCGATAATCCTAGAGCGTCGTTTCAGCCGGGGCGGTGCCGGTTGCGCTGGAACGAGGGGGGGGTTCCGGTCATGCGGTTTTCAAGATTCGCTGGACTTGTGTGCTGCCTGGCGGCTTTTGCTGGTCCCATCCGCGCCCAAGTCGTCACCGCGACGTTGCAAGGACAGGTGGTCGATCCCAGCGGCGGCGCCATTCCCGGCGCCAAAGTCACCGCCGTCAATACGGCCACCGGCTTCACCCGCGACGCTCAAACCGCCGCCTCCGGCCAATACAATCTTCCGGCGATGCCGGTGGGCGACTATACGGTCACCGTCGAGGTTTCCGGCTTCCAGACCCTCGCCAAGAACGTCACCCTCCTCGTCGACCAGGTGGCTACGCTCGATTTCAATCTCGCCGTCGGCCAGGTGAGCACCACCGCTGTCGTTCAGGCCACCAGCGAGGTCACCGAGCCCACCCGCACCCAGGTGAGCGACGTCATCACCACCCAGCAGATCGAGAGCCTGCCGGTGAATGGCCGCGAGTTCATCAATTTCGCCCTGCTCTCGCCCGGCGTCCAGATTGGCGACACCACCAGCGGCAGCACCGACGTCATCGTCGAGCCGGTCACCAAGCTTTCCTTCGACGGCCAGAACATCAAATTCAATTTCATCGCCGTCGACGGCGCCGACGACGTCTCCACCGCCTCCGGTATCCAGCGCGGCACCCCGCCCCAGGAAGCAGTTCGCGAATTCCGCGTCATCAACACCGATTACACCAGCCAGTTCGGCCGCGCCGTCGCCGGCATCGTCAACATCATCACCAAGAGCGGCACCAACCAGCTCCACGGCGCCCTCTACGAGTATTTCCGCAATAACGCGCTCGACGCCAAGAGCATCCTCTCCGCTCCCGGCTTCAATATCCTCCGCCAAAATCAGTTTGGCGCCGCCCTCGGCGGACCCATCGAGAAGAACAAGGCGTTCTTCTTCTTCAATTACGAGGGCCAGCGCCGCGGCGAATCCCCCATCTACAATTCTGCCGTTCTCAACAACATCGACGCCATCAATCACGTGAAAACCACGGTCTTCGGCCTGGCGCCGGAAAACCTGCACGTGCTCCGCGTCGGCAACACCGATAACGGGTTCGCCCGGTTCGACGATACCCTGAACACGAAGAACTACGTCTACGTGCGCTACATCGTTAACGACGACCGGCTCACTAATCAGTCGCCGCTCAATAACGGCTTCGACCTCGCCTCCGGGTTCAAGAACAATTTCATTCGCGACCAGTCGATCGCCGGCGGGCTCACCACCACCTTCTCCGCCGCCTGGGTGAACGACCTCCGCCTGCAGTTCGCCCGGCGTTCTTTCGATTTCCCCGTCGTTTCCACCCAGCCGCACCTCGAGGTGGCCAATACCTTCGCCGTCGGCGTCAATCGCGGCAATCCCGATTTCTACCGCGAGCAGCGCACCGAGCTGGCCGACAACGTCTCCTACGCCGCCGGCCGCCATACCGTCAGTTTCGGCGGAAATTTCGATTACGTGCCCACGCTCGAATCCTTCCCGCTCTTCTATCCCTTTGAAGCCGATTTCGCCAACCTCTCCGCTTTCCTCGGCACCGATGGCGCCGTCGGCTGTCCCCCCGGCGTTTCCTGCCCCGATCCCTTCGTCATCTTCATCGAGCGATTCGACAAGGCCAGCAACTTCACCGAGCCCAGCCTCGCCGGCGGCACCGCCATCTACCACGGCGGCGCGATTTCACAGGCTATCCGCAACGAGGCTTCCAAGACCCTCGATCACACCTACGACGGCTTCTACGCCCAGGACAAGTGGCAGGCGACTCCGCGGCTCACCTTGAACGGCGGGTTGCGCTGGGAGTTTGAAACCTGGCCCTCGAACGTGCTCAATACCCAGTGGAAGGACGTCGATCCGCGCGCCGGCCTGGCCTACAATTTCGGCACTTCGCGCAACGTCATCTTTCGAGCCGGGTTCGGCTTGTTCCACGGCATCCAGCCGTCGGACCTGCTCCATTGCCAGGCCCCGTCTTGCGGCGGCGTGCTCGGCAATTTCCCCGGCCAGCCGGGCGACAACCTGAACGCCAACACCCGCCTGTTCTCCTTCGCCAGCGGCCCGGGCATCATGAATCTGGCGCTGAACGCCCTGCTCAACAAGGCCACCTATCCCGATGGCACCCCCGCCGGGTTCTGTCCCGGCGGCACGCTGGCCGGTTGCGGCTTTTTGCAGGACGCCACCATCGTTCGCTTCGACCAGAACCACCAGAACCCCTACGGCCTCCAGGCAAGCGCCTCGCTCGAGTTCGAGCCGGTGAAGGGAACCACGCTCACGCTTTCCGGCATGCACCTGCGTGGCGTGCACCTCGGCAGCTTCCTCAACGTGAACCAGCCCGACCCCAGCGGCACCGTCAGCGTCCACACCTCCGGCGGAGCCGCCGGCTGCAAAGAGGTGTATTTCAATTTCGCCTTCACCCACACCCCCGCCCCCCATTGCACTCCCTATCCCGGCATCCCCGGCGTCAGCTTGATTCCCGGTTTCCGCGATCCCGTTTGGAGCGTGTTTTTCGAGGCTTCTTCACGCTGGGATTCCGTTTACGACGGTTTGCTCGTCAACCTGAACAAGCGCGTGGCCAGCAATTTCAACTACCAAATCAGCTACACCTGGTCCCATTCGATTGACGACGGCCCCAACCCCAGCTTCGTCCTCATCCCCCAGGACACCCAGAACCTGCGCGCCGAGCGCGCCAGTTCCGCCGACGATTCCCGCCACCGATTCGTCGGCAACGCCACGTTGTCCAGCCCGAAATCGTGGAACGTCGCTCTCCGCAATTTCCAGTTCAGCACCATCGTCACCCTTCAGTCTCCGCATTACTTCACCAAGTTCGCCGGAGGCGACGCCAACGGCGACGTTTTCGGCAACAACGATCGCGTCGGCCTCGAGCCTCGCAACACCTTCAAGGGCGACAAGCTCGCCACGGCCGACGTCCGCCTCTCCCGCGTTTTCCCCCTTCGCGAAACCTGGCAGCTCCAGCTCCTCGCCGAAGTTTTCAACCTCTCGAATACCGTCAACATCCGCTACTTCAACACCACCTACGGCGCCACCGATTTCTGCCCCGCCGCTCCCACCGCGCCCGGCTGCGGCGGCTCGGCGCACGCCGGCAGCCTGGAAGGCTCCCCCAATCCGCTCTACGGCACGCCCAGCTCGGTCTTCAATCCGCGCCAGATTCAGTTCGCCGTCCGCCTGAGCTTCTGAGCGCGCCCCTGGTTCGCCGAGGAGGAGAACGCATGGCAACCCGCTCGCTGGTCGCCGGCGGCATCCTTTTGCTGGCTGCCGGGCTCGCCTCGGCCGCGAATAACCCCTTTGCCGGTACCTGGAAGATCGATGATTCGAAATCCAGTTGGAGCAACGGTCAATTTCCCTCCAACATGAGCCTGATGATCCAGTTGAGCTTCAGCGGCGACGAGATCGCCTATCACTCGCTGAACGATACCGACAAGCAAAAGCCCGCGGGCCTGGATTATCGCGTGAAGATGGACGGCAAGCCCCATCCGCTGCCGGGTAGTCCCCGATTCAACCAGGTTTCCGTTCGGCGTCTCTCGCCGCGCGAAATGGAGATTCTGGAAATGAAGGATGGGGATGTGATTGTGGGCGCCGTCTACGAGCTATTGGCTGGCGGCAGGCACTTCGTCAGGCGCGGCATCGCCAAGGGCGCCGATGGCAAGTCCCACGAATACGAGGAATTCTTCGACAAGCAGTAGCTCGTCGGCCGGGAAACCGCGACAGGGCTCGGGCCCGCCGGGCATCGTGGGTCATCTTTCCCCGCCCCCGCGCTCCCCCAGGAGCTTTAGCGCAGAAGCGAGGCCCCTCTCCGCTGCCGCCCACTGGACCGGCGCCCGCTCGCGCGTGTATTCCTTCAGCGCCTCGCGATAGGCCGCCACCGCCTGCTCGAGCCGCTCGGTGCCGCTCTCTCGCTCGCCAAAGCTCAGCAGCGCGTTCCCGAGGTTTTTCTGCGTCGCCGCCCAGTCGAGCGGCACCCGCTCGCGCTTGCGTTCCTTCAGCGCATCGCGATAGGCCGCCACCGCCTGCTCGAGCCGCTCGGTGCCGTTCTCTCGCTCGCCAAGCCTCAGCAGCGCGTTCCCGAGGTT
>DASYZK010000032.1:0-157434 GCA_035946455.1 Candidatus Acidiferrales bacterium | reverse complement strand
CGCGATCTCTCGCGTGCTCTTGCCGCGGTCGTAGAGTTCCAAAATGCGCTTGCGGATCGGAATCGGTATGGCTCGCATAAGCATACTTTGCCGCACGAGCCCCTCTTTGTAAAGCTACATTATTTATGGAAATGCTCTAGTGCGCGCGAATCTTTGCTGCCTGAGTGTCGATTTCAAAACCTCGGTGGCCGCGTTCATACACTCGTACCTCGTCCTCTTTGGGCCAAATTCTAGCGTCATTTTTGCAGTCCGGCTTGCGGCAAACAGCGCCGCTGAAATGGGTGACTCACTGGGGGTAGGGTTTCGGAGAATGCCCGGGGGGTTACGTTCTTTATGGGCTTGCCGCATTTCTCGCATCGTGCGATGGCCATGGCGCCTCCCGTTCAGCGAATTCTATCGCTCGCTGGTGGCGGCTGGCGTCGAGCCGAGGGTCAAGCGACGCGGTGCGTGTGCTAGACTTCCCGCTATGCCTGATTGGGTTGGCTGGGCGACGAGGCTGCTCGGACCCATGGGCCAGCGGTTGTTGAGGCGATGGCTGTTTGAAGCCGAGTTTCTGGGTGGCTCACGGGCCGTCTACACATCCGAAGGCGGCAATTCCCCCTTCGTGGACATCGGGATAAGTGTCCGCGTCCACAACAGGAATAACGCCCCTACAACCGTCTACATCCGGACAATCGCCGTGCGGGTGTCGGGCCGATCGGAGCGAGGGCTAGAGCGAGCGGTGATGATACGGCCCGGCCCTATAAGGTCGACGGATGACCTAGGAGAATATAACTGCTACGAGGTGCCCGGTTGCTCTAGCGTCGAGCTCACGCTTTCGACGAGAAAGTACAATCCACCGGAGTTGAGCGAATATCTGGAAAACTCTTCCCCCGAAATAGTGTTGGAACTCGGCGAGACATTCGGCAATCGTCGCAGGTTGGGAGGACCCCTGAAGTTTAGCGGAACATACAAACAATAGCGCGTGATGGGTGGACACTTAGCCGAGCGCCCGCATGGGACCGGGGGCATCCCGGTTGGCGACTGCTTTCGCGGCCTCCGTCTGGCCTCCTTCCGGCCCGCGCTCTGCCGTCGTTGGTGGCGCGGGCGTGCAGCTCACGGGCAGATTTCCCCTCGCATCCGTCCTCCATAGAGTGACGGGAATGGTCTGGCAACGAAGGGAGACTTATCGCGCGGATGGATTTCCACGTGCAGAACTTTCAGGGGCCTGTCAAAGGCGGGTCCTCTCGCCGGGCAGGGCTCTGGTGGATTTTGGATCCGCCTGGGAGGGCGCGGCCCGGCCTCGTCGGGCTTGCAGCCGGTCTTCATCAGGAGACGAGTGTATAATGAGCGATCATGTATCGAATTCACATCACGGCCGAGCCGCAAGTAGTCGGTGCCGATCCCTCGTACAGAGTCGCGGTCATGCTCCCGGGCCAGTCAAGTGCGCCTACCGCAACAATCAACGACCACAATATGCGGGTCATGCTGCACGAAATCCTATCCACCACCTCCGCGGCGGCGGTGAGCGAACATCTGAGGAAAGCTGGCAGCCGTGACGGAGATCTCATTGAGGTCCCGCATTTGTCCGAGCAGCACTTCAACATGCTGCGTGGGCTGGCGCCTCCGGCCGTCAGACGATAGGGCGCGGCGGCCTTGGAAGCGGCTGGCGTAGCAGCCGTCGTCTGAAGCGCTCCCAATTGAAAGAGCGCTTCTGACTCCGACGATTGAGCCACTCGAAGCTCTTCCCCTACGGGACGAGATATGGCCGGGACCTGCGACGAAGCTAGCCGGCCCGCTTGCTGCTCGCTTGCCGGGGCTTCGGTTTGCTCTTGCCCTTGAGATTGAGCGCCACTGCAGCGCGGAGGAGATCCTTCAAGGCGGCCTCATCGACCTTGTCGCCTTCGTGGATGTCGATCGCGCGCCTGGCATTCCCGGCGAGGCTGGAGTTGAACAGACCGGAAGGGTCCTTCAACGCAGCTCCCTTGGGAAATGTCATCTTGACGACGTTTTTGTACGTCTCTCCCGTGCTGACGATGCCGCCGTGGGACCAGATGGGAGTCCCCCGCCACTTCCACTCTTCGACGATCTCAGGGTCTGCCTGGTGTATGATTTCGCGCACTTTCGCAAGCGTCTTCCCGCGCCAGTCCCCAAGCTCCTTGATCTTCGCGTCGATTAATGCAGAGGCTGATTCCACCGCGACGGGCTTTTTCATGTTCAGCTCCCAACTCTCGCACCTAATCTAGTGTAGTGTAACTGAAGAAAGTGACACAGGGTTTCGGCGGCGGGGTCGCGTGTGAGCCGGTAGAAAAGCCTGTCCTAGCAGCGGGATGCTTCGCTCCCGCACTGCGGGACGGGCTCAGCATGACAGGTGTGGGGCCATGAGAAAGGTATTTCAGTTGCACGCCACTAGCCGCCCTTCGACGAGCCTGGCCGAGCGTTCCTCCGGCTTTGCTAGAGAGTGGCCCAAGTTCGAACATCGGCATCATATTTCGCGTGTTCTTCGCCTTCTCATGTAAAAACACCCCGAAATGGAGCGATCAGGAAAAATCAACTGCTTGGAATCAAGGCGTTTACGGGAATTTCTGATATTTGCTGGAGCGATTTGCCCGACCTCCAAGTCCCATGCCTGCAACGCGAGAATGACTGATTTGCGTGTCTCGCGGGTGCCTGCGCTCCCCACCACTGGTCATAGCGGATCGGCCGCGGATTCGCGCGGATGAACGCGGATTCCTTTTCGGGAGTTCTCGAAAACCAGGCGCTTGAACTGCGGCTTGGGACCGAAATTCAGCAGGAGGCCGACTTCGATCTCTGTTGCCCGAAGGTAGTTCAGCAGTTGCGCCTCATGCGAAGGTTCCAAGTCGCGCGCAGCCTTCAGTTCCAGGAGAACCGCTCGCTCGACGAGCATGTCCGCTCTGAACTCGCCGAGCGCTTCCCCCCGAAACGCCACCTTCACCGGCATTTGACGGTCCGTGCGGAGACCGGCCTGCGCCAAGGCGATGGCCATCGCCCCTTCGTAAACCGATTCGAGAAAGCCATGCCCCAGCTCGTTGTAAACCTCCTAGAAAACGCCAATGATTCTCTCGGTCAGCTCCCGATGCTTGATCTCGTTTCTCTGCCCGTCCATCCGCCCGCCTCTAACTTTCTCCGCACACTTATCGGCGTTCATCCGCGTTGATCCGCGGCCCAGGCTTCTCGCCCGCCGGCTGCTTTAATTTTCGCGGCCGCGCAGCAGCCGCAGCGCGTCGTTCAGGCCGTTTTCGCGGTCGTCGTCGACCCCGCCCAACGCGCCGGCCGCTTCCGGCTCGGCGGCCTGCTCGCCGGGAGCGAGGAACAAGTTCGCTTCGAGCCCGTGCTGCCGCGTATACATCTCGAAATAGCGGCCGCCGGCAGCGTAAAGCGAGCTGTGGGTGCCGCGCTCGACGATGCGGCCTGCTTCCACCACCAGGATTTGATCGGCGCGGCGGATGGTGGAAAGCCGGTGGGCGATGACGAAAGTCGTCCGCCCGCGCATCAGGTAGGCCAGGCCCTGCTGGATCATCGCTTCCGATTCGGAATCCAGGCTCGACGTGGCTTCGTCGAGAATCAGAATCCGCGGATTCGCCAGCAGCGCCCGGGCGATGGAGATGCGCTGCCGCTGCCCCCCGGAAAGTTTCACGCCTCGCTCGCCGATGATGGTGTCGTATTTCTTCTCGAGCGGTTCGGCGAATTCGTCCACGCGGGCGATGCGGCACGCCGCCAGGATTTCCTCTTCGCTCGCCTCGGGGCGGGAGAACGCGACGTTTTCGCGGATGCTGCCGTCGAACAGAAACGTTTCCTGCAGCACGACGCCCAATTGCCGGCGGTAGCCGGCGAGCTTCACCGCCGACAAATCGCGCCCGTCCACCCAAACCCTCCCCGCCGTCGGCGTATAAAACGCCGCAATCAGGCCGATGATCGTCGATTTCCCCGCGCCCGATGGCCCCACCAGCGCGGTCACGCTGCCCGGCTCGGCGCGGAAGGACACCTCCTGCAGCACCGGCTTGCCTGTCTCGTAGGCGAAACTCACCGCTTCGAATTCCACTTCCCCGCGGATCGGGCCGACATCGTCTTTACGCCGCGGGTCGGTTTCCTCCCGCGTCTCGCGCAGCACGTCGCGGGTGCGTTCGAGCCCGGCGAGCGCGTCGTTGATTTGCGTGCCTACGCTCACGATTTGCAGCACCGGCGCCACCAGCATTCCCAGGAACACGGTGTAGGAAACGAATCCGCCGGGGGTCATTTGCCCGGCCAGCACCCGCCGCCCGCCAAACCACATGATCAGCGCGCTCAGCAGGCCGAACAGCGCGGTGGAGGAAAAGCTCATCATTGAGGTTGCGGTCAGCGATTTCAGCACGTTATCGAGCAGCCGCCCCACTCCCCGCGCGAATACCGCCTCTTCCCGCTCCTCGGCGTGGTAGCCCTTTACCACTCGCACCCCGCCCAGCGATTCGGCCAGCCTGCCGGTAACCTCGGCGGTAATTTTCGGCCGCGCGCGAAACAGCGGCCGAATCACCGCAAACGCCTTCCGCAGCCCGAGCCCGAACGCCAGCAGCAACGCGAATACGATCCCGGTGAGCGTGCGGCTCAAATGCACCAGAAAGCCGAGGGCAAGGCCCGCAGTCAGCAGGCTGCCCATGAAATCGATCAGCCCGGTGCCGACAAGGTTCCGCACGCCTTCGACGTCGTTCATGATTCGCGAGAGGAGCTGACCGGTTTTGTTCGAGTCGAAATACGCGACCGGCAGACGGCCGATATGCGTCTGTACGCGGCAGCGCAGATCGGCAATCATCTTCTGCGCGCCCTTCGAGATGAGCTGAGTGAGGGAAAACGAGGTCAAGCCCTGCACCGCCGTCGCCGCAACCACCGCCAGCACGATTGGCGGCAGCAGCGCCGCACGGCGGTGAACCAGGACGCCATCGACAAGATATTTCGTCGTCGCCGGCAGCACCAGCCCGGCGACGCGATTCACCGCCATCAGGCCGAATCCCCCCAGAATCAGCCCGCGCCGCGGCTGCAGCAGCCGCCAGACGTCAGGCAGCGCCTTCCAGAGCGGCGGATTTTGCGCGGGCTTTTTCGGCGGCGCCGGGGCCGCCGTGCCGCCAGGGCTCATTTCGGGCACCGATACACCGTCCAAACCAGCTTAGCGGGGATTCGGGCGCAAAGCCATCGACGGGAACCTTCCCTTGCGGCTCGGATTGCCCCGTAAGGCAGGGCGCGGGGACCGCGCCCCTACAGAATCTCCTCGAGCCCCTCCCTCTGACCTTGGACTGCGCCGGCACAGCCCCGGATTCTCCCATCGAGCCGGAAGCTCTCGTAAGCGATGGAAATCGGCACCTTCGACGCCTTCGGCTGCATCAAAAATGGTAATGCAACCGGGGACGCCCAATCCGAGTCTGCGGCCGCGGGAGTTGCTTGCCGCCTGGGGACGAATCCTTGCCGGCCATGTTCCGATGCTCTCCATCGAGATTACCCGCGAGTGCCCGCTCAGCTGTCCCGGCTGCTACGCCTACGGCGGCGCGCACCTCGGCAGCGAAGTCACTCTGCGCGACCTGAACGACTTGCGCGGCGACGCCCTGGTCGCAGGGGTGCTGGAACTGGTGCGGCGGCACAAGCCGATCCACGTCTCCTTGGTGGGTGGCGAGCCGATGATACGGCATCGGGAACTCGGCCGGATCCTCCCCGCTCTCGCCCAACGGCGCGTGTTCACGCTGGTCGTCACCAGCGGCGTCATCCCGATTCCCATCGAGTGGATGGGGCTCGCGCGCCTGCGCATCGCCGTATCGGTGGACGGCTTGCCCGAACATCACGATATCCGGCGCAAGCCGGCCACCTACGAGCGCATCCTCAAGAACATCTCCGGCCGGCGGGTGAACGTCCACTGGGTGATGACGCGGCCGATGCTCGAGCGGCCCGGCTACCTGGAGGAGTACGTCGCTTTCTGGAGCGCGCGAGCGGAAATCGATCGCATCTGGGTGAGCTTGTATTCTCCGCAAGTGGGCGAGGAAAGTCCGGAAATCCTGGCTCCCGAAGATCGCCGGATGGTCGCGCGCGAGCTGGCGCTTCTGTATCGGCGCTATCCGAAGCTCCTGGTGACCGAAGGCATGGCTCGAGCTTTCCTCCACCCGCCGAAAAATCCCGAGGATTGCCTGTTCTCGAAGATGTCCGCGAACTACTCTGCGGACTTGCGCACGCGCGTCGAGCCGTGCGTGTTTGGCGGCACGCCCGATTGCGGGCAGTGCGGCTGCGCCATCAGCAGCGCCTTGCACTGGATTCGAACGATACCGGTTGCCGGGCCGGTAAAGGTCGATCACTTCATCGGCGCGTCGATGGGCGCGGGGCTACTGTTGAATCGGCTGCGCGGCAGTTCGATTCGCCCCTCGCGCTGGGGGCCCCGCGTGTCCCGCCGCCCGTCCCGAGACAATCTCGTGCAAATCCTGCCGTGACCTCGCACGCAGCCCTCGGTGCCTCGGCACCGCTCAGGGCAGCGTGTAGGCCACCAGCGCGTCGTCCTGCCCGTCAGCCGCTTTGCCGCTAGCCGGGTGGTGCCTCAGTTTGGCGGGATTTAGATCCCCGCCGTTTGGGGGATGCGGGGAAGCGCCGGAATTTGAGTGGGTTGGGGCGGCGCACAGGTCCCGCAGCGCGGGATGCCACTGCCTCCCGAAGCTTCGGGACTGAGCCACTCCCGCTGGCCGCGCTGGCTTGCTTTCACCGGGGTCGTTTTGTATACTCGGCTGTAGTCCGAACCTGTCGGAATTTACGGTGGGCGAAAGCCCACTTTTTTGTTGCTCGGGGAGAGGGCGGTGGATCTGCCGAGGGTCCGCGAGGCTGCCGAGCGGGTGGCGCGCTCGGAAGGGGTGGAAATCGTCGACGTCGAATGGAAGGTGGGGCGCCAGCGGCTTCTGCGCGTGTACATCGACAAGCCGGAAGGCATCACCCACGGGGATTGCCAGAAAGTGAGCGAGCAGCTCGGGGTGGTTCTGGACGTCGAAGATCTGGTGCCCGGGCCCGGCTACGTGCTCGAAGTGAGTTCGCCGGGCCTCGATCGCAAACTGCGTAGCGCGGCGGAATTCGAGCGCTTCGCCGGACGGCGGGCGCGGATCAGCATGGCCGAGCCGGTGGAGAACGCGACGTTTTTTGAAGGGCGGCTCGCGGGGTTGGCCGCAGGAATGGTTCGGCTCGAGGTGGATGGACGGGTGGTGCTGCTGCCGCTCGAGCGGATCCGGAAAGCGCATCTGGTGGTGGAGTGGTAGGAGAGCGGAATGGCGTCGCTGTTGCACCAAACGATCGAGCAGATCAGCCGCGAGAAGCACATCGAGCCGGCAGTGATCGTTGCGGCCATCGAGGACGCGATGGTGGTGGCGGCGCGGAAGTACTACAAGACCGAGGAGGATTTGCGGGGCAAGTACAACGCCGAAAGCGGCCAGGTGGACGTCTTCGCGGTGCGCCAGGTGGTCGATCAGGTCGGCGATCCGCTGCGGGAAGTCTCGCTCGATGACGCGCGCCGGCGCGATCCCCAGGCCCAGGTCGGCGGCGAGATCCTGACCCTCAAATCCACTGAATTGCTCGGCCGTATCGCCGCCCAGTCCGCCAAGCAGGTCATTCTGCAGAAAGTCCGCGAAGCCGAGCGGGACACCATCTTCAACGAGTTCAACGGGCGCGTAGGCGAGCTGGTGAACTGTATCGTCAAGCGCATCGAGGGGCCGGAAGTGATTGTCGAGCTTGGCCGGACCGAAGCGCGGATGCCGCGGCGGGAGCAATCGCGCGCCGAAGCCTACAACGTCGGCGACCGGCTCCGGGTGGTGATCAAGGCGGTTGACCGCGCCGGGCGGGGTCCGCAGGTGGTGGTGTCCCGGGCCGACCCGATGCTGGTGCAGCGACTGTTCGAAATGGAAGTGCCGGAGATTTACGACGCCACCGTGCGCATTCGCGCGGTGGCGCGGGAGGCGGGGGAGCGTACGAAAATCGCGGTGGAAAGCCGCGACAAGGACGTGGATCCGGTGGGCGCCTGCGTCGGGATGAAAGGCATGCGGGTGCAGTCGATCATCCGCGAACTGCGCGGCGAAAAAATCGATATCATCCCGTTTTCCGAGGACACCGTCACCTTCGCGCTGAAGGGGCTGAGCCCGGCGAAAGTGTCGCGGGTGCAGATTGCCGATCCCGAGGAAAAGCGCCTGGAGGTGATCGTCGAGGACACCCAGCTTTCGCTCGCCATCGGCAAGAAGGGGCAGAACGTTCGCCTGGCCAGCAAGCTGATCGGCTGGAATATCGATATCAAGAGCGAAGAGGAAAAGCGGCGGGAAATCGAGCAGCAGATGACCGCGATGACCACTCCGGTCACCCCGCTCGAGGAGCTTGCCGGCGTCGGGCCGAAGACGATCGAGCGGTTGCAGGCTCACGGCATCACCGCCATCGAGCGCCTGGCCGACATGACTCCGGAACAGTTGATGGAGATTCCGGGCATCGGCGAGAAAATGGTCGAGAAGATCCGCGCCGCCGTCGCCAACCATTTCGAGATGCTCGAAGGCGGCGCTGGCGTCCCTGCCGCTGAGCCGCCATCTCCGGAGGCCGAAGAAACCGAACCGGCAGCAGAAGCGGAGGCGGGCGAATCGGCGGCGATCGAAACGGAGTCCGCCCAATCGGAAGGGCAACCGCCGGAGCCGGAAGCCGAAGGCGAAGCGCAGCCATCCGCCACCGCGAGCGCAGTTGGCGCGGCGACCGAGGAAAAAGAGGAAGAGGAATCGGCCGCCCCGCCCAGCAGCGATTCCGGCGCGGCGCAGGGCGAAGAATCCTTGGAAGGGGATAAGGCCTGAGAGTGGCAGAAACCCACCACCAGATCCGCATCAACGAACTGGCCCGCGAACTGGAAGTCAAGGCCAAGGTGATCGTCGAGCTGTTGCCCGAACTCGGCGTCACCGAGAAGAAAACCCACTCCAGCTCGATCGACGAGCCGGTGGCAGTGAGGGTTCGCGAGCATTTTCGGCGCATTTCCGAGGCCGAACAGGAGAAGGAGCGTGCCGAGGTGGCGGCCGAAGCGGCCCGCCTCGCCAAGGAACGCGCTCCCGCCGTCCTGCCACGGCCGGCAGCGGCTGCTCCCGCTGGTCCCGCGGCCGCGACGAAGCCTGCCGGACCGCCTTCCGCGGCTCCTGGAGCGCGGCCAGCGGCCGCTCCGCCACACGCTCCCGCTCATATTCCCGGTGTCATTTCCCCGCCCGCGACTCGGCCTCCGGTTCCGGGAGCGTCCGCCGCTCCCGGCTCGGCGGCAAAGCCGCCGGCTGTTGCTCCAGGGGTGGTTGCGAAGCCTGTTGCCCCGGCTGTCGTTCGTCCCCCGGCCGCGCCGATGCGGCCCGTCACCGCTCAGCCGCCAGGGGCGAAGCCAATCGCTCCCGCCAAGCCCGGCGCTCCAACATCCCCGATGCACCCCACCAGCCCCGGTCCGCTAACGCTGCCGGCACAGCATCCCACGCAACCCATGGCTGCTCGTCCTGCGGCGGCGCCAACCGGGTCGCGCGCGCCCGTTTCCGGAATGCGCCCGGGGCAACCGGCCACCCGGCCGGGCCAGTTTGGCCCCCGTCCGGGCGGGACGGGGCGGCCTGGTGAAGCCGGTCGTCCCGGCGCTCGTCCCAGCCGGCCGATGGGCGGGCCGGCGCTTGGCCGCATGCCGGGCGCGCTTCCGCCGAAGCCTGAGCCGGGCAAGCCGATTTACGTGCGCAAGCCGGAACAACGCACCCGGCCACTGGCTGATAAACGATTCGAGGAAGGCGAGCGGAAGCTGCACCCGGTGCGCACGCGGGTGCCCGAAGCCACCCGCCGGGCGGCTCCGGCTGAACGGGCCGCGCCGGTACTGCGCGAGCCGCGCGAAATCACCATCACCGAAGGCATCACTATTCGTGAACTGGCAGCGAAACTCGATCTGCGCGCCAAGGATGTGCTGAAGGAATTGGTGGACCGCGGGATTTTGAGCAGCATCAATCAGGTGCTCGACGTCCCCACCGCCACCGGCCTGGCCGAGCGGTTCAACGCCACGGTCAAGGTGGTGCCCTTCGAGCAGCAACTGGCCGAAGCGGTGGTCGAGGTCGCCAGGCCGGAAAAGATGATCCCGAGGCCGCCGGTGGTAACGGTGATGGGCCACGTCGACCACGGCAAGACCAGCCTGCTCGATGCGATCCGGCACACCAACGTGGCGGCGGACGAAGCCGGTGGAATCACACAGCACATCGGCGCTTACCAGGCGCAGATCGACGGCAAGCGCGTGGTGTTCATCGATACGCCGGGCCACGAGGCGTTCACGCGCATGCGCGCTCGGGGCGCCCGCGTCACCGACGTTGTGGTTCTGGTGGTGGGCGCGGACGACGGGGTGATGCCGCAAACGCGCGAAGCGATCGATCATGCCCGCGCCGCCGGGGTCCCGATCGTCGTTGCAATGAACAAAATCGATAAGCCGGACGCGCAGCCGGAGCGGGTGAAGCGCCAATTGTCGGATTTGGGGCTGATGCCGGAGGAATGGGGCGGCGACACCGTGACCGTCGAAGTTTCCGCCAAGACCGGCAAGAATGTCCCGAAGTTGCTCGAAATGATCGCCCTGGTGGGGGAATTACGAGAGCTGAAGGCCGATCCCGAGGCGCCCGGTTCGGGCACGGTGCTGGAATCGCGAGTGGACAAGGGTCGGGGTCCGGTGGCCACGGTGCTGATCCAGAAGGGGACGTTGCACGTAGGCGACTCGTTCATTTGCGGCTCGGTCTACGGGAAGGTGCGAGCCCTCTTTGACGAGCACGGCCAGCCGGTGAAGCAAGCGGAGCCCTCGACCCCGGTCGAAGTGCTGGGGCTGCAGGGAGTTCCCGAAGCGGGAGATCCCCTGCTGGTGACCGACGAAGCCAAAGCGCGGCACATCTCCGAATACCGGCAATCGAAGCTGCGGGAGGCCACGCTGGCTCGCTCGCTTGGCGGCCGGTTGACGCTCGATCAGCTTCAGGAGCAGCTCAAAGCCGGCGAGGTGAAGGAGCTGCCGGTAGTGCTGAAGGCGGACGTGCAAGGCTCGGTCGAGGTGCTTTCCGAAGTGCTGGCGAAGCTGTCGACCGAAAGGGTGAAACTCGACATCATCCACGCCTCGGTCGGCGCGGTTTCGGAAACCGACGTGCTCCTGGCCTCGGCTTCGCGGGCGATCATCGTCGCCTTCAACATCCGGCCCGACCGCAAGGCGGTGGAGCTGGCGCAGCACGAGAACGTCGAGATTCGCTCCTACACCGTGATTTACGAGTTGGTCGACGAGATGAAGAAATTGCTCGGCGGACTGCTCGAGCCGGTGGTGAAGGAATCGTTCCTCGGACGCGCCGAGGTTCGCGATACGTTCCGGATCAAGGGAGTGGGCACGATTGCCGGCTGCTCGGTGCTTGATGGCGTCGTGCGCCGCGACGCCGAAGTGCGGGTGGTGCGCGACGGCGCGGTGATCTACACCGGCCGGGTTCATTCGCTTCGCCGGTTCAAAGAGGACGTAAACGAGGTGCGCGCTGGTTTCGAGTGCGGCGTCGGGGTGTCCAACTTCAACGACGTCAAAGTCGGCGACCTGCTCGAATGCTTCGTCATCGAAAAGGTCGCCAGCGCCCCGGCCGGCTCGTAGCCGCGCGACGGAACCGAGATGCCCATCGGCTGCCTGACGCTCGACATTCATCTGCCCGAGTCGCGCTCGCTCAAGGACAAACGGCACGTCATCCAGAGCCTGAAGGACCGGCTGCGCCACCGGTTTAACGTTTCGGTGGCCGAACTGGACCATCAAGACTTGTGGCAGCGCTCGGTGGTGGGGATCGTGGCGATTTCGTCCGACGCCGCCTACTTGGAACATTCGCTGCAGGCGGCGCTCGAGGAATCGGAACGGCTGTTGGGCCGCGGCCTCGTCAGTCATGAGACAGAATTGTTCTGACCGCGCACGCGGCGGGGCCGGGGGGCAAGGCTAGGAAGCCGGTGAGGCACTCCGGTACCTGGAAAGGCGCGGCTTCCAGCCGTGCCGCAAGCCCGTTTTTCAGTCCCGATTCGTTGTCGGGACGCCGCCTTATCTGTGCGGCTTCAGCCGCTGAGCGCCCGCTCCGGAAGTTGCAACGCAGGCTGCGGGACGCTGGTTCAGCGGAGGCGACGATGTCCGGGGCGTCACATCATCGAGAGAGGCTCGCCGAGGAGATCCGCCAGGAAATCGCGGTGATGCTGGCGGGGGAACTGAAGGACCCGCGGCTCGCCGTTTCCATTCTTGTGAGCGAGGTCCGGCTGGGCCGGGACCATGCGCGCGTGTACGTGGTGGTGGATGGCACGAGCGCCGAGCAGCAAGCGGTGCTCGACGGACTGGAGGCCGCCTCGGGTTACATCCGGTTCGAGCTGGGCGAGCGGCTCCAGCTCCGGCGCAGCCCCCGAATCGAGTTCACGATCGATCACTCGCAGGAATACGGCGCGCACATCGACGAGTTGCTGCGCCGGGCGAAGGAGCAATCCGGCTCCTGAGCCGAGCCGCATTCCCGGCCTTCAAGGCGCGACCGCGAACCGCGCCTGCTTCGCATCGCAGAAGTCATCCGGCGCCCAGCAATGTCACGTTCCAGCCCAGTTCCGGTGGTCGAAGGGGCCCTGGTGGTCGATAAGCCCGCGGGGCGCACTTCCCACGACGTTGTCGAAGCGGTGCGCAGGCTGGTTGGCTTTCGCCGTATCGGCCACCTGGGCACGCTTGACCCCATCGCCACCGGCGTCCTCGTTCTGCTGCTCGGGCGGGCTACCCGCCTGGCGCAGTTCTATTCCGCGCGGCGCAAGCGCTACCTGTGCACCTTCCGTTTCGGCTTCGCCACCGACACCTACGACGCCGCCGGCGAGCCGCTCGGCGCCGACACCGCTCCCGGCCTTGCACCGGAATTGCTCGCTCCGGTCGTCGCCTCGCTCCTTGGCCGCATCGAGCAGATTCCGCCGCCATTTTCGGCGAAGAAGATTCATGGGCGTCCGGCGCACGAGTTGGCGCGAAAGAAGAAGCCGGTCGAGCTGAAGCCGGTGGAAGTGGACGTCTACGAGTTGCGCCTGCTTTCGATCGAGGGGTCTTCGGCTCGATTTTCGATCGAATGCGGTCCGGGGACCTACGTTCGCTCGCTCGCGCAGGAGATGGGGCGCAAGTTGGGCTGCGGCGCCCACGTTTCGGAAATCACCCGCACCGCCGTCGGCGAATTCACGCTCGACCAGGCGATGAAATTGGAAGAAGTGGCCGCCGCCCAAGCCGCAGGCTCGCTCGCCGGGCGCATCATTCCCATGGAAGCTCTGCTTTCCGAGCTTCCCAGCGTCACCGTCCTGCCCATCGTCGAACGCCGCATCCGTCATGGCGCACGCTTCACCGTTCCGGTGGCCCAACTCAAGCCCGGCCGCCCGCCCGCCGGCCAGGACGCTCTCGCCGAGTTGGACTCCGATCGCTGGAAGCCGGCTTGCGTGCGCGTTTTTAGCGGTGACCAAAGGCTGATTGCCATTGCCCAGGCGGTCGTTCCGCGTGTCTACCAGCCGATGGTCGTCATGGAAGCGGCCGATCCCGCCGTGTGACCCATCCCGCCGCCGGAATGCTTGTCCCCCGAGCGCCAGTCCGATGACGCGACTCTTGTTCCGGGCGCGCCTGTTATTGCCTGCGATTCACGGCTGGTTTTCGGCGGCGCCAACGCCGGCATAGATCGTGCGGGCAATGTGTTTCGGCATCCGGATCAGCCGCGGCCGGGCCACGATCACCAATTCAGTGTTTTGGTTTCGGGCGTTGCGCGCTCCCAGGGCGGCAAGGCCGGGCCAGCCGGTGAGGGTGAGGGTTTCCTGCGGCTCGAGCGCGCTGGCAATCAGCGTCGCTTCTCCTTCCTTCAGGCGGACCGTCTGCTCGAACGTGCGATTGGTGAGGATGGGAATGCCATTCACATCTTGCGGGGTCAGGCCGCGGATTTCCACGTTCATCTTCAGGGTGACCTCGCCGCCGGGATGCAAGCGCGGAGTGGCGGTAACCTTCAAGCCGAGATCGACGAACTCGAAACCGGGATAAGGGGTGGCGGTGGCGGTGGAGGAGCGAACCAGAGTGATGTCGTTCAGAATCACCGAGACGTTGTTGTCGGATTGGTTGGCGACCGCCGCATCGGGCCGGCCGTTCTTGTCGAAATCGGCGAGCGCGATGGCGTCGGGGTTGTTCCCGACCGGCAGGCTGAGTCCGTTGGTCAGATTGCCGCTGCCGTCGTTGAGCAGAACGGATACCGTGTTGGACGCCTGGCAGACGACCGCGAGCGACGCGAACCCGCTCGAATTGAAATCCGCTTCGGCCATCGCTACCGGCTCCTTGGCTGTGGCGAAAGCGATTTCCTGCTGGAAAGTCCCGTCGCCTTTGCCGATGAGAAGCGAAACGGTGTTGTCGTTTTCGTTGGCCACGGCCAGATCGGTCTTACCGTCGCCGTTGAAATCGGCGGCGACAATCGCCGCCGGCATGCTTCCGGTGGCGAAGCTGTGGCCGGGGCTGAATGTGCCGTCGCCGTTGCCGGGAAGCACCAGCACCTGATTGTCCCCCTGGTCCACGACCGCCAAATCGATTTTGCCGTCGCCGTTGAAGTCGCCGGTGGCGAGGGCTACCGGCGTCGTTCCCACCGGAATCTGCACTTGCGGCTGGAACGTGCCGTCCCCGTTACCGACAAGAATCGAGATCGTGTTGTCGCTCTGGTTGGCCACCGCCAAATCCAGCTTGCCATCGCCGTTGAAGTCCGCGGCTGCCACCGCCACCGGACCCTGGCCCACGGGGACTTCGCCAGCGGCGGTGAACTTGCCGTCGCCGCCTCCCAGCAGAATCGACACGGTATTCGAATCGCGGTTGGCCACCGCCAGGTCCAGCTTGCCGTCGCCGTTGAAATCGACGGTGGCAATCGATACCGGCGACGACTGCACCGGAATCACCTGTCCGGCGGTGAACGACCCCGAGCCGTTGTTCAGAAGTATCGAAACGGTGTCGTCGGCCTGATTGGCCACCGCCAGGTCGGGAAACGTGTCGCCGTTGAAATCCCCGGCGGCGACCGCCGCCGGCTTCTTGCCTGTGGGGAAAGTGCTGGTGGGAAAACTGCTGGTCGAAAGCGAGGGAACCAGCGCCGGCGAGCCCAGGCTGGACGACAGACTTGCCAAAGACACCGGGAACCGGTCGCCCACGAAAAAGGTCGCCGGCTCGCCATCCTCGCTGCGCAGCAGCATTTGCTGTCCGCTCTGAACCAGATTGAGCGATTCCGCCAATTGAGCGACGGCGCCGGGCAATGTGTTGAAAAACAACGTCTTACCCCCGCCAAAGACCACCACCGGAGGCACCAGCGTGGAAGCATTCAAATGTCCCGAGCCGAGAAGCGACTGAATTTGCCCCGCTTGCAGCCCGGCAATCGTCGATGGCTGGCCAAACACCTGGGTGATCACGCCGATGAGGCCTTCGAGCGATTGCTGGGCCTGCCGCAGTTGCGATGGACTGATCGTGAATACCTGCGCCGAATTGGGAGGGGTAATTCCCAATTGCCGGGCGAAGTCCCGGTCGACTTCCAGAATGTCCAGCTCGAGCACTACCTCGCCTCGCGGCTGCTCGATTTCGTGAACCAGTTCGGCGGCGAGCGCCACCTTGTCCGGCGTTCCCCGTACGGTGAGTGTGTGCGCGGCGGAGTCCAGTTCCGTGCGCGTCAGCGCGGCGATGTCGCGCACGATTCGCGCCGTTTGTTCCATGTCGCCAGGCGACTGCGACGACCCCAGCAGGAGTGTTTTCACCACCGAAGGCGCGTATTCACGCACCTTGGCCGGATTGTTTCCGGTGACGAAAAACATCCTCGGACCGAGTGAACGCCAAAAGGTTCCCGTCATCTCCGACAGCAATCGCATGGCGGTTGGAAAATCCACACCGGCCACCTGGAACCTGATCTGCCGGTGCGGCATTTCGGGATCGAATACGGCCGACACGCCAAACTGCCGCGCGATCTCCTGATAGGCCCCCTCGGTATCGCCGCGGTAGTCGAACCGGCGCGAGCCCGGCTGCGGCTGGATCTGGGGCAGTCGGGGCGGGGGTTGAGCGTCGTTCGCCGGCTGATTGGCTAGCATCTGGTCGATTTCCTCAAGCCGCTCGCGCGCCACCGGGTAACTCGGGTCGAGCGCCAGCGCGTCTTCGAGTTCCTGCCGGGCCGATTCCAGTTGTCCCGAAACCGCGTCGCGCTCGGCTTCGGTCACCCGCGCTTGCACCAGGTGAAACCGCGCCAACCAGAGCCGGAACTGGTATTCGGAGTTCTCGGGCGTGGCCACCGCGGCCCGGTCGTAGAGTTCATAGGCTAGCGGCCAATCGCCGCGCTGTTCGGCGCGGCGGCCGGCGTCGTATTGCTGGCGCGCCTGTTTGATTTGGCGGGCAGGGATACTTTTGGACCCGGGCAGGCGCTTGGGAGCAGCAGCGACTGCTAGAACCGAGCCAGCCAGCGCGACGAGGGCGGCGATGCGGACCTGAAGCATAATTCATGGATATTCTAGCGGGAACCGGAAGCCAGTGGCGGTGATTCCTTGACGAGTGAGGGGTAAGGGGTTACACTCGGACCTTGAAGGTCGCATATGGGTCGGAGTTAGATGCAACCAATTTGCATGTAGAAAGGGCGCCTGCCCCCTCCCTATGATCGCCGCTCTGCTGGTCGCACTTCGCGAAGGCGTCGAGGCCGCTTTGGTCGTCGGCATCGTCCTGCTCTATCTGGCGCGCACCGGCCGCCGCCAGCTTGCTCGGCCGGTGTGGGTCGGCGTAGCGCTCGCCGCCATTGCCTCGGGCGGGCTGGCAGCGCTGCTCTCCCGCTGGCAGGTGAATCAGGACGGATTCGAAGGCGTGCTGCTGGTGGTGGCGGCGGCGTTTGTGGTCACGGTGATTGTGTGGATGAACCGGGTCGCGCGCAACTTGCGGAAGGAGATCGAGCAGAAGGTGGAAGGATTTGCCCACCGCGAGGGCTGGGGAGGCAGCTTGGCGGTCGGCGCCTTTGTTTTCCTGCTGGTGGTGCGGGAAGGGGTGGAGCTGGCGCTGATCCTCCGAGCGGTGGAATTCTCGACCGCGAGCCTCGAAGTGGCCATCGGAACCGTTCTGGGTCTGGCCATCGCGATTGCCGTTGGCATCGCCTTCTTCCAGGGAACCTTGCGGGTGCCACTGGGAAGGTTCTTCAAGGCCACCAGTTTGATCCTGACGGTTGTCGCCTTGCAACTCCTGGTGACGGGCCTGCACGAGATGAGTGAAGCAACCTGGCTGCCGTCGAGCCGCCGGGAGATGGCGCTGGTCGGTCCCATCGTCCGGAATGAAGTCTTCTTCTTCGTCCTCGTTCTGGGCGTAGCCGCGGTTTTGGCGATCCGCGAGTGGAGCTTGTTTCCGCCGGCAGCCGCGGGCGGGGCATCCAATCCGGCGGACCATCGCCGGGAGCAGTGGGAACGGCGGCGGCAGCGGCGCTGGCTGGTGGGTTCGGCGGCGGTTTGTATTGGCGTACTGATCGCCCTGAGCGGCGAATTCGTCTACAACCGCGCTGCCGCGGCTCCGCCGCCGGCCACGGCGGTTGCCTCCGCCGGGACGGTGGTGCGACTGCCGGCGGCCGCGCTCGCCGATCCGCCGGTGCATTTCTTTACTACGGTGGTTGACGGTACGGCGCTGCGTTTTCTTACCGTTCACAAGCCTGACGGCACGCTCGGTGCCGCGCTCGACGCCTGCCAGATCTGCGGCGCCGCCGGGTTCACCGTGCAAGGCTCGAATCTCGTTTGCCGCAATTGCTCCTCACCCACCTACATCCCTTCGGTCGGCTCGGTGGGCGGGTGCAATCCGATCGGCTTGCCCTCCCACATTGAAAACGGCATGCTGATCGTCGATTTTTCCCGCGCTCGCATGCCCGGTGGCATGAGCATGCCGGGAATGCCGCAAACGAAATAGCCCCGAGCCATGTTTGCCCGAATCATCCTCGAATCGGTCGCGCGCAATCCCAGACGGAAAATGCTGGCTTCGGCCGTCTTGATACTGGCGACCGCCGCCGCCGCGGCCACCCTGACCGTGGCGCTCGACGAGGGCGACCGCCTGGCGCATGAATTCGGAAGTTTCGGCGCCAACATCCTGGTTACGCCCCAGGCCGATTCGCTCCCGCTTCAAATCGGCGGAATCGATTCGCGGCCGGTGACCCAGGGCTCGTACTTGCCGGTGGCGGATCTCGGCCGCCTGAAAACCATCTTCTGGCGAAACAATGTGGTCGGGTTCACCCCGTTTCTGGAGGTTCCGGTTACCATCGAGACTCCCGGCGGCGCGGTCGAAACCACGCTGGTCGGCGCCTGGTTCCGGCATGCGGTGGCGGTTGCCGGCCAGCCGCCGTTCGTCACCGGCCTCGAAGCGACCAATCCTTGGTGGCACGCAGAGGGAAATTGGTTCAGGGAAGGCATCGCCGAATGCGTCGTGGGCCGGACCCTGGCCGAGCGACTGGGAATCCGGCCGGGGCGGATGCTCGAGGTGAGCGCGGGAACCGCGCAGGTTGCGCTCCGAGTCGCGGGCATCGTTTCCACGGGGGAAAGCGAGGACGGGGCGCTGGTGGGCCCCCTTTCGCTGGCGCAACAACTGGCGGGCAAACCGGGCAAATACCGGCGGTTGCTGGTGACTGCGTTCACCAAGCCCGAAGACGATTTCGCCCGCCAGGATCCGAATCGGATGTCCGGCGATCAATACGAGCGCTGGTACTGCTCTCCCTACGCCGGAAGCATCACCCTCCAGGTGCAGCAGGCCCTGCCCGGTTCCCGCGCCCAGGTGGTGCGCCGCGTGGCCGAAAGCGAGGGCCGGATCCTCAGCCGGGTGAGCGCGCTGTTCTGGCTGATCACGCTCGGGGCGTTGGCGGCGGCGGGGCTCGCAATCGCGGCGATGGCCGCGGCCAGCATCATCGAGCGCCGCAGCGAGGTTGCGTTGATGAAGGCGCTTGGAGCCTCCTCGTCGCTTCTGGCGGGTTTCTTTCTCGCCGAACAATTGGCGGTAGCGCTCGCCAGCGGAGTCGTTGGCTTTGGGCTTGGCACGCTGCTGGCGCGCGGCCTGGGGCGCCTGGTGTTCGGCGTGGCGTCACCGCCCCAATTGGTACTGCTGCCGGTGGTGCTGGCGCTGGCGGCGATGGTGGCGGCGGCGGGGAGCCTGGTCCCGCTCAGGCGGGTGACAGGGTTCGATCCGGCCCCGATCTTGCGAGGGGAGTAGCAGGGCAGTGTTCTGGCGGATCTTCGCGCGCGAACTGAAGGCAAGCCGGCAACGGCTGGCGCTGGCGTTGCTGGTGGTGATGAGCGGCGCGGCGGTTGTCTCGGCGCTGGTAAACCTGCAATACGATATGGATGGGAAACTGGCGCGAACGTTTCGCTCGTTTGGGGCCAACGTCCTGGTGGCGCCCGTTGCCGCCGGTTCGGGCGGCGCGCTGGTGCTGCCGGGCAGTGCTTGGCAGGTTCTGACGAGCCAGCGCGACCGGCACATCATCGGCGCCGCGCCCTATCTCTATGTGGTTGCCCGCGTTCCGGCCGCCGGAGCCGACGTGATGGTCGCCGGTGCCGCTCTCGACCGCATCAGGCCGATGAATTCCTGGTGGAAGCTGGAGGGCCGGTGGCCGCAGGCGCCATCCGAAGCGCTCGCCGGAGCCAACGTCGCGCGCGAACTGAATCTGGCGCCGGGCGGCAGCTTCACTGTCGTCTACGGCGGCCGCTCTGAATCGCTGATCGCCGCCGGGGTCGTCACCGCCGGCGGCCCCGAAGACAACCAGATTTTTGTCGATTTGTCACGGGCCCAGCGGCTCGCCGGCTTGCCCGGCAGCATCAGCCTGATCCAAATGAGCGTCGCCGGTTCCCCTGCCGGGATTCGCGCGGTGATCGACCGCTTGTCGCGAGCGCTGCCGGAGGCGGAGGTGCAGCCGATTCCGGAATTCACCGCTGCCGAAGCGGATTTGGCGGGCAAGATCCGGCTGCTGGTGGGAGCGACGGTGGCGCTGATTCTGGCGCTGACGGTGCTGGGAGTGCTGGCGACGATGGCGGCGCTCGCGGTCGAGCGCCGGGGCGACGTCGGCGTGATGAAAGCCATCGGCGGGCCGACGTCGCGGATCGTTCGGCTGTTCCTGGCGGAGGTCGGCGCGCTGGCGCTGGGCGGCGCTCTGGCTGGTTGCGCGGTGGGGTTGCCGCTGTCGGATTGGATCAGTTGGCGCGTGTTCGGATCGGGCGCAAGCCCGGAGTGGGAGGTGGTGCCGCTGGTGGCGGCGCTGATGTTCGGCGCGGCGCTAGCCGGGGCGCTACCGCTGCGGCTGCTGGGCCGCGTGCGCCCAGCCGCCATATTGAGAGGCGGGGGATGAGCGCCCTGATTGAAGTGGAGCACCTGTCGAAGCAGTTTGGCGGGGTCCGCGCGCTTGACGACGTCACTCTCACGATTCAAGCGGGCGAATGGGTGGCCATCATGGGGCCATCCGGCTCGGGCAAAACCACCCTCATCAATATTCTCGGCGGCCTGGATTCGCCGACAAGCGGGCGGGTGGCGATCGGCGGCGCCGAGCTCGCCACCCTCAATGAAGCCGCGCTCACCCGCTACCGTGCCGAAAACGTCGGCTTCGTGTTCCAGCAATTCCATCTAGTGCCTTACCTCACCGCCGTCGAGAACGTGATGCTCGCCCAGTATTTCCACAGCATCACCGACGAAGCCGAAGCCGCGGCGGCGCTCCAGCGGGTCGGCCTGGGCGACCGTTTGAACCACCGGCCGTCGCAACTCTCCGGCGGCGAACAGCAGCGGGTTACCATCGCCCGCGCGCTGATCAACCATCCGAAAATCCTGCTCGCCGACGAGCCGACCGGCAACCTGGACGAAAGCAATCAGCGTATCGTGCTGGATCTGATCCGCGATCTCCACGCCGCCGGCCAGACCATCCTGCTGGTGACCCACGATCCCGGCATCGGCCGCCTGGCTGGCCGGCGCATCGAGCTGACTCATGGCCGGCTGGCGGAAACGACGGCGTTGTCGGCGGAGGAAGGCGTGCGGTTCGACCATCTGCTCGAAGAAATCTTCATGTGCGGCGAGCGCGGCTCGGTCGCCTGCGTCGAGCAGCTATCCGGGCTGGGCCCGCTCGAAGCGAGTCATCTGCTCGGGCACCTCGCCGAACTCGAGCTGATTCGCCAGTCGGATTCGCGCATCTCGCTCACCGATCGCGGCCGCAGGCGCGCTTGCGATCTGGTGCGGCGGCGGCGGCTGGCGGAGCGGCTGTTCATGGACACGTTCGCGATCGAGGATTCCGAGGCCGACTCTCATGCCTGCAAATTCGAGCACATCATCAGCCCGGAACTCGACGAAAAGATCTGCACCTTCCTCGGCCACCCGCGCACCTGCCCCCACGGCCACCCTATACCCCCCGGTCCCTGCTGCCTGGCCCACCAGCCGGTCTCCACCCGGGGGCTGACGAAGCTGTCCCCCTGAGAAGGGGTGGAGGCCCGAACGCACGATGTCCTCGTTCCCCGTTCCCCGTGACCGGCCGGTCGACGTCAAGGTGTACGTCTCCACCGGGGCTGGCTTGGACGTGGTTTGGGGGGACGCCCATCGCAGCCACTACGATTTCCCCTACCTGCGCGACCGCTGTCCCTGCGCCGTGTGCAACGACCACCGCACCCACCCCCGCAACGCTCCGCCCACCGAGGCCGCCCTGCCGCTCTTCAAACCCCGGGTCACCGCCCGCAACGCAGCCGCCGTCGGCCATTACGCCCTGCAATTCGAGTTCTCCGACGGCCACGTGACCGGGATCTATTCTTTCGATTATTTGCGGGAGATTTGTCCCTGCGACGAGTGCCGGCCCGCTGGACCCGCTCCGCCCGCACGTTAGCCCAACCGAGCGCGGCCCGTTCCCGCCATCCCCCGGCCGACCACCGCGTCCGGCTCTTTGACTTTCCCCGAGCCTTCATTTTATCGTCACTCGGCCTGATTTCGGATGAGCTCCCAAGAGCCTACCCCCGAGCCGATTCGGTCCCCGATGCCGTCGCTCCCCCGAGTGCTGGTGGCGACCACGGCGATGCTGTCGTTCATCTCCTTCTGGCGGGCGGCGGCGATCGTGCTGAACGACCTGGGGTCGTCGGCGTTTTATGCAGGCGCCATCGCCGAACAGGCGGTGGGCAAATCGGCTCCGTGGTTCGTGCTGGCGATCATGTGCCTGGCGTACGCGGTGGCGGCGCTCTACATCGAGAGCTGCAGCATGTTCGTTCGTGGCGGCGTCTATCGCGTGGTCAAGGAGGCGATGGGCTCGACCCTGGCGAAATTCTCCGTCTCTGCGCTGATGTTCGATTACGTGCTGACCGGGCCGATCAGCGGCGTCTCCGCCGGACTTTACCTGGTCGGCCTGCTGAACGAATTGCTCGCGGCGGCCCACTCCGGCGTGGTTCTTCCTGTCAATCTGAGCGCCGCCGCCTTTGCCATCCTGGTCACGCTCTACTTCTGGTGGGAGAACGTCAAGGGCATCACCGAGTCGAGCGAGAAGGCGCTGCGCATCATGCAGGTCACCACCGTGATGGTGGTGACGATGCTCGTCTGGGCCGCCTACACGCTCTACGTGCGCGGAGCTCACCTGCCCCCGTTTCCTTCCCTCGGTCATCTCTCCTATTCGAGCGACGCGCTCGGCTGGCTGCGGCATTCCAAGCTGCCCTACACCATCGGCTTCGTCGGCGTCCTGATCGGCCTGGGCCACGCGGTGCTGGCGATGAGCGGCGAGGAAACCCTGGCCCAGGTGTACCGCGAAATCGAACACCCCAAACTCAAGAACCTGCAGAAAACGGCCCTGATCATCTTCGTTTACAGCCTCGTTTTCACGGCAGGCGCCGCGTTTCTCGCGGCGATGATCATTCCGGACAAGGTCCGCCCGCAGTATTACCAAAATCTCATCAGCGGTCTGGCGATGAATTTCGTGGGGCCGTTCCGGCTGCGTCTGGCCTTCCAGGTACTGGTGGTGGCGGTGGGCGTTCTGATGCTATCGGGAGCGGTGAACACCGCCATCGTCGGTTCCAACGGGGTGCTCAACCGCGTCTCGGAAGACGGGATCCTCTCCGACTGGTTTCGGGAGCCACATCGGCGGTTTGGAACCTCGCACCGGATCCTGAACCTGGTGGCGGGCTTGCAGATTCTGACCATTATCCTCAGCCGCGGAAATATCTTCGTCCTCGGCGAAGCCTACGCCTTCGGGGTGATGTGGAGCTTCGCCATGAAGGGCCTGGCGGTGGTGGTGTTGCGGTTCACCAAGCCGGGACCGCGCGAGTTCCGCGTGCCGCTCAATCTCCGCATCGGCAAACTGGAAGTGCCGATCGGCCTGGGCCTGATTACGCTCGCGCTGTTCGCTTTATGCGCCATCAACCTGTTCACCAAGCAAGTCGCCACGATTTCCGGCGTCGTGTTCACCATCTTCCTTTTCGCCGCGTTTACTTTCTCGGAGCGAATGTTGGGGCGTCGCGGACAAGTGCACGCCGAGCTCGACCAGTTCAATCTGGGGGAGCGGGAGGAGCTCACTCTCGAAGCCGTCGGCGCCCGTCCCGGCAACTACCTGGTTCCAGTCGGCAACTATTACCATCTGGATCATCTCGCCTCGGTGCTCGACCGGGTGAACCCCGCGCGGCGTGACGTCGTAGTGCTCAACGTCCGCCTGCTGCGGCGCGGCGGTTCCGGCGAACACGATCTCGCTCCCGACCAGCTCTTCACTACGATCGAGCAGTACCTGTTTACCAACGCCCTGGAAATCGCCGAGAAGAAGGGGAAGACCATCCATCTGGCCGTGGTGCCCGCCAACGAGACCTACGGGGCCATTCTCCGCGCCGCCCAGAACTTGCGGTCCTCCTCCATCGTCATGGGCGCATCCAATCGAATGTCCCTGGCGGAACAGGCGCGCCAGCTCGGAGTCGCCTGGGAACGCCTGCCGGAACCAAAACCGCAATTGCGTCTGGAGATTTACACCCCCGGCGGTCAGGAAGAAATCATCTACCTGGGTCCTCACTCCCCCCGGCTCACTCCTAAAGAAATCGATCTGCTCCACCACGTCTGGCTCGATTTGAGCGAGGCGATTGCTCCCGAAGAGCTGCATCATCACGACATCGTCCATTTCGCCCTCGACGAGGTGAGGCGGGAAATGGAAACCGAAGGAACCGGAACAGTGATCTCCCGGTTGAAGAAACACCTCGAAGACATCCGCGCCCGCCGCGCCGCCGCCCGCGGCGACAATCAGGAGCCGGGCCCCTAGCCGCCGCTTCGCTCCTGAAAACCGGCCCCGGGCGCGGCTACGAGCGCATGGCCGGAGATTTCGAGGCTGCAGGCGAAGCGCTCGCCGCCAGCGCCGCGCACGCCAGGCCGCGCAGCGCGAGGATGCCGCCTACCAGCATCAGCATCAGTTGCGCCCGGCCGAGCGGCATCCAGATCATCGCGAGCAGGGTTGCGCCCGCCAGCGCCAGGGACGCCCCGCGCAGCCTCTGGATGAGCGTCGCCGCTGCGCCGCGGTAGCGGGTGTTCCGGAACCAAACGCGCCCGCCCCACAGTACCAGCACCGCGCCCAGCGCGATCCGCAATCCCAGGCCCGCCGGCATGCCGAACCGTCGCGTCGCTGCCAGGAGGATGAGCAGCAAACCGAGCAAGGCCATCACCAGTTCGGCGAGCAAATCCATCCGCCGCGCCCCGTTCATGGCGCCATTATGCCGCTCTCGCGTCGCGGCGCAAGTTCCCATCCGCCGCGCGGCCGCGTGCTACAATTTCGCGCGGTCGCTGAACCCGCGCCGCCGCCCCGGCCATCGAACAGGCGAGGAGCCCATGAATCCGGAAATCGAAAACGTCGTCATCATCGGCAGCGGCTGCGCCGGCCTGACCGCGGCGATCTATGCCGCTCGCGCCAACCTCTCGCCCCTGGTCGTCGACGGCCACGAGCCCGGAGGCCAGCTCAGCCTCACCACCATGGTCGAGAATTATCCCGGCTTCGTCGAGGGCATCCTCGGCCCGGAACTCATCGACCGGATGCGCCATCAGGCGGAGCGATTCGGGGCGCGGTTCCTCTCCGGCGCGGTGGGCTCGGCGGACTTGAGCGCGCGGCCGTTTCGTCTGACGGCGGGCGACCGATCGCTCCGGACGCGAACGCTCATCATCGCCGCCGGAGCTTCGGCGCGGATGCTGGGACTGGACGCCGAGCGGAAGCTGCTGGGCCACGGCCTTTCCACCTGCGCCACCTGCGACGGCTACTTTTTCCGCGAGCGCGAAATCGCGGTGGTCGGCGGCGGCGATTCGGCGATGGAGGAAGCCGCCTTCCTGACGAAATTCGCCAGCCGCGTCACCGTCGTTCATCGCCGGAACCAGTTCCGCGCGTCGAAAATCATGCTCGAGCGCGCCCGCGCCAACCCGAAAATCCGATTCCTCACTCCCTACGTGGTGGAAGAGATTCTCGATCCGGCGAAGACCGCGGTCGAGGCGTTGCGGCTTCGCCAGACGGAAACCGGGGAAATCCTCACCCTGCCGGTCGACGGCGTTTTCCTGGGCATCGGCCACGACCCGAACACGAAAGTATTTCAAGGCCGGCTGGAGATGGACGCTGAGGGTTACCTGGTGGCCCGCAACGGCACTCACTCGAGCGTCGAAGGCGTTTTCGTCGCCGGCGACGTTTCCGACCGCGTTTACCGCCAGGCAGTCACCGCCGCGGGCAGCGGCTGCATGGCCGCGCTCGACGCCGAAAAATTCCTCGAAGAACACAAAAATTGAATTCCGGGCCGTGGGTCACGTCCTGCAACGGCACCGGCGAGACATGGAAGCCGCAAGGAACTTCCGTAGCCCTGAACCCGAAGGATACCGCACCTCGGCCTCTTTTCGGGGAAGGGCACGCCCCCGCCGCGGCGGGCGCCCTGCGACCGCCTCGAGACTCGGGCGGCTGCCTCGCACACGATTCTCGGAACGGACTCGCTTAGGCCTTCCGGCAGACGGCAACGCCGTCCCGCAGCGGAACGATCACCGGGAACAGTTTCCGGCTGGCGTAAATGCCACGATTGAATCGCTGGATGCCGCGAGTGAATTTGTCCCCGAGCGCGGCCTTTCGGACCACGCGCCCGGACCAGAGCACGTTGTCGGTCACGAGCAAGCCTCCGCGGCGCAGGCGAGCGAGCGCCAGGCGAAGAGCCGCGGGATACTGATGTTTGTCGACGTCGATGAAAATCATGTCGAACGTGCCCGGCGTTTGCCGCAGGGAAGTAAGCGCGTCGCCGAGCAGCATTTCCACACGGTCCAGAACGCTGGCGCGGCGGAGGAACCGCCGCGCTCGCGCCAGGTTCCTGGGATCGGCGTCGGTGTAATAGACTCTGGCGCGGGGCCCGGCGGCGCGGGCCAGCCAGATGGTGGAGTAACCGATCGCCGAACCCATTTCGAAAATCCGTCGCGCGCCGCTCACCTGCGCCAGCAGCGCCAGCAGCCGGCTGCACGCCGGGCCGATAATCGGGATGTGCTCCCGCGCCGCCAACCGCTCCATTTCCTCGAGCACGGCGTCGCGGCGCGGCAGCAGCCCGTTGATATAACGCTCGACGGCGGGAACCAGAATGCCGGTGTGAACTCCAGGCACGCGACGAGCCACGGCCTCCTCCTTCTCACTTCCTGCGCAGTCGCGGCGTTTCTCTCGCCATCGTCCCTCGCCGCCGTCTCGCGCGCCGCCCGCCGCCGCTACTCGAGCGTATCCCCCGGCTTCAAGACGTGGAGTTCGAGAGTCTTCAAGTCTCGAACTTCGGCGCGCAACGCTTCCGGCGTTCCGGTCAGCAGGGGAAAGGTGCCGTAGTGCATGGGGACGACGTGCCGCACGCCGAGCAGGCGAATCGCGTGCGCCGCCTCGCGCGGACCCATGGTGAAGAGGTCTCCAATCGGCAGCAGAGCCAGCGTGGGCTGGTACAATTCGCCAATCCACTTCATGTCGCCGAACAACGCGGTATCACCCGCGTGGTAAACGCACAGCCCGCCGGGCAAGTGCACCACGTAGCCGGCCGGGTCGCCGCCATAGATCACTTTGCCGTCGTCCTCGATGCCGTTCGAGTGGAAGGCGTGGACCATGGTCACCGCCATGTCGTCCACCTTCTGCGTGCCGCCCTTGCTCATCGGGAGCAGATTCCCCACTCCCTTCGATCCCAGCCAAAGGGCAGTCTCGTAGATCGCCACCACCTTGGCCTTGTGGCGCTTCGCCAGGGCCGGCACGTCGGCGAAGTGGTCGCTGTGGCCGTGAGTCGCCAGAATCGTGTCCACCCGGTCGAATTTCTTCAAGTGCGCCGGACAGGTGGGCCCGCTGACCCACGGATCGATGAGCACCACTTTGCCGGCGGCGGTGGTGATCCGGAAGCTGGCGTGCCCCAGCCACGTGATTTTGTTGCCCTGCGTTTCGAGCATCGGCTTCCTCCCTCCATGGCCCGGCCGGAGCGGAGCGGTCCCTGTAGGCCGCCGAATCGCCGGAGCAAACGAGTCAAAACCGCAATCGGTTCGCTGACTGCTGAGAACTGAAGCGCCGGACCAACGCCATTGTATTCGCCGCTCGACGCGGCACGCAACCACCCGCCGTCGCGACAATTTTCCCGTTCTCATCCGATCGCATCGCTGCGCGGAGCGCGCTGGCGAGCCGCCACCCGCGGCTGCATCGCCCGCGTCACTCCGTTTCTTGCCCCGGATTACCCTGTGCCATACTGGCTGCCCTCAGGGCGGGTAGCGAGACGCTGAATGTGCCTCTTGCACCGCCGAGGTGACCCCGGTGCGTAAGCCTTCCTTCGGAGCGATACTCGCCGGACTGGTTCCCTTCGCCGCAATGTGCTTTTCGGTTTCCCTGTGGGACCGAGTGTATCCGACGGTTGGCGGTCTGCCATTCAATTTGTTCTGGCTGATATTGTGGACCGTGCTCACGCCGGCATTCCTCTGGGTGGCCTACCGGCTGGAAGTTGGGCGAGAAGCTCCCCGCCAGCCCAAGGACGACGGAACCCGATGAGCGCGAGCGGTGTCGCCCTCACCATTATCTTCCTCATCGTCGTGCTGGGTTCCGTCATCGGTTTTTATGCCGGCTCCCGCTACAAGATGGACCTCGAGCAATGGACGGTGGCTGGCCGGGGATTCGGGCTGGTGCTCGTGTGGTTGCTGATGGCCGGCGAGGTTTACACCACGTTCTCGTTCCTCGGCGCGAGCGGGTGGGCGTACTCCCGCGGCGGGCCCACCTTGTACATCATCGCCTACCTCACTTTGGCCTACGTGGTGTCCTTCTTCATTTTGCCGCAAATCTGGGAGGTGGGTGCACGGCACGGGCTGCAAACCGAATCGGACTTCTTCCGAAAGCGTTACGGCAGCAAGTACCTGGCCGCCTTCGTGTCTGTCGTCGGAGTCGCGTTCATCATTCCCTACCTCCAGCTCCAAATCACCGGCCTGGGCATCATCGTGCAAGTGGCCAGTTTTCGGGGCATCGGCCGCACCCCGGCGATGGTGATTGCGACGGTGCTGGTGGCTGGCTTCGTGTTCGCCAGCGGCATCCGGGCGGTGGCTTGGGTGAGCGTTCTGAAGGATATTTTGATGTTGTTAGCCGCTTTGTGCGTCGGCATCGGCGTGCCACACGTCTATTTCGGCGGAATTGGCCCGATGTTCGCCGCTCTGGCGCGAGCCAAACCCACCCTCCTGGTGATGCCGGGCGCCACCCCGAACCTGGGACACGCCTGGTTCATCTCCACGGTGCTGCTGACTTCCGCAGGCTTCTACATGTGGCCGCACGGGTTTGGAGCTACCTTCACCGCCAAAAGCGGCAACACCCTGCGCCGCAACGCGGTCCTCATGCCGCTCTATACCCTCACCATTCCGCTCGTCTTGTTCGTTGGTTTCGCCGCCATACTGGTCCTGCCCCGGCTCCGCGACGGCGACCTGGCCCTGCTGACCGTCGTGCGCCAAACCTTCCCGGCGTGGTTCCTGGGCGTCATCGGCGGAGCAGGCGCGCTCACGGCGATGGTTCCCGCCGCCATACTGATTCTCACCGCGGCAACTCTGTTCGCCAAGAACCTCTGCCGGCCGATCTTCGCTCCCGCCATGACCGACGGCCAGGTGGCACGACTGGCCCGGATCATGGTGCTTGTGATCAGCGGGGTGACGCTGGGGCTCGCCATCCAAAGCTCCAGCAGCCTGGTTGCCCTCCTGCTGCTGGGATACGACGGCGTGGCGCAGTTTTTTCCCGGAGTCGTGCTCGGCCTGTACTGGCGGCGCGCCACGATGGCCGGCGTCTTCGCCGGAATGGCCGCCGGAATCGCCATCGTCGTCGTGCTTGTGCTGGGCAAACGGGATCCCTTGCTGGGCGTCAATGCCGGCTTCCTGGCCCTGTGCGCCAACTTCGCCGTCGCCGGCCTGGTGGGCTTGCTCGCTCCCGCCGAGCCGAATGGCTTCGACGCGGGGCTCCCCAGGGCCTAGCCTTCGCGGGCGTTGGCCGATGGGCTATTCGCTCCCCCGTCGCTTGTTGGCTGCCCGGTTCTAGTGGTATAAAGTTGGTTTGAGGGTGTTTTCCGGGAAGATCCGTTCCCAACTCCGTTTTTCCCGAGGAGAAGGAGATGGCTTACGTTATCGCCGAGCCGTGCATCGGAACCAAGGACACGGCCTGTGTGGATGTCTGCCCTGTCGACTGCATCCATCCCCGCAAAGACGAGGCCGAGTTCGGCCCAGAAACGCAGCTCTACATCCATCCCGATGAGTGCATCGACTGCGGCGCCTGCGTCCCCGTTTGCCCGGTGACCGCCATCTTCGCCCTGGAAGACCTTCCCGAGAAATGGCAGAACTACACCCAGATCAACGCCGATTGGTTCAAGAAGAAGCAGGCGCCCGCCAGCCAATAGCCCTTCGCGCTTCCCCGGTGCAGAAGTGAAAAACACGCCGAAACGCGCGTTTTGGGCCCCCGGCTGACCTGCTCATCTGCCCACCACCGCCGCACCGGCCAGATTAGCGTCCAGCGCGCCCACCCGGCACGCAGCCCCGCTACGGCGGCTCAGCTCAACGGTCCGGATTGAATCCGCCGACCAGTTGGCCGTTCTTGGCTTGCGCCTCGCGGTTACGGCCGCAGACTTCGGCGAAGCTGGTATCGAAGAGGATTCGTTCGACCGTCGCCTGCAGGTTCGCCCACACCTGCCGCAAACCGCACGCGTTCGCTTCGGGACAGCCGTGATGATCGGCGGGGTCCTCCTCCAGGCAGCTGGCCCGCGCAAATTTTCCATCTACCGCTCGGAGCACTTCCCCGACGGAAATTTCCGCCGGCGGCCGCGCCAGCGTGTAACCGCCGTGCACTCCCCGCCTGCTTTCGAGCAAGCCCGCTTTTCGGAGAGCGAGCAGGATCTGCTCCAGGTATTTCAAGGGAATGCGATGGCTGGCAGCCACTTCGTGGATGGTGACCACCTGGGGATAGTTCATGCTGAGGTGGAGTACGGCCTTGGCCGCGTATTCGCCTTTCGCGCTGATTCGCATTCCGATGAATCGCCTTCAAAAAGAGTCCCACACCGGTTTCCGGGTGTCAACGAACGGCCGGGCCTGCCGGGGACTCAGCGGCCCACGCCGCCCGCGGGCCGCGAATCCCTTTCGATTTGCGGCAGGGCCAGCCAGGCAGGTGGTTCCGAGCCATCGAGCGCCTCACGCCAGGATCTTGACTGTTGCCTCAGCCGATCCACGCGGATGCCCCGGTACGATTCGGGCGACCGCGCCAGCTTCGCCAAGCCGGCATCCAGCAAGGCACGCGCCCCCGCGACGTTTCCACGGCTCCAATGGTGAAATGCCGCCGCGATTTGAATGATTCCTTGCAGGAAAATCTTGTCCGGCCCGGACGCCTCCATCCAGAGCATTTCCCACGTCTCGTGCGCATGGAAGAATTGCGCCCGATTGAACTGGTCCACACCCCGGGAAAATGCCGCTGGGCCGGTTTCGGCCATAGGAGGCCCGCTTTCAGCTGGGAATCCATGATACCAAACGATAATGAGCCTACCGTCTGCGAACCCACCCCGCTGGCATCGAACAGCCGTCGCCGGCGGAAATTGGCGGCAACTTCCGTCTGCCGGGGGTCCACGGCCAGTCCCGAATCCCGATCCCGAATCCCGATCCCGAAGCTTCGGACTGCGGCCACCCAAACCTTCGGCGGGAAGGTCCGGACGGCGCGCCCACCCGCTGTTTTCGGTATCATCATTTCACGACGATGGGCGAGCGAGTGTGTCCGCCGCCATTTGCCGAGTGGAGACGATTGCGACATTGGAACCGCGCCTCTGTCTGGAGGGAATGAAGCTGGGTCTGCTCGAAGCTGATTCCGTGCGGGTGGAGCCCGCGGCGCCCGGTTTGGCCGAGGAACTGGCGTCGATTGCCGGTCGCCTGGCGCGGCAATCGCGCGTCGAGCAGGTCGCGGAACTCGAGCCGGTGCGCGCGGTTCGGGCAATGTTCCGCTTGTGGGGAGTGGATCCATCGAAGTACCGGCCGTCGTCCGAAGCGTTGCTGCGCCGGGTGGCGCAAGGCAAGGGCCTCTATCACGTCCTGAATATCGTCGATATCGCCAATCTCGGCTCGATTGAAACCGGCTGGCCCTACGGCTGCTACGACCGCGATGCCATCGAGCCACCGGTGAGTTTGCGGCTGGGCGGCCGCGAAGAAAAATACGAAGGGATCGGCCGGCGGATCTGGCATCTCGATGGCAGGCCGGTGGCAGCCGACGCCGCCGGCCCGTTTGGCAGCCCCATCAGCGATTCCACTCGTACGATGATTACCGAGGCGGCTCAGTCGGTGGCTGTTTTCCTCTACGCTCCCGCCACGGCCGGCGAGGCGGCGCTCGAACTGGCCCTTGAACGGCTGGCGGCGCGCTTGGCGCGCTGGGCCGCGGCCGCAGGCATTGTGACAAGGATCGTCCGCGGCAACCCAGGAGAGAGCGCTTGAGCCGCTTTCATCTGGTCCTCGTCATCCACGGCCACCAGCCGGTGGGGAACTTCGACGACGTTTTCGAGCGCTGCTACCGGAAAGCCTACCTTCCCTTCTTCGATCTTCTCGAGCGCCATCCGGCCATTCGGCTGGGTTTCCATCTCTCGGGGCCGGTCTGGGAATGGCTCTCCGATCGCCACCCGGAATATTTCACGTTGCTGAAAGCGCTGGTGGCGCGAGGCCAGGTGGAACTTCTCGGTGGCGCGTTCTACGAGCCGATTCTCATCGCCATTCCGCCGGCCGACCGGATCGACCAGATCGCCCGCATGACCGGCTTCCTCTTCGAGCAGTTCGGCGTCCGGCCCGAAGGGCTCTGGCTGGCGGAGCGTGTTTGGGAGCCTCACCTGGTCGATCCGCTCGAGGCGTGCGGCGTCGGCTACACGCTAGTGGACGACAACCTTTTCCTGATGGCCGGTCTCGAGCCCGGCCAATTGTTCGGCTACTACCGGGTGGAGGAATTGGGCGCCGGCGTGGATGTGTTTCCGGGGCTGCAGTCGCTGCGCTACCTCATCCCCTATCGCCCGGTGGATGCGGTCATGGAATTTCTGCGCCGCTCCGCCGGCGAGCATCCCGGGGGCATGGCGGCGATGGGCGACGATCTCGAAAAGTTCGGGGTCTGGCCCGGGACTTACGACCATGTCTACACCAACGGCTGGCTGGAACGGCTTTTCGCCGCGCTCGAAGCCAATGGCGACTGGCTGGCCACCACTCCGCCGGGCGATTATCGGCGGGAACATCCCGCGCTCGGCCGCGCGGCGGTGTCGGCGGGCGCTTACCGCGAGATGATGGAATGGGCACTTCCCGCGCTGGCTCGCCCGCTGCTGGAATCGCTCGCGCACGAGTTCGCCGGACGCCCCGACGCGCTGCGCTTCCTCAGCGGCGGTCCTTGGCGCAATTTTCTGGTGAAGTATCCCGAAGCCCGGCTGCTCGCCGGAAAAATGCGCTTGGTGTCGCGGCGGCTTTCCGAGCGCGAGGATGCTCCGGCTCGGGGTGAGCGGGGCCGGCTGGCGAAGGCCCGCATCCACTTGATGCGGGCCCAATGCAACGACGCTTACTGGCACGGCATCTTCGGCGGCGTTTACGCCCCCCACCTGCGCGACGCGCTGTGGCGCGAACTGATCGCCGCCGAGCGCTTGCTGGATACCGAGCATCCCGAGCCGCGCAGCGAGTCCATCCCCGCCGGCGGCCAGCAAGAATTGCATTTCGCCTCCGAGCGCTACGGCGCGATCCTTCATCCCGCCGACGGCGCCACCATCGCTGCGCTCAATTTCCGCTCGGCGGGCGCCGCGCTGATCGATTCGATGGCACGCCGCCCCGAGGCCTATCACTCGCGACTCACTGGGGCGTCGAGCGCTGCGCCCGGCGGCGCCGTCTCGATTCACGAGCTGGTTCGCGCCAAGGAGCCGGGACTCGAGCGGCTGCTCCGTTACGACCGCTGGTTGCGCCATTGCTTCCGGCTGCTGCTGTTTCCCGCGACGAAACGTCCCGCCGATTATTCGGCGCTGCTCCTCGAGGAAAATCCCGAGTTGGCGGCCGGCCGGTACGACGTCGAGCGGCTGCTGGCCGGCGAGGCGGAGCTCAGCGCCGCGGCCTCCGTCGACGAGCTTGCCGGAAGGCCGGGCGTCCGCGTGCTCTGCCAGAAGAGTTTTCGGTTCCTGCCCATCGACCATGGGTTCGCGATCCGCTCGACGGTTCGGCTGTCGCTTCAGGGCGCCCCCTCTCTCACCTGCCGCGCCGGTTATGAGTTGGTATTGAATTTCCTCGCGCTCGACACCGACGATCGCTACTTCAGTTTTGGGGCCGAACGCCGGCCCCTCGGCTGGGAGGGCGTGGTTCCCGGCGCCGAGTTGAAGCTCTTTGATCACTGGCAGAAGATCGCAGCCGCGATCGCCTCCGCCGGCGCCGAGGAATACTGGATTGCTCCGATCGAAACCGTTTCCGAATCCGAGGAGGGATTCGAACGCGTCTACCAAGGCTCGCAAATCCTCCCCGTCTGGCCGGTCACCCTGTCGGCGACCGAAACCTGGGAAGGCAACGTCGAATTGCGCTTCACCACCCTGTAGGCGCCCCACCCGGTTGTTTCCCCCTCGCGGCTTTGGTAGAGTCGGGCGAAACGCCGCAACCGACGGAGGCCATCCGTGGCCATCAGCAAGGAATTGCTCGACATCCTGGTTTGCCCCGCCTGCAGAACGCCGGTGCAGCTCACCCCGGACGAGCAGGGGCTGAAGTGTTCCCAGTGCCGGCGCGTCTATCCGATCCGGGACGGAATCCCGACGATGATCGTGGACGAAGCCCGCATTGAAAGCCAGTAATCCTGCCGGGATTCTGCCCGGCCTCCCCCCGGGGGCCGAAGTCCTCATTCTGCGGCTGCGATCGCTGGGCGACGTGGTGTTGACGACGCCGGCTCTCGCGGCGCTCCGCGCCTGGCGGCCGGATTTGCAGCTGGTTGTCGCCGTCGAGCCCGCTTTCGCGCCCGTCCTCGAAGGCAATCCCGCCGTCGCCGAAACCTTTATCGTCGGCGGCTTCCTGCCAACCGCCGCGCGGCTCGCCCGCCGCCGCTTCCCCATCGTCTTCAACCAGCATGGCGGGCCAACCAGCGCGCTGCTCGCCGCGGCGACCGGGGCGCCCGTTCGCGTTGCCTGGGAGGCGAGCCAGTTCCGCTTTCTCGCGAGCGTGCGCGTTCCCGGGCCGGAGGTCTTTTACGGCTCGCGCGGCGTGCATACCGCGGAGCATCGGCTGACGCAGTTTTACTGGCTTGGCCTGCCGCGTGGGCCGGTGCCGCCGGCGCGGATGTATCCGCAGCCGGAGGCGCTGGCTGCAGTCGAGCGGCTACTGGCGAACCACGGCATCCCGCCGGGCCGAGCCTATGTGGTGCTTCAGCCCGGCGCGGCGTTCGCCACCCGGCGTTGGGCGCTCGAGCATTTCGCTGCGCTCGGTCGCTGGCTGGGCGAGGATCAGGGCTTGGGAGTGGTGGTGGCGCTCGGTCCGGCCGAGCGGGAACTGGTGGAACAGGCCCGGGTGCTGTTCCCGCCGCCGGTGTTGCTGGCCGCCGGCTTGGACCTGCGCCAGCTTGCCGCGCTGCTCTCGCGAGCGCGGCTGGCCGTCTGCAACGACACCGGCACAACGCATGTCGCCGCTGCCGCCGGCTGCGCAGTCGTCGCGATTTTCGGCTCGACCAGCCCGGTGCACTGGCGCCCCTGGGCCGTTGCTTCCCGGATCGTAATTAACGAGTATCCCTGCCGGCCGTGTCCTGGCGATCGTTGCTATGCGTTCGCCGAGCCGCGCTGCATCCTGTCGGTGACGGTCGAGCAGGTGGAGCAAGCCTGCCGGGAATTGCTGGCCGAAACGGCGCCCGCCGCCGGGCAGCCACGGTCTGCGCCTCCCGAACCTTCCGGACTGAACCTGGGCCTTTGATTTCACCGGCGAAGCCTCGGGCTCGAACCGAGTTCCCCGCTCTTACGTTTTCCAGCTTTCCGCCAGCGGCTGATCGGCCGCGGGCGCTTCCGCCATCGCCGGCTGGCTCAGTTGGGCATCCAGTTGGGCAGCCACGTCTTTCGCGTAATTGATGAAATGGTGTCCGGAAAGCAAAACGTTGAATCCAAGCGAAAGTTTCGGCGGATTCAGGCACCAGCGGCCGAGCAGCCGAAAAACAAAACTCCAATACGCCTGGCGATAGGAGGAACGGATGCCCTGGTGGAACACCGAGCGGCAGGCGGTGCCGGCGGCGGACGCCAGGCCGCGTAAGCCCCGGTATTGGCGCGGGTATTGGGTCGCTTTCTGCGCTTTGGCGACGTGCCAGAAGTCGAGCGAGCGATAGGCGCGCTCGTAGAATGCCTCCGGCGAGTACACGGCTGTCAGGACGTCCCGAACACCGCGCAGGAGCACCGGCAGTGGCATCACCGTTCTGAAATTCGGCGACACGAAATTGCTGGTCACGCTCTCTTCGAGCAGCCGGCCTTGCTTGCGCATGCGGTCGTAGAGCGGGGTGGTGGGCGGGGCCTGCAGGAATCCGGCCATGGCCCAGGGGATGGCGGCGCGCTCGATGAACTCCCGCTGCTGGTCGAAGATCTCCGGCGTATCGGAATCGAAACCGACGATGAACCCGGCGGTGACCCACAGGCCCTTGCCCTGGATGAAGCGGATGCTCTCCAGAGGATCGCGCCGCAGGTTCTGATACTTTTTCGCTTCCGCCAGCGATTCCTTGGACGGGCTTTCGATGCCGACGAAAACCGAGCCGAAATTGGCTTCCACCATCGCTTCGATCAACTCCGGCCGCTCGGCGAGATCCATCGAAGCCTCGGTGAAAAACAGCAGCGGGTAGCCCCGGGCCGCGAGCCACGGCTTCATTTCCCTGGCCAGTTGGAGCGCGAGTTTGTGGTTGCCGATGAAATTGTCGTCCACGATGAAAACCGGTTTCCGCCAGCCCAGATCCACCAGGGCTTGCAGCTCCCCCAGCAACTGGCCCGGCCGCTTGGTTCGCGGCCTTCGCCCGTAGAGGGTGATGATGTCGCAAAACTCGCATTGAAATGGGCAGCCGCGGGAGAACTGCACCGTCATCAAAGCGTACTTCTCGAGTCGCAGCAGCTCGAAACGCGGCGCGGGCGTCCGGCTCACATCCGGCTTTTCCCCGACCGAGTAAAGCCGCCGGGCGCGGCCGGTTTCCAGGTCCTCGGCGATGCCGGCGAATGCTTCGTCCGGCTCGCCCACCACCACGTGGTCGGCATGTTGCAGCAAGCGATCGGGCTCGCTGCTGGCAAAGGGGCCGCCGACGATCGTGCGCTTCCCCAGCCGGCGGGCGCGGGCAAGAAGGTCGAAGATGTCGGCTTTCTGAACGTGCATTCCGCTGATCATCACCAGATCAGCCCACAGGATGTCCGCATCGCTCAGTTCGTCGAACGCGCGATCCACCAGGCGAATGGCCCAATTCGGGGGACACAGCGCGGCCACGGTGATCAGCCCGAGCGGAGGCATCGCCGCCTTTTCGCGGAGCAGCGTCATCATGCCCTGGAAGCCCCAAAACGACGGGGGAAACTTCGGCCAAATCATCAGCGCTTTGATGGCCGGCCCGAGAGGAGCGAAGCGCGCCTGCACGCCCTCGCCAGCGGCTGGCGCGGGAGAGAATGGCTGCAAGGAGGCAATGGGCTCGGGCATAAGGCTCTTCCTGGTGAATCGAGCGGCCGGTGAACCCGACGACGGCTACGAGAGCGCCCGGGACAGCAAGGCTGTAACGTCTCTTACCACGAATCCGGGCGAATGCAAAGACTTTTGCAGGCGCCAGGCGGACCGGCTCGGCCAAGCGTCTCTGCTGGCTGCGGCCTTCCTGGGCAGCCACGGTCCGAACCTTCCGACAGCGCCTCCCGATCCCGAAGCTTCGAGATCGGGATTCGGAACCGACCGCGGGGGTTTCCTCCCGCACCTTTCGCTGAAGCGCCAACGGAGCAATCAGGTTGGCCCAGGAGTCTTCCCTTCCCTTGAAATCGCGCCGGTTGTATCCTCGGCAGCGGCATTGGGAATCATTTACCGGCATTCCCCCGCAGCGGAGGCAGGGGAACCGGCGGAGCCGGCGACTGCAGATCCTTCGGCGGCTGCGGCACGTTTGCGGCCCAAGGAAGGCGGTGCGCGGATGAGTATCGAGCGAATCATTCGGCGATGGATGAGATGGAAAACCATTTCCAGCGTGGTTTTCGCGATTGGGCTGGCAGCGGGCCTGGGACCAGGCGCAGGCGTGCTTGGCGGCACCAGCCGGCCGGCGATCGTAGCGCCGGGTGACCCCGCCTCCTATCACCTGGTGAACACCTACAAGCTCGGTGGTGAAGGCGGATGGGACTACCTGACCATCGACGCCAAGACTCACCGCGCCTTCATTTCGCGTGGCACCCACGTCGTGGTGATCGACGTCAGGAACGGCAAGATGGTGGGCGATATCCCCGATACCGAGGGCGTGCACGGCATCGCCCTGGCGCCTGAACTCAACCGCGGATTCGTGAGCGACGGCCGCTCGGCGATGGTCACCATCTTCAATTTGAAGACGCTCAAGACCATCGGCACGGTGAAGGTGACCGGCGAGAATCCTGATTGCATCACCTACGATCCGGCTTCCAAGCGCGTCTTCACCTTCAACGGCCGCAGCGGCAATTCCACCGCCATCGACGCCAGGACGGGCAAGGTCGTGGGCACGATCGATTTGGGCGGCCGGCCGGAATTCGCTGTCGCCGACGGAAAAGGCCATATCTACAACAATCTGGAAGACAAGTCCGAGCAGGTGGCCATCGATACCCGCGCGCTGAAAGTAACAAACCGGTGGTCGCTCGCTCCCTGCGAGAGCCCCTCGGGGCTGGCGATCGACGAGGCCCATCGGCGCCTGTTCGCAGGCTGCCACAACAAGCTGATGGCCGTCGTCGACCCTGACGCGGGCAAGGTGGTCGCCACACCCGCCATCGGCCAGGGGGTCGATGCCAACGGGTTCGATCCGGGCACCCAGTTGGCATTCAGCTCGAATGGGGAGGGCACCCTCACCGTGGTCCACGAGGATTCGCCCGATACCTACGCCGTGGTCGGCAACGTCGCTACCGAGCGCGGCGCACGCACGATGGCGCTCGATCATTCCACCCACCACGTGTTCCTGGTTACCGCGTCGTTCGGTCCGCCTCCGGCGGCGACGCCGCAAAATCCGCGGCCGCGACCGACGATCGTGCCCGACAGTTTCCGGGTGCTCGAATTCGCGCCGTGAGGCATTCCCCGGAGCGAACCGCGCGGGGACCGGCAGAGGGGTACGCCATGAATGACGAGCTTCGATCCAAACGCCGGCTCACCGCCCTCTGGGCCGGGCTCGCGCTGGCCATCATCGTTGCCGGTCTGAATTTCACGCCGGCGCACCGGCTGGCGCGGAGGTTTTTCCAGTCGTTGCGTATGGGCAAGGTGCAGGCGGTCAACGTCGATCTCTCGAACTTTGTCGGGCCGACTGCCGATCGTTCGCTTCAGCAGATGGTCTCGCAAATGATTTCCAACAAAGTGACCGTCACCGTCAACGAAAAGACCGAAACCGCGCCGACCGCCGCGGCCGCAGGCCAGATCGCGGGCTTCCCGGTGCGGTTGCCGTCGGCGGAGAAGGACGCGCCCCGGCTGACCGTTCGGGGGAACCACGCGTTTCAATTGACGGTGGACCGAACGCGGCTCGAGGCGATTTTCAAGGAAGCGGGCCGGCCCGACGTCGCCCTGCCACAAGCGATCGACGGAGCCGTGGTCGCGGTGAGGATCCCTCGCACCGTGGTCGCCCGCTATGGAAACTGTCCCCGTCCGCCCAGCGCCACCGCCAACGTCGCCACGCCGCCGCCGAACTCCACCGAATACAGCACCTGCGCCGTGTTGAGCCAGAGCCCCAGCCCGGTCGTCGACGTCCCGGCCGGCCTCGACCTCGAGCAACTCGCCCAAATCGGACTTGAACTGGCGGGAATGACTCCCGACCAGGCGCATCGGTTCCTGGGAACGGTGAATTGGCAAGCGACGCTCGGCCTGCCGGTGCCGCGCTTCCTCCGTTCCTACGAAGCGGTCAAGGTCAACGGCGTGCAGGGCACGCTGCTGAACATGGCGGGGAGGCGAGGTCCGACCTACACGCTGGTCTGGGCGAAGGCGGGAATGGTGTACTCCCTCACCGGCTACGGCAGCCCGTCGGATGCGGTAACGGTGGCGAGTTCGCTGCAGTAACCCCGGGCTATGCGAGGAGAGGTTTCCTGAATCATTCCGATCGCTTCGCCATTCAAACGCAAAACCTGCGGAAGCTATACGGAAGCAAGGTCGCCGTCCGCAATCTGTCGCTGACCGTGCGCCGCGGATCGATTTTCGGTTTCCTGGGACCGAATGGCGCGGGCAAGAGCACCTCGATCAAGATGCTTCTGGGGCTGGTGAAGCCGACGAGCGGCCGGGCGCTGGTGCTCGACGCCGCCGCAGGCGACGTGCCCGCGCGGCGGAGGATGGGTTTCCTGCCCGAGAATTTCCGCTTCTACGAGTGGCTGACCCCGGCCGAGTTGCTCGAGCTTCACGGCCGCTTGGCGGGGGTTTCCGCCGGCGAGGTAAGGAAGCGGATTCCCGCCATGCTCGAACTGGTGGGCCTCGCGCCGCATCGCGACAAGCGTTTGCAGAATTTCTCGAAGGGTATGCTCCAACGAATCGGCCTGGCGCAAGCCTTGATTCACCAGCCGGAGCTGATTTTCCTCGACGAGCCCACTTCCGGACTCGATCCGATGGGCCGGCGCCTGGTGCGGGACGTCATTCGCGCTCAGCGCGACCGCGGGGCGACGGTGTTCCTGAACTCGCATTTGCTGAGCGAAGTGGAATTGACGTGCGACCAGGTCGCTTTCCTGAAAGACGGCGAGCTGGTGGCCAGCCGCGACTTACAGGCCGTTCCCGAGGGCGAGATCCGGGTGGTGGTGCGTGGCAGAAAGCTGACAAGCGAGGTGGTGGCCGGGCTGGCGCCGTGGAGCGCCTGGACCCAGCTCGAAGGCGGGCAACTCGTCTTCACCACGCGATCGGCCGAGACGCTCCCCGCCGCGCTTCGCTATCTGGTGGAGGCGGGCGCCGAACTGTACGAATTCACTCCCGGCCGGCTCTCCCTCGAAGACCTGTTCGTGCGGATCATGGGCGAGGATCGGGGCATGTGATGGGTCTCTGGATCATGACCGGCGTCACGTTCCGCGAGGCGGCGCGAAAGAAAATCCTCTGGACCGCGCTGGTGGCCGGGCTCGGCTTCCTCGCCGTTTTCGGCATCGGGTTGCGCTACCAGATGGAGGATTTCGGCGCTCGTGCCACCGCGTCATTCATCCGTTACCAGGTGCTGAGCGCGATGCTGATGGTCGGGCTTTACGCCGTCGATTTGCTGGCGGTGGTGATGACGATTCTCACCTCGGTGGATACCCTTTCGGGCGAGATCACCTCGGGCACCATCCACGCCATCGCCACCAAGCCTGTCGCCCGGTGGCAGATCCTGATGGGGAAATGGATGGGATTCGCCGGCATGGTTGGCGCTTACGTCGCCATCATGTTTGGGGGAACGCTCGCGGTGGGCTACTGGATTGGCGGAGTGGCGCCCCAGCATCCGCTGGGCGGCGCGTTGCTGGTGTTTCTGGAATGCCTGCTGGCGCTCACGGTCACGTTCCTGTTTGGCACCTGGTTTTCGACGCTCACCAATGGCGTGATCGTCTTGGGCCTGCACGGTTTGGCGTTCCTCGGCGGCTGGATGGAGCAGATGAGCGGGTTCACCGAGAGCGCGCGGCTGGTTTCGCTGGGGATCGTCACAAGTCTGGTGATGCCCAGCGAATCGATATGGCGACGCGCGGCATTCGAAATGCAAACCCCGCTGGCGGGTTCGCTGCAATTCTCTCCCTTTGCCAACGTGTCGGTGCCGAGTGGAACGATGATCGGCTACGCGGTCTTTTATCTGCTGGCAGCACTCGGCATTGCGATATTTCACTTCGCCCGCCGTGATCTCTGACGGCGGTTTTCGGCACTCCGGCCCGCCGCCAGGTCCCGGAAAAGCGCCCCAACCTGTGTATTCGAGCGAGTTTCTTGCCCGCCTGTTTCCTCCGCCGCCCGGCAACCCCGGTGGCGCGCAAGAGTAACATCCTGTTGATTGTCCCCGCTTGTGTTCCGCGGCATCCTATTCCACGGAACCAAAGTGGCCATCAACGCGCGACCCGGCCTCTGGGAAACTGCCGCAGTCCCGGGTCCGCGCCGAACGCGAGAGGGAGCGATGGTGAAACCTGCAGCCGGCTTCGGAATCATCGTGGGGTGGGTAGCGAGCTTCCTCCTGTGCGGCTTGCTCTGTTCGGGAAGCGTGGCGTGCATGGCTTCGGGCCAGTCCCAGGGGTCCGGGCAATCGGCCGGCGCCGACCGCGCCGGCGCTTCCGCGCCTCGGGCCCGGACTTCCGCCCGCGCTTCGAAGCAACAAGCCGGGGCTTGGCGCCATTTCGGTGAAACGAACAGTACGTCCTCCCAGCCGCCGCCGGCAGCCAGCGGCTGGCATCATTTCGGCCCGGCTGGCAACGCACCCACCACAATTCCGCGCCCTCCCACCGCCCCGCACCGGAACGCCGCAATTCCAGCGAGCGATTTGGAAAGACAGATGTACGAGCTCTTGAATCGCGACCGCATGAACCCCGCAAACGCCGCTGAAGCCGGCCGCCGCGCACAACCCCTCCGCTGGAACGAGAAGCTGGCGGCGATCGCGCGGGCGCATTCCCGCGACATGATCCGCCGAGGCTACTTCGATCACGTGGATCCGGACGGCAGGTCGCCCGGCGACCGGATGCGGGCGGCGGGCATCGATTGGCGGGAGTCGGGGGAAAACATCGCCATCGGCCCCACCGTGGCCCAGGCGGAGGCCAGCCTAATGAACGAGCCACGGTTCCAGCAAAACCATCGCTGGAACATCCTCAACTCGAAATACACCGAGGTGGGCATCGGCATCGCGCGCGGGCCGGGCGGCGAATACTACATCACCCAGGACTTCATCGAGAGCGCGGCAGTCCGGTAATCCCCGGCGGCGAAATGCCGCAGCTCAGCGCTTGCGACGAGGAAAGTCTTTGTCGGGACGGAACCCTACGGGGCGTAGCTGATCCGCTGGTCGTGCACCTCGACCCACAGGCGCACCTGCTTGGTCTGCCGCCCCTTCTCGAAATCGTTGTCCGAGGGGAACGGCTTGAACGGGCTGAGATCGACGACGATGATGATTCCCGAGCCGTCTTTCGGCTGGTGGGTAGCGACGATTTGGTAGCTGCGCACCGGGCCGTAATAGCCGTTGGGTCCCCAGTCCTGGAGGAAATCGTTGTAGTCGTAGCTGGCGCCGGCGTGCCAGGTGCGGTAAGCCTGCTGGTACTCGCCGCTCATCACCTCGCTCAGGAAAACCTCCGTGGTTTTCTTTTCGGCGCTGAACCGGAACAAGTACCAGAGGGTTCCTCCCAGGATAACGGCGATGAAGAGCGTCAGCAGCCCGCGCTTGATGTATTTCCGATGGGGCGGATCGGGATGAACCTCGAGCATGCGCGGCACGGACATCGTTCAGCGCCTTCGCGTCTCCTCATTCCAAGCTAGCAGAACGGCACCGGTGAAGTAAATCCCGTCCGCCAATCCACAAGCGCAGGAAGACGGGTATTGCTTCGGTCAAAGAGCGCAACCGAAGGGAGATGTGCCGCCGGGGAACGCACCCACAACGGCCGCTCGTCCTCGAGCCGCTCAGAACCAGACCGCTCGATCGCGTTGGGCATGACTGGTAGGCCACGAAATGCGCCGACGGTGTTGATTCCTGCGGACTGCCGGGCTAAGCTGAACTTACCCCTTCCAAGCGCTGCCTCTAACTTTTTTCGCGCTGCGTGGCTCGTGGCCTACGGCCCGGCAAGCCCGGCTTGTTGCCCGCCCGGGCCGCTTGTCGCCGCCGGCAGCAAGGGATGAGTATGTCCGCCCAGAACTCGGTTCAGCCGCCAGACACAAGCCCATCCCACCCGCCCGAACGGCTGGCGGTGGCGGAATCCGCGCTCGAAATGCGCCAACTGCTCGAAACGGCATTTGACGCGATCGTTGAAATCGACAGCAGCGGCCTCATCACCGGCTGGAATGCCAAGGCGGAAAGCACGTTCGGATGGCCGAGGGGAGAAGTCCTCGGCCGTCCGCTGGTCCGGACGATTGCGCCGTCGCGCTTCGAAGGCGCCTACGCAAGAACGATCGGCGGAATGCTCACCGCGGGGGAAACGCCCGCCGGCGGCCGATTCGAACTCACCGCCCGCCACCGCACTGGCCGGGAGATTCACCTTGAACTGGCTTCTGTCTTGCTGGGCACTGGTCCCTCGCGGCGCCTGTCGCTGCTCGCCCGGGACGTTACCCGGCAAGAGCAGCTCGAGCGGGAATTGCGAATCAGCGAGGAGAGAACCCGGGCGATTCTGGACCGGATCGAAGACGGCTGCTTCGAAGTCGAGCTGAGCGAGGCGGCGCGCTACCTGTTCGTCAACCGCGGCTTCTGCCAGATCACCGGGTATACGGCGGAAGAACTGGTGGGCAGGAGCTACCGCGAGTTCTTCGACGCCGAGACCATCGGGAAACTCGACGCCGCCTACCGCGGCGTGTTCCGAACCGGGGAGCCGCTGAAAGCCTTCGAATACGCGCTCACGCGCAAGGACGGCGCCCGGCGGCAGGTGGAGGAGTCGGTGGCGCTGAAGAGGAATTCGCGCGGCGAGCCGGTGGCTTTCATCGGCATCCGTCGCGACTGCACCGAACGAAAAGTGGCGGAGGAGAAACTCCGGGACAGCGAAGAGCGCTACCGGGAGATTCTCGAGCAGATCGAGGATGGCTACTTCGAACTCGATCTCGCCGGGCGCTACCTGCTCGTCAACAACGCCTTCTGCCGCATGCTCCACTGCCCCCCGGAGGAATTGCTGGGCGAGACCTATAAAAAGGTGATTCCCGCGCACCAGGTGCCGGCCATCTACGAGGTGTTCCACAGGCTCTACGAAACCGGCGAGCCGATCAAGCCCTTCGAATATGAAACTTTACGGCAGGACGGATCGACCATCGTCGTCGAAGCCGCTCCCTGCCTGCGAAGGGACCGGCAAGGCCAGCCCATCGGCTTTCACGGCATCGTTCGCGACATCACCGAGAGGAAGCAGGCGGAAAAGGAATTGGCCCGCGCCAAGGAGGCGGCGGAAACCGCCAACAAGGCCAAGAGCGGGTTTCTGGCCACCATGAGCCACGAGATTCGGACGCCCATGAACGGCATCCTGGGAATGACCGAACTCGTTCTCGACACGGGCCTGACCGAAGAGCAGCGTGAGTGCCTCGGCCTGGTGAAGAGCTCGGCCGAATCGCTGCTCTCGCTCATCAACGACATCCTGGACTTTTCGAGAATCGAAGCGGGGCGGCTGGATCTGGAATCGATTCCCTTCGACCTTCGCCCAAGCCTGGACGAGGCGATGAAGTCGCTCAGCTATCGAGCCCAACAGAAAGGCCTCGAGCTGATTTACGACGTGCGTCCGGACGTGCCGGAAAAACTCGTCGGCGATCCCACCCGGATCCGGCAAGTGCTGGTGAACCTGGTGGGGAACGCCCTCAAATTCACCGAGAAAGGGGAAATCCTGGTCACCGTGGGGGCGCAAGCGTCGGAACCGGAGCCGGGCGGCGGCGTGGGTCTCGAGTTTGCGGTGGCAGACACCGGAATCGGCATCCCCCCGGATAAACACCGCCGGATCTTCAATCCCTTCTCGCAGGCGGATGAATCGATGACGCGCAAATACGGCGGCACTGGACTGGGCCTGACGGTTTGTTTCCGGCTGGTGGAGGAGATGGGCGGGCGCATCTGGGTGGAGAGCGAGCCGGGCAAAGGCAGCACGTTTCGGTTCACCCTCCGGCTGCAGGCGCAGAATCCGTCTTCGGAGGCTCCCGTTGCGGTGCCGCCGGAACTCCTGCGCGACATGCCGGTGCTGGTGGTGGACGACAACTCCACGAATCGACGGGTGCTCGGCGGGATGCTGCTCCGGTGGGGAATGAAGCCAGTGGGAGTCGAGAGTGGCAAGGCGGCGCTCGAGGCCTTGGATTGCGCCCGGAGGGAAGGACATGCATTTCCACTGGTACTGCTCGATGGGCAGATGCCGGAGATGGATGGCTTTGCCGTCGCCGAACGCATTCAGCAGGATCCGGAACTGGCCGGAATGGCGGTGGTGATGTTGACTTCGGCGGGCCGGATGGGAGATGCGGCGCGGTGCCGCGAGCTGAACATCTCCTCCCACTTGACCAAGCCTGTCCGGTCGGGCGAACTGCTGGAGGCGATCGGGCGGGCGGCGCGGAAGATGGCGGCGGCACCGGCGGCGCGCTGGCCCGAGAAGCGGATGGAGAGCGGCGCGCGGCCGCCGTTGAAGCTGTTGCTGGTCGAAAATGATACTGTCAACCGGAAGCTGGCCGCCGCTCTGCTCGCGAAGCGAGGCTTCGAGGTGACGGCCACGAGAGACGGCAAGGCTACTTTGGCCGCCCTGGAGGGCGAATCGTTCGATCTCATTCTGATGGACGCTCAAATTCCGGGGATGGATGGGTTCGAGACGGCCGCAGTGATTCGCCAGCGGGAGAAGCCGGGCGGAATACGCATGCCGATCGTGGCGATGATGGTCCATGCCTCGACAGCAGACCAGCAACGGTGCCTGGCCGCGGGCATGGATGGCTGCGTCTCCAAGCCGATCCGAATCAGCGAAATCGTCGATACGGTCGAGCGAGTTCTCTCAGGCCGCGCGCCAGCGGAGACGGCCGGAGAGAGGGGAGGTTCCCGCGGCGAACCTTAGCCGGCGGGCGACGCGCGCGAGCGCCGCAACGCGCTGGAAGGGATTCACCCGCCGGGTCAACCGCGGCCCTGCAGCAGTCTCAATCGCCCAGAAACTTCAACACCACCCGCTTGGGCCGGTTGCCGTCAAACTCGACGTAGAGGATTTCCTGCCACGGGCCTAGATCCAGGCGGCCTTCGCTGAAGGTGACGGTGACCTGGGGATGGACGAGGACGGCCTGAAGCGCGGTGGAAGCGTTGCTCTCGAATCCGCGAGCGAGCTTGTAATCGTTCCGCTCGGGGGCGAGGGATTCGAGAAGGGCGGCCAGATCCTGGAAGAAGCCGGGCTCGTTCAGCCCGAACACCACCGCGGAATTGGCGTGCAGGGCGCCCGCCACCACCAGGCCATCGGTGAATTCGGATTTCTTGAGAGCCGCTTTCACATCCTCGGTGATTGGCCGTATCTCTCGCTTCTGATTGGTTTGGATGGTCAGATACTCGGTGTGTGTTTTCATCAGACCGGCTCCTGGAGGCGCGGGTGGCCGCCGAGTGGCCGATTGTATCCAAAAACCACGCAGATCGCCGGGCGATGAGAACCGACGAGCGGCTGGTGGCTGGGGATGGTCAAGCTTGGCGGATGCGGAGAAGTTCGAGCACCGCCTTCACCACCTCGGCCACCCGCACCGGCCGGTGCAACACGCGAGCGGCGGGCTTCGGCCAGGTCTGGGCCGGGTCGTTGGAGGCAACCACGACGAAGGGCACGCGCTGGGCGAGGGATGCCAGGCCGGGATCGACTTCGGCCGAGGACTCTATCACCACCGCCGAAGGCACCTCGCCGGCGGCCACGCGGATGCCGGCCTCGATACCGGAGGTCATCCCCACCGCCTGGATGCCCCGCTCGCGCAATTCCGCCCGCACCATCGCTCGCAGCGGCCAATCGCGGGCGATAACGAAGACAATCGGCATCCTGCCTCCGCAATATAGCATCGGTTCGAGTAGGGGCGGGCGGCATAGGCAAGCCGTGAAAGGGTTTGTTAGAATCGAATCTTGCCTTGGGGGCGGGCGACTCTGGAAGCATGATAGCAAGGCGCAGACTATGGGTTGCGCTCGGGATCGCAGCGGTGGTGGTGACGCTGCTGCTCGAGTTTGCCGGGCGCGGTCCGCTGCCAGACGTGAGCGTTGAGCCGGTAACGCGCGAAGCGCTGGAAAGCTGGATCGCAACCAACGGGAAGGTGGAGCCGCTGCAACCCTACGTCCTTCGTTCCCGGCTGGACACCTTCGTGACGCGGGTATTGGCGGTGGAGGGTCAGGCCGTCAAGCGGGGGCAACTGCTGCTCGATCTGGACTCGACCAGTGCCGCCGCCCAGCTCGCCGAGGCCCGCCAGAAACTCCTCACCGCCCAACATCAGCTGCAAGACGCGCGGGCCGGAGGCGCACCGGACCAATTGGCAGAACTCGCCAGCGACCTGGCCAAAGCGCAGGCATCACGGGACCGGCTGAGCGCCCAACAGAAGACACTTGCCGCATTGGTCGCCGGACACGCCGCCACCCAGGACGAGCTGGATCAAAACGCACTCAAGCTGGCTCAGGCGGAGGCCGACCTTGGTTTCTACCAGCAAAAGCAGCAGGCGATGGCCCGCCTGGCACGATACAACGTCGACCAGGCGGGGCTGCGCATCGAACAGGCTCGGGTCCAGATCAGCGACTTGAGCGAGAAGGTAGCTTCGGCCCGGTTGCTCGCGCCCGTGGACGGCACGGTTTACGCACTGCCCGTCCGCAAGGGCGACTACGTCCACGTCGGCCAGGAACTCGCCGACACCGCCGACCTGCTCCAGGTGCGCGTGCGGGCCTACGTTGACGAGGTCGATTTGGGGGCGCTCGAGGCCAACCAATCGGTGCAGATTCAATGGGACGCCATTCCCGGACGTGTCTGGACCGGCCGGACGGAAGTGGTTCCGAAACAGGTGGTGCCCTACCGGGACCGGAACGTCGGCGAGGTGCTGTGCTCGGTGAGCAATAGCGACTTGCGCTTGCTGCCAAACACCAACGTCGACGTGCGCATCCGGGTGGAGAAACGGACGGGGAGCCTGGTGGTGCCGCGGGCCGCGGTCCAGAGCGAGGGAACGGCGCGGTACGTTTTCGTGGTGCAAGACGGCCGGCTGCGGCGGCGGCCGATTCGTGTGGGGATCGCCAGCACAACCCGTTTCGAGGTGCTCGACGGGCTGCAGGAAGGCGAGTTGGTGGCGATGCCAGGGTCGGTGAACTTGAGTGACGGGCTGCTGATCCACGCCGTCCAGGTGCGCTGATGCGACTGCTGGCCATCGCCGCGGCGCTACTGTTGGTTTCGCTCCCGGCTGCCGGCGCCGACAGCGGGGTGACCAGAGCGCAGCAGCAATTTGAAGCAGGACGCTTCTCCGAGGCCATCAACACGCTGCTCGACGCTGCTCGCACGACCCCGGACGACGCCGCAGTGTATTTCTGGTTGGGCCGCTGCTACTTTGAGTTGCGGAATTACCGGGACGCCACCGCTCAAAACGAGCATGCGGTGAAGCTGGCCCCGAACAACTCCCAGTTCCTGCTCTGGCTGGCCCGCGCCTACGGACGGCAGGCGGAGAACCACCATAGCTTCTGGCTGGCCATTCGCAGCCGCAACGCTCTGGAGGAAGCCATCCAGGCGGACCCGAACAACATTCCCGCCCGGCGCGACCTGGCGGAGTTCTATTCGGAAGCGCCCTGGATCGTAGGGGGCAACAAGCGGAAGGCCCGCGAGCAGATTGCCGCCATCGCCGCCATCGATCCCCTGCAGGGCGGACTGGCGCAGGCGGAATACGACAGGAAGAATGGAGACCCGGGCGGCGCCGAAACCGAATTGCGGCGAGTGCTCGAAGCCAAACCGGTGCGCGTGGACGAGTATTACGAGGTGGCGGATTATTTCGCCAGCCGCGGCAACGCCGCGATGGTGCAACAGGCGGTGGACGGCGCCTCGGCCGTCACTCCCTCCGATCCCCGCCTGGCTTATTACCGCGGCGTGATTCTCGCGATCGAAGGCCAGCGTTTACCCGATGCCGAAAGTTACCTGAAGGCGTACCTGGCGGCGACGGCCGACCGCAGCGACTTTCCCCCGCATGCCAACGCCCGCACCTGGCTGGGGCAGGTATACGAGAAGATGGGCAACCGGCTGGAAGCCGCGGAGCAGTACCGGGCGGCGCTGGCCATCGACCCCGGCTCCGAATTCGCCAAGCAAAGCCTGAAGCACCTGGAAAGACAGTGAATTAAGCTGAACGGGCAGACCGCCCGACCCAGAAGCCGCTCATGTTTCGCCGGGAAACCTGGAGAGTAGCGATCGACGCCCTGCGATCGAACAAGATGCGGGCGTTTTTGACGATGCTGGGGGTGGTGATCGGCAGCGCCTGCATCGTTCTGGTGATTACCGTCTCGCTCACCAGCAGCCGGTACATCATCGGCCAGATCGAGGGCGTAGGCGCCAACCTGGTCTACGGGGAACTGGTGAGAAGCGGGGTCCAGGCCGTCACCTTGTCCGACCAAATCAGCCTGGCCGACCTCGAAGCCATCAAGCAGGCTCTTCCCCAGGTGGTGGCGGTGGCCGGCACGCACGAAATGCCGATGACCATCGACCTCGGCGGGGCGGCGCGTCCGATGAACGTGATTGGAACGACCCAGGACCTGGCAAGGGTGCGCAACCTGATCATCCTCCGCGGTCGCTTCCTCGACGCCGACGACATGCGGATGCACGACAAGGTTTGCGTTGTGACCGAACACCTCGCCGCGCTCGCTTACCCGGATCAGGACCCGATCGGCCGCGCGATCCGGCTGGGTGACTTGAAATTCACCATTATCGGCGTGTTTCGCGAGCGGGTTTCGACGTTCGGCCAGTCGGAAATCCAGCGCGATTCGGCGCTCGTGCCGATGCCGTTCGTGCAGTATTTCACCGGGAACGAATCGGTGCTGACGCTTTACGCCTCCTCCGACCGGCCCCAGGACGTGCCCTTGGTGACCCGCGAAATCGGCGACGTGCTCAAGAGCCGCCACCGGGCGGGAGCGGAATACCGGATCCAAAACCTGTCGTCGATTCTCGAGGCGGTGAGAAACATCGCCCGGGCGCTCACGGTGGTGCTGCTGGTGATCGCCGGAATCGCCCTGCTGATCAGCGGCATCGGCATCATGAACATCATGCTGGTGACGGTCACCGAGCGCACCCGTGAAATCGGCATTCGCAAGGCGGTGGGGGCGCGCCGGCGGGAGATCCTGAACCAGTTCTTGCTGGAGGCGTTGATCATCAGCGGGGTGGGGGCGGTGCTGGGGGTGGTGATCGCGCTGGTGCTGGCGGTGCTCACCCAAACGCTGTTGCCGCCGGAAATGAACGTGCCGGTGCCGTGGATTTCGGTGGTGCTGGCCATCGCGGTGTCCTGTCTGACGGGCTTGCTGTTCGGCTACTTGCCGGCCAAAAAGGCGGCAAGACTCCAACCGACGGATTCTCTTCGCTATGAATAAACGAAACTGGCTGTGGGCATCGACGGTAATACTGGCGGTGGCGGCTGCTGCCGGCGCGGCGCCGCCCGATCCCTTGACACTGAAGGAATCGATCCAATTGGCGCTCAAGAACAGCGGACAACTGGCGGTGGCGCGCCTGCACGCCGACGTCGCCGGGAAGCAGACCGGGGTGAACCGAGCGGCGTTCCGGCCGAACCTGTTCACCGGCTCCGGTGCCGCTTACACCTATGGCTTCCCCTCCCTGCCCGGCCAGGCGGCGCCGAGCGTCTTCAACGTGTCCTACGTCCAAACGCTGTTCAATCCGCCGCTCAAGGGGCAAGTGCGGGCGGCGGAAGACCGCACTCGCGCCGAGAGCGTCGCGGTGGACACCGTTCGAGACGACCTGATTGTGCGGGTTGCTTCCGATTATCTGGAATTGGGCGAGGTGCGCCGCTCGCTCGACCTGCTTCGGCAGGAACGCGAGAGCGCCCAGAAGGTGCTCGATGTCACCCAGCAGAGGGTCGCGGCCGGCTTGGAACTGCCCATCGAGGAAACCCGCGCGGAACTCGTGCGAGCGCAAGTGGAGCAGCGAGCGGTATCGCTCGAAGGGCGGCAGGAGGAGCTCGAAGACGACCTGCGAGTGGTGACCGGCCTGCCCGAAAACCAGCCGCTCGAACTTGCCGACGCCACCCTTCCCCCGGCCGCTGATTTGCCGACCGCGCAATTGGTTACCCTGGCGCTGGCGAACAGCCCGGAGCTGCGCCAGGCGGAACTGGAACGGCAAGCGCGGCTGGACGCGTTGAAGGGCCAGCGAGGCGGCTATTGGCCTTCCGTCGATCTGGTGGGGCAATATAGCGTATTGAGCCGGATCAACAACTACGACCTGTTCTTTCGCACCTTTCAGCGCAATAATTTGAATATCGGCTTGCAGGTGCAGATCCCTATTTTCCGGTCGCGTACGGCGGCTGCGGTCGCCCTGGCCGACACCGAGTTCCGGGAAGCGGAGATGGATCTGGGCAACCAGCGCCGCGACCTGGAAATCACAGTGCGCACGCAGGCGCGCCAGAGCCGGTTGGAGGACGCCAACCGGGAAGTGGCTCGGTTGGAGCTGAAGCTCGCTCAACAAAACGTCGATGTGGTGCAGGACCAGTTCGATCACGGACACGCAACGCTGGCTGCTGTCGAAAAGGCCAGGCTGGACGAAAACGAAAAGTGGCTGAGCTTCCTCCAGGCCAATTTCGACGGCCAGAAGGCTCAATTGAACCTGATGAAAACCACTGGCCAGCTGGCGCAGTTGCTTCAATAGACAGGGACACCGGGAAAGCAAACCGTCTTCGGACGGGAACACCGCTGGAAAAGCTTCCTTTCCGGGGGTTCCGGGAATCGAGTAAGATGGGTGACTTCGACCCTGGCCGGAGCCGCTGGCCCATCAACGGGGGAGGAATACACATCTATGGCGTCGGTGATGAAAACGCTGTTGTTGAACCCGCCCAGCTTCGAGAATTTCGACGGCGGAGCAAGTTCGCGGTGGCCGGCCACCCGGGAAATCGCCTCCTTTTGGTATCCGGTATGGCTGACCTATTCCGCCGGAATGCTGCCGGGCAGCCGCCTGCTGGATTCCGCTCCCCACAAGATTTCCGTGGAAGAAACGATCCGGATCGCCGCCGAATACGAATTCGTGATTCTGTTCACGTCGACGGTGGGTTTCTCGAGTGATATCCGGCTGGCACGGGCGATGAAGGAAGCCCGGCCGGACATCAAGATCACTTTCGTGGGACCTCATGTGCAAGTGCTGCCGGCGCAGAGCCTTCTGGCAAGCTCGGACGTCGATTTCGTGGTGCGCGGGGAATTCGACTACGCGGTGGTGGACTTCGCGCAGGGCAAGCCGCTGGCCCAGATCCCCAACGTCAGTTACCGCAACGCCGACGGGCGGATCGTCCACAATCCTTCGCGGCCGCCGCTGCATACCGAGGAGCTCGATGCGCTGCCCTACGCGGTTAACGTCTACAAGCGCGACCTGGTGGTGGAGAGCTACAACGTGCCGTTCCTGCTGAATCCCTTTGTTAGCTTTTACACCACCCGCGGCTGCCCGGCGCAGTGCACCTTCTGCTTGTGGCCGCAGACGCTTTCCGGCCATACCTGGCGGACGCGGTCGGTGGAAAACGTCGCCGAGGAATTCCGGCTGGTGCCCAAGCTGTTTCCCCAGGTGAAGGAAGTCTTTTTCGACGACGACACTTTCAACATCCGCAAGGACCGGGTGATCGCGCTGTCGAAACTGTTCAAGCAGGTCGGCCTGCCCTGGAGCTGCACGTCGCGGGTCCACGGCGACTACGAAAGCTTGAAAGCGATGGCCGACGGGGGGTGCCGGCTGCTGATCGTGGGATTCGAGTCGAGCGAGCCGCAGATCCTGAAGAACATCAAGAAGGGGGCGACGGTCGAGCAAGGGCGGGCCTTCATGAAGAATTGCAGGAAGCTGGGCATCGTGGTTCACGGCGACTTCATCATCGGACTGCCCGGCGAGACGCGGGAAACGATCGAGCGCACCATCGAATACGCCAAGGAACTGGACTGCGAAACGATCCAGGTGTCGATGGCTCATGCCTATCCGGGCACCGAACTCTACAACTGGGCGCGGGACCGGGGCTTCCTCGCCAGCGAGGCCGCAGCCGACTCCGCCGGGCACCAGTTGCCCCACCTGGAATATCCCAATCTGGGCCGCGAGGAGATGATGGACGCGGTCAACCGGTTTTACGATTCCTACTATTTCCGGCCGCGAGTGGTTTGGCGAATCCTGCGCAACGCCCTGTGGGACGCGAACGACCGGAAGCGCCTGCTGCACGAGGCGCTATCTTTCATGCGGCTGCGCGCCGAACGGCTGCGTTGGGCGCGGAAATCGATCGATGCCGGCCCGCCGCGCTCGACCTTGATCACCGTGCCTGAAATCAAGGCGGCGCCCAGAGTTCAGGTGGAAAGCGAGTAGCGACGCGGATGAGCATCGCCCAGCGGCTCCATCTGAAAACCTACGTCCTGATCGTCCTGATGGTGCTTTTCGGCGCCACGGGCGACGTGTTGCTGGGCAAGGGGATGAGGGAGTCGGGCGGGATCGCGCTGAAATCGGCGGGATCGATCGTGGATGGGCTGACTCGCGGCTTCCATAACCGGCTGGTGTGGATGGGCATGGGGAGTCTGATCGTCTTCTTCCTCTGTTATCTGCTGGTGCTCTCCTGGGCCGATTACAGTTTCGTCAGCCCCGCTTCGGCCTCGAGCTACGGCATCGTCACGCTCCTCGGCTGGATGCTGCTGGGGGAAACGGTCACCTCCGTCCGCTGGCTGGGAGTGGTGGTGATCTGCGTCGGAGTGCTCTTCATCGGCCACACGCCGCCGCGAACCACCCAGGAGCTGGAATGATCCGCATCTGGCTGCTGCTGGGGGTGGTGGTGCTGGCGGGAACCGCCGGTGAAATCGCGGTCACCCGGGCGATGAAGCGCATCGGCGAAGTGCATCATTTCCATCCGCGGGCGCTGCTGCGCGTGCTCGGCCGCGCCTTTCGCGTGGGGTGGATGTGGCTGGGGCTGGGCCTGCTGGCGATGGCCTTTTTCTCCCTGCTGGCGCTGCTCTCCTGGGAAAACGTGAGTTTCGTCGTGCCGATCACCGCGCTGAGCTACGTGGTGGGCGCGCTGATGGCCAAACTGTTCCTGGGCGAGGAAGTGAACCAAATGCGATGGATGGGCGTCCTGTTGGTGGTTCTGGGCGTCGTCCTGGTTTGCGCCGGCTAGGCAGCCGCCATGGGGCACGAGGTCTTGCGCTGGTCGCTGCTCGCTCTGGCGCTGGCGCCGTTCGGTTACTACCTGCTCGCCATCACCGCCGCCCGCCGCTTTTTTCGCAACCCCACCCCTCTGCGAGGCGATTTCACCCCGCCGGTGAGCGTGCTGAAGCCGGTGCGCGGACTTGACCGCGAAGCGTATGAAAATTACGCTACTTTTTGCCGGCAGGAATACCCGGAATTCGAAATCCTCTTTGGGGTTACCGAGGAAACCGATCCCGTCCTCCCGGTCATCCGCCAGCTGATCCAGGATTTTCCCCAGTGCAAGATCCGGGTGCTGGTGGGCGCGGAAAAACTCGGCACCGGCGACAAGGTCAACAAGCTCTGCCGGATGGTGCGCGAGGCGAAATACGACATTCTGATTATCAGCGACAGCGACATCCGCGTTGCGCCGGGCTATCTCCACGCAGTGGCCGCGCCTTTCGCCGATCCCCACGTGGGCGCCGTCACCTGCCTCTATCGAGGCATCACCGACGGCTCGCTCGTCTCGGACATGGAGGCGCTGGGCAATACGTCCGATTTCGATGCCGGCGTGCTCTCCGCCTGGCTGCTGGGCGGAGTGGACTTCACCCTGGGGGCGACGATGGCGACCACCAGGAAGCGCCTGGCGGAAATCGGCGGATTTGAAGCCTTGGTGGATCATTTTTCCGATGACTACGAACTGGGCAACCGGATCGCCAAGCTCGGATACCGCGTAGAAGTGACGACGTTTCCGGTGTTCACGGTTTTCCCCGCGCAGACGCTGGGCCAGTGCTTTCGCCACCAGGTGCGGTGGACGCTGACGATGAAGCACTCGCAGCCCTGGGGACATTTCTCGCTGATTTTTACCCACGGATTGCCCTGGGCGATTCTGGCGGCGGCAATCGCCCCCTCTTGGCCGGTCGCGGCGTTCTATCTGGGCAGCTACGCCGTGTTGAGAGCGGCGATGGCGTGGACGGTGGGCGTTTGGGGAGTGCACGACCCGCTGCTGCGAAGGAAGATGTGGCTCATTCCGCTGCGCGATGCGTTCGCGTTTGCCGTCTGGCTCGCGAGCTTTTTCACTCGCCGGATCGAGTGGCGCGGCGCCGAGTATTACATCCGCGACAAGCGCCTGGTACCCGCCGGCCGCGGTTGAGAGGCGATCGCGAGCCTGCCACCGAGCCGCAGGAGGCGAGTAGGGGCGAAAAATTTCTCGCCCCTGCGATGCAGACGGGCGGCGGCCACTTCGAGGGCGGGCGAGGTAGCGTCTTGCCCCTGCAAAATCCGCTGAGGCAGACAGGTTGACGATTCCGGAACCGCCGTTTAGAGTTTTTAGGGTCGTTCGCCGAAGGTTCTCCCGTCTTTCTTGCCCGTTGGGAGGTCGTACAATCGGTAGTACACCAGACTCTGGATCTGGCTATCCTGGTTCGAGTCCAGGCCTCCCAGCCAACCCCTTCGGTGCATTGCAACCCCTTGGGAGACGGCAGGCAACGGCGTCGGAATCCGGCGCCGGTCCGAGACAGGCCGGAGCGGCCGGTCCGGGCGAATGGCCGGCCGGTCGCCACCATTTCCGGAGGTGCCATTGAGCAAGGGGCGCGCGGCGGCCGCGACTCTGGCGGCGCTCGTCATCCTGATTGCGGTTTTGGCAGTCTTCGTCGCCCGCCACCGCTCCCGGAAGCCGGCGCCGGCCGCTCCCGCGCGAGTGACGGTCGCCTCGCCGGAGCTTCTTCCCACGGGGATGACCATCTCGCCGCTCGCTCCGCGTGGCGCTCGGTTCTTCCCGCTCGAACCGCACTTGCGCGATTTCCCCGATTTTGTTGCCGGCCAGCCGGTGACGCTTGCGCTCGCTCCCGACGGCAAGACTTTGTTGCTTCTGACGAGCGGCTACAACCGGAACAATGGCCCCGATGGCCGCCGTGTCCGCGATGCCTCGAATGAATACGTCTTCGTTTACGATGTGGCTCACCTTTCGCCGCGGCCTATCGAGGTTCTCCAGGTTCCCAATACATTCGATGGCATCGCCTGGAATCCCGCTGGTACCGCCTTTTACGTTTCCGGCGGCGGCGACGACGATATTCACGTCTTCGAGCGCAGCGCCGGCCTTTGGCGCGAGGCCGGCACTCCGATTCCGCTCGGCCATCGCCGCGGCCTGGGAATCGAGACCAAGCCGGTGACCGCCGGATTGGCGGTGACTGCCGACGGCCGGCGCCTGCTGGCGGCTAATTTCGAGAACGATTCGGTGAGTCTGGTCGATCTGGGCCAACGCCGGGCCATCGCCGAGGTGGATTTGCGGCCGGGGAAGATCGATCCTCGCAAGCGAGGCGTTCCCGGCGGCGAATATCCATTCTGGATTGTGATTCGAGGCAGCAGCCGCGCCTGGGTTTCCTGCCCTCGCGACCGCCAGGTCGTCGTCCTCGATCTTTCATCGGCCCTGCGCGTGGCCGGCCGGATCGCTCTGCCGGGTCAGCCGAACCGGATGATTTTGAATCACGACGGAAGCCGGCTGTTCGCCTCGCTTGGCACCAATGACACGGTGGCGGAAATTGATACGGGCGCCGATCGGGTGATCGGGGAGATTTCGACGACGGCGCCCCACTCGATTTTCCCGAATCCCCGCGCGCTCAAGGGCAGCAACCCGAACGGGCTGGTACTTTCGCCCGACGAGAAGACGCTCTACGTGACGAATGGCGGGGCGAACTCGGTCGCAGTGATTTCGCTGGCGGCGTCCCCGGCGGAGAGCAGCGGCGCCGATGTGCCGCGGGAGCGAATCGAAGGCCTGATTCCCACCGCCTGGTATCCCGATTCCATCAGCGTCAGTCCCGACGGCGGCATGCTCTACGTCGCGAATACGCGGAGCGATCCCGGCCCGAATCCCAGCGGTTGCCGGACGAATACCGCCCTGTCGTCTTCCTCGCAGGCGGGTTGCCGCTCGGCGAATCAGTACATCCTCCAGCTCAGCAAGGGCGGCCTGTGGGCCATCCCCACCCCGGATTCGGCGGAGCTGGCCTCGTTGACCGAGCAGGTGGCTCGAAACGACCACTACCGTGCGGGCGCCCGGCCGTCTGCGGCGGAAGAGACGATGGCCGTTCTTCGCCGGCGCATTCGCCACGTCATCTACATCGTCAAGGAGAACCGCACGTACGATCAGGTGCTGGGCGATTTGCCGGAAGGCAACGGCGATCCCCGGCTCACGCTCTTTCCGGAGCCGATCACTCCGAATCTTCACCGGCTCGCAGCCGATTTCGTCGATCTCGACAATCTCTACGCTAGCGGCGAGGTGAGCGGCGACGGGTGGAACTGGTCAACCGCCGCCCGTGCTTCGGAATTGGTGGAAAACAACGTTCCGCTGGAATACGCCGGTCGTGGGCTCAGCTTCGATTTCCAGGGAATCGATCGCAACATCAACGTCGGTTTCGCAACTCTAGCCGGGCGCCGCGCCGCCAATCCCGACACTCCCGCCGATCCCGATCTGCTGCCGGGCGCCGCCGACGTCGGCGCTCCCGACGGGCCCGGCGGCCAAGCCGGCGCCGGCTATCTGTGGGATGCCGCGCTCCGCGCCCACCTGACGCTCCGCAATTACGGCTGCTTCTCCGATCTGCATCGCTATTCCTTGAAACCCTCGAATCCCGGCTACATTCCGCCGATCCGGAATCCCTTCGCCGCAAGCACCCGAGTCGACTTTCCCGCGAAAGCGGCGCTGATGGCGGCCACCGATCCCTATTACCGCAGCTTCGATCAGGCTTTTCCCGATTATTGGCGCTACCAGGAATGGAACCGCGAATTCCAGCTTTTCGTCCGGCGGCACGATCTGCCGGCGCTCGAGATGCTCTGGGTGCCCCACGACCATTTCGGCAGCTTCGCCACCGCCATCGACGGCGTCAACACCGTCGAAACCGAAATCGCCGACAACGACTACGCCATCGGAATGATCGTTCAGCAGGTGGCTCACAGTCCCTATCGAGATGACACGCTGATTTTCATCATCGAAGACGACGCCCAAAACGGTCCCGACCACGTCGATGCCCACCGCACCGTGGGCTACGTCATCGGACCTTACGTCAAGCAACACGCGGTCGTCTCGACCCACTACACCACCGTCAACATGGTCCGCACGATCGAAGGCGTTCTCGGCATCGGCCCGATGGGAATCAATGACGCCGTGCTGTCACCCATGGCCGACGCGTTCACCACGAAACTTGAGCCGTGGTCCTATGCCGCCGTCGTTCCCGCCGCTCTCCGCGCCACCAAGCTCCCGCTTCCGCCTTCGAGCTCCGCCGGCAAGGCGGCTGCCGGCGAGAATCCCGCCTACGCGCGACCGCTGCATTCCGCCGTTTACTGGGCGGCGGCGACTCGCGGGCTCGATTTTGCCATCGAAGACCACCTCGATTCCGCGCGGTTCAACCGGATACTTTGGGAGGGATTGATGGGGCCAGCCGCGCCTTACCCCACATCCCGCAACGGCCTGGATTTGCGGCGCCAGCGGCGACGCCTGCTCGAGCAATATGCGCCCGGGGCTCGTTCCCCGGTTCCTCGTGACGGCGGGCGGCGGCGTTAGATCGCTCCCGGAGGACGACGCCGGGACAGTTCGCCCGTTGTGGCGGCTTAGGGACGGCAAACTCTTTCGACGGCGGCGCTTCTTATCGGGCCGAGGGAAACCCAAGACCAACGGCCGGAACGACGCTGACCGTGGCCGCCACGCGGCCGCGAAAGTCTGCGCTCACGGCGGGGCCCACCGCTTGCTGACGCGCGCGGCGCTGCGGTGGCGCGGCTCGCTGCCTCACCGACAAGGGATGCCTCGTCCGTCGCGACGGACGATCACTCGCCGGCCGGCCGCTCTCGCGCTCCGCCCACGTTGACTCCGCATCGAGGCAGCCGGATGATCGCCAGCCTGGAGGAACGACACGATGCTCACCAAGGGGGGTTCGCGCGGCCGGCCCGCTCCGAAATGCACGCGCCCCTACATGCCCGGATACGGATTGCCAGGCGGAAGCAAAGGACTATTTCCGTGGAAGTGGGCCGAGGAGCGGTTGAGCAAGAGCCACAACTACTGGGTGGCAACCAGCCGCCCCGAGGGCAAGCCCCACCTGATGATCGTGTGGGGACTATGGATGGGCGGAGCATTCTACTTCAGCACGGGAAGGCAGTCGCGCAAAGCGAAGAATTTGGCGCACCGGCCCCATTGCGTGATTGCCACCGAGTTGGCGCACCAGGCGGTGATTGTCGAAGGGGTGGCGGAGGAGGTGCAGGACGTTGGCTTTCGACGGCGATACCTCGAGGCTGCGGAACGGAAGTACAAGTTCGACATGTCGGCGTTCGAGAAGGACATCCTGAGTCTGAAGGAGCCGATTTACGTGGTACTGCCAGCGGTGGTATTCGGGCTGGACGAGAAAAAGTCGCTGGCTGCGGCGACACGGTGGCGGTTCCGGGAACGGTAGACGAGCCGGCCTGCCTTGGCACAGGTTTGGGGGATGCCGGGAATCGGCTGTGCATTGGGGCGTCCCAGTTCGGCTGTCGGAAACGCCGCCGGCCTCCTTAGCCAGCCGCTCGATTCGCGGCGAGGATGCGCCGAGCACGCTCGATCACCGGCCGGTCGACCAACTCCCCCTTCAAGCCGGCTGCGCCGGCGCCACGGACGTTCATCTCCTCTGCCAGTCTGACGATTTCGGCTGCCCGGGCGAGATCCTCGGCTGACGGGGCGAAGGCGCTGTGCGTAGTTTCGATTTGGCCGGGATGGACCAGCAGCTTGCCCGAATATCCCATTCGTTTTGCCTGCTCCGACTCGCGAGCCAGGCCGGGAAGATCGTGATACTTCATGTACACGCTGTCGATGGCGAGGCAGCCGTAGGCGGCGGCGGCGAACCCAACCCAGGACCGTGCCACCAGGAGTTCGCGATCGTCGGGAGAGCGGGAAAGGCCGGTGTGGAGGGCCAGATCTTCGGCGCCGAGCGCCAGCAGAACGATCCGCGGGGTCGCTTGAAGGATTGCTTCCAGGCGCAGAAGGCAGAGCGGGGTCTCGACGAGCAGGAAGATTTTCACCGAACCCCGTTTCAACCGGCGCGCCTTCTCGAGCCTGCCAAGCAGTCGGCCCGCCGCGACAGCCTCCGCCGGCGACTGGCACTTGGGAAGCATGATGGCTCGCAGGTTTTTGCCGGCGGCCGCGCGCAGGTCGGCTTGCCAATGACGGCTGCCGACCCCGTTGATCCTCACCACCGCCAGCGAACGCGAGCGCCATTCTCCGGCGAGGGCGCTTGCCACGTTTTGCCTTGCCGAAGCTTTGTTTGCCTCGGGAACCGCGTCCTCCAGGTCCATCACCACGGCGTCGGCCCCTGCGCCGGCGGCTTTCGCCAGCATGTCGGGCCGACCGCCGGGGGCGAACAGCAGCGAGCGGACCGGAGGCAAGTGCGGGGGCCAGCGCGAATGGGCATCGGTTTGGCGCGTCATTGGCTTTCCCCGGGCGGGCCCGAGATGAGCAGCCGTACGAAAATAAGTCGCAAGGCGAGATCCACTATCCGCCTCCGGCGGCGGGCCGCTTGGGAATCAACACCCGGCGGCGGAAGCGGAGCACCACTTCGCGTCGCTGATTGTAGCCGGTGGTCTCGACGTAAACGACGCCGCGATCGCGCTTGGTTTCCGATTCGCGTTTCTCGAGCACGCGAGTCGAAGCGTAGAGCGTGTCGCCGTGAAATACCGGACCAACGTGCTTCACCGCTTCGTATTCGAGATTGGCAATCGCGTGACCGCTGACGTCGGCCACGCTCATGCCTACCGCGATGCTGAAAACCAGCAGGCCGTTGACCAGCCGGCGCCCATGCTGCGTTTGGCTGGCGTAGTGTTCGTCGATGTGCAGCGGATTCTGGTTCATCGTCATCAGGCTGAACCAGGTGTCGTCGAATTCGGTGATCGTGCGGCCGGGCCAGTGTTCGAACACCTGGCCGGCTTCGAATTCCTCGTAGTATCTGCCGAAACTCACGCGCGCCCTCCCTCGCCTCGCTGTGGCTGCCGTGCCGCCAACGACTCCGGCGCCCGGCGGCGAAAGCTGCCTTTCGTTCGAGCGGGCCTCGGCGCCGCGCCGCTTGCCCGGTCGAAAACTCTCAGCGCCCCCAGCGGATGTCGGCGCCGGGCGGCGCGCTCTGGAGCATCCGCGCTGCCGCCGCTTTAAGCACACGTTCGGTGGCGGTCAAGCTGCCCACCCGCGCCGGCAAGTCCGCCTCCCCGGTGAAACAGTGCGGCTGGCCCGGGCCGTATTCGAAGCTACCCGCGTAATAGGGGCCCTTTGTGGATTCCAGGAATTTTTGCAGCCGGCGCACGGCCAGGTCCAGGTAATAGGTGTCGCGCGTTCCAACGGTGACGTGGATCTTGCCGGCGAGCGCGGGGCCAAGCGTTTTCCAGTTGCGCTGGAGAATGGCATCGAGATCGTAGTGCTGGCTCCAGTAGGCGGACACGCTGTGGTCGATGACGCCGGTGTAAGGGTCCCAGATCGGCTGGGGATACCCGTCAGGACCCACCGGGCTGAAAACGGCCTGCCAGATGTCCCACTGCTCGGTCGAGCGGCCGTGGGTGCCGAGCACAAGCTCGTAGCGGTTCGACTGCTCCATGGTGGTCAGAACGGTGCCGTCGGTTTCCCGCATGTCCGGTCGCGGCACGCGGGCCATCGGGCCTTCGAGCCAGAGGGCATTGCGGTCGTCGTAGAGATTCACAATCTGGTAGCTGTGAAAATCCACCGGGTCGGGGCAGAACGCCCACGTGCCGTTGTAAAAATCGGGATAGAACACCTGCGAGGCCAGCGCCTCCCAGCCGCCGGTCGAGCCGCCGAAGGTGGCTCGCGCCCAGCCCTGGCCGATCCCGCGGTATTTGCTCTCGACGTACGGAATGAGTTCCCTGTTGATGGCGTCGCCGTAAGGGCCGACGTTGGCGGAATCGACCGCGTAGGAATCGTCGTAGTAGGGATTGGCGTGCTGGATCACCAGGATGATCATTCGCGGCAGCCGGCCCGAAGTCCAATCCTGATAGAACTGGTAAGCCGCTTTGGCCGCCTCCGCGGCGAAACCACTCAGGTTGGGCGGGGGCGGCTCGGAGCTGAACCCGCGAATGTCGGCCTGGAAATGGCCCTGCTCGACCAGGAGTGGATAGCGGGCATCGGGATGGGCGTCCCAGCCCGCAGGCAGCAGAACGATGGCGCCGAGGTACATCGGCCTGCCCCAGAAACGGCTGAGCACTTCGCTTTGAAAGCGCAGATGCTTGACGTAGGGAGTATCTCGGGGTGGCTGGATCGAGGGAATCACTTGCGCCATTTCAATCCGAATCACCGAGCTTTCCGCGGGATCGATATGGAGGCGCCGGGGCGCGCTGTAGAAATTGCCTGGTTTCGCATTCCAGCGCTGGCCCTCGCCTTCGTCCATCGGCAGCTTCAGGGTGTAGCCGTCGGAGCGATGAAACGTGGTGTAGCGATTGAGCAGCGCCTGAACGTAATAATCGCCTCGAGGCAGATCGCCGAGATGGGCAAGCGGATAGCCGAGAGTCGCGCCATCGATGACGGCGGCAGCGCCAGGCGCCAAGCCGTCGGCATCGACGCCGAACAGCTGCTGCGAGGCATTGGCTCGCTCGTTGATTTCGAACCGCGGCTCGCGGGCGCCGTCGGTGGAAATGCACAGGTACACGCGGCCGTCAACCGCCTCCGCGCTCGCCTGCGTCGAGAAGGAAATCTCGAATCGCAGGTTTGCCCGGGGCCTGGTTTCGGTCCGGTCCGGAGGTCCCGCCCGAGCGAGTAGCGCGGGCGCAAGAAGCGGCCAACAGGCAGCGGCGGCACAGGTACCGAGCCAGAAAGCCGGGCGTCTCCAGCGAATCATCATGCCGGTTCTCCCCATGAGCCAGGAAAGCAACTCGCCGCCGTTCGACCCGCCGCGGCGGGCTGTCGCCGCGGCGACCACTGAGCCTGCCGAAGGGCGGCGGGCGAGGAGCCGCGATGTTAGCAATTCCCCGGCGGGCTGGCCAGAGTCTCGCGGGGCGCATTGCTGGCGCAGACTGCTCGCGGCGCTGACGGAGATGGCTACACCAACGGGAAAACTGCTACACCCCACCCCTCTGGGCGAGCTGTACGGTGCCACAATTCGGGCGGGCCGCCAGGCCCCGCATCCGAGGCACTGCGCAGCGCTGGTGCGGTTTGCGGGGTTCTCCGCCGACCCTAACCCGCGGATCTATTGAGGCGTTGGTTTGGCGGTGAAGGCGTGGACGACCCCTGCCGCGGTCAGATACCAGCCGACCACCTCTCCGGCGTCATTAATCCCCGAGGCGCAGGTCATGCACGAGCCGAAGGTACCATTAGGGCCCGCGTTCGGGTCATTGACCGGGGCTGGAAGGGGTCGGCGCGCTGCCGGCGCCCACCCCGACCGGTCTTCTCGGGACGGAGGCCGGGTGCGGTCCGGGTCGATTCGGCTTCGGCGTGATGTCAGTCCAGGTGGCGCCGCCATCCGCCGTGGCGTAAACCCAGCCCGTGAATACCCAGCCGCGGTTGCCATCGATAAACGTGGCCGCGAAGACGTCGGTCCGAGTTGGCAGTCGGGAGGGCGCGGGCGGGGCGGGGCCGCTGAGAGAAAACATGGAGAGGCTTCGATGGCCTTCCTTGTTTTGTGAGGGAACCAGCAGCGTGGAGTCCACGATGGGCAACGGGGAGAGGTCGCCGACCGACCCCGGCGGGCCGGTCAGCGCTACGACGGGACGCCAAGTCATGCCCCCGTCGGCCGTTTCGTAAACAACGGCCGCCCAGCCGTTGAAGGACATCGGGAGGAAGCCCTCGCGGGGGCTGACGAATTGTGGGGGCCTATAGCTGGGGGTCGAGTCCGGCGGGAGGCCCGCTGGTGGCGCGAGGCGAACGCGCTGCCAAGTCTTGCCGCCGTCGCGCGTGACGACTAACTCGCTATTGGCCGGGCCCCCAGCGACCCAACCCGTCTCTGGGGAGATGAATTTGACCCAGCCGAACCCGACCGGCGCGGGAACCGATTCCCAGGTCCTCCCTCCGTCCGACGTGGCGAAGAGCGCACCGCGGTTGAACGCGCTGCTGCTCTCGATGGACAAGTCGAGCCAGCCGTGCATGGTGTCGATGAAGTCAAGCATTCCGCTGCCGCCGGGGGTCGCTTGCCTCACGTCCCATCCTGGCAGCTCCGCACGGAAAGTCGTCCATGAGTTCCCGCTATCGCTCGTTCTGGCCAGGACGAGTTGCACGCCGCCATCCGGACCGCCGGCATCGGGCACGCCTATGAAAGCCCAGCCGTTGAACGTGTCGAGGAAGAAGACATCGCTCGCGCCGTTGGTCCCCGGTGGCGTAATATCGCGCCAGTGCTTGCCGAAATCCGTAGTCCAGTAGAGGCTGCTGTTGAAGAGCGCCCAGCCGGTGTCTTGTGTCAGCAGCTTTATCTTATGGGGCGCATCCTGCGCGCGCCCTGGCAGAGCGAGAACCACGGAAACGAAAGCTAGGACAACCGCGAAGCAGTATGGTCTGCGCACGCGCGCTTCCAGGTCGGAATCTTGATTCTAGCGGTCTCGATGCGTCCCCACGCATCTGGTTCCCCATATAAATCAACTGCGCATCATATACGCCCCGGCCCCCCCCCGAGGTCAAGCTATTTCTCCTATCGGGACGAAATTTCGGGAATGACGCAAACGCACAGCGGCACACGACCGTCCGTGCGGCCGGCGATTTCCCGCCCGATCGTTTTTTCCTAAACCGAGAACCGCTCTTCTTCGCGCGACAGTTCCATGCGCGTCCTTGATTGCCGAGTTCCATAGCGGCTCGTCCGCGACGCCACCGCAAGTTTATGCAATGCGCGCAAGGCCCGCAGGTGTCGCCGGGCGGTTCTCCTCTGTAATCCCCTTTGGCCGCGGCGCGCCGACGCCGATCGTCTGCACTATAGTAGCCCTTCCGTGTTTTCCCCCACTCCTGCGCCGCCTGTCCTCCGCTCACCGCTGCGCCTCCGTAGCCGCGCGGTCCCCGCCGCGATCCCGCTCTTGTGCCCGCCCCAGAGCAGGCCGCACGATATAGCGGGGCCGGCTTTGCGGCGCTCCATGCGCCATCCGCTCGCAGCGTTGACGCCGCCAGGGCGGGATCCTAAGATGGCCATCAAAAGCGGCGCGCCATGATCGATCGGATTGTCTCCCATTACCGGATCCTCGAGAAACTTGGGGAGGGAGGCATGGGCGTGGTGTACAAGGCCGAGGACACCCGACTGGGCCGCAGCGTCGCCTTGAAGTTCGTTCCCGACGGGTATTCCAAGGATCGCCAGGCGCTCGAGAGATTCCAGCGCGAGGCTCGCGCTGCTTCGGCGCTCAATCATCCCCACATCTGCACCATTTACGACATCGGAGAGCACGAGGGCCGGCCGTTCATCGTCATGGAATTGCTCGAGGGCCAGACGCTTCGGCGCCTCATCGGCGGGAAACCGCTCAAGAAGGAAGACATCCTGGATCTGGGCGCGCAGGTCGCCGACGCGCTCGACGCGGCGCATTCGAAAGGGATCGTCCATCGCGACATCAAGCCGGCCAACATCTTCGTCACCGAGCGCGGCCAGGCGAAAATCCTGGATTTCGGCCTGGCAAAGCTGACGGCCGAGCGGCAGGTCGCGCCGGAAGCGCCGACGCTTTCCGAGGAGCTGCTCACGAGTCCGGGTGCGGCTCTGGGCACCATTGCCTACATGTCGCCGGAGCAGGTGCGCGCCGAACCCTTGGACGCGCGCACGGATTTATTCTCGTTCGGGGTGGTGCTGTATGAAATGGCTACCGGCAAGCCGCCATTCCGCGGGGAGAGCGCCGGGATCATCTTCGATTCCATTCTCAACCGCGCTCCCGTACCTGCGTTGCGCCTGAATCCCGGCTTGCCGGCGGAATGCGAGAGCATCCTCAACAAGTGCCTCGAAAAAGACCGCAACCTGCGCTACCAGCACGCTTCGGAAATTCGCACCGACCTCCAGCGCCTGAGGCGGGACGCGGATTCGGTTCGAGCCACGCCGGGCGCGACGCCCGGAAGCGCAACCGGCGTCAAAAAACGGTGGAAGGTGATCGTTCCCGCCGCCGCGGCAGTGCTGGCGCTCTTCGTCGCCGGCACCTTCTACTTTCACCGCGCGCCAAAACTCACCGACAAGGACACGATTGTGCTGGCCGATTTCGACAATACGACGGGCGACCCGGTGTTTGACGGCGCGCTGCGTCAAGGGCTGACGGTTCAGCTCGAACAGTCGCCTTTCCTGAGCCTCGTTTCCGAAGAACGCATCCAGCAGTCGCTGCGTCTGATGGGCCAGCCGGCGGACGCGCGGCTCACTCCGGACCTCGCCCGGGAAATCTGCGAGCGAACCGCGAGCGCGGCGGTGCTGGAAGGCTCGATTGCGAGCCTCGGAAGCCAGTACGTTTTGGGGTTGCGGGCAAGGGACTGCCGCACCGGGGACGTTCTCGACGAGGAGCAGGCGCAAGCGGCAAGAAAAGAAGACGTCCTGAATTCGCTCACTCAGATTGCCAGCAGATTCAGAACCAGGGTCGGCGAATCGCTGGCCACGGTCGAGCAGCACGACGTTCCGCTTGCCGAGGCAACAACGCCCTCGCTCGAAGCCTTGAAGGCTTATAGCGCGGCGCAGAAGGTTCTCTCTTCGACCGGCTCTGCTGCAGCACTGCCGTTTTTCAAACGCGCGGTCGAAATCGATCCGCAATTCGCGACCGCCTATGCGTACCTGGGGCGGATGTACGGCGATCTCGGAGAATCCGATCTCTCCGCGCAGAACACGAGCAAAGCCTATCAGTTGCGGGGCCGATCGAGCGACGCGGAAAAGTTCTTCATCACTGCCTCTTACGATCTCCAGGTAACGGGAAACATGGAAAAGGCGCAACAGACGTGCGAGTCGTGGCTGCAGACGTATCCCCGCGATGCGCTACCCCACTCTCTGCTCGCCGGAATTGTCTACGATGTCTTCGGCCGGTACCAGGAGGCGCTGGAGGAAGCGCAAAAAGGCGTCGAACTCGATCCGGATTTCGCCATCCCGTACAACCTTGTCGCCCTCAACAATCAATACCTCGGCCGGCTGGGGGAAGCGCGGAACGCGCTCGAGAGAGCTTCCGAGCGCAAACTGGATATCCCGGAATTTTTGGTCGAGCGATACGACCTCGCCTTTTTGAAGGGCGACGAGGCGGGAATGGACCGGGCGGCGGCGATGGGTGAGGGGAAATCCGGAACCGAAGACTGGATATCCGACCACCAGGCTTTCGTCCTGGCCTATTCCGGTCGTTTGCAACAATCAAGGAGACTGCTGCAGCGCGCGGCGGATTTGGCCCGGCAAGCGGGCCAGCCGGAAAGGGCGGCATTGTACGAGGCCGGAGCGGCGGTGCGGGAGGGCTTTCTCGGGAATGCGCCCGAGGCGCGGCGAGGCGCGCTGGCGGCGCTCGAGCTTTCCAAGGACCGGGAGGTGCAGTATGGCGCCGCGCTTGCTCTGGCCCTCGCGGGAGACTCTTCGCGGCCGCAAGCACTGGCGAACGATCTCGAGAGGCGTTTCCCGGAAGATACGTCGGTTCGATTCAGTTACCTGCCAACGCTGCGCGCGGTTCTCGCACTGAACCAGGGCAAGCCCTCGAGCGCCGTCGATTTGCTCCAGCCGGCCGTTCCCTACGAGCTTGGCACGCCGGGCAGCGCCCTAGTCGGGTTTTACGGAGCTCTGTATCCGGTCTACGTGCGCGGCCAGGCCTATCTGGCCGCCCACCGGGGCGCCCAAGCCGCCGTCGAATTCCTGAAGATTCTCGATCGCGGTGGGGTCGTTGTCAGCGATTCGATAGGCGCGCTGGCGCACTTACAACTCGCCAGGGCGCTCGCTTTGTCGGGAGATAAGACCAAGGCCAGGTCCGCCTACAACGATTTCCTCACCCTCTGGAGAGACGCCGACCCCGATATCCCCATCTTGCGGCAAGCCAAGGCGGAATACGCCACCCTCGAGTAGGGCCGCGAGGAACCATTGATACTTGCTCCCCTTGCGATCTGCCTCTAACCACTTGTCACTGAGGGCAGTCACTCGTAGCGAAGGGCGCGAACGGGATCGACCCTCAGGGCGCGGCGCGCGGGAACGATGCACGCGGCAATGGCAACCAGCGCGAGCAGCAGGACCACCGCGGCGGTCGTGCCCAGGTCGCCCGGGCGGACTCCATAGAGAAAGCTGGAGAGGAAGCGAGTGAGGCCGGCGGCGGCGCCAGCGCCAATCGCCGCTCCGGCGAACGCCAGGCCCAGGCCCTGGCCGACAACCAGCCGAAGTACGCTGGCGGGGCGTGCGCCGAGCGCCACGCGAATGCCGATTTCCCGGGTACGGCGAGCCACGTCGTAGGCGAGCACGCCGTAGAGGCCGATGCAGGCGAGGGCGAGGGCCAGCAGGCCGAAGAAACTCGATAGCTGCGCCATGATCCGCTGCTGCGAGAGGCCCTGTTCGATCTGCTCTGATTGGGTGCGGAGATCGAACAGAGGCAGGTTGGCGTCGACTTCGCCCACCACGCCGCGAACCACCGGGATCAGCGCCGCCGGGTCCGCCGCCGCGCGCAGTTCGAAATGCGCGCCGCCGGCGACCAGCGGCCGGTACATGGTGGGCTGTATTTCCCGGCGCAAATTGTTGTATTTGGTGTTCCCGGCCAGGCCAATGATCCGATAGCCGGGCGAGTTGGGGTTGTCGGCTTCCGGGCCTTGGTAGTCGCCGATGTGCTTTCCCACCGGGTTGGCTCCGCCGAAGTATTCCCTCGCGAAGGCTTCGTTGACGACGATGGGCGACGGGGGGCCGGGAGCGGCAGCGGGCCGCTTGGGCGAGGGAGGCGCGGCAGCCGCGCTCGCGGCGCGGGCGGCTTTCTCGGCGGCAGCGGCGGAGGCTGCCAGCGCGAAATCGGCGGGAGAAAATGCGCGCCCGGCGAGCAGCGGAATGCGCATGGTGGAGAAAAAGCCAGGGCCAACGGCGAGCATATCGCTTCTGACGTTGGAATTCGCCGGCTGGCCGTCGAGGTGGACTTCGGTAGTCCAGAGGAAGCCGCTCACCAGCACGTTCGAAGAGTAGCTGGCCGAGACCACTCCCGGCAGCGCGGCGAAGCGGTCCTCGAGATGGCGATAGAGGCCGGAAATCTGGGCGTCGGTGTAGCCGGCGAGAGTGGGGTCGATACCGAAAAGCAGCACATTGCGTGTGTCGAACCCTGGATTGACGCCGCGCAAATTTCGCAGCGAGCGCACCAGGAGCCCGGCGCCGCTCAGAGCCAGAATGGAAAGCGCCACCTGCGCCACCACCAGCGCGCCACCCAGATGGATTCGCCGGCCGCGCGAGAGCGCTCCCCCGCCCGGGGCCGCGGAGGAGCCTTCCTTCAGCGACGGCGTTAAATCGATCCGCGCGCCGCGGAACGTCGGCAACAGGCCGAACAGAAGGCCGGTCATCAAGGAGACACCGAGAACGAAAGCCAGAACGCGCCAATCGGGCGCGACAACGAAGGGAAACGGGCGATCGGCCCCGTTCGAGACGAGCGCGGTGATCGCGTGCACGCCCCCGTAAGCCAGAAAAACTCCCAGCGCTCCCCCCAGGACCGAGAGCATCACGCTTTCGGTGAGCAACTGGCCGGCGATGCGGCCGCGGCCGGCGCCCAAGGCAAGCCGCACGGCCAGCTCTTTCTGCCGGGCGGCCGAGCGAGCCAGCATCAATCCGGCGACGTTGGCGCAGGCGATCAGCAGGATCAGCCCGACGGCAGCCATCAAAACGAAAAGGGCAGTGGAGAGTTGCCGGCGCTGGCCGGTGAGTCCTTCGAGCGCCGGAGTGAGCGCGACGGCCGGCTTATCCCCGGGCTTGGAAAGCGGCTTGGCGCCGTGGAGCATCTCGTTCGTGAAAATCGTGCTCGCGGCGGCCTGCGCCTGCTCTGGCGAAATACCGGGCTTCAGCCGGCCGAGCAAAACGACCCACCACGTCCGCGGGTCGGTCAAGACAGCTTCGTCGCCGAACCACCGGATCTTCAACCGGGGCGTAGCCGCAAGAGGGAGGAAGAAATCCTGCGTCTTGCCGGGAGCGAGGTTGGTGAAGCCGGGCTCGGCGACGCCGACAATAGTGAAGGGTACGGTGTTGAGCCGGATCACGCGGCCGATGGCGGCGCGCTCGCCGCCGAAGGCGCTCTTCCAGAAGCCGTAACTCAGGACGAGGGCCGGCGGAGCCGAAGGCGAGTCGTCGGCCGGGCCGAGGGTGCGCCCGAGAATCGAATTCACCCCCAGCGTGGCGAAAAAGTCTCCGGAGACAAGCTCGCCTTTCGCCATACGGGCGGGGCCGTTGCCGCTCAGGTTGAAATCCATCGGGCCGGCAAAAGCGGTGAGGCCGGAGAAAACATTCGCGCGGGAATGCATCCGCTCGAAGAGCGGCACGGAAAACGAGCAGCCCGAGCCGCTTCCGCCGGAGCCGCAGTCGCCATAGTTGGAGTAGTTGTGATAGTCGGGGTCGTGCAACGCCTTCCAGCCGAAGACGACGAGTTGGCGCGGCGCACGCACCGGCAGCGAGCGCAGGAGCACCGCGTCGATCAAGCTGAAAATCGCGGTGTTAGCGCCGATGCCGAGCGCCAGGGTGAGGATGGCGACGGAGGCGAAGCCGGGCGACTTCACCAGCAGCCGCGAACCGAATTTCAAATCCTGCAGCAGCGTTTCCATGGCTGTTCGTCTCCACCCCACTGGCGGCCAGGGGTTGGGGATTAGGGGTCAGGGGCTAGGGCCCAGCTTCCGGCGCAGGCCTTTCAACATTTTCTGTAACTCCGTAATCAGCAGGCTTACCGGCTCGGTGTCGGCATCATTACAGAAGCCAAGCGTCACCGAGAGCCGGCATTGGGTATCCAGTTCGGCAAGCGAACCTTGGGCGTGAGAGATGAATTGAACGAACTCGCCAGTAGTGTTTCGAGCATGCCCCTCGGCAAGGTTCGAAGGGATTGACACCACTGCTCGGCGCATCTGGCTGACCAAGCCGAATTTTTCTTCGGCGGGGAAGTTTTTGGTCAGACGATATACACGCTTGGCGAGCTCCATCCCCTTTTGCCAGACCTGCAGGTCTTTGTAATCCCGGATCGCAGGTGTTGTCTCGGCGGGCGCCCTTTTGTTGTCGAAAACCATCGATTCTCGCCCCGAAGGCCGTTAGCGACGGAGAACTGATCGCCGGCCTCTGAACCCTTACCCCCAACCCCTCTGCGTTGTCATTCGTGCCGCAACGCGATCACCGGATCAACACTCGCCGCGCGTCGAGCGGGAATCCAGCAAGCGGCCAGGGCGACGGCAATCAGCAGTGCGGCGGTGCCCAGGAAACTCGGCGGATCGAATGCGCCGATGCCGTAGAGAAGGCTGTTCATGCTGTGCGCCAGAAGCGTGGACAAACCCAGCCCAGCAGCGACCCCGACGACCACCATCGCCATTCCGCTTTCCAGGATCAAGCGCAGGATGCCGGTGGGTTGAGCGCCAAGAGCCATGCGAATGCCGATCTCCTGGGTACGCTGGCTGACGGAATAGGAAACCACGCCGTAGGTGCCAATCGAAGCGAGCAGCAAGGCCAGAAGGCCGAACGCGCCCAGTAGTTCGGCGCCCAGGCGCGGCGCGGTGAGCGATTGATCGAGAAGCTGGGGGCCGGTCTGGACGTTTCGCAGCGGGAGGTCGGGAGCAACCGCCTGAACGGCGCTGCGCACGGTGGGAATAGCCGCGCCCGGGTCGCCCTTGGTGCGGACGTAAACCGTCACCATGGGCGAATAGTGTTGTTTGAGCGGGAAGTAAACGATCGGCTGCGGCGGTTCGCCCAGGGTCGCGTACTTGACGGTGTTCACGATGCCCACCACCCTCACGTCCCAGTTGGTCAGCAGGAAATGGAGATGTTTTCCCAGGGCGTCCTGCCCCGGCCACATCTGGTCCACCAGGGCGCGATTGACCACCGCCACCATCGCCGATTGAGCGTCATCCTGGTCGGTGAAACCGCGCCCGCGGATCAGCGTGATGCCCGACGTGGCAAAGAAGGCCGGCTCGACGGCGATGACCGGGGTGAGTTTGCCGTTCCGGGGATCGCTGGTATCCACACTGCCGGGGAAAGTGGTGCGCGCGAGCCCGCCGGCAAAGGGAGCGGCGTCGGCAAGGCTGGCGCCCGCCACCATCGGCAGCCCGTTCAAGCGCTCCACGAGCTGGCGATAAAGCTGTTCGGCGCGCGCCTGGTCGTAATGCTCGGCGCCGGGATTGAGAAACATCAGCAGCTCGTGATTCACCTCGAATCCCGGATCGATTTGCCGGGCATTGCGCAGGCTGTGGACGAAAAGCCCCGCGGCGACGAGAGCGATCAGCGAGAGCGCCACCTGCGCCATCACCAGCGCGCCCCGCAGACCGTACCAGCGCTGGCTGCCCGTGGGAAGGTCAGTGCGGTCCTTCAAGGAGGCGATGCGTTGGGAAGCGGTGGCCCGCACCGCGGGCATCAGGCCGAACAAAGCCGTCGCCGCCAGCGACAGGACGAGGGTAAACAGGAATACGCGGGTGTCGAGGCTGAAGTCGAGCCGGGCGACCAAGCCCGGAGGCAGCAGTCTGAGCAGCAACGCCCGACCCCAATAGGCGCAAACGATGCCCAGCGCTCCCGCCGTCAAGCCGAGCAGCAGGCTCTCGGTCAGCAACTGCCGCACCAACCGTTTCCGCGATGCGCCCAGCGAGATGCGGATGGCGATCTCCCGCTGCCGCCGCGTCGCGCGGGCTAGCAGCAGGTTGGCGACGTTGGCGCAGGCAATCAGCAGGACGAACCCCACGATCAGCATCATCAACGCGCCGGCGCGCACAAAAATGGCGCGGGCGGCGGGCGGAACCGTGGTCTGGGTGATCGGCAGCAGGGTGACGCTGCGGCCGGAATTGTCGGTGGGATACTGCTCGGCGAGGTGAGCCCCGAGCGCCTGGATCGAAGCCTGGGCCTGCGCCGGGGTTACGCCGGGCTTCAGCCGCGCAACCATTCCCACCATCCGCGCTCCCCGCTGATTGAACCAGTCGGCCTGGATGCCGGTGAGCATTTGCTGGTGCATCGCGATCGGGATCCACAGGTCGGGATTGCCCAGGGCGGCGGCGTCGTGGAATTGGCGCGGGGCGACTCCCACCACCGTGTAGTCCTGCCCGCTCACAACGATGGTGCGGCCGAGGATTCCGGGATCGGCGCCGAATTGGCGGCTCCACAGCGCGTAGCTGAGCACCGCCACCGGACGCCCGCCGGACGCCTGGTCTTCCTCAGGCAGGAATCCGCGGCCGATGGCTGGCGGAACTCCAATCACGTCGAAAAAATTGCCGTTCACCAGTTCGGCTGGAGCCGCCACCTGCTTTCCCGAAATCGAGAGGTTGGCGCCGGTGAAGATGATGATCGACAGGCCCGAGAAGACGTCGTTTTTTTCACGGTAGTCCCGGGCGTTCAGGTAGGACGATGGCATGAATTGTTGCAACGGGCCGTTGCGCGACTGCTGCGTCGAGTAGATGACCACCAGGCTGGCAGGATCCTTCACCGGGACCGATTGCAGGAAGATGGCCTTGGCCAGGGTGAAAATGGTGGTATTGGCGCCGATGCCGAGCGTGAGCGAAAGCACGGCTACCGCGGTGAACCCGGGCGATTTCACCAGCATACGAAGGCCGTAGCGCAGGTCCTGCCAAAAAGTGTGCATGGCGCTCTCCGCAGCCGCGGCGGCCGCCCCCGCGGCGGAAAATTTCCCTGATTCTACCAGCTTGGCCCGGTGTCAGAACCATCTGTTCGCCAGCCGCGCGCGCCTGCCTGGAAAATTGCTTGCCGTAATGCTCTCATGCTCTCGAGCTTGCGGCAGGCCGCACCCCTTCCCGAATGCTTGACGGCGAATCCGCTCGATGTCGCTCGCAACCAAAGGCCCGTTTGCTTTACGCGCCTGGCTTCGCGGCGGCCGGCCAGGTCAACTCGCTGAATCTCCAAGGCATGCGGCGGGCAGGTTGCACGAGGGAAGCCGGTTAGGGGTGCTTGCTGCCTGTTCGGTTCCGGACACCCGATTCTTGGAATCGGGCGGTGGAACTTTCTCCGGGGAGCCATCGTATCTGGTAACCTTAAGCCATAGCAGCAGTTGCCAATCGCTGGGATTGGCAAGCCGCCTGCGAGATGGATAGTCGGGTATTTTCCTATGGCCATGGATATTCCGCGTCCGGAGTTGGCGCGGCAACGCCGCCGCCGGCGCATCATGTACGGTGTCGGCTTGGTCATCGCGATTGGGGCGGCGACGCTGGGATTGTCGCGGCTGAAACCGGCGCCACCCAGCGTCGACGCAGCCACTCTTTGGCCCGACACCGTCCATCGAGGTGAAATGCTGCGCGAGGTGCGCGGGCTGGGCACGCTGATTCCCGAATACACCCGGGTGATACCGGCGATAACCGAAGGCCGGGTGGAAGACCGGCCGGTGCTGGTGGGCACGGCGGTAAAAGCAGGCACGGTGCTGCTCGACATGAGCAATCCCCAGCTCCAGCAGCAGACGATGGACGCGGACTTTGCCTTGAAGGGCGCCAAGGCCGACTACACCAACCTCAAGGCCACGCTTGAAAACCAGCTTCTGCAGCAAAGGGCGAATGCCGCCACCATTTCTGCCAATTACCAGCAGGCGAAGCTGCAGGCCACCGCCGATTGCCAATTGTTCAAGCTGGGTTTGGGCGGCGAGGTGAATTGCGAGAAATCGAAAGCCTTCGCCGAAGGACTTGCCGAGAGCGACAAGGTCGCCAAAGAGCAATTGGCTCAATATGCCGGGCTGATTCAGGCGCAACTGGCCGCCCAGGACGCCAAGATCGCCCAGGCCCAGGCGCTCGCCAACCTGAACCACTCGCAACTCGACCAGTTGCACGTGCGTGCCGGGATGGACGGCGTGCTGTCGGAGCTGGACGTGGACGTGGGTCAGGAAGTGCAGCCGGGAGCGGCGCTCGCCAAGGTGGTGGATCCGACCAGACTCTGGGCGGCCCTGAACATTCCCGAAACCGAGGCCAAGGACCTCCTGCTCAACCAGTCCTCCTCGGTGGATACCCACAACGGAATCATTCCCGGGCATGTGATCCGGATCGCCCCCGCCCCGGTGAACGGAACGGTGGAAGTTGACGTAACGCTGGACGGCGAATTGCCGAAGGGCGCGCGGCCCAACCTCAGCGTCGAGGGCACGATTCTGATCGAGAAGCTCACCAACGTGCTCTACGTCGGCCGGCCGGTGCACGCCGAGCCGGCGAGCACCATCGGCCTGTTCAAGCTGGTGGACGACGGCAAGGAAGCGGTGCGCGTGCCGGTGAAGATCGGGCGAGTTTCAGTGAACACGGTGGAGGTTCTCAACGGGCTCGCGGAGGGGGACAAGGTCATCCTGTCGGATATGTCCGCCTACGACAATTTCGATCGAATTCGATTGCGTTAACCACACGCCGGGAAGGGGGCGCGATGAGCCAGACGGCCGATTCGTTGATCAAGTTGGATGGCGTGAAGAAAGTGTTTTTCACCGAGGAGGTGGAGACGCACGCGCTTTCGGGTATCCACTTGCAGATTCATCCGGGGGAGTTCCTGTCGATTGCCGGCCCTTCGGGCTGCGGCAAATCCACCCTGCTCTCGATCATCGGGCTGCTCGACTCGCCCACCGACGGCGAATTCTGGCTGAAAGACGAGCAGGTCGCCAACCTGACGGTGCGAGACCGGGCGAGAATCCGGAACCGCGAGATCGGGTTCATTTTTCAGGCGTTCAACCTGATCGGCGATCTGACGGTGTATGAGAACACCGAACTGCCGCTGATTTACCGCGGCATCGGTTCGGCCGAACGCAAGCAACGCGTGCAGGAAGTGCTCGAGCAGGTGGGGATGGCGCACCGGATGAAGCACTACCCCTCGCAGCTCTCCGGCGGCCAGCAGCAGCGCGTCGCGGTGGCTCGCGCGATCGTCGGCCGGCCATCGATCCTGCTGGCGGACGAGCCTACCGGCAACCTCGATTCCAAGAACGGCGAGTCGGTGATGGACCTGCTCCGGGAATTGCACCGCGAAGGCGCCACCCTCTGCATGGTGACGCACGATCCGCGCTACGCACGCTACGCCGACCGCACCATCTACCTCTTCGACGGCCGCATCGTCGAGGAAACCATCGGCGCCAAACAAATGGCCGAGGGCCAGCCGTCCTGACGGCGGGCGTGCGGCGACCTCGAGTTTCCAGATACTAGGGGCAGAAAGGGCACGAAAAAACGGCTCGCGCTGGCGGTGTGTTTGGTTGACTCAATCCGGCCGCCCGCGGCGTGACCGGAGAACGCTTCGTACAGGAGACGGGCGGTGGGCGTCGCGAGCGACATCCGTCACACATTGCGGATGCTGGCCAGGAGCCCGACATTTGCTCTGATCGCCGTGGCGACGCTGGCGCTGGGTATCGGCGCCAACGCGGCGATTTTCAGCGTAGTCAACGGCGTATTGCTCCAGGCCTTGCCCTATCCTCAGGCTGACCTCCTGGTTTTCCTTTCCGAGCACACCGACCAGGTGCCCGACATGTCGATCTCCTATCCCAACCTCCAGGACTGGGAGCGGCAGAACACGGTCTTCGAGTCTCTCGGCGCATTCCAGCCGCGCAATTTCGTATTGACCGGAGCAGGACAGCCCGAACAGATCGACGGAGCAAACGTTTCCGCTGGATTCTTGCCGACGCTGGGCGTCCATCCGGTCCTGGGCAGGGTGTTCTCGAATTCCGAGGATCAACCGGGCGCCGCGGCGGTCGTGGCGCTGAGCTATTCCCTTTGGGAGCGCCGGTTCGGTGGCGATCCCGGCGTCATTGGCCGCGCGCTCGATCTCGACGGCCGGAGCTACAACGTCGTCGCCGTCCTGCCGCAGTCCTTCCGCTTTGTCCTGCCAGCCGACATCTACGCTCCGCTTGGGCTGAACGCCGACCAGATGCAGAATCGAGGAAACCACCCCGGCATCTACGCGCTGGCGCGGCTGCGGCCGGGCGTACCCCTCGCCGGAGCGCGAGCCCAGATGACGGCCATCATGGCCCGGCTGGCGCGGCAATATCCGCAGACGAATTCGGGAGACACGCCGGTGGTCACCACTCTGCGGGAGGCGTATTACAGCCAACTCGGCGGGCTCGACACCGCGCTGTGGGTGCTGCTGGCGGCGGTGGGATTCGTGCTTCTGATCGCCTGCGCCAATGTGGCCAATCTGCTGCTTGCCCGCGCCACCGGCCGGGAACGGGAGATGGGCATCCGCGTGGCGCTTGGCGCCGGCCGCTTCCGCCTGGTGGGGCAGATGCTGACCGAAAGCGGGTTGCTGGCGGCGGCAGGCGGGGTGGCCGGGCTGGGGCTGGGCCTGCTGGGGACAAGCGCCCTGGTGGCGATGATTCCCGCGGATTTGCGGGAGCTGGTGAATATCCGCGTCGACTGGCGGGTGCTGCTGTTTCTTCTCGGGATTACGCTTGCGACCGGAGTGATTTTCGGACTGGCGCCGGCGGTGCATGCTTCGCGGACAAACGTGAACGAGTCGCTCAAAGAGGGCGGGCGATCGGGAACGCCGGGCGCGGGCAGGAATCGGTACCGGCAGGCCCTGGTGATCGGCGAATTCGCCCTGGGCCTGGTGCTGGTGGCGGCATCGGCGCTGATGATTCGCAGCTTCTACCGTTTGGTCGCGGTCAATCCCGGTTTCCACGTCGACAACGTTTTGACGGCTCAGCTCCACCTGCCTGCTACAAGATACACAAAGCCCTCCCAGATACTTGCCTTCCTCCGTGACGTGCTGGCGCGCGTCGGGGCATCGCCGGGAGTGAAGGCCGCCGGCGTGATCACGCCCCTGGCGTTGACCGGCTACGGCTGGCAAACCAGCTTTGTCGTGGAAGGCGCCCCCGCGCCCAAGCCCGGCCAGTTTCCCAATTCCGACTATCACATGGTTTCTCCCGGCTATTTTGCGGCGATGGGCCCGCCGCTGCTGCGCGGGCGGCTGTTTACCGACGCCGACGGTCCCGGCGATCCGCTGGTAGTGATTGTCAGCCGCGGCTTCGCCCGGCGCTTTTGGCCGGGACAAAACCCCATCGGCAAGCAAATCAATCTCGGCGGGCCAGCCTCGACGCAGCCGTGGTCGACCGTCGTCGGGGAAGTTGGCGACACCAAGCAGTATGGGTTGGACGCGAAAACCAAGACCGAGTTTTACGTACCCGCGGCGCAGCGCCTCATCGGCCAGTGGACGCTGGTGGTCCGCAGCGAAGGCGACCCGTCGGCGCTGACTTCGGAGCTGCGCCAGGCTGTCCTGGCCGTCGACAACCAGCAAGCCCTCTCGGAAATTCACCCCATGCAGTTCTACATCGACCGCACGGTAAGCGACCGGCGGCTGGCCGCGCTCCTTCTGGGACTCTTCGCCGCTTTGGGACTGGTGCTGGCCGCGGTGGGCATCTACGGCGTCATCGCCTATGCGGTCAGCTTGCGCACCCACGAGATCGGCATCCGGCTGGCGCTTGGCGCCACGCGCTCCGAGGTGATGCGGATGGTGCTGGGCGCGGGGGCGCGGATGGCGCTCGCAGGCGTAGCCGCCGGCGTTCTGCTGGGGCTGGGGCTGATGAAGCTGGCATCGTCGCTGCTGTTCGGCGTCAAGCCGAGCGATCCGCTGACGTACGCGCTGGCAGCTGTAGTGCTCGCGACGGTGGCGCTCGCCGCCTGCTACGTGCCGGCGCGGCGCGCGATGAACGTCGATCCGGCCACTGCCTTGCGTTACGAATGAAGGAGTGAACGATCTTCGGGAATCCGCCGCTCGCGCGCCAGTCCGCCCCAACGCGCGAGGCGGCGGTCCGCGCGGGGCCGGTCGCCGGTCGCGGCGGTCCGAGCAAGCGGCTTCCAGCCGCATCGCTCGGTCCCGCGGCCGGCGGAACGGCAGTTAAGTCGGACGGGAACCGATAAGGGGAACCGGCGATGAGCGCCATGGCGCAGGACGTGAAATTGGGTTTGCGAACGATGCTGAAATCCCCGGGCTTCACCGCTGTGGCGGTGGCAACGCTCGCCTTGGGCATCGGCGCCAACACCGCCCTATTCAGCATGGTCGATTCGTTTCTGCTGCGGCCCTTGCCGGTGAAAAACCCCGGGCAGTTGACGGTGCTGGCTTTCGACCAGGGCAGCCATTCGGGCGAAGGCCAATTTTCCTGTCCCGACTGGCAAGATGTACAGGCACAAACGGGCGACGTGTTTTCCGACGTGGCGGCCTACCAGATGGGGCTCGACGGTCTGAACGTCAGCGGTCACGCGGACCGGTTGCTGACGGGCTTCGTCAGCGGCGATTATTTCACCATGCTCGGCCTGCGGCCCGCGCTCGGCCGGCTGATCTTGCCCTCCGAAGGAAAAACGAAAGGCGGCGACCCGGTGTTGGTGCTGAGCTACGGCTACTGGCAATCTCACTTCGCTGGCGACCCCGGCGTGGTCGGCCGCGCCGTTTCCCTCGACGGCCAGCCGGTGACCATTGTCGGAGTAGCGCCCAAGGGATTTCACGGAACCTATTCGTTGCTGGACATCCAGGCGTATCTGCCGCTGGGGATGGCTGCCATCGAGGATCCGACCAGCGATTTCATGACGAATCGCAACATCCGCAATCTGTTCCTCCAGGCGAGCCTGAAGCCGGGCGTGAAGCTCGGGCAGGCCCAGGCAGCGCTAGCCGTGGTCAGCCGGCGAATCGCCGGGCAGAATCCGGCAACCGAGAAGGGGCTGGTGGTGCGAGCCTATCCCGAGCGGCTATCCCGGCCCGAACCCGATCCCAAGCAGCAAATGCTGAAGGTTTCGGCGCTGTTCCTGCTTCTGGCGGCGCTGGTGCTGCTGCTCGCGTGCGTGAACGTGGCCAATGTGCTGCTGGTGCGAGCGACGGTGCGCGTGCGGGAAATGGCCATTCGCGCGGCGCTGGGTGGAACGCGCGCGCGGCTGATTCGCCAGTTGCTCACCGAAAGCATCCTGCTCGCGCTGGCGGGAGGCGTTGCCGGCCTGCTGCTGGGCGTTTGGGCCAGCGGGTCTATCGGCGCGATGAGCCTGGGCACGACGCTGCCCGTCCGGCTCGATTTCCATTTCGATTGGCGAGTTTTCCTCTACGCGTTGGCGGCGGCGCTGGCGACCGGCTTGGTGGTGGGGATCCTGCCGGCGGTGCGGGCGTCGCGAGGCAATCTGAGCGAGATCCTGCACGACGGCGGGCGAAGCGTTTCCGCGGGGCGGCATCGGCTGCGGGATGCGCTGGTGGTGGCGCAAGTCGCCGGATCGCTGATGCTGCTGATCGTCGCCGGGCTATTCACCCGCAGCCTTGGCCGGGCGCAGCAGGCGCACCTGGGCTTCGATCCGAACCATGTGGTGAACTTGAGCATGGATCCACAGGAACTCGGCTACAACCAGGCCCAGGGCCGTCAATTCTACAAACACCTTCTGGCCCGGGTGCGCGTGGTTCCCGGCGTCGAATCGGCGAGTTTGGCGTTTTCCGTTCCAATGGGCTATTACAACAGCGCTTCGACCCTCGATATCCCCGGCTACCAACCCCCGCCGGGACAGCCCTCGCCAACGCTGGTCTTCAACACGATTTCACCCGGCTATTTCCGAACGATGGGCATTCCCCTGGCGAGCGGCCGCAGCTTCACTGACGCCGACGACGAAAACGCGCAGCACGTCGCCATCGTTAATCAAACGATGGCCGACAAGTTCTGGCCGCGCGAGAGCCCGATTGGGCGCCAGTTCCGGATGAACGACGATCCCAAGCACGTTTACGAAGTGGTTGGAGTCGCCAAGGACAGCCGCATCAACGGCATCTCGAGTCCCATCGATCCCTTTTTCTACGTTCCCTATGTGCAGCAAAGCTCCCCGCTCCCGCTGATGACTCTCCAGGTTCGGACATCTGGCGATGCCGAGAGCATGATTCCGGAGCTCGAGCGGGAAGTGGATGCCTTGGCCCCCGGCTTGCCGCCCTTCGACGTGAAGACAATGACCCAGGCCCTGGACACGGTCAACGGCCTGTTGATATTTCAAGTGGGTGCGGCCCTGGCCGGGGCACTCGGAATCCTGGGACTGGTTCTGTCCGTAGTCGGCGTGTATGGCGTGGTTTCCTATGCCGCCAGCCAGAGAACCCATGAAATCGGCATACGCTTGGCGCTGGGGGCGCCGCCGGTCCAGGTGCTGAAAATGATATTCTCCCAGGGCCTGGTGGTTGTGGGGATCGGAGCGGCGATCGGCATGGCGGCGGCGTTCGCCATCGCGCGGGTGGTGGGCAATTTCCTGGTGGGCGTCAGCCCCACCGATCCGCTCACTTACGCCAGCGTGACGGCGGTGCTGGTGCTGGTGGCGCTGACCGCCAGTTACGTTCCCGCCCGCCGGGCGATGCGCCTGGATCCGGTGATAGCGCTGCGGCACGAGTAGAGCAGTGGCGAGTGGCAAGCGGCGAGTGGAAGAACCAGACCAAATAGTGTTGGCGGCTACGCAGTCGCGGTGCGGGCGTTGGAGCGGCTGCGACTCGGGCTGGCACTAGCCACTGGCCACTGGTTTGGGAGTCTCAACTATGGAGACGCTTTTCCAGGACCTGAAACACGGCCTGCGCCTGCTGGCGAAATCGCCGGGTTTCTCCGTCATCGCGATTCTGACGCTGGCGCTGGGCATCGGCGCCACCACCGCCATCTTTAGCCTGATCGACGCAGTGCTGCTGAAGCAGTTGCCGGTGAAGGACCCGCAGCAATTGGTCCTCTTCACTTGGGACGCGGATCGGGAGTGGCCGCCGAATTTCGGGCAGACGGGGGCTGATTCCCGCTACTCGTTTTCCTACCCCGCCTTCGACGAATTCAGGCGGGAAAACCGCGTGCTCTCGAGCGTATTTGCTTTCGTTCCGTTGGGATTCACCCCGGAAAACACGACGGTCAGCGTGAACGGGCAAGCGACACTGGCGAACGGAATGATGGTCACCGGCGACTATTTTGCCGGATTGGGTGTGACGCCCCTGGCGGGCCGCGCGATCGCCGAGCAAGACGAACTCCCGGGAGCGCCACGGGTCGCGGTGATCAGCTACGCCTATTGGACGCGGCGGTTCGGCCGCGACCCGACCGTCGTGGGGCGCAGCGTCACGACGAACGGCCTGCCGTTCACCATCGTTGGCGTGACGCCGCCGGCCTTTTACGGCGTCCAGCCGGGCGTCGAAGCGGACCTGTGGATGGCGTTTGACGATCTGCCCCAACTGCGGCCGTGGAGTTCGAAGCCGGCGGGGGGCGATTCCGTCTACACCGCGCACAACTGGATCTGCTTGAACATCATGGGCCGGCTCAAGCCGGGCGTGACCCGGAAGCAGGCGCAGGCGGCTCTCGACATCCTTTTCCGCCACTTCCTCACCGAGGATTGGAAGCCGCGGCGGCCCCAAGACGTTCCCGGGTTCACGCTGACCGCGGCGTCGCAGGGGATTCCCTATCTGCGCGACTCGCTCACCCAGCCGCTTTTCGTGCTGATGGCGGCGGTGGGAATGGTGCTGCTCATCGCCTGCGCCAACGTCGCCACGCTGCTGCTGGCGCGGGCCAGCGCCCGGCAGAAGGAAGTGAGCGTGCGGGTGGCCGTGGGCGCTTCGCGCGGGCGGCTCGTCGGCCAGTTCCTCACCGAAAGCGTCTTGATGGCCGGACTTGGCGGGGCGCTGGGCCTCCTGTTGGCGCAGGAGGGCACGAAGATGCTGCTCGCGGTGTTCGCCACCGGCGGAAACACGGTGTTGCGCGTCGCCCCCGATCCGGCCATCCTGCTCTTCGCGCTTGGTGTTTCCCTCCTCACTGGAATTTTGTTCGGCCTGGCCCCGGCGCTCCGCATTTCGCGCGTCGATCTCGCTTCGGCGATGAAAGCTACCGCGGCAAGCGTCACTGTCGGGCGGGACCGCCACCGCCTGGGCCGGACGCTGGTCGTGGCGCAAGTGGCGGCGTCGATGGTGTTGCTGGTGGGCGCGGGACTGTTCGTCCGCACGCTGGTGAATTACCAACGCCACAATTTCGGCTTCGAGCAGGACCACCTGCTCACCTTCGGGCTCGATCCCACGCGAGACGGGTACGCCGGCAACCGCCTCGCCGGTTTCTATGCGCAGTTGCTCAACCGGGTGCGCCAGTTGCCCGGCACGCAGTCGGCTACCATCATGGAGTACGCCCCGTTCATCAGTTGGTCGAACAATTCGACCATCGCCATCTTCGGCGCGCCGCGCAACCCGTCGAATCCCCCCCTGCGCTACCAGACCGTTGGCCCCGATTTTTTCCCTACGCTGCGGATTCCGCTGGTCTTGGGACGGGGAATCCAGGCGAGCGACACCGCCGGCTCCGCCAAGGTCGCGGTAGTGGACGAAACGTTCGTGAAGATGTTCTTGCCCCGGGTGAACCCCATCGGCCAGCGATTCTATTTCGGCGGCAATACGCCCCTTCCCGAGAGTAGCTTCGAGATCGTGGGAGTGGCGAAGCCCGCCGAGCTCACCGACATCCACGCGCGGTTGCGTCCGAAGGCCTACCTGGCCTACACGCAGGAGCCGCCGGCATTGCTGGGCCAGATGTATTTCGAATTGCGCGCGGCTGGCGACCCGCGCAGCCTGATCCCCGAGGTGCGGGAAGCCGTCGCCCAATTGGATCCCAACCTGCCCCTGATCGATCTGAAAGCGCAAACCGACCAGCTCGACCAGTCGCTGACGCAGGAAAAACTCTTTGCGCGCCTCTCGAGCCTGTTCGGTCTCCTGGCGGTCACACTCGCCGTTATCGGCCTCTATGGCACCCTCGCCTATGCGGTCACTCGAAAAACCCATGAAATCGGCATCCGCATGGCGCTCGGCGCCGCCCCGGATGAAGTCTGCCGGATGGTGGTGGGGCAGGGACTCCGCCTGGCGGGGCCGGGAGTGGCCATCGGGCTGGTGGCGGCGCTGGGACTCACGCGGCTGGCGCACAGCCTGATGTTCGGGGTGAGCGCCACCGATCCGGCCACGTTTGCGGGCATCGCCCTGCTTCTCGCGGCGGTGGCTGCGGCCGCCAGTTACCTTCCGGCACGGCGGGCGATGCGGGTGGCCCCGGTGCGGGCCTTGAGGTACGAGTGACGAATGATCAGTGACGAGTGACGGGCAAAAAGCGAGGAGCTACCGCGATCTCATCGTCTGGCAAAAGGCCATCGTGCTTGTCAAGGGGGTGTACGAAATTACGGCGAGATTTCCCGCGGAGGAGAAGTTCGGCCTGACCTCCCAAATGCGGCGGGCCGCCGTATCTGTTCCCTCGAACATTGCCGAGGGGCAAGCTCGCAAATCGACCCGGGAGTTTGTGCAGTTTCTCAGCAACGCCGAAGGATCTCTGGCGGAGTTGGACACGCAAGTGGTTTTAGGATCGGAGCTTGGCTTCGTGAGGGGGACAGAGGCGTCGACGACGGCGGCGCAGATTGACGAGTTGGGGCGGATGCTGAATTCCTTGCGCCGGAAACTCACCGTGGCCCGCGCGCAGTGAGCTTTGGCCTCTGCTGGTCACTTGTCACTCGTCACTAGCCACTGCCTTGGAGGGAACGTTGCTGCATGACGTGAGATACGGCCTGCGCAAATTGCGCCGCAGCCCCGGATTCGCTCTGCTGGCGGTGACGACACTGGCGCTCGGGATCGGCGCCAATACCGCGGCGTTCAGCCTGGTCTACGGTGTGCTGCTCCGCCCGCTCTCCTATCCCCATTCCGATCGTTTGGTGACGCCCGTCTGGATGCGGGGCAGCGGCGAGGTCGAGGGCGGCATTACGTTGTCGGATTTCCGGTTCTGGCGCGACAACAGCCGCATCTTCCAGTCCCTCGCCGCTTACGTCGGTAGCGGATTCAACCTATCCGGAGGCGGACAACCGGAGCGAGTGTCGGGAGAATACGTCTCGGCCGATTTCTTCGTCACCTTGGGCGTCCAGCCGGCGCTCGGACGCGATTTCCTGCCCGCCGAGGACGCCGGCTCGGGAGCGCCGGTGGTAGTGCTGAGTCATGGACTCTGGCAGCGGCAGTTCGGAGGATCAGCGGAGGCGCTCGGCAAGGCGATTTCGCTCGACCAACAGCCGTACACCATTATTGGCGTCATGCCGGCAGGGTTCGCCTCGCTCGAATCATCCGATCTGTGGGTACCCATGGCGCGTGCGCCCGGCCCGCTGACCGGAGGAATCAACCTGGCGGCGGTTGGCCGGCTGATGCCCGGCATTCCCGTCGCCCAGGCGCAGGCGGGAATGGCGCTGGTCGCGCAGGCCTTCAAGCGCACCCACCCGGGCAACTATCGGCCTGGTTTCGGAGCCGGCCTCATTCCGCTCCAGTCATTTCTTGGCCTGGCCGCGAGGAGCAATCTGCTGCTCCTTTTCGGCGCGATCGGGCTGGTGCTCCTGATCGTCTGCGCCAACGTCGCCGGTCTTCTGGCCGCGCGCGGCGCCGGCCGCAGCCGCGAAGTCGCCTTGCGCTTGGCGCTGGGCGCGAGCCGCGGGCGCCTGGTGCGCCAGTTTTTCGTGGAGAGCATGACATTGGCGCTTGCCGGCGCTGTGGCTGGCGTGCCGGTGGCCTACGGCGCCTTGCGCTTGCTGTTGCTGCTGACGCCGACGGGGGATGCGACGAACCTGCTGCTCGCGCAAATCGTGGGTGAGTTTCTGCCCAGCTCGGCGAAAATCGGGATCAACGGGTGGTCGCTTGCGTTCGCCCTGGCAGCGGGCGTGGCTACCGCGGTGGTCTTCGGCCTGCTTCCTGCCGGCCAAGCGGTGACGCGGGGTGTGAATGAAACGCTCAAGGAAGGAGGGCTGCGCTCGACGGCAGCAGCCGCCCGAGCGCGGCTGCGCAGCACGCTGGTAGTTGCGGAAATGGCGGTGACGATGGTGCTGCTTGCTGGAGCGCTACTGCTCGGCCGCACCTTTGTCAACCTGCTTCACGCCGCTCCCGGCTTCGACCCCGCCCACAAACTAAACGTCGAGCTGTGGACGGCGGGTTCGCGCTATCGCACGAGCCTCGCCCTGGCCGATTTCTACCGCTCGCTCACCGAAAAGGTCGATAATTTGCCCGGCGTAGTGGATTCCGGCGTCGTCAGCGACGGCGTGCCGCTTACCTTCGGCGGCAACTTTCCGGTGCAGATCGAGGGTGTGCCCGAGGTCCAATCGGTGGACTTCCGCTCCATCGATTCCGGCTTTTTCTGGGCGCTGGGCGTTCCGCTGCTCGCCGGGCGCGATTTCAGCCGCAGCGACGCCGGCACTTCCACCCCGGTGGCCATCGTCAATCGCACATTCGCGCAACAGTATTTCGGGAAGGAAAGCGGACTCGGGCGCCACGTCGTGATCGGCGCGCAGATGAAGGACAAGGCTTATCTCGATCCGCCGCGGGAAATCGTTGGCGTCGTCGGAGACGTGAAATCGCTGCTCTTCACACCGATCCAGCCGACGGTCTACGTTCCCGACGCGCAGGCAAGCTATGCGACGCTGCAACTCTTCGGTGCGTATTTCCCGGTCGATCTGGTGGTCCATACGACCGTAGACCCGCTGAGGCTGGCCAAGCCGGTGCGGCGTGCGCTCGCCTCGCTCGATTCGGCGATACCGGTCGCCGGGGTCAAGACCATGGATGAGATGCGTTCTTCCTCGCTGAGCCTCGAACGTTTCATGCTGACGCTGATGGGCATTTTCGCAGGCCTGGCGCTGGCGCTTTCAGCAATGGGAATTTATGGCCTCTTGTCCTACACGGTGACGCAGCGCACCGCCGAAATCGGCTTGCGCATGGCCGTGGGAGCGACGCCCGCCGACGTCCTGCGCATGGTGCTGGGCCACGCCGCCGCCTTGGCGGCGCTGGGCATCGCGCTGGGCGCTGTCGGCGCTTTCGCGCTCACCCGGCTGCTGGGCTCGGTGCTTTACGGCGTCGGCCCCGCCGATCCCCTCAGCTTCGCCGAAACGGCGGCCATGCTCGCGGCGGTGGCGCTGGCGGCCTGCGCCGTACCCGCTTCGCGCGCCATGCGAGTCAGCCCGATCGCCGCGTTGCGGCATGAATGAGAAATGAGAGTGGCTAGTGCTTAGCGGCCGGGGATAGGGAATTGGGGACCCGGGGCAGGGGTTGGCTGCCGGGACGAACGATCGCACTCACAAGCTGCTGCCCGACCCCCGGTTCTAGCCACTAGGCACTGGCCACTAGCCACCGGTTTAGGGGCGTCGATCGTGGAAACTTTGCTGCAAGACGTGAAATACGGGCTTCGAGTGCTCGCTAGGTCGCCCGGTTACGTGGCGCTGGCCGCCGCCGCGCTCGCCCTCGGCATCGGCGTCAACACCGCCATTTTCAGTGTCGCCGACGCCTTCCTGTTCGAGGCTGTATCGTTTCCTCAATTGGGCCGGCTGGTGATGCTCTTCCAAACGCTGCCTCGTGAGCAAAGTGCCCGAGCCAACGTTTCACCCGGCGATTACGAGGATTGGAAAAGGCAGCAGCGCTCTTTCGCCCAGTTGGCCGCCTGGCAGTGGGGTCAGGTGGATTTGTCGGGCAACGGCATTCCCGAGCAGGCGTATGGATTCCGGGTGACGTCGAACTTTTTCGGCGAGCTGGGAGTGGCGCCGGCGATGGGCCGCGCGTTCCTCCCCGAAGAAACGGTTCCCGGCAAGAACCAGGTCGCGGTTCTCAGCCACCAATTGTGGGTCCGCCGCTACGGCGGGGACCCGAGCATCCTGGGGAAAACCATCCGGGTGGACGGCCGAAGCCTGGCGGTCGTCGGCGTGATGCCGATGGATTTCGATTACCCGGTGCCGGCAGACCTGTGGCTGCCGCTGGCGATGACCGACCAGGAGAAAGCCGATCGCAACCGGCATTCGCTACACGTGGTGGGCGCGATCGCTCCGGGAGTAACCCTCGATCAGGCTCGCGCCGAGCTGGGCCTGATCCAGCAGCGGCTGGTCGACCGCTACCCGAATACCGACAAGGGCTGGGGCACGCGGGCGGAATGGATGCGCACGCATATCTCCAGCGACTTGACTCGGCAGTACGTGATTCTCCTGGTGGTGGCGGTCGGCTTCGTGCTGCTGATTGCTTGCGCCAACGTGGCGAACCTGCAATTCGCCCGCGCCACCCGCCGCCAGCGCGAGTTGGCCGTTCGCACCGCGATGGGCGCAAGCCGCTGGCGGCTGACGCGGCAGTTGCTCACCGAAAGCATTCTGGTATCGGTCGTCGGCGCAGCCGCTGGCCTGCTCCTCGCCCAGTGGAGTATCCATCTGATCCTCTCCCACATGCCTGCCAGCGTGGCGCGGGAGATTGCCGGCTGGTACAAGATCCGGCTCGACACGCGCGCTTTCCTGTTTGCCTTGGCGGCGGCGGTGGCCGCCGGGGTCCTGGCCGGGCTGGCGCCCGCGCTGGAGAGCTCCAACCCCGATCTGAACGAAACGCTCAAGGAAGGCGGGCGGGGCGGCTCCGCGGGCCGGGCGCGGCGGCGCTGGCGCAGCGTGTTTGTGGTGGCGGAAATCGCGCTGTCGCTGATTCTGCTGATCGGCGCCGGGCTCCTGGTGAAGGGATTTCGCGCGCTCACCGGCTTGAATGACCAGTTCGAGCCGGATTCGCTGCTCACCCTGAGAGTGGATTTGCCCCATTATCGCTATGGCGACATAAGGGCCCGCGCTTTGTTCTACCAGCAGGCGCTCCGAGGGCTGGCGGCGCTCCCCGGCGCCCAAGCGGTCGCTCTCGCCACTAACGTTCCATACGGCGACGACGCTGAATGGGGCGGGTTCGCCATCGAAGGCCGCCCCACCCGCCCGGACGAGCATCCCGGCGCCTACTGGGAAATCGTCAACCCTGATTTCCTCGGCATACTTCACGTTCCGCTGCTCCAAGGCCGGCCACTCACCGACCAGGATGGGCCCGGCGCCGCCCCGGTCGCGCTCGTCAGCGAAACGATGGTCCGCAAGTACTTCCGCGGCGAGAACCCGCTTGGCAGGCGCATCAAGCTCAATACGGTGTCCTCGCCTGCGCCATGGGCGACGATTGTCGGCGTCGTTGCCGACGTGAAGTACGACTGGACGGTGAAGGAGCCGCAGCCGGCGATTTACCAGCCCGTCGCCCAATCGGCTGAAGACGGAGCTTATCTGATGCTGCGCGCTTCGGGCGATCCCGCCAGCCTCGCCGGCGCCGTCCAGGAGCGGATCGCCAGCGTCGATCCCGACTTGCCGGTGACCGACGTATTGACGATGGCCCAGGTGATTTCGCAATCGGTCATCGGGATCGGGTACGTGGCGGTGATGATGGCAGTGCTGGGCCTGGTGGCGCTGGTGCTGGCGTGCGTCGGCGTGTACGGGGTGATGGCGTTTGCGGTGGGCGAGCGCACCCATGAAATCGGCATCCGCATGGCGCTGGGCGCGGAGCGAAACCAGGTGCTGCGGCTGGTGGTGGCGCAGGGCTTCTGGCTCACCGCGATTGCCGTAGCCATCGCTTTGCCCGCGTCCCTGGGGCTGGCGCGGCTGCTGGCGGGGTTGTTGTTCGGCGTGAACGCCACCGACGCGCCAACCTTCATCGGGATTTCGGCGCTGCTGATGCTGGTGGCCCTGGCCGCCTGCTACATTCCGGCACGGCGCGCCATGCAAGTCGATCCGGTCGTCGCTCTGCGTCACGAGTAAGAAAGTTTGGTAGGGGCACGTTGCAACGTGCCCCTGCCGGCTCGTTCAGGGGGACTTCAAGATTGGGAAGCTTGCTGCAAGACGTGAAATACGGGCTACGGGTGCTGGCCAGAAGTCCCGGGCTCACCGCCGTCGCCGTGATCACGCTGGCACTGGGCATCGGGGCCAACGCAGCGATTTTCTCGGTTGTCAACGGCGTGTTGTTAAGGCCGCTTCCCTATCCCGATCCCGGCCGCCTGGTGATGCTGTACGGGTCGTCTTCCCGGTTCCACGAAATGTCGGTTTCCTACCTGGACTTCAAGGATTGGCAACGGGAGAGCCGCAGCTTTTCGACGATGGCCATTTTCCGCCGGGCTGATTTCCTGATCACCGGTCAGGGCAACGCCACCCGTATCGACGGGAAACGCGTTTCGGCGCAGTTCTTCCCGGTGCTGGGCGTCAACCCGGCGCTCGGCCGGAATTTCCTGCCGCGGGAAGACGCCCTCGGCGCCGACCCGGTGGTGATGATCGGCGCCAGCTTCTGGCAGCGGCAGTTCGGCGGCGCCGCCGACGTTCTGGGCCGCAGCATCACTCTCGACGGCAAGGCGTGGACCATCGTCGGGGTCGTCCCGAAGGAATTTCAGTTCGGGGAGCCGGCGGACGTCTACGAGCCCATCGGTCAATGGGATTCGCCGGAAATGACTGACCGGTCGGTTCACCCCGGCCTGCATGTGGTTGCCCGTCTCGCCCCGGGAACCAGCATGGCCGCGGCGCAACAGGAAATGACGGGCATCGCTGGCCAACTCACCACGCTGTACCCGAAGGCGGACGCCGGCCAGGCCGTGACTGTGGTTTCCCTGGCGGCGGACATGGTGAGCGAAGTGCGCTCGACGCTGCTGTTGCTGCTGGGCGCGGTCAGCTTCGTGCTCCTCATCGCCTGCGGCAACGTCGCCAATCTCCTGCTCGCCCGGTCGGCGGCGCGGCAGAAGGAATTTGCGATTCGCGGCGCGCTGGGCGCGGGTCGGCAGCGGCTGGTGCGGCAATTGCTCACCGAAGGCGTTTTGCTGGCGCTCGCCGGCGGCGCGCTCGGCCTGCTCGTGGCGGTGTGGGGAACGCGGGCGGCGCTGGCGGCGGTGCCCGGAGGGCTGCCGCGCACCAGCTCCGTTCACTTGGACGCCCGCGTGGTTGCGTTCCTGTTCCTGGTCTCGGCGATCACCGGAATCGTGTTCGCGCTGGCGCCGGCGCTCCGCGCCACCGATGCCGATCTGAACGAAACCCTCAAGGAGGGTTCCCGGTCGGTGGCACAGGGCGGCGGCAGGCTCCAGCGCGCGCTCGTCGCCGGCGAGGTGGCCCTGTCGCTGGTGCTGCTGGTGGGCGCGGGCCTGCTGCTGCGGACGCTCGGCCATTTGTGGGCGGTGGATCCCGGATTCGATCCCGGCAACGTTCTCACGATGAAGGTGGCGCTCTCCCCCGGGGTTTCCAGCCAGCCGGTCCAGGCGCGACTCGACTACCGGCAGTTGCTCGACCGGGTCCAGCGCATTCCCGCAATCGAATCGGCCGCGGTCACCGACCTGCTCCCGCTCAGCGGCGACGACAGCGAACTCGGCTTCTGGGAGGGCTCCCACGCCCCGCCTCCCGTCGACCGCTGGAACTGGGCGCTCAACTACATCGTCACCCCCGATTACCTGCGGCTCATGCGCATACCGCTCGTGCGCGGCCGGTTCTTCACCAACCAGGACGATGTCGCCTCGCCCCAGGTGGTGGCGATCGACACCGTCTTCGCCCGGGAATTCTTTCCCGGCGAGGATCCCATCGGCAAACGAATCAACTTGATGGTTATCGGCCCGGTGCAAATCATCGGCGTCGTTGGCCACGTGCGCCACTGGGGGCTGGCCGAGGACGAAAGCGCCAAAGTCCGCGCCGAATTGTACTTCCCTTTCTTCCAGGTCCCCGATCGCTTCATGCAGGAAGGATCGATTGGGATGACGCTCGCGGTCCGTACCCGCACCGGCCCGCTCGCCGCCGTCGCCGCCATCCGCGGCGCGGTGCTCGGCCCCGGGCGCGACCAGCCCGTCTACGCCGTGGAAACGATGGCACAGATGATTGCCGATTCCATCGCGCGGCAGCGCTTCTCGATGCTCATGCTGGGCCTGTTCGCCGGGCTGGCACTGATGCTCGCCGCGGTCGGCATCTACGGAGTGATTTCCTATTCGGTTAGCCGGCGCACCCATGAAATCGGCATCCGCATGGCTCTGGGCGCGGCCCCCCCGGCGGTTCTGAAGCTGGTCCTGCGCGAAGGCATGGGAATGGTGCTGGTGGGTTTGGGGATCGGCGTGGTGGCGGCCCTGGCCCTCACCCGGCTGCTGGCAGGATTGCTCTACGGCGTCGCCGCCACCGATCCGTTGACGTTTGTTGGAGTAGTCCTCTTGCTGATTCTCGCGGCGCTGGGGGCATGCGTCGCGCCGGCAGAGCGCGCCATGCGCGTCGCCCCCACAACGTCCCTGCGGTACGAGTGACGGAGCTCCGGAAAATGCTCAAGGCTGTACGCTTGAAACTAGTCACTAGCCACTAGCCACTAGCCACTGGTCACTAGCCGTTATGAGGGAGGGGAAATGGCAGGCATCGGGCAGGACATGAAGTACGCCGTTCGCCAGCTCCGGCACAATCGCGGCCTTGCCGCTGTCGCCATTCTCACCCTGGCGCTGGGCATCGGCGCCACCACCGCGATCTTCGGCATCGTCAACGGCTGGCTGTTGCGGCCCCTGCCGGTCAGCGACCCGGGCCAGATCACCGTGATGACCGAGGAGCAGTCCGGCTCGCTGTCCACCGCGTTCTCCTATCGCGATTATCTCGATTTCAGCAACCAGACTGCCGCTTTTTCCGGCGTCATCGGCTATTCGCCGGCGGTGGTTGGATTCGGCGACGCCCGCCGCGCCGATCATATCTACGTCTCGTTCGTCACCGGGAATTACTTCTCGGTGCTCGGCGTCAAGCCGCTCAACGGCCGGCTGATCCTCCCCTCCGAAGGCCAGACGCCCGGCGCTGACCCGGTGGCCGTTCTGGGCTATTCCTACTGGAAGCGGCGATTCGAAGGCGACCCGGGAGTGGTGGGCCGCAGCGTCTTGATGGATGGCCGCCCGGTGACGATTGTTGGGGTGGTGCCCAAAGCATTCCGCGGCACCTTTCCCTTGGTGGAAATGGACGCCTATTTCCCATTCAGTCTGGTTCGGGATCTCCCGACCACCGACCCGCGGTTCTGGACCGATCGAAACTCCCGCCTGCTCGAACTGTTGGGACGTCTGAAGCCCGGCGTATCGGCCGCCGAAGCCCAAGCCTCGATGAACCTGGTTGCCGCCCGGCTGGCCGAGCGTTACCCGGAGTCCGATCGCGGCTACAAGGCGTACGTCTATCCCGAGCGGATGGCCCGGCCGCGCGAGCCGCACGAGTTCGCCCGCCAGCCGGCCATTGCCGCCCTGTTCCTGCTGCTGGCCGGCCTGGTGCTGCTGGTGGCGTGCTTCAACGTGGCGAGCATGCTGATTGCGCGCGGCTTGAGCCGCCAGCGCGAGATGGCGGTGCGCATCTCGCTCGGCGCGACCCGATCGCGTCTGCTTCGCCAAACCGTTTCCGAAACCCTGGTGCTTGCTCTGATCGGCGGCGCCGCCGGCCTCGCCCTGGGCGAGTGGCTGGTCAGCCTGTTTGGCTTGATCGATTTTCAAACCACCGTTCCGCTGCGGTTCGATTTCGGCTTCGACTGGCGGGTATTCCTCTTTGCCTTCTCCGCCTGCGTGCTCACCGGCCTGGTGGTCGGTCTCGCGCCGGCGTTTCGCGCGTTCCGGGCCAACCCGAACGACCAGTTGCGCGAGGGCGGCGCACGGCTCTCGGGCGGCGTGCGCTCGCAGCGCCTGCGCCGGGCGCTGGTGGTGACGCAACTGGCGGGTTCGCTGGTGCTGCTGGTGATGGCGGGCATGTTCGTTCGCGGTTTGGAAAAGGCCGAAAGCGCCAATTTCGGTTTCGATCCACGCGGCGTGCTCGATCTGACCATGAATCCCACCGACGTCGGCTACGACAAGGCTCACGCCGGCGAGTTCTACAAGCGCCTGATCGACGGAGTGCGGGCGATGCCCGGGGTGCAATCGGCCACGCTGACTCTCCAGGTTCCATTCGGCATCTATGCCGACGCTGCCAATGTCACACCCGAAGGCAAGGTGTTCGGCCCCAACGAGCATCCGCCGGAATGCTTCCTCAACCACATCGGCACTAATTACTTTTCCACCATGCGTATCCCCTTGCTCCGTGGACGCGACTTCACCGACGCCGACGACGCCTCCACCCCGCTCGTCGCCATCGTCAACCAGCAGATGGCCGCCGAGCTTTGGCCGAGCCAGAACCCCATCGGCAAGCGCTTCCGCACCTCGGATACTGCGCCTTGGATTCAGGTGGTTGGTGTTGCCGGCAACGCCGAATATCTGTTCGCGGCCGACAGGCCCAGGCCGTATTACTACGTCCCCGTCCTCCAGAACTACATCGACTTGCGCACCCTCCAGGTGCGGTCGTCGCTGGCGCCGGAGGCGCTGGCCCCGCAAGTGGAGCATCTCATCCATTCTCTCGAACCCGTTCTGCCGGTTTTCGACGTGATGCCGCTGGAGAATGAAGTGCAGGGGCCGAATGGCTTCCTGCTATTCCGGATTGGCGCGACGGTGGCTGGTGGCCTGGGCATGCTAGGTCTGGTGTTGGCGGTCGTGGGCCTCTACGGAGTGGTCGCGTACACCGTGAACCAGCGCCGGCATGAATTCGCCATCCGCATGGCGGTTGGCGCGAGCGGCCGCGACATCCTTTCCGGCGTGCTCTGGGGAGGCGCAGGGATGGTATCGATCGGCTTATTGATCGGCTTGGCGGTGACGGTGTTGCTGGCGCGCGGCGCATCCCGCGTTCTCGTGCTCGTCAGTAACATCGATTGGCTCACCTGCACGCTCGCTTCGGTATTACTGGCGCTCGTGGCCCTTGTCGCCTGCTATCTGCCGGCGCGGCGGGCGACGCGCGTCGACCCCGCCACCGCGTTGCGCTACGAATAAGGCAGGGAATAGGGGACCGGGGTTAAGGCCTCGGGATTGCCAGCTCAGACCAACGGCTGACGACCGGAGGAGAATAAGCCCTTACTCCTCCGACCTGCCCCTCCTCCCTAACCCCTGCCTCCATGTGTCCGGTCGAGGGCGGGTTCATCCCACAAACGGACATACCGGCTGATTGCAAGCCTCGCGATATCCTATTAAGTCTTTTACTTTCTTATCGCTAGAACAGCGCGCCGGTGGCAACTCAAGTGCTCCCCCTGGCTGTCGTACGAGTGCAATCGCGATGATGACTTCTCTTGCCTGCGAAGCCGCAAATCCGCACCTGACGGCGCCGCCACGGGTGCTGGTAGCCGACGATCAGCCCGACGTCGTCGAAGCCCTGCGCCTGCTCCTCAAGAGCCACGGCTACCGGGTGGTCACCGCCACGTCGCCCGCCGCGGTCCGCGAAGCGGTCCGCGGTGGGGCATTTGACCTGTTACTGATCGATCTCAACTACGCTCGCGACACCACTTCCGGCCTCGAAGGCCTCGATCTGCTCTCCGAGCTTCAGACCGCTGCCAACTTGCCCCCGGTGATTGTCATGACCGGCTGGGCCACCGCGTCGCTCGCTATCGAGGCGATGCACCGCGGCGTGGGCGACTTCGTCCAAAAGCCGTGGGACAATGAATACCTGCTGGACACCCTGCGCCGGCAGATCGAGCGCTACCGCAGCCGCCGCCAGGCCGACGCTCGCGCTGCCCAGCTCGAATCCCAGAATCGCGCCATCCAGTTGGAATTGCGCCGCCATACCCTCGAGATGGAGGAAGCCCGCCGCGTCCAGCAGGGTTTCCTGCCGCGGCAGCTCCCGCAAATCCCCGGTTTCCGCATCGCCTCCGCGTGGCGCCCGGCGCTCGGCGTTGGCGGCGATTATTTCGACGTCCTGCCGCTTGGCGGCGATCGGTTCGCTTTGGCCGTCGCCGATGTGGCCGGCAAGGGCGTTCCCGCGGCGCTGCTGATGTCCAATCTCCAGGCGAACGTTCGGGCCCTGTCCTCGCGCCGTGCTCGTCCCCGGGAGCTTTGCCACTCGCTCGGGCGCGCTTTGCAGCACTCGCTTGCCAACGATCGTTTCGTATCTTTCTTCTACGCCGTGCTCGATGCCGGCCAGCGGCGCCTGGCCTACACCAATGCAGGGCACAACCCCGTCTTGCTGATCCGCGCCGATGGCTCGGCCCTTCGGCTGGCCGAAGGCGGCGCCGTGCTCGGCATCGCCGGCCAGGATCGCTTCGTCGAGCAGGAAATCCAGCTTCGCCGGGGCGACCGCCTGCTGTTATTCACCGACGGCGTCACCGAATCCACCGACGGAGCCGAGGAATTTGGCGAGGAGCGCCTGCTGGCGCTAGCCCGCGAAAACCGGGGCCTTTCCGCCGCCACCTTGCACCAGCTCATTCTCAAGAAACTGGTGGAATTCAACGGGAATCGCTTTGACGACGACATGACGCTTGTCGTGCTGGCCGCCGATTAGACGATAGCGGAAGGAGGGACGGATGACGGTTTGCTGGTCGGCGTCGCCGGATCGGATCAGCTGACCTGCGCCGGCGTCTCGACCCTGCTGGCATGGGTGGCGCTAGCGGCAGGTTACGCCCCCCGCTTCGCGCCACCCCGGTTGGACCCCGCCATCGCCTTGCGCCACGAATGAGAATCCGCTCCAGGCCGCCCGCCCCCGCTCCTCGCTTTTCACGCCGGCGGGATGCCAGCCGGGCGCCGAGTGCGTTACGCTAGGAGCCTGAGGAAACCATGCCTTTGGTTGAAATGAAGGATGTGGAAAAGGTTTTCGAAACGCGCGCCGGCAAAACGTGGGTGCTGCGCCGGATCAATATCTCGATTCGCGAGGGCGAATTCGTCACCATCATGGGGCCCTCGGGAGCCGGCAAGTCCACCCTGCTCAGCATCGTCGGCATGCTCGACGGCGATTGGACCGGCCAATACGGTTTTCTCGAGCACCCGGTTCACAAGCTGTCGAACCGCCAGCGGGTCGAACTCCACAAACAGTATCTGGGATTCGTGTTCCAGCAATTCCATCTGCTCGATAATCTCACCGTCGCTGAAAATCTGGATCTGCCCCTCTCCTACCGGAATTTCAAGAAGTCCGAGCGGCAGGCGATGGTAGCCGAGATGCTTGATAAATTCCAGATTGTTGGCAAGAAGGATCTGTTTCCCAGCCAGCTTTCCGGCGGCCAGCAGCAATTGGTGGCGGTGGCTCGCGCGCTGATCGGCAATCCCAAGGTCATTCTCGCCGACGAGCCCTGCGGCAGCCTTCACTCCACCCAGGGGAAGATGATCATGGACCTGCTGAAGCGGCTGAACGACGAGGGCACCACCGTCCTCCAGGTGACCCACAACGAAACCTGGGCCGCCTACGCCCAGCGCATCGTTCAGCTTGCCGACGGCTGGATCGTCAGCGATCGCGCCCTGGCCACCGCCGGGTGAGCGTACCGATGAATCCCGCAGCCAATCCCGCCGATAACCACGCTGCCCGTGTGCTGGTGGCCGACGACCAGGCGGACGTCCGCGAAGCGCTCCGCCTCGTCCTCAAGGCCGAGGGTTTTGGCGTCGAGACCGTCGGATCGCCGGGGGCCGTTCTCAACGCGCTCGGTTCGCGCGAATACGACGCAGTACTGATCGACTTGAATTACGCCCGCGACACCACGTCGGGCAAGGAAGGCCTCGACCTGCTTTCGCGCATCCAGGCGCTCGATGGCAGCTTGCCGGTGGTGGTGCTGACCGCCTGGGGCACGGTCGATCTGGCGGTCGAGGCGATGCGCCGGGGCGCGCGCGACTTCCTCCAGAAGCCCTGGGACAATGCCCGGCTGCTGGCGAGCGTTCGCACCCACATCGAGCTAGCCCACGCCCTGCGCCGCGGCCAGCGGCTCGAGGCGGAGAACCGCCTCCTCCAGGCCCAGGGCCGGCCCACGCTCATCGCCGAGTCGCCGGCGATGGCCCCGGTGATGGACCTGACCGCCCGCGTCGCCCCTTCCGACGCCAACGTGCTCATCACCGGCGAGCATGGAACCGGCAAGGAAGTGATCGCTCGCACCCTCCAGGCGCTTTCCGGCCGCAACTCCCGCCCGTTCGTCACCGTCAACATTGGCGGCCTGCCCGAAACCCTTTTCGAAAGCGAACTGTTCGGCCACGTCAAGGGCGCGTTCACCGACGCGAAAAGCGACCGCGCCGGGCGTTTCGAGCTGGCGGATCAAGGGACGCTGTTCCTGGACGAAATCGCGAACATGCCGCTGAATTTGCAGGCGAAGCTGCTGCGGGTGCTCGAGGTGGGCGAAGTCGAGCGGGTGGGGTCGTCGATCACCCGGCGGGTGGACGTGCGGATTCTCTCGGCCACCAACGCCGATCTGCGCGCCGAAGTCGCCGCCGGGCGCTTCCGCGAGGACTTGCTGTTCCGGCTGAATACGATTGAAATCCATCTGCCTCCGCTGCGCGAGCGCAAGCAGGATATCCCCCTGCTCGCCCTCCACTTCCTGCGCCGCTACGCCGAGCGCTACCACAAGCCGCTGGCCGCCTTCGACGATTCTGCTCTCCAACTCCTGGCCCGCTACTCCTGGCCGGGAAACGTCCGCGAGCTCGATCACAGCATCGAACGCGCGGTGCTGCTGGCGCAGACCGGAACCATTCTGCCCTCCGATCTGTCGCTCGAAAGTTCGCGCGAAGCCCCGGCCCGCCTCGAGGAGATGAGTCTCGAGGATGTCGAGCGGATCCTGATTCAGAAGGCGATGGGCCGCTACGGCGGCAACGTCACCCAGGCCGCTCGCGCGCTCGGCCTCTCCCGCAGCGCGCTCTATCGCCGGCTGCAAAAACACGTCCTATGAAACCGCTGCGCCTCGCAACTGGCACGGGATTCATCCTACGCGCAGCGGTTACGCCGCAAGGGCGCGAGCCATGAAACCGCTGGGGCTCGAGCGGCGCGTCAGACTCTATGCCTGGCTCGCCGGCCTGCCCGCTTCGATCGTGGCGCTGGTGGCCATCTGGACCAGGAACGCCGATTCGGGCGGGCGCTGGGCGCTGACGGTGCTCATCTGCCTCTTCTGGGTGGGATTCTCCGCCGCCACCGGCGGCCTGGTTTCCTTTCCCTTGCGCACCCTTTCCAACGTGCTGGCGGCGATCCGCGAGGGCGACTACTCCATGCGGGCCCGCGGCTCGCGCCGCGACGACGCCCTGGGCGAAGTGTTCCGCGAGCTCAATGCCCTGGTCGACAACATGCACGAGCAGCGCCTGGGCGCGATGGAGGCTACCGCCCTCCTCCGCACCGTCGTCAACGAAATCGATGTCGCCGTTTTCTCGTTCGACTCCGCCGAGCGCCTCTGCCTCGCCAACCGCACCGCCGAGCGGCTGCTCGCACGCCCCCGCGAGCAGCTTCTCGGCGATACCGCCGCCGATCTCGCTCTGCGCGAATGCCTGGAAGGCGATACGCCCCGCATTATCTCGAAAACGTTTCCCGAAAAGGCCGGCCGGTGGGAAATCCGCCGCAGCGTGTTTCGCCAGGACGGGATGCCGCACCGGCTGCTGGTGATTTCCGATATCAGCCGGGCGCTCCGCGACGAGGAGCGGCATACCTGGCGCCGCTTGATCCGCGTCCTGGGCCATGAACTCAACAACTCGCTCGCGCCGCTCAAGTCGGTCGCCGAAAGCCTTCGCGATCTGCTTGGCCGCCGCGAATTGCCCGACGACTGGCGCGACGATATGGCGCAGGGACTGGCGTTGATTGCTTCCCGCTCCGCTGCGCTCAGCCGCTTCGTCGACGGTTACGCTCGCCTGGCCAAGCTGCCCCCGCCTCGCCCATCCCCGCTCGAAGTGGGCTTGTGGGTGCGCCGCGCCGCAGGACTCGAGCAGCGCCTGCCGGTGAAAGTGCTCGAAGGGCCGCCGGTGTCGATCCGCGCCGATGCCGGCCAGCTCGAACAACTGCTGATCAATCTGGTTCGCAACGCCGCCGACGCTTCGCTCGAAACCGGCGGAGGCGTTCAGATGGGCTGGCGGTCCAACGGCGAATCTATCGAAGTGTTCGTTCGCGACGAAGGACCGGGCCTGTCCAATCCCGCCAATGTTTTCATTCCGTTTTTCACCACCAAGCCCGGTGGCTCGGGGATCGGGCTGGTCCTGAGCCGCGAGATTGCCGAAGCACACGGCGGCTCGCTGGTGCTGGAAAACCGCGTTCCCGGTCCGGGAGCCGAAGCGCGATTGCGCTTGCCGCTGAGCAACTCGCAAGCACAGGAATGAATCGTCAGACCGACGCGGCCTGGCAACGCCCGACACTCTCCCATCTTGTGAAATAGCTCAACCGGAGCGGAAAATCCCGCATCGGGACAGGAGCCTCTTGGTTCCCGGCTGTATGCTATCCCTCTGGGATACAAGCGCTTATGAGCCGCACGACGCCCTGCGCCTTTGGCATCCCGGATGCACCTTGCTTCTCGCTGGCGCGAGCGGTGGGCTGCCACGCCGGGGGGAGGGCTTGGCCATGACGACGATGGTTTGTGCCCCAAGGTTGAAACACTTCCTGGACCTCTACCAGGTGCCCTACGAACTGATTGCCCACGAGCCTGCTTACAGCTCGCAAGCGACCGCGGAGGTTTTGCACGTCCCGGGCAAGGATTTGGCCAAGAGCGTTGTTCTTCGAGGCAAGTCACAAACCTACTTGGCGGTGCTGCCGGCATCGCATCAGGTGGATATGGATCGCTTCGCCCGGCTGGCAGGTGAGCCGGTGTGCCTGGCGACCGAAACGGAGATCGCCGATCTGTTCCCCGATTGCGAACTCGGAGCTATCCCGCCTTTTGGGCGGCTCTACGGCCTGCCTGTTTACGTCGATGTCTCGCTCGCAACCGACGCACAAATTGCCTTCCCGGCGGGAACGCACCGCGACTCCGTTCTGATGCGTTTCGACGATTTCCAGGGGCTGGCGCTGCCGGAGATTTGCTCGTTTGCGAAAAAGAGTTGAGCCCGGGCAAGGAGCGCGCCCGGAAAGAACGGGAAAGCGGGAGGGAAGCCCATGACTAAAATTCTTCTGGCCATCGAAAACTCGGATTTTTCCAAAGCCGCAGTTCAGGAAGTTTGCGGCCAGCGTCGGGTCGATGAAGCGGAAGTACACGTGCTGAACGTGATCGATCCGCTGATTTACCTGCCGCTCTACGACGGCGTGACCAAGGATATGGACCGAATCGACGCCCTGCGCGAAGAGTACATGAAGCAGGGCAAGGACCTGGTGGCGGAGGCGGAAAAAGCGCTTCGAGCGGCGGGCTGCAAGGTCGTCGCCACGGTCGAAGAGGGCGAGCCGCGAACCGCCATCGTCGATTATGCCGCCAAGATCAAAGCCGACCTGATCGTGATGGGCTCGCACGGACGTCGCGGATTGCCGCGCATTTTTCTCGGCAGCGTCTCCGAATACGTCGCCCGTCATGCGCCGTGCTCGGTCGAGATCGTTCGCCCTCATCCCCGCGCCGCCTGACCGGATGGGCCAGTGATTCATTTTGCCCCGGGTCCGAGCGGACCGGATCCTGGGCGCAATCCCGCCCGCCGTCGTTCGATTTCGCTCACCGCCTTGAGCTTGCCGAAGGATGACGCAAGCTTGCCGTGGCACAGGATTCATCCTGTGCCTGCCGCGCTGCATTCCAAGCGATTATTGCACCCGCCCCCGGGCCGGCAGCGGACGCTGCAGCCAGCGTGTCCGTTCGCAATAGCGGTAAAGCTCGTCCCGGAACTCGGGATGGGCGATGCGGATCAACGCTTCGGCGCGCTCGCGGACCGTCTTGCCGTGCAGGTAGGCCACTCCGTACTCGGTGACGATGTAATGAGTGAGGCCGCGGGAAGTCACCACCCCGGCGCCGGGCGCGAGCATCGGCGCGATTCGCGAAACCGTTCCCGCCTTTGCCGTCGACGGCAGCGCGACGATCGGTTTCCCCTCCCGCGATCGCGACGCTCCCCGCAGGAAATCCACCTGGCCGCCGATTCCGCTGTAGAAGTAGGTTCCCAGCGAGTCGGCGCACACCTGCCCGGTCAGATCGACTTCCAGCGCCGAATTGATGGCGGTCATGCGGGCGTTCTGGCTGATCACGAACGGGTCGTTGGTGTAGGCGGTGGGATGGAATTCGAATTCCGGGTTTCCGTCGACGTAATCGAACAGCTTCTTCGTGCCCAGCACGAACCCCAGAATGATTTTTCGGGGATGCAATGTTTTCCGGCGGCCGGTGATGACGCCTGATTCCACCAGCGGAATTACGTTGTCCGACAACATCTCGGTGTGAATGCCCAGGTCTCGCCGGCCGGCCAGTTCCGGGAGCACCGCGTCGGGCAGGCCGCCGACGCCGAGCTGGAGCGTCGCGCCGTCTTCCACTAGCGACGCGACGTTGCGCGCGATCGCGCGATGCACTTCCTGAATTTCCGCGGGCTCGAGCTCGCAAAGCGGTTGCGACGCCTCGACGATCGCCTCGAAATCGTTCACGTGGAGGAAACTGTTTCCGTGTGTGCGCGGCATCCGGTCGTTCACCTGGGCGATCGTGTGCTGCGCCGTTTTCGCCGCGGTCAGGGTGGTGTCGATCCCCACGCCCAGGCTGCACCATCCATGCTCGTCGAATGGCGACACCTGCACCAGCGCCACGTCGAGCGGCATCTCGCCGCTCTCGAACAGCGCCTCCACTTCGCTCAGGTAAATCGGGGTGTAGTCGGCGCGGCCGTCGTTCACCGCTTCCCGCACGTTGGGTCCCACGAAAATCGCGTTGTGCCGGAAATGGCCTTCCATCCCCGGTTTCACGTAATCGGCGCTGCCGAGCGTCATCATGTGCACGATCTCAACGTCTTCCAGTTCCGCCGCCCGCCCGATCAGCGCGCGCACCAGCGCTTCCGGCTCGGCGCAGCCGGGGTGAATGTAAACCCGCATGCCCGACCGCACCACTCCGAGCGCCTCATCGGCGGTGCGCAGCTTGCTCCGGTAACGCTCCTGCCAGCTCATCGACACTCCTCAAGCTGAGGGTTTATGTGCCTGATGAACTGGCACGTAGGCTGCCATAATCGTCCGCCGCTCTGCATCCCAACGGGCTGTCAATACATGACTTAATGGCAGGTCGCCCCGCTGCGCTTCCGTCCCCGTATCACCCATGCGGCCAGGCGCCCACTCCGCTGTGCCGTAGCGCTCACCACGCGCGCCCGTTGCCGCCGACTGCGAGGATGTGCCGCCGCAATCCGAAGCAGAGGTCCGGCGCGGTTGCGAGCGAGCCGCGAATCGCGTAGTATCTACCTCGCGGGGTGGAGCAGTCTGGTAGCTCGTCGGGCTCATAACCCGGAGGTCGCTGGTTCAAATCCAGCCCCCGCAACCAAACCCTCCCGATTTGTTCCTTTCCGAAACTCAGGCGTCATCGGGCTGGCATTTGTTTAGCGGCCGGCGTCGCCGGCCTGGGGCCGGAGGTCGCAAACTCCAGTTCAGCCCCCGCAACCAACCCCTTTTGCCATGTCCCGAGTCTCAAATAAGCCGTACTTCGTCTACGTCCTCTGGAGTAAAACGGGCCATCGATTTTACATCGGGATCACCGAAGAAATCGACCATCGACTGGCTCAACACAATCAAGGTCTGTCGCGCTGGACTGCCCGCCATTGCCCTTGGTCCCTTGTGTTTCAGCAGTCCAGTGCCGACTACACGACCGCCCGAAAACTAGAGAATGAACTGAAGCGCCAGAAGGGCGGGGCCGGATTCTACGCCCTCACCGGACTCCATCGCGAGCGGATCGAGAACATGACATCGCCTGGTCGGTCGCCGGGCTCATAATCCCGCCTCGCGGGATCGCTGGTCCCGCTCTGCGGAATCCAGCCCCCGCAACCAAAAAATCTTTTGCCTTCAATTAGTTCCGCGAACCCCGCAACCATCCGAATTGACAATTTCGAGTTCCAATCCAATGCGAGCGAGCGAACGTGTCGCGACACCGGACAGGGTGAGGGGCGCGGCCGCTTCTTCAGCGATTCCCACGCCGCGATCTTTGCGCGAGCAAGCATGATTTCAGAATTGTCTGGATTTGCGGGGCCTTACGATTAGCTTCTTACGCGAATTGTGTCGGCTATACTGCGAGTGATTTCAGTGGGCTCTTGATGGGCTTGTCTTGCTCGCTGTGGTCCGCTGATTCTGGCGGTTTGTACGTCGCGAGATAGTCCTGAAATTCGGCATCCTTGCGAAACAAGCGTTCCAACGCCTCGCTGACGACGTATGAAGCAGCTGCATGAATGAATTCGGCGTATCGCGTCAGCCGGAACTTCAAATCCTGCGATACGCGAAGCTGCAGGGTTTCATTTTTTGGTTGAATGGGAGGTGCCTTGAGAATAGGCATGCAAGCCTTCCTTTCGTTTTTTCAGGAATTCCATACAGCCTGAAGGTTTAGCAGTGCGACGCTTGGGATGGCGATTTGCCCCTATATGTAACTAATAGCCGCCGCGCGAATGAAAGTGCCCAAAGAAAAAGTGCTCACGAAAAGTTCCGGTTTCGGCGGACGAGGAAGCTAACGATTGGGATGTTCAGGAAGCGAGACGCACCCTGTCAGCCGCGCGCCGACTACACGGGGCACGACGAGAACTGTTTGGGCGGGAGCGACCCTCTGCAATACATTTGGGCGGCTAATCAGCGCAAATAGAGGGGTCGCTCCCGCCCAAACCGGGGTTTTCGTTCGCGGTCATTTTGCACGCTTCGCCGTTGGTATGCTGCTCGGCAGCCTGGGCTTGCGTCAGGCGTTGGGGTGAATGCTACGACTATAAAATGGGGTGAAAGCGGCGGGCGTTCCAGCGTTCACCCGTTGCGCGTTTCTTTCCTTTGGTCTTGGTGTCGAGCGCCGTCATCGCCGAGCCCGTACCGGGAGGGATCGCACTTCCGATGACACGCATGCGATATGTCTGCGGATGTTGCTGCACCGAGGGCATTCCGTGGCGTTCAGAGGACTGGGATTCCTTTAAAGCTAGATTCCTTCAATACGTGCTCCCGAGGGCCGAATTACATCAAAGTCCACTCCTGCCACCTTTCTTTCCACCGCTCCGCCTGCCTCGCCCATTTTGCGGTCACATGGATTGAAGCCCAAACCTGCTTCCCTTGAAGGCGTCGCTTTGCATTCCAAGGCCCACTCTCGTCCGCGCGGACTGCCCGCTTGGCTTCGCTGCCCTTGAGCATGAATCCTTCGAATCTGTTTTCCTTGTGCAGCCATCGCAGTAGAACGTAGTAATCATTCGGCTTAGCCCAAATCTTATCGGATCGAGGCATGGGCCAGAAACTCACTCGGTCTTGCGATGTCTTCACTTGGACGTTGGCATGTTTCCTTCCATCTGGAGTGGCGACGATGATGTCATATGCCGCAGTATTCCGAATCGTGGGCAGCGCGATCATCCCTCGGCGCGAAAGCTCGGCCGCCACGTAGTGAACCCCTGCTATTCCGATCAGCGGGCCTGAAACTCGTCTCTTCTCATTAGCTCCTGGCATTTTTCGGATTCCTCCACCGCACCAGAGTCTGCCTTCCGCGCCGTGCGGTAATGCTCTATTCTCGGCTCCTGCTTGGCTTGGCTGAGAAGACCATCAGCTAAGGTTGTCTTATATGGAAAGGTTTGGCACGGCCCGGCACGCTGCATCTCGGCCGGAGTTTCGGCCCCGTGTTAATGAGCGTGGCCTACGATGCGTCGAGTGCCTCGTCAACCCATCCCTCGATGAATTCGCGGGCCTCGTCTTCGTCGAGCCGTTTTTCCAGCACTTGAGCGATCAAGGCCGGCCGTAGCTTCGCTTTGAGCTTCTTGGCCAGTTCCGCACGCTCGAAGAGACTACCCATGTCCCATTCGCCGTCATCGCCACCGAGTTCCTCTACATACTCGCCCACGCGCACAAGGTAACGGTCGGCCGTGCGGATGGCTTCGGCGCGGGCTTCGAAGGGGCAAGCGCCGCGTCCTTTACCCGGCGCATTTCTGGCAGGCCACACCCGGCGGGAAGTTTCGCCAGTGCCTCGAGGACGGCGCGTTTGGCAGCCTCGCGTTCCCCCGGTGTTAGCTCTAATGGCGGGATCGTCCATTCGAGGATGTACTCGCGAACCTTCCGGTGCTCTTCTGCGGTGCGCCACGCTTGGAATTCGCCCTTCACTTTCCTGGCCGCTTCGAATGCTACGGCCCGGATCTTCGCCATTGGCGCGCCGGGATCGAGCTGCTCGATTGCGTCGGATGCGGCCCTTATCGCCTGAATGTCCCACTCGCTCGGCCTGCCGCGTGGTCCCCGGCCGAGAAACGGCAGTTGATCGGGGGCTTCTGCAATCGCCTTCTGGATTTCCTTGCGGCGCCGCCACGGCGCGAGAGCCTTTTCCACCGCGGCCAGCACAAGGCGATCAACAATGTGGTGGGGATGGCCTGGGCCAAGGTTGGCAAGGGCCTCTTCGATGGCTTGGTGTACATCGAGCTCGGCTTCCCGTGGCATGTCCTCGGACAGGCCTTCCAACCCGTAGGCCATCCATTGCGCCAGCCATTCCCTGCGAATTCGCCCGGCCTGGGCTTCAAGGGCCGCTCTTCGGCGTGCCGCGTCCGCTGCCTTCTGCCGGCTCCGGCGGTCGCGGAACCAATCGAGGCTTTCTTCCTTGGCCCGCTTCAGGTCTATGGCGTGCACCTCGTTTTCGAGGCGCACAACATCATCGGCCGCGGCAATCGCTTCCTGGGATGGAGCAGAGAGAAGCGCGGGATGCGGACGCCCTCTTTCCCCCGGCGCTGCCTGGCCTTGCGTTTCAGAGCCTTCGAGCACGGGCGAAGGGAGTTCGGGCAGCCCGTCTTTGCGGAGTCGTTGAACCTCGCTATTCGGGATTCGCCAATCTCCGCCGGTGGTCGCCCTCGCTGCAATTAACCCCGCTTGGCAAAGCGTCCGCAGATCGGTCTGAGAAACTTTCAATTCGCGCGCTGCCCGGCCTGTCGTGTAATCGCGGATAGTGGAAAAAGAAAAAAAGAAAATGTCTGTTTACCTCGCTACACTCCCGCCCGGCGGTCGGTACCATGCTTGCGCCGAAGCCTCCAGATTTCGCGGGCGAAGGCGGAGCGGCGGTCTGGCGGTGTCGCATGGATCATCTCGACGGCCGCCGCCGGGCTCATCGCATCGGACTCGCGTTTCATGCTCAAAACGGCGGTCACCCACTGCGCGAGGGATTGTGCGCCCTCGCTTCTGGGATTGAATTGCCGCGTTCGCCGGCCCAGGCCCGCCCGCGCCATCATTACCCCGATGGTCGTGTTACAGGAGCGGCAGGCGCATACCAGATCCTCCGGGCGCGAGTGCTTCTCTTCGCCGTCGAGATGGTGGACTTCGATGCGCGCAGTCGCTCCGCAAGAGCAGCAGACGCGAGGGCCGGAGGGCCGACACTCGGGCGCGTTCGCCCGATAACGCGCCGCGCGGTCGGTGATCTCGGCGCTTGGCTTCCGCCAATGCTTGCCACAGACCGCCGGCGGTTGCGTCAGTCCTCGCCGTCGTCCTCGCCCCGATCTTCCTCGTCTTCCTCTTCCGGTGGGGCGACAATGTCGGCCACTTGATCGGGCTTGTCCCGAAGGTTATCGTTTTCTTCTTCCAACTCGCGAATTCGCTGCGCCAGTTCCGCTTTGCTTGACATGGGGGTTTTACACCTCGGATTTACAAGCTTGACGTGCCGCCTTTCGGCGTAGCTTTCCAGGCTCTCATCGGCGATTTCGTCGGCGCGGTCGGGGTCGTCCAAAACGTTCTCGACGAATTGGACAGCTTTTCCCTTGCGCTTTGCGAGTTGTTCGCGGGTGAGCGCCTTCGGCATGCCTCCACACTATGGGAATCGATACCTCAGCGGAAGACGGAACAATTCGAGGAGTATTTGTTCGCCTGATTTGTCCGACCGGCCGCCAGCTCCGACGCCTGGGCCGGGGTCAGGATGCCCCAGGGCTCGAAAAGCGATGCATTGGGGTATTCTTAGCGTGCCGGCCAGTTCGCGGGGTTGGACTTCGCGACCTTCATATACTTACTGCCGAGCGCGTGGCTGTAGGTCTTCACAAAACTTGCCCATCCGAGAAGCTCTGGCCCGCTGTGCTTCGGTCTTCCGGGGCGGGCCTCGGCTTGATGGAACATTGCTCGTAGCTTTCTCCTCAGGATCCGGGGTGGTTGGACCTTCGCATTGACCACCAGTCCCGTTACCAGGTTGCGTTGGCCCGGTCCAGAGAACCGCGTTTTCTTCTTGTTGAGGTCGAACCCCGCTCGCTTTACCAAGAAGCGGACGCTGTCGAGGAATCCACCTGGAAACGGTTTCTGACGCGAGAACGTGAGGTCGTCCGCGTACCGCGAGTACGTTACGGAAAGGCGGTCGCAAAGGCGCTGAATTGCGGCATCAGTCTCCAGAAAGCACAGGTTTGCGAGGTACGGGGAACAAGGGGCGCCCTGCGGCAGAGAGTCCCTGTAAGTGCAGAGGCGGCCAAGCACCTCCGACATCCGCCCCGAATAGCCCAATCCGGCGAACACCCGCCTAACTTGCTTTTTGTGCACGGACCCGAAGAAATCTTTGAGATCCACGTTGAGGAGGTACCGAGCCTTAGCGTGATAGCTCGCGTTGGTCACGATGCTTCGGCCTCTCACAAAGCCCGTCACGTTGGGCGGCAGCGGGCGCGTTTCCAAGATGCGTTTGAGGACGTATCGCTGGACCGCCTTGAGGTATGTTCTAGGCGCGAGAATGGTCCTCGTTCCACCTCTTCGCTTCGGTACCTTAAACTCCCGGTAATACCTGTCGGGGAATAGGCCCATCGCCGTGACAAGCTTGGGACTGACCCCGAGCAGCACGCCGAGCGCCGTCGGTGACACCAATGGAGGGAGGCCCGAGCGCTGTAAGCGATCGAAGGCGACCAAGGCCTCGTCATCAAGAGGAGAGCGGCCTTCGCTTTGTAGGGCTCTCTTGAAGTCGTCTGCCGAGGAGAAAGAGACGAGCGGCGGTAGGACAACAGTCTCACCAGTTGGAAGTGGCGATTTCACCAACTTTCCCTGCCTTGAGCGACCGCGGATGCGTGCGCGCAACTCGCGCGCACGCATCCGCGGACCTTATGTGCTGCGCCATACGCTATTGGGCTGGCGAAACGCCAGCCGGTCTCAGTCCGCGATGCGAGACCCATGAGCCGTCACCGCCGCTCAAACCGAATTCTACAAGGCCCGCTTGAGAATGAAAAGCCGGTTCTTGTCGCGCAGACGACCGAGCCCGAGCCTCGAAACGCTATCCAGTCCTAAGGTGGTCACAGAGTATTTTGCTCCCCTCTTGACGAGCAGGCCCCTCCACGCTAGGCGATCCAGATCCCTTTCGACTCTGCGCCGCGTGTTGCGCCGGGTTGACCTCGCTGCACGCGACACGCGGCGCGCCGCGCTCGTGAGATCACCAACCCCCACGGGTTGCAGAACGTTGACCAAGTACAGGGTAAGGCCCTCAGTGTCGTATTCGGCCACGAGTAACTCCCTATATTCGTCTCGTGCGTTTCCTCTCTTTGACGGCTAGAACTTCCTCTCTGACCAGCTCCCAGATTTTCTGGCGCCTGCGGTAATCAACGTACTCGATGGTTGCGTTCCTGAGCCTCGCGGCCTTGACGGGTCCCTCTATCAGGAAGCCTCTGTTCTTCCGGTGCGAGCGATCAACCAAGACAACCATTTTCCTGGCGATTTTCTCGGCCATCGAGAACATACCGAGCTCGGCGAACGACCCGGGGCTAGAAGGAAAGATGACAACGAGATCGGTGCTCTTAAGCTTCGCAAGGCCCAGCTCGTGGTCCGCCAGATTCGCTGACCTCCGCACGACGCGCCTGAATGCTCTAATGAGCGCGCGATGCTCCCCGAGTCTTACTGTGCAGCCTGGCATCTCCTTGTTCAGTTTGCGCCTGACAAACGCTCTCAGGCCAGCTCCGCGCATGGGACTGCCGCCGGGGCCCCTGCTCGTGAGGCCTGGCCCGCAGAGGAAGACGCAGACTTTCGTCTTTTCGATGCTCTTCTGGGTTTCCTGAAGATATTCGGCTGTGAAGAGATCAATAGCGTCCGACACGTTCGCTCATTTCGCTAGCGGTGCGAGCCACTCGTCATGGTCGTCCCGGCCGTTGTAGTTCCTGACACGGGCGCATTTTAGCAGAGGTCGGCGAGAAGACAATCTTCTGACCAGTGCCATTCTCAGGGGACCGGGCCTGCCCGGCCGGGGATGGTGCTGCGTGTGGGCCTCTACGAGCTATGCCCTACATCAAGTCGGTCGCTTCCTGAGGAACTGCGCCTCGCTGTCTCCTCCTGCGTCGGGTGTTTAACCGTGATCTCGCGGCTGAACGTAGCCGGGATTGCGCGAGTTGGCGCGCGGTGGAATCAAGCATCGTGAAGGCCGGGATGCAAGCGGGGTAGACTTCCTTCCACGGCCTGCCCTCCCGCCGTAGTTCACCGGCGCGGCTAACCGCCTCGTCGCAAGGCCGGCCGGGGCCTGGCGGCAGGGCGTGGCGAAACGCAGAAACGGCTCGGCGCTTGAAGCTGCGCGGATCGCGGGCGATTTCCGGCGCGTGCTCGTGCTGAAGCCGGTGGGCGAAGCGGCGGATCGCGGCGGCAAGTGCTTCGCTCGGTATGTCAGGGCCTATTCGCACCCGGATTTTGACCCCCGGGTTCGGCGGGATTCAGCGGCCAAAAATGCCCACAGGGCACGCGAGACGATTTCCCCTCGCCTTCAACGGCCTTGGCGGTCAAAAAGCGCGTGAGTCCAACTCGAGGCCAAAAACCTGCTGTTTGAGGTGAAAATCGGGGGGGATCGCGGGGGAAAGGGCAATAGAATCAACGGGACTTAGGATTGACCACTCGGGTTCATAATCCCGCCTCGGGGGGTCGCTGGCCCCGCCTTGCGGGCTCCAACCCTTGCGCTTGGACCAGCCTGAGCGGCGTCGAACCGCCCGCGACCAATGCCTCCGGGATTCTCGCCGTACTTCGTCCCCACAATCCTTGCCCTGCCCCTCTCCCCCGCCTTCAGCCACTGGCCACTCGCCACTCATCACCGGCCCTGCCCTACTTGAACGTCCGCTTCCCTCGGTCCCGCTTGGCGGGATAAAATGAATCGCTATGCGTCTGCGTTTCCCAGACTAGTTTAGCCGCCTTTTCGTCTTTCCATCGCTTCCTGCATGAAAAAAGGCCGCATCTGTCGCGATTTGAAAAAATCAAGTCGTTCATTTCACTGGATTTGTGGGATATTCTGATCGGGAGCCGTTGCGATTTACTCTTGGCGAATCGCCCTGGGGAATCAACAAGTTAGCAGCCGGCGCAACGTCACCGCTGGCAGAATGTACCGATCATCCAGCGGTGCTGCGCGACCAATCAGGGTTGTCCGTGCGCCGCGCCCTGAACCCCGCCACTCACTTCTGCTTAGGCTTCGCGCCCGCGGGGGGTGTCGTCGACGAACGCTTGGCCGGGTAGCTCTGGTCGTACAGCTTGACGATATCGTTGGTGATGTCGATGGCGTCGGAAGCGAACAGCACCGGGCTGCTCTGCGCCGAGGTGTCGAGAACGATGCTGTAGGCGTTCTGCCGCGCGTATTTGTCGATCACCTGCACCATTTTCTGGCCGATGGTGTTCACTGCTTCGTTGCGGGCGTCGCTGGCGTCTTCGTTCAGCTCCTGCTGCTTGCGCTGAAATTCGGCGGTGAGCCGCTGGCCCTGGGCCGCCAGCCGGTCCTTCTCCTGATCGCTAAGCGTGCGCTGGCCGTTTTGCAACCGCGTTTGGAGGTCCTGAATCTGCTTGGAGAGGCCGTCGAGAGCGTCGCGTTGCGGCGTGAACTGCGCTTGCAGTTGCGTCGCCGCCTCCTTCCCCTCGGCCGTGGACGCGATGGCCGCCTGGATGCTGATTACCGCCACTTTCATCGGGGCGTCGCCCGCCGGCCGCGCCGGGGCGGGCCGGGTCTGTGCCCAAACGGGGCCGGCCAGCAGTAGAGCCGTGGACACGATCACTGCATTCCGCATCGTCATTGCTCCTCCTCCGGAGCGCATGAACCTCCAATTATAGAAGCCCCCCTCGGGGGGGGTCAAACCAACGCCCATTCAGTGCGGCAGCGGCACCACCAGAATGCGATTGTGGGCTTGGTCGGCCACCACCGCCACGTTTGCCACCGAATTGATGACCACCGATTGCTGATTCGAGCCATCCACCGGTACCAGCGCCCGCACCTGGCTGCCGTTGGGAGTGATCTCGATCACCGAAGCAGTGTGGCTGGCCACGTTCACCGTTACCGCCTCCTGGGCCTGGAAATTGTAAGTAATGGCCGTCGGGTTGATCCCGGTGGCCACGTTTTGCACCACACTATTGGACACAGGGTTGATTACCTCGATCCGGTTTCCCGAGCTGTCGGCCACCAGGAACAGGTCGTTCACCGGATCGAGCGCCACGCCGATCGGCAGGTTGGGGCCGAAAACGTGGCCGGTGAGCCCCGGCGGCTGCGCCTTTAAGTCCACCAAATCGACCAGCGGCGGGTTTTGAGTTGCCGCCAGCACCGCTGCAACCCCCAGGTTTGGATCGATCGAGACGCCCAACGGGCCGGTATCGACAATCACTTGCGTATTGAGCGTGCCGGTGGTGGCGTCGACCAGGCTGACACTATTCGATTGCTCGTTGGCGACCGCAGCCACGGCGGTGTCCTGGTTGATATCGACGGCAACCGGGTCCTGGGCCGAGCCCTGGGTAGCGCCGAGTTGGGCGGTGCTCGCGGTGGCGGTCGCCAGGTTCACGATCGAGGCGGTGTTGTCGCCGGCGTTGGCCACCACCGCCAGCCCAAGCCGGGGAATCACCGCAACTGACTGCGGATTCACGCCCACGGTCACCGTCGAGGTCACCGTGCCGGTCGCGAGATTGACAAGCGAAACCGAATTCGAGCCCGAATTCGTCACCACAACCATGTTCAGATCGTGGTCCAGGGCCACCGCTATCGGCGCCGTGCCTACGGAAATGGCCTGGACAACTTGCACCTGATCGATGTTCGAAAGGGTGCTCCCGGGATTCTCAACGTCCAGGTTCAGCAGGCGCGGGCCGCCGAGCAGCGAAGCCGGCAGGGTGACGTTCATCTGGCGGCTGTTGACAATTTGCACGTCGGCCGAGGGCAATGGGGTGCCGTCCACTCGGACCGCGGCGCCGGCTGCAAAGCCGCCGCCAAGCAGCGTCACCTGCTGTGCCGAACCGGAAGTAAACAACCGCGACGGGCCGGCTTGGATGATGTTGAGCGGGCGCGCCGCTCCCAGTGAGAGCACCGAGATGGTGTTGTCGCCTTGGTTCACCACCACCGCCTCGTTGCTCACCGCGTCCACTGCGATGTCGACCGGCGTTTTCCCCACGGGGAACGACAAGCCGGGCGTGAGCCCCGTCCCCAGATCCACCAACGACACCGAGTTGGTGGCCTGATTCGCCAGCACCCCCACATTCGTCAGCGGATTCACCGCCGAAGCTCCGTTGTTGAACCCGACGTTCCTGACCGGTGTCACCGACTCGTCGAGCAAGCTGAAAATGGCGGCAGTGCTCCCATTTGGGTCGGCCAGCAGCAGCTGATCGGTGACCGGGTTGAGGGAGATGCCCTCGACGCTGGTCGATAGCACGAAGCTGAAGATGAGGTTGAAGGTGGGCTTGCCGGTTCCGGCGTCGGTGCTCGGGTGGCTCATATCCACTGCTGAAATCGCTCCCGAGCCGCCTGGCGTCACCACCGCCCAATCCAATTGTGGCTCGATCGCCACCCGTGGCTGCAATCCGGTGCCTCCCGACCGGGTCTGGTCCTGGGTAACGTCGACCGGGGTAATCACCGGCGGGTTCTGGGAAAGGTCGACAACGGTGACGATGTTCGTCGCCTGATTGGCAACCAGCGCGTGTCCGGTGAGCGGGTTCTCGCCAATGGCCACCGGCACGAGGTTCACCGTCGTATTGCCGCTCGGACCGTTGCTGGTCGCGCTCGCGGGCAGCGACACCGTCTGGGTGGGATTCCGCCCCGACAAATCCACCAGCGAAAGCGTATTGTCGGCCTGGTTCACCACGATTGCCAGGTTCCGCAGCGGATCGACCGCCACACCCGTCGGCGTGCGGCCGACCGCGAGGTTGGTCACCGGGCAGGACGAGCTGGTGCAGTTGTTCAAATCGAGCAGGGAGATCGTATTGGCTCCCGAGTTGGCCACCACCGCTACGCCGGTGGCGGAATCCACCGCCACCGCCGAAGGCTGCGTGCCCACGCCCACCGTCGCGACGATCGCCGGGGGATTCGACGACACGTTAGGCTCGACCGCGACGTTGACGGCGGCTTCCGGCTCCGTCGCTCCCGGATTGGTCACCGTCAGGCCGTACAATCCCGCCGCGGCGAGCGCCGAGCCCGGGATCGCCACCGACAGTTGGTTCGGATTGACGAGCTTCGCACCGACGGTTTGCCCATTGAATTGAACCTGGGTCGACGGCGAGAAATAGCCGCCTTCCAGGGTGATTGCCGCCGGCCCGCACGATGCCGTGGGACATTGCGGCAAGCTGATCGGAGAAAGCGAGACGATTGCCGGACGCACCGGTCCCACCTGCAAGCCAACCGTGTTGGAGGTGACCCCGTTTTGCTCTTGAACGGAAATCTGCACGGCCCCCGCCGACTGCAGCACTGCCGCGGGCACCCGGCCGCGGATCAAAGCAGTGCTGATGAACGTGGTTGGTATGGGTGTCCCATTGGCGAGGACGGTGCTGGTGGAAAAAAAGATCGCCGGCGACTGAGTGTTGATGTACACGTCCTGAGACACCGCGCCCTGGGCGGCGCTGGATGGAGATATGGTCGACACCACCGGAGCAACCTGGGCGAATATGCTCACCGGAACAGTCGCTTGCTGGGTGCTATCGGCTACCGAAACGGCGGCGACGTCGACCGGGGAGCTTGCTGGCGCGCTCGCCGGAGCGAGGAAGGCGACCGTGTTCACCGGACCGGTCGGAGCAGCACAAGGGTTCGAACCCACCTGACAGATCTGTCCCACCGAACTGCTTCCGTTGGCGGTCCCGCCCACCGTCCAGGTCACCCCGGTATTGGTTGTTCCGGTAACTGTCGCCGACAAGATGATGGTTTCGTTGGTGCCGACGGTGGCCGACGATGGGGTCACTTGCACGCGGACCCCGGAATCCAGCGTCACCGTCGCCGTCGCCGTCGCCGTCGTCACCGCCTGGCTGGTTGCCGTCACCGTCACCGTGTTCGGGGTGGGTATCGTCGTTGGCGCCGTGTAAATCCCGCTGGTGGATATCGTCCCGCAAGCCGTCCCGCTGCACCCGGTGCCCGATAGGCTCCAGTTCACGCCGGTATTGCTGTTTCCGGACACCCCCGCCGTGAACGGCTGGGTGCCTCCCAGCACCACCACCGCAGCGCTCGGTGAAACAGTGATCGTCGTGGGCGTACTGCTTTTCCCGCACGCCGCCAGCAGCCCCGCCAGCGCCGTGGCGGCTGCCGCGCAGGCATACCGTCTCCACTTCATTCGCCTTCCTCCCCCGGAGCGAGTTGATCGGCGGCCGTCATTCGGCTCTCCCATGGCATCAGAAGGTTCGACTCACCGTGAACCGGATCGAGTGCGACTGCTCGAACAAGAACGGCGCGAAGTGGCCCGATTGCGCCGCCAGCGCCGTATTCAACTGCGGCAACACTTGCGATTGGAAAACGTGGGGCGGCAATCCCGCTTCGATGGCGGGATTCAGGAAGTAAGCGCCGTTGGGCTCGACCACGGTGGCGTTCTGCCGGTTCAGGTTGAAGGCGTAGTACACCCGAAACGGAGCCTGAATGATCGGCAGTTGCACGACGAACTCGATTCCCGTCGAAGTGTGCAGCTTGAAATTCGTTCCCGGAGCCACCGGCAGGATCGTGGGAACGCGGACGTTGGGGAAATGCGAGTTGGGGAAGTCCTGGTTCAGGGTCGTGAGGGCGGTCGAGTTCAGCTCCAACTGGCTGCGGCGCAGGATGCCGTCGATCCCGGCGTCGTAAAACAGGTCCATCCCGAAATAATTGCCCACGATCGGAATCCGGTACTCGAAATTACCCACCATCTGTGTGTCGCCCCCGGGCCGGGTGGCGACGAAATGCAGCAGAGGCACGGAGAGGCTTCGCTGGGTGGGTTGGCCGTTGGAATTGAGCAAGGTCGGATCGAAATAGGTGACCGTAGTCGACTGCAGCGTGGGCAGAAACGCCCAGGGCGCAACGGCGTAGAAATCGAATCCGCGCACTTCGTTTTCGCCGCCGATGTAATACCGATCGAACGGCGGCAACACCTCGCCCCCGTATCCGGTGGCGAAGGCCCCCAGCAGATGGAAGGCCAGCACGTTGCGCCGGTGGTTGATCGGGTGAAAATAGGACGCCTCGAAGGAAGGCGTGAGCGCCTTGACGTTGCCTCCTATCGGCCCCCCCTCGAACCCTACCCCCAGGAACAGCGACTTGCCGCCGGTGGGATTCAGCGGGTCGTTCACGGTGCTGTAGCTGATGGTCGGCTGGATCTTGCTCGATACGATTCCGTTCAACTGCGAGGGGCCGGCGACGCTGGTGAACTGGATATCCTGGAAAAGAATTTCCGAAGCGGTGCTGAACGCGCTGATGCTGCTCTTGGTGAGCGAGTAGTTCATCCCCAGCCGGGCGAACGAGAACCGCCGAATTGGCGAACTGACGAAGACGGTGAACCCCTTGCTGTCGATGTTGTAGTTTTCGGCGATGTTCGACGGAATCGAGATCTGCTGGCCGAGCAGGAGCGAGGTTTCCCGCGCCTGGTTGTAGCTGAAATAAGTGGAAAACAGGGTGAATCCCGTCGAAATCGGCCGGTCGAACAGGTACGGCTCGGTGAAACCGAAAACGAACTGGCGCTGGATGTTGCCCAGTTCGGACTGGAAGGTGAGGGTTTCGCCCAAGCCGAGGAAATTCTTGGTTTGGTAGTTCAGGCCGATGAAATCGCCGGCGATGCCGCTGATCCCTCCGGTCAGCCCGATCTGTTGCTTGCCCTTCTCCCTCACCTTGAGCAGGATGTCGACGGTGCCTTGCTTGGGGTCCCGCTTGGTATCGGCATCTTCGGGCTTGAGCGGGTTGAAGAATCCGAGCTGATTCAGACGTAGCAGGCTGATTTCCCAGAGGTGGCTGTTGAACAGGTCGCCTTCATTCAACAGCAGCTCGCGCCGGATCACCTTGTCCCGGGTGGTGGTGTTGCCGCTGAACTCGATGCGGCGCACGTAGTACTGCTTCTCCTGGTCGAAATTCAGGGTCAAGTTGACGGTCTTGGTCTTGTCGTCGATGTCGAAACTGGGCGTGGGGGTGAAATCGATAAACCCCCAGGCCCCGTAAAGCGTGTGATAGTCCTTGAGCGCTTTGCGAATTTTGTCGGCGTCGAGCAGGTCTCCGGGCTTCAGCGGGAAAATCGCCTTGAGATAATCGGGCTTGAAGAACAGGCCCTTTTCCGGGTCGGAACTGACGATGAAGAGATTGCCCAGCCGGTACTTCGAGCCCTCCTCGATGGGAATGGTGATGTCCGTGCGCTTGCCGCGCTTGCGGCCGATGAGCGGCAGGAACGGAATCGGCAACCCGCCGCGGTTGACGTCCACGGTATGCGTGATCGGATCGCGCACCAGCACCCGGAAATAACCGTGGTTCTGGTAGAGGGCGCGGACGCCGGTTTCGAGATCCTCGTCAAGCTTGTCCTCGTCGTAGGTCTTGCTCATCACCGGGATGTAGTACAAGTACAAGGGAATCGAATACGGCCGCGTGTGCTTCATCGAACGGACGATGCGGGCGCTGCTGAAAGCATGGTTGCCGGCGATGGTGATCTTGCCGACCTTCACTTTCGGACCCTCGTCGATGTTGAAGGTCAGCACCACCGCGTTGGCTGCCGGAATCCGCTCGAAAGTCGGCTTGACGGTGGCGAATTGGTGGCCGTGCGCCGCCAACAGCGCTTGAATCACCACCGCCGCCCGCGTCACCTTGGTGGGATCGAAACGCCCGTCCACCGACAGGCCCACTTTTTGTTGCTTGAAGGCGTCGAGAATGTCGGATTCGGTGACCGACTTGTTGCCGACGTACCGGATCCGCCGGATCACCGGCCGCTCGACGACGTAGAAATAGACGATTTTCCCATTCGGATTCTTCTCGTCGTTTTGCACGATCAGCTGGACGTCCTCGAAGTAACCGGTGTTCCACAGGGCGTGGAAATCCCGTCGCAGGGCTTCCGGGTCGTACGGGTCGCCTTGCCGGCTGAAGATGTGCGCCAGAAGCGTGTCGCTCGGATACGTGCGGTTGCCGACGAAATAAATGTGCTCGAGGTAGGGCTTTTGGGCGTTCACCTGGCCGGGGGCCTGGGGAGCGGCGTTCTGGAGCGGCCGCTGCGCCCGGGCGGGACGGGCGCCCACGCCGAGCCACACCACCAGCGCGGGCAGGACGACCCGGAAACAGAAAATTTTCCGTGCGGCCGCAACGGGCCTCAAGGCCGCGTCCCCCTCCAGCGTATTGACTCCGCAACCGGGCGCCCCGGACCCCCGGTGTGGTGCAGTAGGATTCTCAGTGGACGACCGGAGTTGCTTCCACCAGCGGCCGGAAGCCCAGTTCCTCTCCAGCCAGGTAGACTTCGATGGTCGCCGGGATCTGAACGCTCCCCTGTATCAGGGTTTCCGAAAGAGGGTCCTCGATGTGCCGCTGCAGGGCGCGCCGCAACGGGCGGGCGCCATAACTGCGGTCACCGCAGGTTTTGTCGAGGATCCACCGGCGCGCCTCGGGCGTGAGCGTGATCTGCACTTGGCGTTGCACCAGCGTTTCGTTGATCTGGCCGACGAGCAAATCGACGATCTTCAGCAGGTCGTCGTCGCTCAGCGGGTTGAACAGGATGATTTCATCGAGCCGGTTCAGGAATTCGGGATTGAAAATACGCCGCACCTCGCTCATGACGAGGTCGTCCAGGCTGCGCTGGCCCAACTCGCGGGCGGCCGACTGAAAGCCCATCGTCGAACCCTTCTGCAGGAACCGGGCGCCGATGTTGGAAGTCATGATGATGATGGTATTGCGGAAATCGACGGTGTTGCCCAGGCCGTCGGTGAGCTGGCCGTCCTCGAAAACCTGCAACAGGATGTTGTAGACGTCGGAATGCGCCTTCTCGACTTCGTCGAGCAGGATCACCGAATAGGGCGCGCGCCGCACGCGTTCGGTGAGTTGGCCGCCCTCCTCGTAGCCCACGTAGCCGGGCGGCGCCCCGATCAGCTTCGACACCGAATGCTTCTCCATGTATTCCGACATGTCGAACCGGATCAGGTTCCGCTCGCTCCCGAACAGGAATTCCGCCAGCCGGCGCGCCACCTCGGTCTTGCCCACGCCGGTCGGGCCGAGAAACAGGAAACAGCCCACCGGCCGGCCGGGGGCTTTCAGGCCGGCTCGGCTGCGGCGAATGGCCCGGGCCAGGGCGCCGATGGCGGAGTCCTGGCTGACGACCCGCTTGTGCAGCTCGTCTTCCATTCGCAGCAGCTTCTGCTGCTCGTCTTCCTTGATGGCGGTGACGGCGATGCCGGTCCAGCGCGCCACCACTTCCTCGATATCTTCCTTGGTGACGCGGCCGGTGGTGGAGTCGTCGAGCTTGTACTTTTCCCGCAGCTGGCGCAGGCGTTCCTTCTCCTTGCGTTCCTCCTCGGAGTAGTAGCGCGCCTTCTCGAACTCGTGGTTGGCGATGGCGGTTTCCATGCGATGGTTGATGAACTTGATCCGCCGCTGCACTTCGGCGACGTCCTCGGGCAGCATCGCCTGGCGGAGCTTCACCCGCGCCCCGGCCTCGTCGATCAGGTCGATGGCCTTGTCGGGTAGGAAGCGGTCGGGGATATAGCGGCTCGAGAGGTACACCGCGTGGCGCATTGCTTCGTCGTCGTAGCCGACGGCGTGGAATTTCTCGTAGCGGTCCCGCACGCCCAGCAGCACCCGAACCGCTTCCTCCTCGTTCGGCGGAGCCACCTTGACCGCCTGGAACCGGCGCTCGAGCGAACGGTCGCGTTCCACCGTCTTGCGGTATTCGCCCGGCGTCGTCGCCCCGATGCACTGGATTTCGCCGCGGCTCAGCGCCGGCTTCAGGATGTTCGCCGCGTCAAGCGACCCTTCGGCCGAGCCCGCTCCCACCAGCGTGTGCAACTCGTCGATGAAGATGATGGCGGTCTGGCTCTCCATCAGCTCCTTCATGATCGTTTTCAGCCGTTCCTCGAACTGGCCCCGGTATTTCGTGCCGGCGACGATCAAGGAAAGGTCGAGGGAGAGGATGCGCTTGTCGGCGAGGAACGGCGGCACGTTGCCGTCGGCGATTCGCTGGGCCAGCCCCTCGACGATCGCCGTCTTCCCCACGCCCGGTTCGCCGATCAAGACCGGGTTGTTCTTCGTGCGCCGGCACAGGATCTGGACGACCCGTTCCAGCTCGCGCTCGCGGCCAACCAGCGGGTCGAGCTGGGCTTCGGTCGCCGCCTGGGTCAGATCGCGGCTGAACTCGGCGAGCAAGCTGGTCTCCTTGGCCCGGCTGACGGGCACTTTCTCGGTGGTGCTGCGCGCCACTTCCTCGCGCAAGGTCGATAAACGCAGGCCGCGTTCCTGCAGCAGCTCGGCCCCGAACGATTTCTCCTCGCGCAGGATGCCCAACAACAGGTGTTCGGTGCCGATGTGTTTGTGGTTGAGCCGCTCGGCTTCCTCGGCGGCGAAGTTGAGCACCCGCTTGCATTCCGCGCTCAGCGGGACTTCCACCGAAGTGGAGATGCGCTCGCGGATCGTGATGCGCGATTCGATTTCCTTGCGAATGGATTCGACCACGCCGTGGGTGCGCAGGAACCGATTGGCCAGGGCCTTGTCTTCCCGGAGCAGCCCGAGCAGCAGGTGCTCGGATTCGATGTAAGGGCTGCCGTACTGCGTCGCCTCGTAGCGAGCGAAGAAGATGACGCGCCGGGCTTTCTCGGTGTAGCGCTCAAACACGGTTCAGCCTCGCTCCCTCCTGCCCGCTTCGGGGACCCCGTTCCCCGCCTCCGCTGGAACTCCGGCGGGCCCAAGAACCCCGTGCTCGAGAGCCGCCACGCGACCCGCCCGCCGCGCCAGGGCCGCGTTATGCGTCGCCAGAATCGTCGTCAGCCGTTGGGACTCGTGCAATTGCTCGATGAAACGAAAAACCGCCTCCGCATTCTGCTCGTCCAACTCCCCCGTGGGTTCGTCGGCGAGCAAGAGCTCGGGGCGGTTCACCAAGGCCCGGGCAATCGCCACGCGCTGCCGTTCGCCTCCCGACAACTCAGCCGCCCGCTGGCCGGCCCTGTCGGCCAGCCCCACCTGTTCCAGAGCCTGTTTGGCGCGGCCGAAGGCTTCCGCGCGGGTTGCACCGTCGAGCAGCAGCGGGGCGGCCACGTTCTCCGCGGCAGTGAAATCCGCCAGCAGATGGTGCCGTTGCCATACGAAACCGATTGACCGGCGGCGATACTGCGCCTTCTGCTCCTCGTTCAGCGAATCCAGTGCACGAGACGCGAAGTATACTCGACCGCTTGACGGCGTGTCTAGCGCAGCCACCAGCTGTAATAACGTGCTTTTCCCCGCTCCCGAAGGCCCGATGATCGCCACCCACTCGCCCCGGGCGATCTCCAGATTCACTCCCGCCAAGACCACGCGTTCCGAAGCGCCGCGACCGTACACTTTACGCAGGTCCGCGACTCGCACCAACGGCCCCTCCCGGCCTGTCGGCCGGCTGGTTTCCGCAACGGCCTCGATCGATTCCCGCACTCCATCCGACCCCGCAACCAATTTTAGCACGCCCTCCGCCCGCCGCTGTTCGATGCGCACGCCGGAGCCGCCATTCAATCACCAGCACGTTCGAGACCGAAAACGGCCGCGAGAACGAGGAATCCGCGCCCGCTTACACTACTGGTACATCGGTTGCACCCCGGTGGATTTCATTCGTAACGGAGAATTTCGACCGGCTCCAGCCGCGCCGCCGACCACGCCGGATAAGCCGTCGCCGCAATGCTCACGGCCAGCGCTAGCGCGCTGATCCAGACGGCGTCGGTCGCGTTCAACCGGAACGGAACGTAAGAGATGGCGTAAATCTCGGGGTCGAGCGGAATCAACTGCCACGCGTTCGCCGCCCACACCGCCGCGTAACCCACCGCAAGTCCCGTCGCCGTTCCCAGCGCCCCCACCGCCAGTCCCTGGAAAACAAACACGTTTCTCACCTGCCGCCGCCGCGCCCCCATGGCTATCAACACCGCGATTTCCCCCGCCCGATCCACCACCGTCAACGCCAGCGCCACCAGGATGTTCAGACCGGCCACAAAAGTGATCAGCCCGATGAAGATCGCGGTCACCAATTTTTCCAGACTGAGCGCCCGAAACAGCGCGCGATTCTCGTCCATCCAGGTGGTGGCTTCGAACCGGGACCCAGCCATCGCCGCCAGCGTCCGTGCCATCTCCGGCGCCCGGCCGGGATCCTCCAATCGCACTTCAATCACGCTCGCCAAGTCCCCGATGCCCGCCAGGTCCTGCGCCGCGTCCAGTGTGACGAACGCCCAACTGGCGTCGTAGTTGTAGAATCCGGAATCAAAGATGCCGGTGACGTGGAAGCGCCGGGAGCGCGGAACGAGTCCGAACGGAGTGAGGCTCCCCTGAGGACTGGTGATGGTGACGTACTGGCCGGCTGAGACCCGCAACTGCTGGGCGAGAATGCTCCCGACGATGATCGCCGGCACGCCCTCGGCATCCCGAGCGAAATCGGCGGCGCCAGCGGCCATGCGGCTGAGCGCACGGTCGGAAGCGATTTCAAGTTTTGGGTCCACGCCTTTCAGAACGATGCCCTGCGCCTGGCCGGCGGCGGAGGCGAGCACGGTGTTGTAGATCGCCGGCGCGACCGAACTCACTCCTGGCGCCTTGGCCAAGCGCGCCACCAGCGGCCGCCAGTCGCGGATGCCCTCGAGCCCTTTCGGCTTCAAATTGACGTGCGCGGTGACTTCGAGCAGGCGATCGGCCAGGGTGCGGCGGAAACCGCTGTCCATCGATAGGGCGACGACCAAGGCGATGACGCCCGCCGCCACTCCGATCATCGACAGCCATGTCACCAGCCTCAACAACGCCGGCTTGAAGGGCGACCGAAGATAGCGCACCGCCATCCACCCTTCGAAGCTCATCGATCCTCGCCAGCGGGCTCTGCCGGTTTCTCCCCGCCTTCTGGCCGCAACAGCGGGAAGAGAATCACTTCGCGAATGGAATGGGTGTCGGTGAAGAGCATCACCAGCCGGTCGATTCCCAGGCCTTCGCCGGCGGCGGGCGGCATGCCGTAAGCGAGGGCGCGAACGTAATCCAGGTCCACCTCCCGCGGCCGCTCGGCGCCGCCCTGTTCCACCTGTTCGCGGAAGCGTGCTTCTTGCTCGTCGGGATCGTTCAATTCCGAAAAGGCGTTGCCGAGCTCCAGGCCGCCGGCGAAGATCTCGAATCGCTCGGCAATCGCCGGGTCGTCATCGCGCCGCTTGGCCAGCGGGGAGATTTCGATGGGGAAGTCGTAGATGAACGTCGGCTGCACCAGTTGGCGCTCGGCGACGGTTTCGAACAGCGCCCCCGTCAACAGGCCATCGAGTGTGTGCTCGGGGTCCTCGACCGCCGGGCGGTCCGCGCCGCGGGCCCAGCGATTGTACCGCTCCGCCACCCGTCGCGGCCCGCCGGCCTCGGCCAGTTCGCCGGCGGTGGGCGCCGGCGGAGCGCCCGCGGGCCAGAAGGCAGCGATGGCCTCGCGCATGGTGAGCCGCTGCCAGCGGGCAAAATCGATCGAGTGATCCCCGTAACGAACTTGAGCCGAACCGGTGACTCGTTCGGCGAGCCGCGCCAGCAATTCCGCGCTCAGGTCCATCAGGTCGCGGTAGTTGCTGTAGGCCTGATAGAACTCGCACATGGTGAATTCGGGGTTGTTGCGGGTGGAGATCCCCTCGTTGCGGAAATTACGGTTGATCTCGTAGACGCGATCCAGCCCGCCGACCACCAACCGTTTCAGGTACAGTTCCGGCGCGATGCGCAGGTACAGGTCGAGATCGAGCGTGTTGTGGTGGGTGACGAACGGCCGGGCAGTGGCGCCTCCGGCGAGCGTCTGCATCATCGGCGTCTCCACTTCCAGGTACCCTCGCTCGTCGAAAAATCGCCTCATCTCGCCGATCATCGCCGCCCGCCGCTCGAATATGCGCCGCACCGGCGGGTTGACGATCAGGTCCAGATAGCGTTGCCGGTAGCGGATTTCGACGTCCGCCAGCCCGTGCCATTTCTCCGGCAGCGGCAGCAGAGCCTTGGACAGCAGGACCAGTTCGCTCACCCACACGGTCAGTTCGCCGGTCTTGGTGCGAAACAGGTGACCGGCGATCCCGGCTATATCGCCGAGGTCGAGCAGGCGAAACAAGGCGAAGGCTCGCTCCCCTACGCCATCGAGCTTGACGTAAACCTGCAGCCGCTGGCCCTGGCCCCCCAGATGGGCGAAGCCCGCCTTGCCGTGCAATCGCAGCGACAGGACGCGGCCTGCCAGCCGCACCGGGATCCGGTGAGCTTCGAGCGCCTCGGGGCTTTGGGGTTGGTATTCCGCCAGAATTCCGGCAACGGTATGGGTCCATTCGAACCGGTGCGGGTACGGATCGATGCCCAACGCCTCGATTTCGCGTAGTTTCTTCTGTCGCTGGAGATACAGGTCGACCGGTTCGAACGGCAAGCGAGTTTCCTTTACCGGCAATGAGAAGTTGGGCAGTATAACGACGGGTTTCCGCGACCGTCAAGGAAACCCCCGCCAGCGGCCGTTTGGTATAATCGCGCGGTCCCGGGTGGACACAGTGCGATTTCGCTCGAACCAGGAACCCACCGCCGACCGCACGGTGCGCGAAGAATGGCTCGCCGGCTTGCCCGAAGACAAGCAGCGGGCGTTCCGCGGCGTCGTCGCACAACTGGAAGCGGGCTACGCGATGTTCAGCGTGGCGGTGAACGAGGCGTTCTCGTTGCGCCGCTCCGGTTCGCTGGTGCGGGCGCGCGAGCAAGTAGCCACCGCCGCCGCGGTCATGAGCCGGTTCGCCGAGCAACTCGATCTTCTGCTCGGCGCTATCGTTCTCCAGGCTCGCGAGTGCCGCCACTACCCCCGCGTTTCGCCCCTCAACCCCTCCTTCTTTCGCTGGCCGGTGGTGCGCCGTCGGGCCACCTGGGAAGGCGCGCTCGATTTCGTGCTGGCCACGCGCAGTCTGCGCTTCCAGCGCAAGCTGCGCGCCCTGGTCCGCTCCACCCGCCACCTGGGCAGCGAGTTTCGCCATGCCGCTCGTGAGATCTCCGAGGGCTCCACGGTGCACCCCGAAAGCCACTGGGAGGCGCTCGATTCGCTGCATTACGACCTGAACACCTGTTTGCGAGAGGCAATCGTCGTGCTGAAGTCGTTCTTGCTGGGGCTGTCGCCCGAGCAGCTCGAAGCGTTCCGCCGGCGCCTGGAGGAGGCGGCGCTGGTCGCTCCCGGCGAGGGAGCAGGTTTCTCCCAGATTCCGGCTTAGCGACGTTCCCATAACCTGAAACAAAGCGCCGGGCCGAGCAACCTGGACGGCCGCCATTCTCCCGGCGCAGGTTCGGCCGGAAGCCCCATTTCCCCGGCTCGGCAGTGACCGGCACTGGACGCCTGCCACCGGTTCCGCACAGAATGGCACGGCGCTGGTCCGGGCGGGTCGTGCCGGGCCGCAGTCCCCTGGTTCCAGGGAGGAACGGCCGACTCATGCCGGGGGGCAGGCGCAGACAACTTCAGGAGGTGGGTGCGCATCGCAACAGAGTGTAGCGATGCGTCCCGGCAACTACGGTGGCCCGAGCGAGACGCGCCGAAACCGGGGAGCTGAGCGAAGCCGAAGCTATTCGGCTGGCACAGCATGGGGACGCGGGTGCATTCGAACATCTTTATCGGCTGCACGGCAGGCGTGTGTACTCCCTGTGCCTCCGGATGGTCAGCAATGCCGCCGAAGCGGAGGATCTGGCGCAGGAAGCGTTTCTGCAACTGTTCCGGAAAATCCAGACCTTTCGCGGCGAGTCGGCCTTCTCGACCTGGCTGCACCGGCTGACGGTGAACGTGGTTTTGATGCGGTTGAGGCGTAAGAACGTGGTTGAAGCCTCACTTGACGAACTGGCGGAGCAGGACGAGGAGTCCGGCGGCCCGCCACGGGAGATCGGAACACCGGACCTGAAGTTGACAGGCTCGGTCGACCGGGTCAACCTGGAGAGAGCGGTGGCTCACCTGCCGCACGGCTACCGCACCGTGTTTCTCCTCCACGACGTCGAAGGCTACGAACACAATGAGATTGCCGAGATGATGGGTTGCTCGATCGGCAACTCGAAATCTCAGCTCCACAAGGCGCGTACCCGCCTGCGCGAACTCTTGCGCGAAGCCGAACGCGACCGCGCCCGGGAACAACGCCAAGAGGCCAAGCAGGATTCCGAGCCGCCCGATGAGGATGCGCGGTCGGCCCGGCAGGGTTCTTAGCGAGTTTGGCAGTCTGGATACGACGATGAATTGCAAAGAATTCGAAAATCAGACCGAGCAGTGGATGGAGGGCGTTCGCAGCGCCGAGGCCCACGGCCACCATCTGGCCTGCGACCGGTGCCGGGCGCTGGTCGAGGACCTGGAAGCGATCCGGCTGGCGGCGCCGCTGCTGGCCGAGGAAGTGGCGCCACCCGAGCGCCTGTGGGCGTCCATCCGCGGCGAGATCGATCACGAGATGTTCGTGCCCCAGTGGATGGATGGCGTCCGTACGGCCGAAGCTCGCGAGCACCTGACGGTCTGCGAGCGCTGCCGGAACCTCGTCGAAGACCTCGACCAGATCCGGGCGGTTGCCCCGCAACTGGCTCGAGAGCTGGCTCCGCCACCGCGATTGTGGGCTTCGATTCGGGCGCAATTGGAGCGCGAGGAACTGATCCGCCAGCCGAGTTGGTGGGAGAGCTTGGCTGGCTGGTTCCCGGCGCCGTCTTGGCGGCTGGCCGCCTCGACCGCCGCCGTCCTGGCCCTGGCCGCGGTGACGATCGTGCTGTCGGGCCGCAATCCGCGAGTGCAGCCGAAATCCCCCGACTGGCTCTCCACCGATCAGCCTGAGCTCGCCAGCGTCGATATCCAATTGAATCACGTCGAGCGCCGCGCCATCCGGTCGCTGCACACCGACGATCCCGCCGTCGGCGACACCCTCGAACAGAATCTGGCGATTATCGATCGCCAGATCGCCTTGTGCGAGAAGACGCTCGAACAAACCCCAGCCGACGAAAATACCAGCGACTATCTCTACGACGCCTACCGGCAGAAGGCGGACCTGCTCACCATGATTGCCGAGCGCAGCGGGGTTCCGACCGAGTAGAATAGTGAGCGGGGAAACGAAGGAAGGGGCGATGGGCAGACGGGGGAGCAGTTGGGGGGCGGCGGTTTCGCTGGCCATCGCGCTGGCTGGCGTGCCGGCGTTCGCCCGCCACATCCAAAAGAAGTTCCGCGTGGGTTCCCACCCGGTGGTCACGCTGCGGAACTCCAGCGGGAAAGTCACCATCCATTCGTGGCCGAAGCCTGAAGTGCAATTGGCCGCCGATCCCCGTAGCGACAAGGTGGAAGTGGACGCTGGCCAGCAGGGCAACATGGTGGAGGTGACCACCCACCTGCTGACCGACAACATCACTCCCTCGGAACTCGAAGCCGACATCCAGCTCACCGTGCCCGAGGAAACCGAGCTGAGCATCCATAACGATTCCGGCGAAGTGGACATCCAGAAGCTGCTCGGCGACGTTTCCGTCGAAACCGTCGCCGCCGATGCCAATCTCGAGGGCGTCACCGGTTACATCACCGTGCACACCGTCGGCGGTACCTTCACCTGCAACCAGTGCTCCGGGCGCATCGAAGCCAACTCCATCAGCGGCGCCATCAACCTGCTGGACTCGGAAAGCAGTAACGTCCAGGTCCGCACCTCCACCGGCAATATCATGCTCGACAGCGACCTGCTCCCCAATGGGCTCTACCAGCTCCGCAACTACAGCGGTCAAATCGACGTGCTCTTCTCCCCCTCCGATTCCTTCGACGTAACCGCCATCTCGATGCGCGGCAGGGTGGAAAACGAGGCCAAATTGAAGCAATCGCCCCGCCCCTCCCACCACCTGCCTCCGTTCGCCCGCTCGCTTATCGGCCAGCTGAATGAAGGCAAGGCCCGGCTCATCATCAACTCCTTCAGTGGTACAATCCTGATTCGCCGGCGACCGTAGGCCATTCGGTCGCGGCTGCCAATGCCTTCCCCCGTTCCCCGAAAGCTCATCGCCTTGACCGGTTTCATGGGCAGCGGCAAGACCACCGTCGGCCGGCTGCTGGCCGAAAGGCTCGGCTGGCGATTCAACGACCTCGACGACTGGATCGTCGCTCGCGCCGGCCTGACGATTGTCGAGATTTTCCGCCGCCACGGCGAGCCGGCTTTCCGCACCCTGGAGTCCGAAATCCTCGACCGGGCGCTGGGCGAGGCGCTCGAACAGGACCGGCCCATGGTGATTGCGCTGGGAGGGGGTACGCTGACCCGGCCTGAAAACCTGGCGCGGCTGCGGCAGGCGGCGGCGATGCTGGTGTGGCTGGATTGCCCTCTCGAAGAGCTGCTGCTGCGCTGCGCGGGAATGACCGATCGGCCGTTGTTCAGCGACGAAGCCGGCTTCCGCCGTCTGCACGACGAGCGGCGGCCGCTCTACGCTCAGGCGAATTACCGGGTCGATGCCGCCACCGAGCCCGCCCAGGTGGTCGAGCGCATCCTCGCCCTGGTCAGGCCGGTAGTCGTCGAGGCCTGAGCCTTGCCTCCTGGCGGCCTCGCCCGGAGGGTTGGGGCCGCAAAAGTTGACGTGGTGCGCCGATCGCCGCCCGATGGCGCGTGGCCCCGGTTTCTCAGAACCGGACTAAAACCCGTAGCCCTTGATCGTCTGCGGCGCCGGCGGCTCCGGGCAATGAATCTGGGCCCGCACCGCAAGGGTAAGTCCCTTGCGGACCACTCCGAGCGATACGCCGCTCGCAGAGCAGTTGTCCCGCAGGGCCTGTTCCAGTTCCCCGACGCTGTGTGCCGGTTTCCCTTCCACGTGGTAAATCACGTCGCCGGCCTTCAAACCGGCTTTGTCCGCCGGCGAGCCGCTCGTCACCTCCACCACCAGAATCCCGCGGCCCCCTGGCGCTTCAAAATACTGGCCGAGCTGGCCGCTAACGTTTTCGGCGCGGATGCCAAGCAGTGGCTGCGTCATGAATGGTCTCACCATCACGAACGGCCGCGGCATCCTCTGTATTCGGGTATTCAGGCCCTCCAGGCGGCTCTCGAGCAGTTGCCGCCGGCTTTCGACCTGCGCCGAGAGCTTTTCCCGGCTGCCCGCTCGCCACACTTCGATGCTGACGGTGCGGCCGGGAGGCGTTTCTCTCACCAGCCGGTCGAATTGCAGCACTCCTTCCACCGCCTGGCCGTTGTAGGCGACCAGGATATCGTTCGCGCGCACGCCAGCTTTCTCCGCCGGACTGTTCGGTTCGACTTCGTTGATGAACACGCCTTCGGCCCTGGGCAGCTTCGCCTGCCGCGCGCGCTCGCCTGTCACTTCGCTCGCGGAAACGCCCAGCCAGCCCGCCTCCGCCGGCAGCGCCTCCATCGCTCGAGCCATCCCTTCGCGCGCCTGAGCAACGCTCTGCTCGACGGTTTGATCGATCCAGTCTTGCGAGACAACCGGTGGCGCAGGTCGCGTCTGCTGTGCAGCCAACCCCGCGGGAAAGATCAATGCCGCCGCGAACAAATTGACACACCAATGTCCCGGTGATGATTTCATCTGCTCCTCCACTCTTCCGCCCGGGGAAATTCGGATGTGTTTCGGCGGGTTGCAGACGCACCCCACGCCCGCCGGCGGTTCAATCTGCTCCGCCCGTTCCCGTCCCGCCAAGCTGGTGGGGGCGTCGGCAACGCCGCGCCTTCGTCAGCTTTTAGGATAGCTCGCCAAGGCGCGAATGGCCAGCGGCGCGGCTTCCTCCCCGCCCGGCGATGGGGCCATCCGGCTGGGACAAGCGGAGGCGCTCCGCGCCGGGTGCTAACCGCATGGTATAGACTGGCTTTGCTTCGATGACCCTCCTGCTTTCGACCGAAGTGAAGTATCTGAAGGGCGTCGGTCCCCAGCGGGCCGTCGCGCTTGCCGAGCGCGGCATCCTCACCGTCGAAGACCTCCTCTACCGCCTGCCGTTCCGCTACGAAGACCGCATCCACTTCACCTCCATCGGCAGCATCCTGCCCGGCAACGTCTACACCCTAAAAGCGGAAGTCGCCGATGGCAGCCTGCTCCGTTTCCGCGGCCGCCGCGACGCCATCTATCACCTGCTGGTGCAGGACGCTTCCGGCGTGCTGCACGTGAAGTTTTTCCACGGCTCGTATCTCGAGGGCCGTTTCCGCCCCGGCCAGCGCATCGTCCTGCATGGAAAGGCCGAACACGACCGGATGCGGCCGGCGCGCCTCGAAATGACCAATCCGCAATTCGAGCTGCTCGGTTCCGGCGATGGCGACTCGACCGAGGTCGGCCGGATCGTGCCCATTTACGAAGCCATCGGCCCGCTCACGCCCCGCGTCTTGCGCCGCCTGGTGCACACCGCACTCGAAGCGCTGGGCTCCCAGATCCCCGATTTGCTGCCCGCCGATCTCCTCGAGCGGCTTGCCCTCCCTCCACGCGGCCCCGCCCTCGCCGCAGCCCACTTCCCGCCGCCCTCGGAGAACCTGGAGCAACTCAACGCGTTTCAAACTCCGGCGCAGCGCCGGTTGATCTTTGAGGAATTCTTCCTGTTTCAGTTGGGCCTGGCGCTGCGGCGCCGCCAGGCACAGGCCGAGCCGGGCATCGCCTTCCGCGTCCGCGACGACCGCATCCGCCAGGCGCTCAAAAACATCCTGCCGTTCAAGCCAACGTCGGCCCAGAAGCGGGTACTAGCCGAAATCGCCGCCGACCTCGAACGCCCGCAGCCGATGAACCGGCTGTTGCAGGGCGATGTGGGCAGCGGAAAGACGATCGTGGCGCTCGAAGCGGCAGTGATTGTGATCGAGAACGGTTACCAGGTGGCATTGATGGCGCCGACGGAAATCCTCGCGGTGCAGCATTACCTCGCCGCTCGCCGCGTGCTCGGCCGCGGCGGTTACCAGGCCGTGTTGCTGGTGAGCGGAATGAAGCCGGCGGCCAAGCGCGAAGCGCTTGAGCGCCTGCGCCGCGGCGAGGCGCAATTCGCTGTCGGCACCCACGCGCTGCTGGAAGATCCTGTGGAATTCGCTAACCTGGGCTTGGCGATTATCGACGAGCAACACCGATTTGGCGTGCTGCAGCGCAAGCGCTTGCGGGAGAAAGGAGCCGCTCCAGACGTTCTGGTGATGACCGCCACGCCGATTCCCCGCACCCTCGCCCTCACCGTCTACGGCGATTTGGATCTGTCGGTCATCGACGAAATGCCCCCCGGCCGCGGGCCGATGAAAACGCTCTGGCGCTCGGAACCGGAGCTCGCCGGGGTGTGGGAGTTCGTGCGGCGCGAAGTGCGCGGGGGCCGGCAGGCCTACGTGGTGTATCCGGTGGTCGAGGAGTCGAAGAGAGAGTTGAAGGCGGCCATCGCCCAGTTCGAGCGGCTGTCGAAAATGGTCTTCCCTGAACTGCGCGTGGGATTGTTACACGGCCGGATGACGAGCGAGGAAAAGGACGCAGTGATGGAGCAGTTCCGCACCGGCCAGGTCCAGGTACTGGTGGCGACGACCGTGATCGAGGTCGGCGTGGACGTGCCCAACGCCTCGATCATGGTGATCGAGCACGCCGAGCGTTTTGGCTTGGCGCAACTTCACCAGCTTCGCGGCCGGATCGGCCGTGGCCCCAGCCGCTCCTATTGCGTTTTGGTTGCGCCGAAGGATCTACCCGGCGACGCGCGCGAGCGGCTGGAAACGCTGGTGCGTACCACCAACGGGTCGGAAATCGCCGATGTCGATTTGAAGCTCCGCGGCCCGGGCGAATTCTTCGGCACCGCTCAGCATGGCTCCCTCGCGCTACGCGTCGCCAACCTGCTGCGTGACCATGACCTGCTCGAATCGGCGCGCCGGGAGGCTTTCGCCTTCGTCGAGGACCCCGGCCGCTCGGCGCAGCTCCAGCGTCTGCTCGCCGGTTTGAGGCCGGGCTGGGAGCGCCACTACGAACTGGCAAAGGTGGGCTGAGCCGATGCGGATCGTTGCGGGGAAATACGGCAGCAGGCACTTGAAGGGTCCGGGGCGCGTCGGCATGCGGCCCACCAGCGACCGGCTGCGTGAAACCCTGTTCGACATTCTGGGCCCGGCCGTGGAGGGATCGCTTTTCGTCGATGCCTACGCCGGCACCGCAGCGGTCGGCATCGAGGCGCTCAGCCGCGGCGCCAGCCGCGCGATTTTCATCGAAATCGCTCGCGGCGCCGTTGCCCTGATCCGCGCGAACCTGCGCGAGTTGGGAATCGAGGAAGCCGCCGAAATCCTTCAGGGCGACGTTGTGCGGGTGCTTGGCCGTTTGCAGGCGCGCGCAGTGCAAGCCGATTTCCTGTTTCTGGACCCTCCCTATGACGATGAAAGCGAGTATAGGCGCGTGCTCGAATTCCTGGGCCATGCCGCGCCTCTCGCCCCTTACGGGCTGGTCATCATCGAGCATCGCACCACCTTTCCCCTCCCCGAGTTCGTAGGAAAGCTCGAGTCTTTCCGCCGGGTGCGGCAGGGCGATGCCACCCTCAGCTTCTACCGTCGCATGCCCGGCGGCTAACGAGGTTGTGTCGCGCAGGTTTTCCTTCAAGGCGCTCTGTTGCCCCGCGTTATAATTGCTCTTTCCCATGAACCGCTACTCCAGAGGCACTTCTGGCGCATTCGGGGCGCCGCGGCTCGAGGTCCACTGGCAGCGGCGGAGAGCGAATTTCTTCGAAAGCCTGCGCGCGGCTTTTCTCGGCCCGCGCGCAGCCCGGGCCCCGGACTACTCCGCTTCCTTCTTTCGACTCCGGCTGAGCCCTTCGCGGCTGCCCGGTCGCGGCATCGCCGGATCGTTCGCTTGGCACCTGATCCTGCTCAGCATAAGCATTCCGGTCAGTCAACTGGTTGAGCCGGTTTCGCGGCTTCCCCTGCCGGAAATTCAAATCACCTGGTATGGCCCAACCACCAACGTGGCCCCACTTGTGGCGCCTGCGGAGATCAAGCCGAAGCCGCCCACCAAACCCCGGCCGGCCCCAAAGCGCGCGGTTGTTGCCCGCGCCTACAACCCAAATACAACTGTGATTTTCCAGCCGCCTCGGCCCACCAATACCCGGCAGGTTCTCATTCAGCCCGACGCGCCTCCCACGACGCCGAAATTCCTGCCATCGTTGCCGAACGTCATCTCCTGGGCATCCGCCGCCAGACCGGCTATCAGCGTGAACCCACGAGCAGTCGTTGCCGAGCGGCCTCGGCCGGATGCCTCCCTGGCCAGTTCCGAAGCGCCGCAGGTGGCCAATTTGACGCCCCCGACGGGCCCGCTCGACATCGCCCCCGACCCCCACTCCGCGCCAAAGCCGCCGGTGCCGATCGCGCCGAGCGCCATTCGCGTATTGCGCCCCGCTCCTGCACAGCGCCTTTCGGTGCCTTCGCCGGTGCCAGTAGCGCCGGGGGCCGATAATCGGCTGGTGGCGCTTTCGCTTGCTCCTGGAGGGAATTTGCCGCCCCCGCCGGGTAATGCCGCGGCGCCCATCAGCATCGGCCCCTCGGCCGGCAAGGACGCTGCAACCGACGTTTCCCCTGCACCGGACATCGCCGATACCGGCGCCGCCCCCGGCGCTTCAATGCCGACGGCGGCCGTCCCCGGCCCCGAAGGCTTGGTGATTCTGCACGAGAACGCGGCCCTCGCTACCCCGCCCCGGCCTCCCATCTCCGCAGCCCGGCTGCTCAACCGGGCGGCGAACTCGTTGCTCGCCCGGCCGCCCCGCCTCCAGCCCGGCATGCTGGCCGAAGACAGCGAAGCCATGCATCGCGGAGGCGTCTTCCCCCACGACCTGGCTCACGAAGTGCTGGGCTATCGCCCGATCCACAAACTGCTGATCAACATGCCGGACTTGACTAGCGCGACCGGAAGCTGGGTGCTCGATTTCGCCGCTTTGCCCGGCGAGGAGGTTCCTGTTGCCGGCGACGTGGTAGCTCCTCTGCCGATGGTGAAGGTGGATCCCAAGTACCCGCCGGTGCTGGTGGAGGAGAAAGTGGAAGGCGAAGTGGTGCTCTACGCGGTTATCGGTCGCGACGGCGCCGTCAATCAAATCCGCGTGGTGAAAAGCCTCGATCCCCGACTCGACGAGAACGCCGAAGCCGCCTTCGCTCAGTGGAAATTCCGCCCGGCGTTGATCGACAACCGCCAGGTCGGACTCGAGGTCCTCGTTCACATCCCCTTCCGCATCTCCCTGCCACGATAATCAAGCGAGTCCCGCCGCCCCTCCCCGCTAAATCGATAGCAGGTTGGTGAGCCGGTCGATGTCGCCCGGTGTGGTGAACAGATGCGGAGCGATGCGGAGAGCGTTTTCGCGCAAGCTGACGAAGATACCCGCATCGCGGAGTTTCTGGTGCAGGGCGCGTGTCTTCACCGGCGAGCGCGCGGCAACGCAAACGTAGGGACCGCGCGCGTCGGCGCTGTCGGGACTGGCAAGCACCACCCGGTCGAGCGGCAGGCGGTCGATGATTTGCCGGATGCGCTCGCGATTGTGTTGCCAGATGGTCGCCACTCCCACCCGCAGAAGAAACTCGAGCGACGCCTCCACCGCCGCCAGTTGCAGACTGGCCGTCTCCGGCGCATCCCACCGTCGCGGGCTAGGATCCGGGCGATAGGGCTCGAGGTTCAGCGAGTTGAATTCGTGCGCTCCGGGCAGCGCGGTCCAGTAGAAAGGCGCCGGCTGCATGTCGGCCTTCCGCTCCTCGCGAACCCAGAAGAAGCCGGTGCCATAGGGACTGAGCAGCCACTTATACCCGGAGGAAACCAGAAAATCGGCGCCGATCTCTCTGACGTCGATGGGCATCGCCCCGGCGGCCTGGCTGGCGTCCACGGCCAGCCAGGCGCCCGCCCGGTGGCAAGCTTCAGCGAGCGGGAGCGGGTCCAGGCGGGTGCCGTCGTGGAAACGCACCAGGCTGGTCGTCACCAGCCGTGTGCGCCGGCCAATGTGCCCAAGGAAGTCTTCGGCCGTGAGGTAACGCCCGCGGGGCCGCACCACGCGGATTTGCAGCCAGCCGCGTTGGGCGAGCGGAGCGAACACCGCGAAGTGCGCCGGGAATTCCCGTTCGGCAATCAGCACCTCGTCCCCGGGTTTCCAATCGATGCCCAAGGCGATGGCGGCCAGTCCCGCCGTCGCCCCAGTGGTGATGGCCACTTCCCCCGGCTTTCCGCCGATCAGCCGGGCCGCCAGGCCGCGCACGCGATCGGGCAGGGCGAAGTACACCTCGCGCGGCATCGTGTGTGGCAGCTCCTTCCATTCGAGCGCTTGCTTCAGCGCCCGCGCTGAAACGCGCGGCAGCGGGCCCTGCCCCGCCACGTCGAGATAGACGGTGTCGCCGAATTCCGCGAATTCGCTGCGGTAGTCCATTCCACAAGTCTCTCGTGAGTTGGGGATCGATTCCTCCCGCGACCGCGTGCCCGGCTCTAAAAATGCTGGCGAAGATCGCGGAAGCTCGCGAGCAGCAGTAACCGTCCCGTTCCGCCCACCAGTTCCCCATGCTCGAGTTCCCAAGTCATTGGATGAGGAATGAAGACGGCGTTCAACCCGGCGGCCATCGCCGGATTCACGTCGCTGCGCGGGCTGTTGCCCACCATCCAGGCGTTCAGCTTGACGATTTTGTACCGGTGCACGACGTGTTCGTAGCTTGAAGCGTCCTTTTCCGCCGCAATCTCAACGGCCTCGAAATAGGAAACCAGCCCCGACCGTTCGATTTTCGCCGCCTGTTCGGCGGGCTCGCCCTTGGTGAACAGGATCAGCCGGTGGCGGCGAGCCAGGAACGTCAGCGTTTCGGGTACGCCGTCGAGCACCCGGGGCGGCGTCCGTTCCAGTTCCCGCGCTCGCTCCCGAATCCAGGCCCATTCGTCGCTCCGCGCCAGTTCACCCGAAAGCCGGCGGTAAGTCTCCTCGAGCGAGCGACGGAAGCTGCCCACTCCGTAGCCGTGCTGGCTGATGTTGCGCCGCTCGATTTCGTTCAGGATGCGCCGGACGTACGCCGGGCTGTACCCGAGCGGTTCCATTCGCACGACGAATTCGGCAATCGCCTGCTCGAACAGAACGTTGTTTTCCCAAAGCGTGTCGTCGGCGTCGACGAGAAGGGTTTGCCGTTTCATCGGGACAATTTCGGCTCGAGCCCCGCCAGTTTCTCCAGAATCGACCGGGCCAGCCGTTCGCTTTCGCCGAAATGGGACAGGTAGTCCTGAAATTCGCGATTCATTTCGAGCGCGACCGCGGGGTCGAGTCGCGTGCGCAAAATCATGTCCCGCAAGCGCACCGGATGGGGCAACTGCGCGTCCTCGCGCAGTTCGTCCAGCGCCTGTTGGGTGTCGTAGCGGTCCATCGCCGCCTCCCTCGCGGGCATCCTCTCCCCCGCCAGCTTCCCATTCTACTCCCCTCTGACATGGCGCTTTCGAGACCGCGATGGCTTCCGCGAGAATGTCGTTGGTTGCGGCGCTTTGGGACGGCTGCTAGAATCGCCTTTCCGCGAGTCGGGCTCTGCTCCGCACGGAAGCGCCCTGCCTCGTTTCGCTTGTTCTGCCACCAACCAGCGAATGGGAGGAAGCCCTTGGCGAAATACGACCTCGCAATCATCGGCAGCGGCCCGGGCGGCTACGTGGCCGCGATTCGCGCCGGGCAATGGGGCCTGAAAACCATCGTCATCGAGAAGGATCCCTTCCTCGGCGGCACCTGCCTCCACGTCGGTTGCATCCCCACCAAGGTCTTGCTCCATCACGCGGAACTTTACGACGATTTCGTGAATGCGAAGGAATTCGGCTTCGAGGTCAAGGATCTTCGAGTGAACTGGTCGGCGATGATCGCCCGCAAGACCAAAATCGTCAACAAGCACGCCAAAGGTATCGAGTTTCTGTTCCGCAAAAACAAGGTGGAAAGCCTTCAGGGCTGGGGCCGCATCGCCGGCCCGGGCCAGGTGGCCGTCGAGAACGCCGGCAAGACCACCACCCTCGACGCCCGCTTCATCCTGCTCGCAACCGGTTCCGAGGCGCGCAGCCTGCCGGGAATGGAATTCGACGGCCGGCGCATCCTCTCCAACCGGGAGATCCTCGATTTGCCCGAGATCCCGAAAACGCTCGTGGTGGTCGGCTCCGGGGCGGTAGGCGTGGAGTTCGCTTCCATCTACGGCACTTTCGGCGCCGAAGTCACCCTGCTCGAAGCCCTGCCCCGCATCGTTCCCCTGGAAGACGCTGAAATCTCCGCGGAGCTCGAAAAGTCGTTTCGCAAGCGCGGGATCAAGGTGCAAACCGAAGCGACGGTGCAATCGGTGAAGAAGGATGCGAAGGGAGTGACGGTCGCCTTCAAGGACAAGGCGGGCAAAAGCCAGACGCTCGCCGCCGAATGCGTTCTGGTGGGCGTCGGCCGCCGGCCGCTGACCGAGAACATCGGCTTGGAGAAAACGCGCGCCCGGACCGAGCGCGGCTTCGTTCACGCGAGCCCGTATCTGGAAACCGACGAGCCCGGCCTCTACGCGATCGGCGACATCGTCGCCGGCCTCCCCCAGCTCGCTCATGCCGCTTCGATGGAAGGCATCATCGCCGTCGGTAGGATGGCGGGCAAGCCGGTGCCTGCCTTTGACCGCAAGCGGGTTCCCAATTGCACTTACTGCGAGCCGCAAATCGGCTCCATCGGGTTGACCGAGCAGCAGGCGCGGGAGGCGGGCTTCGCGGTGAAAACCGGCAAATTCCCCTTCTCCGCCAACAGCAAGGCGACGATCCTCGGCCACCACGAAGGCTTCGTCAAGGTCGTTTCCGACGAGAAATACGGCGAGGTGCTCGGCGTGCACATCATCGGACCGCTGGCCACCGAGGTGATTGCCGAATCGGTGGCCGCCACCGGCCTGGAAGGAACGATCGACGACATGATGTTCACCATCCACGCCCACCCCACCCTCTGGGAGGCGATGGGCGATGCGTTCAATTCGGTGCGTGGGCTGGCGATCCATTTCTGACCGGTCCGGAATGCAGATGAAATCGTGCCTTGTGGTCGATCTTGGCGTCATCGCCTACGGGCGAGCGCTCGAGCTGCAACGGCGTCTGGCGGAGGCGCGCAAGGCCGGCGCCACGCCCGACGTGCTGCTGCTGTGCGAGCACCCGCACGTTATCACCCTCGGTCGCAACGGCCGCCGCGAACACTTGCGCGTCTCCGAGCAATTGCTCGCGCGGATGGGCGTCGAATTTCATTCGACCGACCGCGGCGGCGACATCACCTACCATGGCCCGGGTCAGCAGGTCGGCTACCCCATCCTCCACGTCGGCGAACTCCGCCGCGACGTGGGCTGGTACGTCCGCCAGTTGGAGGAGGCGCTCATCCGCGCCGTCGCCGATCTCGGCGTTGCGGCGCGACGCGAGCCCGGCCTCACCGGCGTTTGGGTGGACCCGCGGGGCGGCGGCGGGCCGGAGAAGCTGGCGGCCATCGGGGTGCATTTCAGCCGCTGGGTCAGCACTCACGGCTTCGCCTGCAACGTCTGCACCGATTTGCGCTATTTCGACCTGATCGTGCCCTGCGGGATCCTCGGCCGCGGAGTCACCTCGCTCGAGCGGCTGCTCGGCCGGTCCGTCGAACTCGATGAATTTCGGCCGCGACTGATCGAGCGTTTCGCCGAAGTGTATGGATTCCGCATGGAAGCGGCGGCGCCCGGTCGTATCGATCAACTGCTCGAAACCGCCGGGGTCGCGCCCGCTTCCCTGGCAGCGGGCACCTGATGCCCGGAATGCGAGGCAAGCCGATGGCACAGCCGGCGATGAAATTCCCCCTCAGCCGGAAGCAGCTTCTGGAGCTGTATTACTTCATGAAGCTGACCCACGAACTCGACGAACAACTCGTTCGTCTGTTCCGCCAGAACAAAATCGTCGGCGGGCTCTACTCGAGCCTCGGTCAGGAAGCCACCGCCATCGGCACCGCCTACGCGCTCGAGCCCAAGGACTGGCTGGCGCCGATGATTCGCAACGTCGGCGGCTTGCTCATCAAGGGTTTCCGGCCTCGCGATATCTACATGCAGTACATGGCCCGGTCCGGCGCGCCTACCGGAGGGAAGGACGGCACCAGCCATTTCGGCGATTTGAAAGGCCGCCATGTCGTTTCGCCCATCTCGATGCTCGGCGACCTGATTCCGGTGATGACCGGCGTCGCCATCGCCGGCCGCTACCTCGGTCAGAAGATCGTTTCGATGACCTGGATTGGCGACGGCGGTACGTCCACCGGCGCCTTCCACGAGGGGATGAATTTCGCCGCCACCCAGCACGCCCCTTTTGTTTGCGTGGTGGAAAACAATCAATGGGCGTACTCCACGCCGGTGGCGCGCCAGGTTCCCCTCCGCAATCTCGCCGATCGCGCCCGCGCCTACGGCATTCCCAGCTATACCGTTGACGGCAACGACGTCATCGCCGTTTACCAGACGACCAAGGAGGCCGTCGAGCGCGCTCGCGCCGGCGAAGGGCCGGTCCTGGTCGAAGCGAAAACCATGCGGATGAAAGGCCACGCCCAGCACGATCCCGCCGAATACGTTCCCAAGGAAATGTTCGAGTACTGGAAGGCGCGCGACCCCATCACCCTCTACGAGGCCTGGCTGACCGCACACAAGATTTGGGACCCTAAAGCGAAGGCCGAAATCGACTCCCGCATCGACCGCGAGTTGAAAGAGGACCTCGAGTTCGCCGAGCGATCCCCGCTGCCCGCGCCAGAACTGGCCGAGCAGGGCGTCTATTGCGAGGGCTGCCACGTCATCGAGCCCGAATGGCATCGCCCGATCGAGGAAGTGATGCCCCCCCGCTCGATGGTGAAATCCGAATGGGTGGTGGCCGATTTCGGCGCCGCCGGCGACCCGGAGAAACCGCCGCCCGTCGCGCAGCCGGCGCCCGCCGCAGCCAAGACCGGCGCTCCCGCTCGAGCGATGCCGGGGGACGGCGCGCGCGCGGTCGAGGACACGTCGCCTGCTCGGCACCCCGCCAAACGCCAGGCTCGAGCGGCGACGCGCTCGAAAGGGAGGCGTTAGCCATGGCTGCGGTTACTATGGTCGAGGCGCTGCGCGAGGCGCTTACCGAAGAGATGGATCGCGACCCGTCGGTGGTTCTGATCGGAGAGGACATCGGGGTTTACGGCGGCGCCTTCAAGGTTACCGAAGGCCTGCTCCATCGTTTCGGCTGGGAACGAGTGATCGATACCCCGATCAGCGAAACTGCCATCATCGGCGCCGCCGTCGGCATGAGCTATCAGGGTCTCCGGCCCGTCGCCGAGATGCAATTCATCGATTTCATCGCCTGCTGCTTCAATCAACTGGTCAATTTCGTCGCCAAATCCCATTACCGATGGGGCGCGCCGGTGCCGATGGTGGTGCGCGGGCCGTGTGGCGGCGGCGTGCATGGCGGGCCGTACCATTCGCAGAACCCGGAAATGTGGTTCGTGCACACGCCGGGGCTGAAGGTGGTGTATCCGTCGAGCGCTGCCGACGCCAAGGGTTTGCTGAAATCTTCGATTCGCGACAATAACCCGGTCCTCTTCCTCGAACATAAGTTCCTGTACCGCCGGGTGAAGGAGGAAATGCCCGCCGGCGACCACACCCTGCCGCTTGGTAAAGCCTCCATCCGCCGCGCCGGGCGCGACCTGACCTTGGTCACCTACGGCGCCATGGTTCTCAGCTCGCTCGAAGCGGCCGCGGAACTGGCCAAGGAAGGACTCGAGATCGAGGTGTTGGACCTGCGCACGCTGGTGCCGCTCGATCGCCGGGCGATCATCGATTCGGTACGCAAGACCAACAAGCTCCTGGTGGTTCACGAAGACGTTCGTTCCGGCGGGCTGGCGGGCGAAATCGCCGCCACCGTTTCCGAGCAGGCCTTCGAGGACCTGGATGGACCCATCTTGCGCGTCACCGCGCTCGATACACCGGTGCCGTTCTCGCCTCCGCTCGAAGAACGGTTCCTGCCGCAGGTGGCTGATATCACTCGCGCTGCTCGCGAGTTGGCCCGTTACTAGAAGCGGTCTCAAAACCGGGCGGCTTTGGCGGTCGGAGCTTCTGCGCTTTATGCACCCCGACTCTTTATGTCGGGGCGCGACGTTTTCGCCCCTGAAGCATCCTCGGGTGCCTCGGTTGAGGGGCCTCGAAACAGGCTCCAGGAGGGGGCCTTTGCGCTAGACTGAACCAGAGGATTTGGAGGAAACCATGGCTGTTGACGTCGTCATGCCTCAGATGGGGGAAAGCATCTTCGAAGGCACGGTTACCAAGTGGCTGAAGAAGCCGGGAGACAAGGTCGAGCGCGACGAACCGTTGTTCGAAATCTCCACCGACAAGGTCGACGCGGAAATCCCGGCGCCGGCTTCCGGCACACTGAAGGAAATCAAAGTCACTGAGGGGCAGACCGTGCCCATCAAGACCATCGTCGCCCTGATCGACTCCGATGGCGCTGCCGCCCCGACCGGAGATGGAGCTAGCGCTGCTGCCGCCCCCCCGCCGGCTGCCGTGGCCCCGCCACCGCCACCTCCAGCGCCTGTCGCCGCCGCCCCGCCCCCGCCGCCCCGCCCCGCTGTTCCCGCGCCGGCTGCTCCCGTGCCGGTGCCGGCTGCACGGCCCGCAGAAGGGGAACGCATTCGCAGTTCGCCGCTGGTGCGCAAAATGGCTCGCGAACATGGCATCGACTTGGCGCGGGTGGCCGGTACCGGCGCCGGTGGACGAATCAGCAAGCGCGATATGGAAGCGTACCTGGGTTCAGGCGGCGCCGCTCCGTCGGCGCCGACTCCCGGAGCGCCCGTTCCCGCGCCGGCTCCGGCCGCCGCGGCAGCCGGGACGCAGGCGCATGTGGCTCTGGAAGTCGCCGTTCCCCGTGAAAAACTCTATTTCGGCCGCTACCAGGTCCAGCCGATGTCGGTGATGCGACAGCGCATCGCCGAGCATATGGTGATCTCGAAGCGGGTTTCGCCCCACGTGTATTCGATGGACGAGGCCGACTTGACGAAAATCGTGGAGCTGCGCAACAAGCTGAAGGCTCCCTTCGAAGAGCAGACGGGGACGAAGCTCACTTTCATGCCGTTCTTCGTTAGGGCCGCGGTCGAGGCGTTGCGCGCCTTTCCCACCGTCAACGCGTCGGCCGATGGCTCGAACGTCGTGCTCCACCGCGAAATCAACATCGGCATCGCCGTCGCCCTCGATTGGGGCCTCATCGTTCCCGTCATCAAGGCCGCCGACGAAAAGAACTTCCTCGGGTTGCAGCGGGCGATGAACGACCTCGCCGAGCGCGCCCGCACCAAGCGTCTCAAGCCCGAGGAGGTGCAGGAAGGCACCTTCTCCATCACCAATCCCGGCGTGTTCGGCGGGTTGATGGGCCTGCCGGTCATCAACCAGCCCAACGTCGCGATTCTCGGACTCGGCGCGATACAAAAGCGGCCGGTGGTGATCAACGACGCCATTGCCATTCGCTCGATGGTCTACATCACCTTGAGCTACGATCACCGCGTTGTCGACGGCGCCGTCGCCCACCAGTTCCTCCAGCGCATCAAACAAACGCTCGAGGACTGGACCGAGCCGATCCTCTGACGCCGCTTCTCATGGGATCCTCCAAACCACGCGCCGTTCCCCCACCGCCTGCGCGATCGTCGCCGCAGCCGCCGTGCCCGATCGATTCCACCCGAAGAGAGATTCCCGATGGACCTGCTGAGCTACATCGATAGTCACAAGGAACAGCATCTGAAGGAATTGTGCGAGTTGCTGAGGATCCCCAGCGTGAGCGCCAAGAGCGAACACAAGGGCGACATCGTCCGCGCCGCGCGCTGGCTGGCCGAGAAACTCGAGGCCATCGGCATGGAGAAGGTGGAGATTATTCCCACCAAACTCCATCCCCTGGTCTATGCCGAGTGGCTTCACGCGCCGGGCAAGCCGGCCGTCCTCTTCTACGGCCATTACGACGTTCAGCCGGCCGAACCGCTCGAATTGTGGTCCTCTCCGCCCTTCGAGCCGGCCGTTCGCGACGGCCACCTTTGGGGCCGGGGCACTGCCGACGATAAAGGTCAGGTGCATATTCATCTGGCAGCCCTGGAATCGCTCAAGAAGGTGTACGGCTCCCTGCCGGTGAACGTGAAACTGATCCTCGAAGGAGAGGAGGAAATCGGCAGCGCCAATCTCTACGATTTCATCCGGCAGAATCAAGCCCGGTTGAAAGCCGATGCACTGGTGGTTTCCGACACGTCGATGGTTGCCCCCGGCGTGCCGTCCATCAGCTACGGCTTGCGCGGACTCAATTATCACCAGGTGGAAATCACCGCCGCGGCGCAAGATCTGCATTCCGGGGTGTACGGCGGCGCGGCGCCCAACCCCCTCCAGATCCTGGCGGAACTGTTCGCCAGGCTGCATGACAAGAAAGGCCGGGTGGCCGTCCCGGGCTTTTACCGCGACGTCGCGCCACTCTCCGCGCGCGAACGCCGGCAACTCGCCGCCCTGCCCTGGAGCGAAAGGGAATTCCGCAAATTCGTTGGCGTGCCTGCCCTGGTCGGCGAGAAGGGTTTCAGCACCCTCGAGCGCCTTTGGGTCCGGCCGACTCTCGAGCTGAACGGAATCTGGGGCGGCTACACCGGCGAAGGGGCGAAAACGGTGATTCCCGCTAAGGCCTATGCCAAATTCTCCACCCGGCTGGTGCCCGACCAGAAACCGGCGGTGATTGCCAAGTTGGTCGAGCGGCAGGTGCGCCGCCTGCTGCCCAAGAGCGTCGCCTGCAAGTTCGAGATGCTCAGCACCGGCAAGCCCTGGGTGGCCCCCTACGACCATGCGATCTTCCAAACCGCCCAGCGGGCCCTCACTGAAGGTTTCGGCCGCCGGGCGGTTTTCATTCGCGAAGGCGGCTCAATCCCTTTCGTGACTGAAATGGACGATCTCTACCACGTGCCGTGTGTTTTGATCGGATTCGGCCTGGCTGATGAGAACGCCCACGCCCCGAACGAGCACCTGTCTCTGGCGCATTATTATGGAGGCATCCGGTCGGTGGCTCGCTTCTACGAGTTGCTCGACCGCGCCTAGCGTCGCGTAACGGAAATACCTCTATCACCGCCCCACACCTGTCATGCTGAGCCCGCTGCGGCGGGCGAAGTATCCCGCTGCTAGGACAGGCTTTTCTGCCGGCTCACACGCCGCCCCGCCGCCGAAACCCTGTGTCACGCTCTTCAGTTAAACAACACTAGCGCCGCTTCGCCGGGCGGTTGCTCCGCGAACCGCGTTTTTCCCCATATTTCGCGGTTTTTTCCCTTGCCTTCATCCGGGCGGATGTCTATAGTGCCGCGAGACCCGCATGCCCAGCGGATAAACCGTGGGTATTGTCACGAGGAGGATCGAAAGCAATGCCGGCTAACCCGATGAGCAAAGCCAAGACAGTGGCTCATATGGCAGAAAAATGCGACATCCCCAAGAAGACCGCAGCCCTGTTTTTCGAGGAGCTGTTCAAGCTTGCCGTCAAAGAGTGTAAGTCGGGGGCCGGGAAATTCGTTATTCCCGGCATCGCGAGAGTGGTGAAAGCGCACCGCAAGGCGCGCATGGGCCGCAACCCGAGGACCGGCGAGGCGATCAAGATCAAGGCCAAGACGGTCGTCCGTCTCCGTGCCTCCAAACAGCTGAAAGACGCCCTGCTGAAATAATCCGATCCGTCAGCCGACGCTCCGCCGCGAGGGCCACCAGGCCCTCCGGTGGAGGCGTTCGGGGCCTTGTGTGCCGCGCCGGTCCGCCAGGCGCTTCCACTGGCTGCTATGCCCGGTCGGCGAAGCGTTTGTCCTTGAAGCGATAAGAGCGCCGCGCGTTGTCCCGGTTCGGCACAAACGGCCTCTCCTCCCCTCAGTGGCATAATCAGGTACCGCAATGCACCGCGAATCCGGACTGCTTACCGACCTCTACGAACTCACAATGGCGGCCGGCTACGTGGAAACCGGTTTCAGCTCTCGCGCCACGTTTGAACTGTTCGCACGCCACTTGCCCCCTCATCGCAGCTACCTGGTCGTCGCCGGCATTGAAGAGGCGCTCGATTACCTTGGCGCCGTCCATTTCACCCGCCACGAAATCGGCTTCCTCAGGCGTCATCCTGCCTTCCGGCATTCCAGTCAGAAGTTTTTCGACTACCTGGCGCGCTTTCGGTTCACCGGCGACGTTTGGGCGATGCCCGAAGGAACTGTCGCCTTCGCGGGCGAGCCGCTATTGCGCGTTCGGGCGCCCATTGCCGAAGCCCAGTTGGTGGAAACTTACCTGCTCGCCGCGGTGCATTTCCAGACGCTGATCGCCACAAAGGCTGCGCGGGTAGTGAAGGCTGCGCGCGGCCGGTCGGTCATCGAATTCGGCGCCCGCCGCGCGCATGGGCTCGAAGCCGGAGTGCTGGCTGCCCGCGCCGCCTGGCTCGCCGGCTGCGATGGCACCTCGAACTCCTATGCAGGCAGGCTCTACCGAATCCCCACGTTTGGAACGCAGGCGCATTCCTGGGTGATGGCTTATCCCACCGAAGCGGAAGCTTTTGCCCGGTTCCTCGATGTCTTTCCCGATAGCTCGACGCTGTTGGTGGACACCTACGATACCCGTCGCGCCATCGAGCGAATCGTCCGGCAAGGCCGGAAGCCGGCGGGGATCCGGCTGGATAGCGGAGATCTGCTGAACGACAGCATCTGGGCACGCCAGCGCCTGCGACGGGCCGGCTGGGGCGACGTGCGGATCTTCGCCTCCGGCGACCTGGATGAATACCGCATCGATTCGTTGCTCCGCGCCGGGGCAGAAGTGGATGGCTTCGGCGTCGGCACCTCCTTGGTGACCTCTTCCGACGCGCCCTCCGTCGGCGTAATTTACAAGCTGGTGGAAGTGCGCCGGGGCGGCCGCCGTGTCGATGTTGCCAAATTCAGCCCCGCCAAAGCCACTTATCCCGGTCCAAAACAGGTGTTCCGGTTCCGTGACCGTTCCGGCCGCGCCCATCGCGACCTGATCGCTCTGGAGAACGAACGGCCGCGCGGCGGAGAACCTCTGCTGCTCCCTGCACTGCGCAACGGCCGGCGGGTGCGGCCCGCCCAGTCGCTCGCCGACGCCCGGGAGCGTTGCCGTCGCCAGCTCGAGTTGCTGCCCGAACGCTATCAGGAGATCGACCGCCAGGCACGCTTCCCCGTCAGTTATAGTCCGCGACTGAAGCGGCTATTCGAACGGATGCGGCGCGCCTCCCTGGCCGAGGCGCGGTAAACCCGCCGGCCAATGGTCGTCGGTCAGTCCCGAATCCCGAAGGTTCGGGATCGGGAGGCGCTGGCATCCCGCTCTGCGGGCCCGTGCGCCGAACCAAACCCCTCAAATTCCTGCATGTCCCCTCACACCGCAAAAGACGAAGACGCACATCTCGACCAAGTGATCCACGGCCCTATTGAGCGTTGCAAAATATCGTGACAGGCAGAGAGAGTAGGAAACCCTTGTTTTTCAGGGTTTCGACCGCCCAAGATCGTCACGATATTCTGCAACATTCAGTAGGACACGTCACATCGTGCCCTTACTGGCCATGCGCCGCATGAGCGTGGGAGTGGCCTGGGCCGGTGGCGGTGGGTCGTGGAGCGCACATTTGCCTGGCTCAATCAGTTTCCCCGCCTGCGCGTGCGGTATGACAAGCGGGCCGACATCCACGAGGCGTTCCTCTCGCTTGGGTGCGCGCTCATTTGTTGGCAGTCGCTGCTAAAGACGTAGTTGACGGGCTGTGCGGGTGCCACTTTCTCTTTGTACGCCTTGAGCTTCGCCACTATAATCGACCTCGACCCAAGCCTCTGTCCGCGGGCGCGCCGGGGGCCACAGGTAATCCCCTTGCCGGGTCGTAACCGAATTGGAGGATGGCATGGCACTGCAGATTGGCGACGTGGCTCCCGACTTCGACGCTGAGACAACCGAGGGCCGTATTCGCTTTCACGAGTGGCTCGGCGGGTCCTGGGGCGTGCTCTTCTCGCACCCCAAGGACTTCACGCCGGTGTGTACAACGGAGTTGGGCTACATGGCCCGGCTCAAACCCGAGTTCGACAAGCGCAACACGAAGATCATCGGCCTCAGCGTTGACCCGGTCGAGAACCATAAGAAGTGGGCGAACGACATCAAGGAGACGCAGGGACACGCGCCGAACTATCCGATGATCGGCGACACCGATTTGAAGATCTCGAAGGCCTGGGGCATGCTGCCGGCGTCGATCGAAGGGTCATGCGAAGGACGGACCGCCGCGGACAACCAGACGGTCCGCAACGTCTTCGTCGTCGGACCCGACAAGAAGATCAAGCTGATCATCGTGTACCCGATGACCACCGGCCGGAACCTCGACGAGGTCCTGCGTGTGATTGACTCGCTGCAGCTCACCGCGACGCACAAGGTGGCGACGCCGGTCAATTGGAAGCCGGGGGAAGACGTCATCATCGCCGGCTCGGTCTCCGACGATGATGCGAAGAAGACCTATCCGCAGGGGTGGCGGGCGCCGCGGCCGTACATCCGCATCGTGCCGCAGCCCGGCCGCTGAAGAGTTGCAAGAAGGGTAGAGACGATGAAGACGCGCGTGGTCGTGCTCGGCGCGGGATTCGGAGGCCTCGAGCTGACGACGATTCTTTCGGATGCCTTCGGCGATGCCATCGACATCGTGCTCATCGACAAAGACGATGGCTTCGTCTTCGGCTTCTCGAAGCTCGACGTGATGTTCGGGCGGAAGGTGCCGGCAGACCTGCGCCATCCATACCGCGACATCGCCAAACCGGGCGTGCGATTCTTGCAGTCCACGGTGCGGTCCATCGATCCGGTCGCCCGACGCGTGGTGACCGACGCGGGAACGTTCGAAGCGGAGGTGCTGGTGGTCGCGCTCGGCGCCGACATCGATCCGGCCAGCACGCCGGGGCTGGTGGAAGGGGGCAACGAGTTCTACACGGTTGCGGGAGCCATCGCACTGCGCGACGCGCTCTCGCGCTTCGAGCGGGGCGCGGCCATCGTCGGCGTAACAGGGAAGTCGTTCAAATGTCCTCCCGCGCCGAGCGAAGCGGCGCTGCTGCTGCACGATAACCTCACCGCCCGCGGGCGCCGTGAGGCCACCAAGATCTCGGTGGTGATGCCGTTCGGCACGCCTATCCCCCCGTCGCCCGACACGTCGCAGGCGATTCTCGCCGCCTTCGCCGAGCGCGGCATCAGGTTCGTGAAAGACAGCCTGGTGAAGGCCCTCGACCCGGCGCGGAAAGTGGCCGTGCTGAGCGACGGGACCGAGATGCCCTACGAGCTGTTCCTCGGCGTACCGGTGCATCGCGTGCCGGCGGTTGTCGTCGAGTCCGGGCTTGCAGGCGACGCCTACGGTTGGGTGCCGGTGAACAAGAAGACGCTCGAAACGACGTTTCCTGGGGTCTACGCCGTGGGCGACGTGAATGGTGTGGGAACGCCCAAGGCAGGCGTCTTCGCGGAAGGCGCGGCACGCGTCGTGGCGGCCGCGATCATCGCGCAGCTTCGCGGAGGGCCGTCACCGGAGGCCTATACGGGAGCCGGCTCCTGCTACGTGGAGTTCGGTCACGACCAGGTCGGACGCGTTGACGTGGACTTTCTGAGCGGCCCCAAGCCGACGGGCACCTTCCAGGAGCCGTCTGAGGCCCTCGTCGCAGAGAAGGCCAACTTCGGATCGAGCCGGATTCAGCGCTGGTTCGGACAACCGCCGCCGCAGTTTGGGTGAGTCTGCCCCGGGAGGATTGATGTGGCGAAAGTGTATCTCATTAGTTGCCGTGACGCCGGCCTTGATTGTGACTTTCAGGCCCGGGGTTCAAGCCTGGAAGAGGTCATGCAACTCTGTGCTGACCACGGTATTCAGGAACACAACATGAAGGCGTTTGGCCCTGCGGTGTATAGGAAGATGCAAAGTTGTGTGAAGACCCTGGAGGAAGGGACATCAGAACCGACGAGCTGAAGCGCCTGGTGCCGACGAAGTAGTCGGGGTGCTCACCCACGACGCGTGCCGGGTGGGGGTTTTGTTACAGGCTCTAAGGAGAAGCAGCTTGCCCCAGCCTCCGCGAGCGAAGGTAGAATGAAAGGAGGGTAGCGACAAGCCGTCGTACCGGAGCGACATGCCGCCGCGGGAAGTGGTTTTCTGGGACGTCGACACGCAGCGCGACTTCATGCTGCCAGGAGGAAAACTGTACGTGCCCGGCGCCGAAAAAAGAATCCCCGCATTGAAGCGCCTGGTCGATCTGGCCCGCGAAGGCAAAGTATTTCTGATTTCCACGGTGGATGCCCATACCCCGGACGACCCGGAATTACGCCAGTGGCCGCCCCATTGCGTGCAGGGAACGCCGGGACAGGAGAAAATTCCGGAAACTCTCACCGATCGTTTTCTTGTTGTTCCCAACGACGCGAGCTTTTCCCTGCCGGCCGACGTTCGGCCCTACAAGCAGTTCATCCTGGAAAAGCAGACTCTCGACGATTTCGACAATCCCAACGCCGAAAAGGTGCTCGAACGGCTGGGACGGGAACCGGAATATTGCGTGTTCGGCGTGGTCACCGAGTATTGCGTCCGCTGCGCGGTGGTCGGCCTCCTGGACCGCGGCTATCGCGTGGCGGTGATCACCGATGCCATCGAAACCCTGAAAGATGCCGACGGGCGCGCTGCGCTCGCGGAGTTCGTCGCCAAAGGCGCCCGGCTCATTCGCACCGAGGAGGCCATAGCCTTGGCCGAAACCGCTTCGCGAACTCCCGCGCTCTAGAAACTGCTGCACAACTCATCAACGCGCCTGCTGGGCCTCGGGCGCAGCCATGCGTTTCTCGATTCCCTGCCGGAGCCCGGCCCGTAGGGGCCGGATCCAGACGCCGGCTATGCGTCCCGCATTCCGTTACCGAACCCGCCCCTCCGCCTCATGAACCCACCGTAGATACAAGGGACGACCTGTTCACCCTCCGTAGCCTCGGCGTAGGAGGGCTGGCCGCCCGCTCCGCCGGCGACGCACCGTAGACGATCGGGCGCTCGGCGTTCGCCAAGCGTAAGGCATGGTCATTGGGTCTCCGCTGCCAGGAACGGAATTGAGCCGACTCGGAAGTCAGGTGCGGCACGATTGGCAATATCCGTCGATGTCGAGCCTTGCGTGGGCTACTCGAAACTGACAATCTCTCTCGACACAACGCGTCAGGTCGTCAAACAGGCAACTCCCCATTTCGATCACCTTGCCGCACCGAAGGCATACGATGTGAACTTGATCGCCCACTGCCGAATCCGGGCGAAAATCGCGCTGCGAGCAGTCAAATCCCTCAGCCTGTTCACCAAGTACTCCGTGGCGCCTCAATAGGGCGAGCGTCCGGTACACGGTGACCCGGTGGATCCGGCGATCGAGCCTCCGGGCCCGCCGATGGATCATCCCCACGTTGCGGCATTGGGGAAACGCTTCGATGACAGCCAAAACCGCGCGGCGCTGGGAGGTGAGCCGGATTCCACGCGCAACTAGATCGTCCTCCAGCCGACCCAGGCCTTTATTCCAAACATCCGGGCCAGCGTCGCTCGGGGGTAGACAGGGCTGGATTAGGCGAGGTCGCCCCTGGGAAGCAGGATTGTTGCAAAGTCCCTGCAACGCTTTTGGGGGTTGGGTCCTTGACGAGCTCATTCGTTCCCGCCGAACATAACCAGTTGCAAATCCGTTGCAGTAAGAATGCCTCGAAAAGGGCCTTCGCCGTTCGCCCGGCGAAGGCCCGGAACTCAGAAGACAGGAGCCTCTGATGCTCAACCCCTGCTCTGCGTCACCGAGTCTATCAAACCCACCTCAACCGCTCAAAAAGAGGGCGGTCGATCCCGGATGCTCTGCGCCATATCGACCACCGAAGCACGGAAACAAGGGGATTCCCCTCGATGCGTGAATGGCTGTCGAAGCCGGTCCTCGTCGTCGGCCGCCTTTCAGCTATCGCCCTGATCGTTGCGTTCCTGGCGCCCCTACCGGCGGCGGCTCAGGAAAGTCCCTATGTCGTCACCTACGATCACTACCTGGAAGAGCCCGGAAATTTGGATGTGGAATACTTCTCCACGTTCGGAACGCAACGCGGTGGCAACGATTTCCATGCCTTTTGGGCCGAATTCGAGTACGGCGTCAAAGCGTGGTGGACAACCGAGCTTTATCTCGACGGGCAAACGACTTTCGGTGACAGCACGATCTTCACCGGCTTCCGCTGGGAAAACCGATTCCGCCCGCTTCGCAACGAGCACATCGTCAACCCGGTGATTTATATCGAGTATGAACAGATCGGCGGCGCCGACAAGATTCTGCAGGAGGTGGAGGGGCACGACGTCAAGTCCGATCACGCTGCTTCCAACGCCGTCCTGCGCGCCGAACACGATCACGAAGTCGAATTCAAGCCGATCCTTTCTTCGACGTTCCAAGGCTGGAATCTGGCCCTGAACCCCATCCTCACCAAGAACCTCTCGCCAAACAATCCTTGGGAGTTCGGCTATGCGATCGGGGCGAGCCGGCCCTTGGCCCTGAAGGCGTCTCCCAACTACTGCAATTTGTGTGCGGAGAATTTCATAGCTGGAGTCGAGATGTATGGAGGCCTCGGCGACACGCGAAGCCTCGGTCTGAACCATACGTCTCACTATCTCGCGCCCGCCGTGGCTTGGAACCTCCCCTCGAGTTGGACGTTCCGCCTGTCGGCTGCATTCGGGCTCAACAACGAGAGCCACCGTCTTCTCCTGCGTTGGGGCGTGTCCCGTGAGTTCGATGGTTTCGGCGAGATGGTGAGCCGGATGTTTGGAGGCCGACGATGAAGGCTTCCTCGCGCGGCCATCTGGTCACGCTCCCAGCGCTGGCGATCATGTTCTTGTTCTTGGTGGGACTCTCGTTGCTCGCGGCGCAACAAACCAGCCCAAAAACTCAACACTCGGCTTGGCTCGCGCTGGCTGGAGTCCCTGCAAAGCCGCGGGCGAAACCAAACCCGATGGCCAGCGATCCAAACGCGATCGCCGCGGGCCGCAAGCTCTTCGAAGAACATTGCGCCCAATGCCATGGGATGCAGGCTGCGGGAGGGGCAAGGGCACCCAGCCTGCGAACCCAGGCCGTCGGGAGGGCAACACCCGGCGCCTTGTTTTGGATTGTGACGAATGGCGTCGTGCGGCACGGCATGCCGGTATGGCACAAGCTGCCCGCTTCCGAGCGCTGGCAGATCGTCACATTCCTAAAGTCAGTCAGTTCCGAAACGCCTCGCCGCGGAAACCCCGAATGACGGAAGAACGACTCGAGGAAGGCCACTACGCCATTAACCCGCATTTCCATTTTGAACCGCGTCCCTGAATCTTCGGATCTTCGCAGTCATCAATATTCATGCGGGTGTGAACGCGATGGGGACCCTCCGGAGGTCAACACCCAGTGGGTGAGATACAAAGCCGGCCTTTTCAACTCTCCTTCAACGCCTGTCTCAAGATCGATTTCCAAGGTGCCCGTGTCACCTCCGACGGCGGTTTGGTCTTGGTGCGCGAACTGGACGAGCAACTCGGCTTCGGAGAATTGATCGAAGAATATCTGGCGGACTCCCGCCGTGGGGGGAATACTCAGTTTCCGCTGCGTGCCCCCGTTCGCCCCGCCTTCATGGCCTCGGGGTCGTATCTTTCGGCTCGCTGATCTTTTGCTCCGTGCCCACCCAGAACAACTCGAAATTGCGGAAGTGCGAATATTGGTGGTAGGAATGTCCCCGGAAGCGAAGGTAGGCGTCCACGGTTTCCGGCAGCCACAGCGTCACCTGCTGCGTGTGGAATTTCACCGGTCCATAGTCGATCGCGAAGTGCTCCCGCTCGAGTCGCACTTCCTTGGACGGATTCACCAGGTCCGTCTCCAGGTGCAGCAAGTAGTTCCCATTCGCCGCCACCCACGCCCGCCCCTTAAGCGCCAGCTGGTATTCGTCTTTCGGCGTCACGAAAGCGTGAAGCCGGCTCGCAGGCCGGTCGGCGCGCTGGCGGAAATGAATCATCCACGCCGGCTGGCCGTTCCATTCCCCCATCCCTTCGCACTCCCACCCGAAATCCCCGGCGAAGTCCGGATGGAACACCAACGCCAGCGCCGGCAGTCCCGAGCCGGTCAGCGCTTCGCCGCCCAGGGGGGAAGCCGGGGCGGGGGTGCGCAGTTCGGAGGTGGCGATCAGGTGCGGCCCAATCTTCCCAATGATTACCAGATAGCTGAATTTCTGCTCGAAGGGCCGGTGTAATTGTCCGTTCCGGCCGATTTCGACCGCCTGATAATCCTCAGTTGCGCTGAACTTTTCCAGATCGGTTACGAGCTCAACCGCGTGCGCGCCCGCCTCCTTCAAGATTTCCGGCAAGTGACAAGTGGCGCCCGAAATCGCGATCAGCTTTTCCGCGTCGACATCGGCCGGCGCCCAGGGCTGCTTCGCTGGTAGCGACACGGGCGGGGCCGCCGGCGGCGGCGCCATGGCCGCCGGAGCCGTTGCCGGTGCGGGAGCCACGAGCGGTGGCGCGGTCACCGCCATTGGCGCGGGTGGATGGGCGGCTGGAGCTTCCGCGACCGCCGCCGCGGGCTGGCGAAGTTCCCGGATCACCTTGCGGATCTGGTCGGCACGGGGATCGTTCGGGTTCCGTTGGAGATAATCGTCGAACGATTTCAGCGCCTCGTCCCGCCTCCCCAGCTTCGCGAGCGCCTCTCCGCGGATCAACTTCGCCGGCTCAGCCTTTTCCTTCCCGTACTTGAGCGCGCTCTCCGCATAGTTGCGAGCCTGCGCGTAATTTCCCACTCGCAGGAGCGCCGCCGCCAGCAACCAATGCGCTTGCCAGGAGTCCGGCGCCCTTTCCACCGCCTGATTCAACAGGTCGATTGCCTTCTCCGGCTGTCCCTGCCGGAGCCGCACCGTCCCCAGCGCCAGCAACGCCGGCGTTTGCCTCGGATCGAGCGAGACCGCCTTCTCCAAGTACGGCGCCGCATGGCCCGCGTCGTCCTCGCGCAGCCAACTCGCTCCCATCAGATAATTGACTAGCGGATCTCCCGGCGCCATTCGGAGTGCTTTCCCCAGATGCTTTTGCGCCGTGTCGAACTTGTTTGCCGCCAAGTCCTTGATCGCCTGCTGGACTTCCTCTTGCGCCCGCGGCGCCAGTACTACATCCCCGGCGGGCGCCCCGAACGCGTTCCGTCGGTCGGAGGGCACCAGGAAGAACTCGATCTGCGCCGAAGCGCCCGGCACCTCGGGCAAGTTCACGAATTGCTGCGAGGGTTGAAATCCCGGTGCTTCCGCCGTCACCACGTATTGCGTTCCGGGCACCAGGTTGCCGAACACCCATTGGTTGTCTTGCTGGCTGGGGAATTCCATCAACTCCCCGCTTGGACGGGCGGTGGCAATGGAAACATTGGGACTGGTGGCCATCGGCGCGCCCTGATAGTCTTCCACGAACACAGTGATCGAGCCGGTGGCCGGCATTACGGTGGGAATCGACGGCGCCGGCGGTCTCTGGGGCCCGGATTGCGGCGCCACCGGAAGGCAAACCAGAAGCAGAACGGCGGTCACAAGCCAGTTCCTCATTTACCTCCTCCCGCCTCCGCCTCTGTGCGACCACGGGAAAAACCGCCAGTGACTCATGTTGCGGTGTTTCACGAGATGGAATCCCCCGTGACTCGCTTGGGCGCCGCTCAATGCCGCTGGGCTGCACTTCCGGCTGCCGCGTCCCCTGTGCTTACGCTGGTAGCTGCTTTCGGACGAAACCAGCACCCAGCACTCCGCTTTCGCACTCCCGTTCATCCCAATTCTTCTCCAGGAGCCAGCCCCGACAACGATGGTGCGGTTGTCCGCGCGTTCATAAGGACGATCCCCTTTCACAGAATCGTTCCCTCGGACCTCCGCGCCGCGGGAGTTTATCAACAGACATTCCGCAACCCCGTTCATGGTAGAAGCGCAAAAATCTCCGCTGTCCCTGTCGACGATGAAAACATGCCGAGGCCGGGGCGCGCATTGCTATTGCCCCCGGCGACGAGCACCGTGCCGTCCGGAAGCAGCGTCGCGGTGTGGGCGCTGCGCGGCGACGCCATGTACCCTTTAACCGCAAAAGAGGCCGTGCCCGGGTCGTAGATTTCTGCTGAGGTCAAAGTGTCGGTTACTGAATTCCCGCCGACGATCAAGACCCTGCCATCGGGAAGCAGCGTCGCCGTGTGCTCTTCTCTTGCCTCTACCATGCTGCCTGTGGGCGTGAAGATTCCGGTGGCGGGATCGTACAACTCCGCGGAAGACACGGTGGTGGTCGCATCCAAGCTCATTACCCCTCCTGCAATGAGCACGTTTCCATTCGCCAGCAGCGTGGCCGTGTGTCCGGCCCGTGGCGTTCCCATGTCGCCCGTGGGGCTAAACGTGCCGGTCGCGGGGTCATAGAGTTCTGCCGTTGCCAGGGCCTGGTCCCCGCCATCAAACACACCGGGAAAGCCACCGGTGATGAGTACCTTCCCGGTGGGGAGCAGCGTTGCTGTGTGACCAAAACGCGCCGTACTCATCGCTGCTGTTGCGGAAAAGGAGTTTGTCGCTGGATCATATAACTCCGACTCCGCGATGCCAGGACCAAAATAGGGGAATCCGCCGCCGCACGAGTCTTCCGTCGTGCCGCCGCCGGCAATGAGCACTTTTCCGTTGGGCAGAAGGGTCGCGGTATGGACGGCTCGGGCAGTGGCCATTGTGCCTGCGGGGGCAAAGCTGCCGGTCGCCGGATCATAGAGTTCCGCTGAGTTCAGGGGTAAAGGCTCGTCAGGGTGGCCCTCATCGAAGCCGCCGGCCACGAGCACCTTCCCGTTCTTCAAGATGGTAGCCCTATGGTAAGTCCTGGCCGAAGTCATGCTCGCAGTCGCGGTGAAGGAGCGAGCAACCGGATCATAGAGCTCGGCATAGGGAAGGCCGCCGAAAGCATAATTGAATGTAGCTTCCGACCCCCCGGTGACGAGCACTTTTCCGTCAGGGAGCAAGGTAGCAGTGTGAATGCCCGTCACCTGGAGCATGCTTGCCGTCGGCGTAAAGTTCATTACTGCGTGCAACACCGTGACGAGAGCGACCGCGCTCATGCTCGTGTCTGCTGAGCTGGTGACGACAACATGGAAGGCGCCGGGTGCAGCAGGCGCGGTATAAAGGCCCGTACCATCAATCGTTCCTCCTCCTGGACCCTCTTGCACGGCCCACGTGACGCCCGTGTTCACTGTCCACTCGACCGCCGCCGTGAACAGTTGCGTCGCTCCTGCGGCCAACTCGGCCGTCGTCGGCGAAACGGAGATCGAAACCTGAGGCACCGTAATCGTCGCCGTAGCCTGCACTGTGCTGTCGGTTTGACTGGTGGCGATCACGTGGTAGGTTCCCGATTTGTTTGGGGCGGTGTAGATGCCGGAGCTTGTGACGGAGCCACCCGCCGCTTGCTCCCTAACCGACCAGATCACCGCCGCAGTATTCGACCCGGCCAACTGCGCAACAAAGGATTGCGCCCCGCCCTGGTTCATGACCACCGTTGAGGGAATAACAGTGAGCGCCGCCGAGGGGCTGGCGGATGTGTTGCGCGCGCCGCAAGAAGTCAGCAGTGACAGAGCTCCTATGGCGGCGCTTAACGCGACGGAAACTAACAGGACACGCTTCACATGCACGGGACCGCGGGGACATAGAGCGTTCAAGGCTGCTCGCTGCCAAAACGCTGTGATGGAAAGAATTGCCTGGCGCGGTAGGCAAGCCCCCAGCTCCAGCCAATTTTTCGATCCCACTCGCGGCACATCGCTTGAGATACTCCGATACATCTGCCACCTCCCACTGCGGATGTCGCCGAGCCCATGCCCCGGCGCGGTAGACTCCGATCGGCGTTACACGACCCTGGCGCGATGGAGGGGTGAGCGTCAATCCCACGCGGCTCCCACCCGCGCCAAATCTATCTCCCAGGCCAACGCACTGAACCAACGGCGCTTGGAGGAATTTCGGGACTGGGTGGCCAGGCACTGTGATATACTGCGATCACTTTCGAGCAGCCCTATGGGGCAACCCGCGTTTGAATTCGGACGGAAGGCCTGTTTCGGGACCTTCGAGTTCGACCTGAAAACCGGCGAACTGCGCAACGGCCGAATCCGCATAAAGCTGCCGGACCAATCCGCGGAGATTCTGGCAGCGCTGCTGGAGTGCCCCGGCGAACTGGTGACGCGTGGCGACCTACGCAG
>DASYZK010000031.1:0-57638 GCA_035946455.1 Candidatus Acidiferrales bacterium | reverse complement strand
TGCCGCGGTCGTAGAGTTCCAAAATGCGCTTGCGGATCGGAATCGGTATGGCTCGCATAAGCATACTTTGCCGCACGAGCCCCTCTTTGTAAAGCTACATTATTTATGGAAATGCTCTAGCTGCTTACCTGCCGTAGTGGCTGCGCCGGAGCCTCGGGCCGGGTCGGAACGGGACCGCAACTTGACGACCGGCCCGCGCGGCTCCGGCGCAGCCGTGTGCCAAGCCTCAGCCTGACGCCCGCGCTAGCCCCTCGCCGCTCGCGCGGCCGATGAGCCCCCGGTTATCCTCCGTGCCGCTGCGCGGCCCGCCGCTCCCCCGCCCAGCGCACGAACCGCAGCATACGCCCGCGCTCGCGCCACAGCAGCGCGGCCAGTCCCCACCCTTGCAGGCCCTCGGCTCCCGGCCCGAAGAACGTCTCCAAACGCCAGCGAATGTACGGGCTCTTCCACGGCCGCAGCCGGTACCCTTTTGCGATCATCCAGTAGTACCGCGCAGCTTGGTAAATCAACACGCTCTCGTTCCCCGGCTCACTCCCGCCAATGGAAATACCCCGGCCCGACTCGCAGATTGTGATGCCAGGCTGCGGGGAAACTCCACCCCAGCAGCGCCCCCGCAATCGCCTGGCCGGCGGCGAGCGGCAGGATATTCCGATTTCGTTCGAACAGCCAGGCCATCCCGGTGCCGCCGACGAAGGTCACCGGCACCAGCACCGGATTGGGCCAATGCGCCGCGGCGAAGATGGCGCCAGTGGCCAGCGAGGAAAGCCACCGCCGCGATAACAGAAAGATCATCCGGTTGTTGAGAAACGAATTCAGTGCCACCTGCTGCAGCAGGCAAAAGGCGAAATAGTCCCACAGATGCCTGGCGCCCAGCTCGCGCCCGGCTGCCGCGCTCCCTCCGTGGAATCCAAGTCCCATGGCCAGCAACAGCAGAAACACGATACTGAAGAAGATCCCCGCCTCCCGCAATGCCGCGCCCAGGTTGTCCCCGCGCCATCCCAGCGTCTTCGCCGTGTCGCCCTGGAACAGGAAACTCGCCGCCAGCCATGCCGGGAAAATCCACCAGCTCGCCGGTTCGCTGAACTGCAGCCGCCAAATGAAAAGTAGAATCAGCGCTGGCATCCCGATCACATCGGCCAGCGCCAGCCACCGGCGGGCGCGCCGGCCCGGCGCCATCGATTCCCTCGTCATCCGAAATCTCCAGGATCTCCCGCGTGGCTCGCTCGCCGCAGCTCGGCGATCCGTCGCGCCAGTTCCGCCTCGGGGCAGGGAGGCGGCTCGAATAGGGAATCCAAATCGATTGCGGGAAAACCGGCGCGAGTCAGTTGCGCCGTCAGTTCCCGGCGGCCGGCGCGCCCCACCAAGCGCGTTTCGCTCGCCTGGCAGAGAGCCTGCAACAGCCGCCATTCCTCCCGATTGTCGTCCATGGGATTGGCGGTTGGCCCCGGTGTCCCGCCTCCGGCTCCATCTTACCCGCATCGGCGTTTCCCATGCGCCGCCCGCCGGATTATGCTGTTGAGCGTTCGCATCGGTCGAGGAGGCATCCTGAGCATGAGTACCAGGAAACAATTGGCCCCAATGATCTCCTTTATCGCTTGCCTCGCCGCCGCCGGCGCTGCCGGCCAGGCCGCCCGCGTCGGCCGGATCGATTGGCAAGCCGCAGGCCAGCGCTGGTGGGCCCACATCGAATACCTGGCGAGCAATGACCTTCAGGGGCGGGGCACCGGAACTCCCGGCTTTCAAAAGGCTGCCGCCTACGTCGCCGCTCAGTTCAAGAATGCGGGTCTCGAGCCGGCCGGCCTTTCCGGCTATTTCCAGCCCGTCGATTTCATCGAGCGGCAGCCGGACGAGTCGAACTCCACCGCGGCGCTCGTGAGCGGTGGCAAAGCTGCTCCGCTGGCCATCGGCGAAGATGTGCGGCTCGGCTTGCGCGGCGATCTGGCCGCGGTGGATGCGCCGGCGGTTTTCGTGGGCTACGGCTTCGCCGTTCCCGAATTGCATTACGACGACTTCGCCCATCTCGACTTGCGCGGCAAAATCGCCCTCTATCTTTCCGGCGGGCCCAAAGGCATCCCCAGCGCGCTGATGGCGCATTCCCAATCGGCGGCCGAGCGCTGGAAAGCGATGCGGCAGGCGGGCGCCATCGGCATGGCGTCGATCCAGAATCCCAGAACGATGGAAATCCCCTGGAATCGCGGCGGCGCCCGCCCCGTCCCCCGGCCGGTCTTCCTGCTCGCCGATCCCGCCCTCGACGAAGTCGCCGGTTTGCGCCTCTCGATGACCGTCAATCCCGCCCACGCCGACCGCTTCTTCCAGGGTAGCGGCCACAGCTTCCAGGAACTCCTCGCCGACGCCGATGCCGGTCGTCCCCTGCCTCATTTCCCGCTGGCGGTGTCGATTCGCGCCCACGCCGCCTACCGCGAGGGGAAGGCGGTCTCGCCGAATGTGGTCGGCTTGTTGCCCGGCGCGGATCCCGAGCTCAAAAAGGAATACGTGGTGATCTCCGCGCATCTCGATCATCTTGGCGTCGGCACTCCCGTCAACGGCGATCCGATTTATCACGGCGCGATGGACGATGCGTCGGGCGTCGCTTCGCTCATCGAAGTCGCCCGCGGCTTCCGCAGCGACCGCTTGCGGCCGAAACGCTCGATCCTGTTTTTGGCCGTCACCGCGGAAGAGCAGGGCGAACTCGGATCCATTTATTTCGCGCGCCACCCTACCGTGCCGCCCGGCCAAATCGTCGCCGATCTGAACATGGACATGTTCCTGCCGCTGTTCCCCTTGAAGTATCTCGAGGTGCAGGGTCTGGCGGAATCGACTCTCGGAGACGATATTCGCGCTGTTTGCCGGGCCAACGGCGTGATCGTTCAGGCCGACAAAGTGCCTTCGGCCAACCGGTTCATTCGCAGCGATCAATACAGCTTCGTGAAGACCGGCGTGCCTGCCCTGGCGTTCAAGTTCGGCTGGACGTTCGGCTCGCCCGAGGAGAAGACCTTCAACGACTGGATTCACACTCGCTACCACTCCCCCGACGATAACCTCTCGCAGCCGGTGGACAAGGCCGCGGCGGCGCAGTTCGATCGCATCCTCGAACAGCTCGCGCTTCGCGTCGCCGACGCTGCTGGTCGCCCGGCATGGGAGCCGGACAGTTTCTTCCGCCGCTTCGCCGCGCCCCCGGCGAAATGAAAGTGTCGCGTCGCGGTTATGATACAGTGCGGGCCGCGAAGAACCCCTCACCCGGAGAGCTGGCGATGCCCATTGTCAAGCAACTGGTCGTAACCCTCGATAACCGCCCCGGCGCCTTGGCGCTGCTTTGCAGCGAGTTGGCCAAGGTCGCCATCAATATCTATGCCATCCAGGCCTCGGAAACCGGGCCGATCAGTCCGGTGCGCCTGCTGGTGAGCGATCTTGTCGTCGCTCGCAGAGTGTGCGAGAGCCTCGGCTTGAAATGCGTCGAAGAGCAGGCTCTGGCAGTCGTGCTCGGTCATCGCCCCGGCTCGCTCGGCCGGGTGATGCGCAAGCTGGCGGCCAAAGGCATCAACGTCGAATATGTGTACTCGACCAGCGAAAAGTCCTTCCATCGCGCCCTGGTCATCATGGGCGTATCCGACCTGGGTGCCGGCGCCAAAGTCACCGGCTGAGCGTTTCCTCAGCCGGCCCCCTGCTTTCTCACCCCGGAAGCCATTAGGCCCTGTTGGACGGCTCGGATTCGGGCCTTCCGAGCCGCGCGCTTCAGCAAGCGGCAAGCGGGCCGGCGCGCCGGGACTGGCGATGTCGTAACCCTCGCCGCGCTGGCGGCGCCGGTGAGGCTCTCTATGGTATAAAGGAAACTTTAAGCAGCTATAAATCCTCCAACGAGGTCAGCTGTGGATTTTTCCTTCACCGAGGAACAGCAGCAGTTGCGCCGCACCGTGCGCGAATTCGCCGATCGTGAGATCGCTCCCCACGTCAGGGAGTGGGACGAAACCTCGCGGTTCCCCGCCGAAGCGGTGGCCCAACTGGGCGAGCTCGGCTTGCTTGGCGTGATTTTTCCTGAGAAATACGGCGGCGCTGGCCTGGGCTATGTCGAGTACGTCATCGCCCTCGAGGAATTGGCCCGCGTCGATGGCTCGGTCGCGCTCATAGTCGCCGCCCACACCTCGCTCTGCTCGAACCATATCTACAAATTCGGCAACGAGGCCCAGCGGGAAAACTACCTCGCCCCGCTCGCCCGCGGTCGGTGGCTGGGCTGCTGGTCGCTCACCGAACCCGAAGCGGGATCCGACGCCGGCGGTACCCGCACCGTCGCCGTCAGGCAGGGCGGCCAGTGGGTGCTCGATGGGTCAAAAACCTTCACCACCAACGGCCATTACGCCGATGTTTGCGTCGCCATGGCGGTCACCGACCCGGCCGCGGGCCATCACGGCATTTCCGCATTCGTCCTGGAAAAAGGCATGCCCGGCTTCCGGCCCGGCAAGAAGGAAGACAAGCTCGGCTTGCGCGCCAGCGATACCAGCGAGGTGGTGTTCAGCGACTGCCGCATTCCCGGCGCAAATCTGCTGGGCGAATTGGGCTGCGGATTCATCGATAGCCTCGCCGTGCTCGATGGCGGGCGCATCTCGATTGCCGCGCTGGCGGTCGGCATGGCCCAGGGAGCGTTCGAAGCCGCCGCCCGCTATGCCGTCCAGCGCCGCCAATTTGGCAAACCCATCGCCGAATTTCAGGCCATCCAGTTCAAGCTCGCCGATATGGCCACGGAAATCGACGCCGCTCGCCTGCTCACCTATCGCGCCGCGTGGCTTGCCGACCAGGCGCGCGCCGCGGGCGATCCGCCCCGGCATCACACCCTCCAGTCCAGCATGGCCAAGCTCCATGCCAGCGAAGTCGCTGTCCAGGTGGCGAACGAGGCGGTGCAGGTTTTCGGCGGCTATGGATTCATCAAGGATTATCCCGCGGAAAAATTCTATCGCGACGTCAAGCTCTGCACCATCGGCGAAGGCACCAGCGAAATCCAGCGCCTGGTAATCGCCCGCCACCTGCTTCGTTCCGAATAGCGTCGCCTAACCAAAATAAGTGACCCTCGCCGGCCAAGACTTGTCATGCTGAGCGAAGCGAAGCATCCCGTCACTGTCGCAGACTAAGGTATGATGCTGCCCGCCGTGGATTCCTGGGCCGAACAAGTTCGAGCGGGTGATATCCGCGCCATCGCCCGCGCCATCAGCGCCATCGAGAATGGCGTTCCCGAAGCCGAATTGTTGATTCGCGAGCTGTTTCCGCATACCGGCCGGGCGGCCATCGTCGGCGTCACCGGCGCCCCGGGCACGGGGAAAAGCACGCTGGTGGATCGATTGGCGGGCCGCTATCGCCGCGCGGGCCACACCGTTGGCATTGTCGCTGTCGATCCCACCAGCCCGTTCACCGGTGGCGCCATCCTTGGCGACCGCATCCGCATGCAAGGCCACGCCACCGACGGAGGAATCTTCATCCGCTCGATGGCGACGCGGGGCTGGCTGGGCGGCTTGGCCGAAGCCACTTCCGAGGCGGCTTTGGTGCTCGACGCCGCTGGCAAGCAGATGGTCCTGATCGAAACTGTCGGCGTGGGCCAGGATGAAGTGGAGGTCGTCCGGCTGGCGGACTGCACTCTGGTGGTGCTGGTGCCCGGCATGGGCGACGACGTTCAGAATTTGAAAGCGGGGCTGATGGAAATCGGCGACGTGTTCGTCCTCAACAAGGCCGATCATGCCGGCGCCGACAGGTTCGAGCGCCAGCTTCGCTCCGTCCTCGAGATTGTGCCGCCGCGCGACGGCTGGCGGCCGCCGGTGGTCCGCACCGTCGCTACCGAAGGCGCCGGCATCGACGACTTGGCCGCCGCGATCGACCGTTTCCGCGCCGAAATGCTCGCCGAGGGCCGCCGGCCCGCACGCCGCATCGCCCACTGGAAACAGCGCCTGCTCGAATTGCTCCACCGCCGGCTGATGCTCCGCGTCGGTCGCCACCTCGACGAGCGGCAACTCGACGGCTTGGCCGAAGCGGTTGCCGGCCGCCGCATGGACCCGTTCACCGCCGTCGACGAAATGCTCGCGAAGGCCGGAATCGAATGAGGCTCGGCGCTATCGAAATGGAACTGGTGACCGACGGCCGATTCGGCCTGGATGGCGGAGCGATGTTCGGGGTGGTGCCGCGGGCGCTGTGGGAGAAGAAGGCGCCTCCCGACGCCCGCAACCGCATTCCGATGGCCATGAACTGCCTTCTCTTGCGCGCCGCGGGTAAAGTGGTCTTGGTGGAAACCGGCGCCGGCGACAAATGGGACGCCAGGCATCGCGATATCTACGGTTTCCAGGAACGGGACCGGCTTCTCGAGCAGCTCGCCCGGCGCGGCGTGCGCCCCGAGGACGTGGATTTTGTCGTCAACACCCACCTCCATTTCGACCACTGCGGCTGGAACACGCGTCGCGCCGGAGCCGACCTCGTGCCCACCTTTCCCAACGCCACCTACGTCGTCCAGCGCGGCGAACTCGACCACGCTCGCCGGCCGAACGAGCGCGACCGCGCCAGCTACCTGCCCGAGAATTTCGAGCCGATCGATCGCGCCGGACAGTGGCGCTTGATCGAAGGCGACGCGGAACTGCTTCCCGGGATCGACTTGGTGGTGATGCCTGGGCACACCGCCGACATGCAATGCGTGCGCGTCGCCGCCGGCGGCGGCTGCGGCCCGGTGATGTTGCTGGCCGACCTCGTGCCCACCCGGGCCCACCTGGCTTATGCCTGGATCATGAGCTTCGATCTCTATCCGATGGTCACGCTCGAAAACAAGAAAAAATGGCTCCCGCGCCTGGCTGGCGAAGGCGCGCTCTGCGTCTTCGCCCACGATCCCGACGTTCCCGTTGCCCGCCTGCGCGTGCGAGACGGAAAGATTGAAGCCGAGCCTGCCGCCATCGGCTAATTCGCCCAACGTGACGGCTGGGACCAAGCTCCGGCCGCCGGGGAGAAACCATGGCTGAGCCACCTGCTGCTCCGCAGCCGGGAAGCGCTCCTCGCGCCTCCGGCCGCGAGCGCATGATGGAAATCTTCAAGGGCGGCCTGGCCGGCGCGAAGCCGGCGGTTCCGGTGATTGTCGAGGAACTCGAGCGACTCGCCCGCGAAAAACTGCCTCCGCAGGCCTGCGATTACGTTGCCGGTGGCGCCGGCTCGGGCGCCACAATGCTTGCCAACCTGCGCGGTTTCGAGCGCTGGCGAATCGTGCCGCGCATGCTGCGCGACGTTGCCCAGCGCGACTGGGGACTGGAATTGTTCGGCCAACGCTTGCCGGCGCCGCTGCTTTTGGCCCCGGTCGGCGTACAGGGCATCCTTCATCCCGATGCCGAATTGGCCACCGCTCGGGCGGCGGCTGCCGCCGGTGTTCCCTTCGTCCTCAGCACCGCCGCCTCGCGCACCATCGAGCAGGTCGCCGAGGCCATCGGCGGCGGCCCGCGCTGGTTTCAGCTCTATTGGGGCCGGGACAACAATCTTGCCGCCAGCATGGTGTCGCGCGCCGAACGCGCCGGCTACGGCGCCATCGTGCTCACTCTCGATACGCCGACGCTCGGTTGGCGCGAACGCGACCTGGCCCATCCTTATATTCCCTTTCTCGAAGGCGACGGCCTTGCCAATTATTTCAGCGATCCCGTTTTCCGCGCCGCACTCGCCCAGCCACCCGAACAAAATCCCCGCGCCGCCATCGAATATTGGGCGTCGATCTTCACCAATCTCCGCCTCGGCTGGAACGATATCGCCTTTCTGCGCCGGCACACCCGCTTGCCCCTGCTCGTGAAAGGCATCGTCCATCCCGATGACGCTTCGAGCGCCGTTGCCGCTGGCGCCGACGCCGTCATCGTCTCCAATCACGGCGGCCGCCAGGTGGATGGCGCGATCGGAGCGCTCGATGCGCTGCCCGGCGTGGTGCAAGCCGTTGCCGGCGCTGTCCCGGTGCTGTTTGATAGCGGTGTGCGCCGGGGGGCCGACGCCGCGAAGGCTCTGGCTCTCGGAGCGAAGGCGGTTCTGCTCGGCCGGCCTTACGTCTGGGGCCTCGCGGCCGCCGGCGAGCAGGGCGTTCGTGAAATGGTGGCGAATTTCCTCGGCGATCTCGATTTGACCCTCGCACTCTCCGGCTTCGCCTCGCTCGCCGAGCTGAACCCGTCCTGCCTGGTTCGCGATGCCGGCTGATCCCCTGTGACACAGGCTTCCGCGCCGTCTGCGTTTCCGGTTTCCGGACGACGATGGACTTCACCGCAGCTTGCCATCGAGATTGTGGGTGCCGCTCGCCGCGGCGAGCGGTTTCGCGGTTTTTGCTTCCCGGATGCTTCTACGGGACCAGGGTGCGTGTTCTGAATTGCCGCGCGCAGGCAAATCGCGATTCGTCGCCCGCCGCGACATCCCGAACACGGAGAGGGAGGATTGACAGGCATCGACCCATTGAGCCGAAGCACTCAGAAGAGGGAATAACCGCACCCTTCGGCCCCGATGCCCGCCGCAGGCTGGCTCCAGGAATTAAGCGTAGCGCCGCGGTCTTTAGCGCGGCACTCCGCGCCAAGTCCCAGTCTGTATATCCGAAAGCTTTACCGCGCCGATGCTAAATCTTCCGGCCCACGAACAAACCCGGCGATGGCGCTACGAGCCTCCGCCGCGGCGGATGTCAAGACCGCCAGTGCCACAGGTCTTAACCTGTGCTTCGGCAGACTCGCCTCCGACGGCGAGGGCGCCTGAACGCACAGCCTGAAGCCTGCGCGACGCCGGCGCCGCTTCACATTTTCCCGACCCCGCGCATGGCCCCCGGTCTCCCCCGTGACGTTCTGCGTCATTCCTGCTATCGTTTTTCGTTTGTCTTCTGGGCTTGTACCAGAGAGCGACGATGGCGAAACGTACACTTTCGAAGTCGCGCGTAGCAAAGGAAAACGTCCGGCTGGGTATCATTGGCGGAAGCGGACTCTACACGATGCCCGGCCTCGAAGCCGTGCAGGAAGTGAAGGTGCGCACGCCGTTCGGCGACCCCTCCGACGCTTTCGCCCTCGGCGCTCTGGCCGGCCGCCGCGTGGCATTCCTCGCCCGCCATGGCCGCGGCCACCGGATTCTGCCCGGCGAAATCAATTACCGTGCCAACATTTACGCGATGAAGCTGCTGGGCGTCGAGCGAATCATCTCGGTCAGCGCCGTGGGATCGCTCCGCGAGGACTTGCCGCCGCTTGATTTCCTGATTCCCGATCAGTTCTTCGATCGCACCCGCGGCCGCGTCTCCACTTTTTTCGGCCGGGGCGTCGTCGCCCACGTCGCTTTCGACAAGCCCACTTGCCCCCAGCTTTCCGCGGCCCTCGCCGACGCCTGCGACCGCGCCGGCGTTCGGGCGCATCGCGGTGGCGCCTACGTGTGCATGGAAGGCCCCCAGTTTTCCACCCTGGCCGAATCGCTGTTCTACCGGCGCATGAATTTCGATGTTATCGGAATGACGAACCTCACCGAGGCCAAGTTGGCGCGCGAGGCGGAAATCTGCTATGCCACGGTGGCGATGGTCACCGATTACGATTGCTGGCATCCCGGCCACGCTAGCGTCACCGTCGATCAGGTGGTGGCGAATCTGAACCGCAACGCCGCCGGCGTTCAGAAGGTGCTTGCCGAAGCCGTCGCCCGCCTTCCCGCCGGCCGCGCCTGCTCGTGCGGCTCGGCGCTCTCTTCCGCTATCCTCACCGACCCCTCCCGGATCCCGGCGTCTGCCAGGCGCCGCCTGGCCGCCATTACCGCCAAGTATCTCGGCGCAGGGAGGCCGCGGTGACCGTTCTGGTCGTTGGGTCGGTCGCGTTCGACGACATCGAAACCCCGCACGGCCGGGTCGAGAAAACCGTTGGCGGCGCGGCAACCTACTTCGCCCTCGCCGCAAGTCTGTTCTCGCCGGTGAAACTGGTTGGCGTGGTTGGCGACGACTTCCACCCCGCCCACGAGTCCGTCTTCCACGGCCGGCCCATCGATCTCGCCGGATTGGAAAGGGTCCCGGGCAAGACGTTTTTCTGGGCCGGGCGCTACGGCGACGACCTGAACCAGAGAACCACCCTGGCGACCGAGCTGAACGTTTTCGCCGCTTTTCAGCCCAAGCTGCCGGAAAACTATCAGGCTTGCCCGTTCGTTTTCCTGGCCAACATCGATCCCACGCTCCAGCGATCGGTGCTCCGGCAGGTGAGTCGCCGGCCGCGCCTGGTCGCGCTCGATACCATGAACTACTGGATCGAGCGGACGCCGGCGGAACTGGCGGAAACGCTCCGGCATACCGACGTTTTGATCGTCAACGACGAGGAAGCCCGCCAACTTTCGGGCTGCTCGAACCTCATGCGGGCCGCCAGCCGCATCACCTCCATGGGGCCGAGGGCGCTGGTCATCAAGCGCGGCGAGCACGGCGCGACCCTGATCAATAACGGCAGCGTATTCTCGGTACCTGGATACCCGCTCGAAGAGGTCCGCGATCCCACCGGCGCCGGCGATAGTTTCGCCGGAGGCTTCATGGGTTCCCTGGCCACTACGGGAAGAATCGGGATGCCGGCGCTGCGCCGGGCGATGGTCTACGGCTCGGTGCTCGGGAGCTTCGCGGTCGAGCGGTTTGGTCTCGAGCGGCTGCGCAGTCTCACGCCATCGGAAGTCGGCGAGCGCGCGCGGCGCTTCCGCGCCCTCACTTATTTCAGTCTTTAGAGACGATCGGCAGGGTGCTCGCGCATGCCCAAACTCTCTTTTGTGAAGGCCCACGGCCTGGGTAACGATTTCCTGCTTGTCGAGGACAAGGACTTGGACGGTATCTCCCCCGCCGAAGCGGCTCGCTCCATCTGCGACCGTCATACCGGCGTGGGCGCCGATGGGCTGGTGCTGCTGGGGCCCGAAAAGGCGGGCGCCATTCCGTTTCGGATCCTCAATGCCGATGGCACGGAATCCGAACTCTCCGGCAATGCCATGCGTTGCGCTGCCGCATGGCTGATTTCTCGCCGGGAATCGCCCAAGCCGGATTCCGAGCTGCTGCTCGATACCCGGGCTGGCCGCAAGCGGAACGTTTTCCGCGGCCGCAAGGGCGATGCCTGGATGTTCACCAGCGAAATCGCCCAGCCGGTTTTCACTCCCGAAAAGATTCCCTTCGTGCCTCCGAACCCGCTCCCTGAACCGGTGCTCGATTACGCCTTGCCCCTCGGTGACGACACCTTGCCGATCACCACCCTCTGGATGGGCAACCCGCAGTGCGTCACATTCGTCGACCACTTCGACGCGGTGAACTGGCTTGCCCTGGGCGAGGCCATCGAGGTTCACCCCTATTTCCCCGAGCGAGTGAACGTCGGCTTCGTGCGGATCCTTGCCCGCAACCGGATCGCGGCCCGATTCTGGGAGCGCGGCGTCGGACACACCCTCGCTTCCGGTACCGGCTGCTGCGCTTGCGCCGTGGCTGCCGCGGTGAATGGCAAAACGGGCCGCCGCGTAGCGGTGGAAACCGAATTGGGAGAGATGGCAGTGAACTGGCGCAAGGCCGATGGCGTCGTCGAGTTGACTGGCCCCGCCAAAATCGTCGCCCAAGGGGCCTTCTTCCTGGTCGAATGAGCCGTTCGCCGGTCGCCGTTGCACACCCTCCGGTTCCGATCCCGAGGGTCCGAAGCTTCGGACCGGGATTTGGGACTGGGGTCGGAGCTTTCGCGCCCTTTGCGTCCCGGCCCTTTCTGCTGGGAAGCCCCTGAGGGCGCTCGCCACAGGGTTATGCAATGGGTTGGCTCGGTTCACATCCTCGCCAGCAACGTATTCGCTCAATGAATTGGCCGACATCCCAACCCTGTCATTCTGAGCGGAGCGGGCCGACGCCTTTTCCTTTCGCGGAAATCCCGCCTCCAGGATTTCCGCGTCGGCCCGCGCAGGCGAAGAATCCCGACATCCCGCCGTCAATCGCGAGGATGTCAACAGAGCCCAATGGGTTGTAATCTCGATCCCGGCTGCGGCTCGCTTGGTGCCGCCTCCTGCTTCGCTCGTATATCCTTTGCTTCGTGAGGTCTCATGGAAGAAATGGTTAAGCCCGCGCCGCTGGTTTCCGGTTCCACCCTCCGCGTGGTGGCTCCCGCGGGTCCCGTGCCCGAGGATAAACTCAGGCTCGGCGCCGCCGAACTCGCCCGCCTTGGTTATCGCCCGGTGTGGAATCCTGCGGTGCTCGCGCGCGAAGGCTATTTCGCCGGCGCCGTCGCCGATCGCGCCAGCGATCTGCGCGCTGCCCTCGTCGAGCCCGATTCCGCCGGCGTGATCGCCGCCCGCGGCGGCTACGGCGTCGGCTATTTGCTCGAAGGTCTCGAGTCGCTCGAGCCCGATCGTCCCAAGGTCGTTTCCGGCTTCAGCGATCTCACGCTGTTGCACGGATTCGCCTGGCATCGGTGGAGTTGGGTTACCTTCTACGGTCCCATGGCTGCCGGCGCGTTCGCCGAGGGCGCCGGCTGTCCCGGAGGCTACGACGAACGATCGTTTCGCCTGGCGGTGACGAAAACCGATGGCGGCTGGAGCGTTCCTCTGGAGGCTTCCGCGATGGCCGAGGGCGAGGCCGAAGGCGTGCTCCTCGGCGGATGTCTTACCTTGCTTCGGGCCCTGCTCGGCACCCCGTGGGAGCCGGACACCGCTGGTTCGATTCTCTTGATCGAAGATTGCAACATGAAGCCGTACCAGGTGGACCGCGGGCTGATGCACTTGAAGCTGGCAGGCAAGCTCGAAGACGTGCGCGGGATCCTTCTCGGCGATTTCCCCGGCTGCGATCCGCCGGAGGAAGGCGGGCCGGTGGTGAGCGAAGTGGTGGCGCGGTTGTTGAAGCCGCTGGGCGTCCCCATCGTCTGGGGCGCGCCGGTAGGCCATACCCGCCGGCCGCTGCTCACTCTCCCGCTGGGAGTCCGGGTTCGCCTCGTTGCTCGCGGCGCGGGCCAACTCGATGTCCTCGAGCCGGCGGTCGCTCCGGCATGACGATTCGCGAGCGGATCGCTTCGGCTCCAGCCGCTGCCGCCGGCCGGGTGCATCTTTCTGGTATCGGTGGCATCGCGATGGCCACGCTGGCGGCGATGCTTGTTGAACGCGGCTACTCGGTCACTGGCTCCGATGCCGCCGTCTATCCTCCCGCCTCCGATCTGCTTCGCGCCGCCGGAATCACCCCCCAGGAAGGTTACCGGGCGGAAAACCTCCAGCCGCCGCCCGACTGGGTGGTGATTGGAAACGCGCTCTCCCGCGGCAATGCCGAAGTCGAGTACGTTCTCGACCACAAAATCCCCTATCGCTCCCTCCCCGCCACCGTCGAGGAGTTCTTCCTCCCCGGCCATCGCTCGATTGTCATCGCTGGTACCCACGGCAAGACCTCCACCACCTCCCTGCTCGCTTGGATTCTCCACGCCGGCGGCCGCCGGCCGAATTTCCTGGTTGGCGGCATGGTGCAGGATTTCGGCTCCAGCTACCGCCTGGGTGGCGGCGAGGAGTTCGTCATCGAAGGCGACGAGTACGATTCCGCCTTCTTCGACAAGGCCCCGAAATTCCTCCATTACCATCCCGACGAACTCGTCATCACCTCCCTGGAATTCGATCATGCCGATATCTATCCCGATCTCGCCGCCATCGACCTCCAATTCCGGCGGCTGGTGAACCTGGTTCCCCGCGCCGGGCGAATCGTCCTGTGGGGAGAGAGCCGCGCGGTCGCCGCCGCGGCCGGGAATGCGTTCTGTCCGGTCGAGCGCTATGGCCTTTCCGGCGATTGCGAATGGATCGCAGACCAATTGGAATTCACCGCCGACGCCACGCGGTTTCGCGTCCGATGCCGGGGCAGGGAACTGGGCGCCTTCGCGATGCCCCTGGCCGGCCGGCACAACGTGCTGAACGCTCTCGCCGCCATCGCGATTGCCAGCGGACGCGGCGTCGCGCCGGAATCGATCGCCCGCGCGCTGGCGACGTTTCGCGGCGTGCGCCGGCGGCTCGAATTGCGCGGCGAAGCCCGCGGCGTCCTCGTCCTCGACGACTTCGCCCACCATCCCACCGCCGTCCGCGAAACCATCGCCGCCGCCCGAGCGCGCTGGCCCGGGCGCCGCCTTTGGGCGGCCTTCGAGCCTCGCTCCAACACGATGCGGCGCAGGATTCTCGAAAACGAGCTGGCCGCGGCCCTCGCGGATGCCGATGCCGCTATCCTCGGCCCGGTGAATCGCCCGCAATTACTCCCCGAGGATCAGCGCATGGATCCCGCCCGCGTTGTGCGCCAGCTCGCCGCCGCCGGCCGCCCCGCCTGGGCATTCGACAGCGCCGCGGAAATCCCCCGCTGGCTTTCGGTCGAAGCTAGGCCCGGCGACTTGGTGTTAGTGCTTTCCAACGGGAATTTCGACGGCCTCTGCGACAAGCTTCTCGAAGCGCTCCGGCGTTGAATTCTTTTCACGCGAAGTTTGCGCTATCCACGGTCGGGTCTCTCGGTCAAAATGGCCCGCTGCGGTGAATCGGGGAAGGATGAGCCAGCTATGAGTTTGGGATTCTTGCGCCGGCCTCGCCCGCCTCGGCGGGCACGCGGAGGGAGCGGCCGGTGGCACCCGGCGGCCATGCTTGCCCTCTTGCTCGCCGCCGCATCGCCCGCCGCGGCGGAAATCCGTTATTCCGTCTCCCTCGCCCGTCGCGCCGAACACCAGTTCGCCGTCACCATGATCGTGCCGGACGTTCGATCCAGGCTGGTGGTTGCCATGCCCGCTTGGAACGCTACCTACCAGATTCGTGATTTCGCCGAACGCGTCGAGGATTTCCGCGCCAGCCAGGCAGACGCCGCCGGCCAAGCGCTCCCGGTTCGCTCGCTGGACGACCAGACATGGGAAATCGACGCCAGCGGCGCCGTCCGCGTCCAATACTCGGTTTACTGGAACGAGCCCGGCCCGTTCAGTTCTCAACTCAACGGCCGTCACGCCTTCCTTAATCTCGCCGAAGTGCTCTTTTACGCGCCCGCCCGCCGCAGAGAGGCGGCGCAACTGGCGTTCACCGATTTGCCCGACGGCTGGAAGATCGCCGTCGAACTGCCTCCCGGCCCCTGTCCCACCTGCTTCGCCGCCGCCGGTTATGACGCCCTGGTCGACGCCCCTGTCGAAATCGGCTCGTTCGCCGAATTCCAGTTCGAAGCCAACTCCGCGCATTGCCGCGTCGCGGTGGACGGCTCTGGCTGGGACCGGGCGGCTCTCGAAAGCTGGCTGCGGAAAATCGTCGGCTACGAAACCACGCTGATGCGGGAAGCGCCGTTCCCTGAGTACCTGTTCATCTATCATATCGGCCCGGGAAGCGGCGGCGGAGGCATGGAACACGCCAACTCCACCGCCATTGCCGTGCCGAATGCCGCCCGGATCCCCTCGGTCACCGCGCACGAGTTCTTCCATCTGTGGAACGTGAAACGAATCCGCCCGCAGACGCTCGAGCCGGTCGATTACTCCCGCCCGATGTGGACCCGCGCGCTGTGGTTTGCCGAGGGAGTGACCAGCACCTATGGTTCCTACACCCTCGTCCGCGCCGGCCTGTGGACTCCCGATCGATATTTCCAGCACCTCTCGGACTTGATCACCGGACTCGAAGACCGGCCCGCCGGCCGCTGGCAAAGTGTCGAGGAATCCAGCCTCGACACCTGGCTCGACAAGTACCCCTTCTACAACCGGCCTGACCGCAGCATCTCCTATTACGATAAGGGCGAGCTGGACGGCCTTCTGCTCGATATCTTGATTCGCGATCAGACCGGCAACCGCGCCAGCCTCGACGACGTGCTCCGCTACATGAATGCCGCCTACGCCCACCGCGGCCGTTTCTACGACGACAGTGCCGGCATCGAGGCCGCCGTCGAGCGCGTCGCCGGTCGCAGCTTCGCCGAATTCTTCCGCCGCTACGTCGCTGGCGCCGGCGAGGTTCCCTGGAAGCAGCTTCTCGCCCGGGGAGGCTTGGACGTGAGCACCCGGTTGGTGCAGGTGGCCGATCCCGGGATCGAATGGCGAGTCGCGCCTTCCGGTGGGGCTGAGGTCACCGAAGTGACGCCCGGCGGCGCGGCGGAAAAGGCCGGCCTCGTCGAAGGCGACCGCATCGTTTCCGCTGGCCGCCAACCCTTGCCGCGAAATCCGCAGGCCTGGGCGGATGAACGCCAGCCCGGAGAAACCATCGAGTTGCGCGTCGAACGCGGCGGGCAGGCGGTCAGCTTGCCGCTGACTCTCGGCGCGCGTCTCCGCACCCTCTACTCGGTCGAGCCGCTCCCCAACCCTCCCGCCGCCGCGCGCCGCATTCTCGATGGCATCCTCCATGGCGAGCCGTGAGGCTGCCGCGGAACCACCCAGTGACGCCGCCGGCGGTGAGGGAGAAAGGACCGCGGGTTGCCCGCCGCGGGTGATGAACTCTCATCGAGGAAACCGACACGGCGAGCCGTCAGGCTGCTTCCCGCATCGGCGCTGAACGTCGGAGAAACCCGCCGCCCATCATGCTTCGCACCGTCATCGCCGCCGCGTTCCTCGCGCTCCTCATCCTGCTCGCCGGCTTGCCGCTGCTTCTGGCGAGCTGGTTGGCCGGCACGATTGCCCCGCTCTATCCGGCCGCCGTTGCCGGCCTGCGAATGACGCTCGCCTTGGCGGGAATTCGCGTTCGTGCAGCGGGGACGGCAAACATTCCCTCCGGCGCCTGCCTGTTCTTCGCCAACCACACCAGCGCTGTCGACCCGGTGGCTGTGCTCCTGGCGGTTCCACGGAGAATCGCTTTCCTGGCGAAACAGGAATTGTTTCGCATCCCGCTCTTGGGTGTGGCAATGCGCTTGGCGGGATTCGTCCCCGTCGACCGGGCCAGCCGCGAGGACGCCGCGAAGAGCGCCGATCGCGCCGTCGAAGTGCTTCGCTGCGGAATCTCCATGGTGATCTATCCCGAAGGAACGCGCAGCCCCGATGGCCGCTTGGCGTCGTTCAAGCGGGGCGGCTTCCTCATCGCCATTCGCGCCGCGATTCCGGTGGTCCCGGTGACGATTCTCGGCGCCGAGCGCGTCTTGCCGCGGAGCGAGCGATGGCTTCGGCCGGGTGAAATCGTGGTGCAATTCCACTCGCCGATCGACGCCGCAGCCTGCCGGCCCGAGGATCGCGAAGCTCTCCTCGAGCGTGTGCGGGCCGCCATCGCCAGCGCTCTGCCGGAGCAGCTGCGGGGAGCGGAAGAGAAACCGGGGAAGAGAATGCCCGCCGACCGGTCAGCGGGTTGACCGGCGCCCGCTCATCGCAAACTCAAGATGAACGCGTGCGCCACCGCGTGCGTCAGAAAGGCGCTCTCGATCCCATGCCTGCTGTACACCCACCCGGTCAGCATCCCGAGGGCGAAATTGATCACCCAGATGAAATCCGCGGGCGATGTGCCGCCGAACCATTGGCCGTGAAAGAGCACGACGTAAACCAGGCTGGAGAGCACGATGGGAATCCACGTCCGCTTCAGCGCCACTACCAGCGCGCTCATCACCAGCAGATGCACCACCGTTTCCGGAACCACCGCCGCAAACGGTATCGTCGCCATCCGCACCGGCCAGCTCGTCGCTGGCGCCGGCGCTTGCAGCCAGTGCGTCGCCGTGCCCGCCGCCAGTCCGAATATGCCGCCGGCCGCCACCGACACCCGCAGCATCCAAGCGCGCTGGGATGTGTCGCCCGCTACCCCCGTTTCCCACGGCCGCAGAAACGGCATGGGAAGGTTTGCCCGATCGGCCAGATGCAAGCCGCCCCAGGCGCAGAGCGCCGTCACCAGGAACGATCCGATCGGCAAGCTGAGCCATACCTCCAGCGGCCCCAGGTCCGGCCGGGTTCTGAGTGCGAACGGCACGAGCAGCAGCCCGCCGATCCCGCCCGATACCGCGATCGCGATGAGCCTCTTCCGAATCCGCATGGCGCCCTCGATCACCCACGGCCGGAGTATTGCCTCAGGGACCCCTGCACCGGCCCCGCTCCACCTGCCGATTGGGGGGAGAGTTTACTCCCCTTACGCCGCCGATCCCGAATCCTTTTGCGAGGACGTGCTCATAAGCTCCCGGGCGGCGGTTTGTCTCGTCCCGACTGGGGCTGGGGATGGGGCTGATGCCGGACCCCGGCGCTCGGTAGGAAACGAGCGCGCCGACGGGACCGGGTGCCGCTCGCCGCGGCGAGCGGTTTCGCGGTTTTTGCGTCCCGGATGCTTCTACGGGATCAGGGTGCGGGTTTTGAATCGTCTCCGCGCCTCATCTCTTCGACGGTCGCGATCGTGCCGAAGCCTTTGGCTTGACGCTACGCCTTGTCCGTGCCGCCTGCCTCTCTATCGCCGCCAACCGGTGTTCGAGCGCCCGCATCGCACGATGCAGTTCTGGCAGGCGATTGAATTCGGCAACGCATTTCAGCCAGCGCTTGTTTTCGATGGCTGGGTAGCCGGAATAGATTGAGCCGGCGGGCACGTCGCTGGGCACGCCGCTCTTGGCGGTAAGTACGGCGCCGTCCCCGATGGTCAGGTGGCCGGCGACGCCCACCTGCCCGGCGAGAATCGCTCGGCTGCCGACGGTGGTCGACCCCGCTAGCCCCACCTGGCCGCACAGCAGCGTGTCCTGGCCCACCCGGCTCGAATGACCCACCTGCACCAGGTTGTCGAGTTTCGCGCCTCGGCCGATGCGGGTGACGCCGATGGTTGCCCGGTCCACGCAACTGTTCGCCTGGATCTCTACGTCATCCTCGATCGCCGCGCTTCCCGCTTGCCGCATTTTGTGCCAACGGCCTTCGACCGTCCGCGCAAATCCGAACCCGTCGGAGCCGACCACCGCCCCATTCTGCAGGATCACGCGATCCCCCAGCCGGCATCCCTCGCGCACCACCGTATGGGAGTGAGCGAAAAAGTCGTTGCCAATCGACGCGCCGCGGTAGATAGCCACGAAACTGTGCAGCACTGCGTTGTTTCCGATCTGAACGCCTTCATCCACGAAACAATAGGGCCCGATATGCGCTCCGCTCCCGATGCGCGCCGATGCCGCCACCACCGCCGTGGGGTGAACGCCCGGCTTATATGCCGCCGGAGCATGGAACAATTCGATGGCTCGGGCGAAATCGTAGTAGGGGTTCGCCGAACGCAGCGCCGCCAGTGGAACCGGTCCCGCCCCGGTCCCCACGACGATGGCCGATGCGCGAGTGGTTCGAACCGCCGCGCGATACCGCGGGTTCGCCAGAAAGGTCAGCTCGCCCGCCTGGGCTTCGCCCACTCCCGCCACCCCGGTGATTTCCACCGTTGGGTCGCCTTCCAGTTTGCAGCCCAAACGCCGGGCTATCTCCGCCAGTCTCATGCCCCACCCCCTTTCCCTGCGCCCCGCCACTTCGCAGCGTGGCACAGGCTTCCGTCCCGCTCTGCGGGATTTGTGTCTCCGGTTTCTGGAGTCCGATGGACTCCACCGGAGTCGTGCCATCGGACCCGACGCTGTAGGTCGGGAAGCCTGTGCGTCGGTAAGCGATCCTCACCCCTGCAAACCGGGGGAGCGGGACCAATCCCCATTCCTCGAGCCGGGTCGGCTGCTCCGGCTGGCATCCCGCGCTCCGGGACCTGTGGTCAGGCAAAAATCCGGCCCAACTGACTCCCTTCGGGTTCTCTTTATAGCAGAGGTCTGCCGTGGACCGCTCGAACCAGATGCCTACTCGCTGTCGTCGGCGGGAGACTCGAATAGGCCGCGCTGCGGAGCGGGAACCGTAGGGGCCGGACGCGCCCGCCGCGCCTGCCCCACCACCCCCAGCACCACCACTTGGGCAAGGGCGGAGCGGGGAATGAACACCCGAAAACTATTGCCGCTCAAATCCGGCGGGGTGATTTGAATGCCGTGGTCCAGCATGCTGAGCAGATCGTTTGGTACCAGCCCTTCGAACTGGTCGCCGTCGGTGAAGCGCAGCCGGACCCACAACCCCTCTTGGCGCGGCCGGCTGAGGTAGACTTTTCGCTGCAGCTCGAATGGCTCGCCAAATTCCCGGACGAAATACACCCCCTTCACCTCGCTCAGGGCCAGCGCCTGGCGCTCGCCTTCTAGCGTCAGCAGGTCGATGATTTCCCCACAGCCAAGCTGCGCAGGATCGAGATAGCCGGGCAGATGGTTGTGGTCCAGGCGGAGTACGACGACTTTCTTGAAGGTAGAATTGGCCGATTGACGCTTCACTGGCAACGAGATGGTTGCCCTCGCGGCTCAAGTATGCTATGTTAACCGGTCGTCGGTGTCAACTGCTTGTAGTCGAATGGGTTAGCAATGGGTTAGCAATGGGTTAGCCTGGGCGGTCTTTGTGCTGCGGACTCCCGCCCAAGCCCCATACCTCCGATTGGCCCTTGGCCGGTTGCTCCAGTTTAACGCCCGGCAGGAAGGAGCCGAGACCTGGCGGCGGCGTTCGGTGGTGTGATTCCAACGAAATCCAAGCCTTCAGGGCACACCGGTTTACAGGGTGCCGTTCGCTCCTTCCTGAATTATATCCGCGTCGAAAAGGGCCTCTCCCACAATACCCTGCTCGCCTACGGCCACGACTTGGCCAAATTTGTCGCCTTCTCCGACGGCCGGGGCTTGGCCCTGGGCGATGTCAAGCGGGCCCACGTCGTCGATTTCCTCGCCAGCCTCTACCGCCGCCGTCTTGATAGCCGCAGTGTCGCCCGCCACCTGGTGACCTTGCGGAATTTCTTTCGCTTCGCTCAGCGCGAAGGGATGATCGTCGAAGACCCCACCGAGCATCTCCAGTCGCCCCGCATTCGCGCGCGCCTGCCAAGCTTCTTGACCGTGGCCGAAGTCGAGCGGCTGCTCGCCGAGCCCGGCCGCAATCGCCACCGCTCGCACGGCTTGCGCGACAAGGCCATGCTTGAACTGCTCTACGGCACCGGCATGCGCGTGTCCGAAATGCTCCACCTCAAAGTCGATGACATCCAGTTCGAACAGGGCTATGTCCGGTGCATCGGCAAGGGCGACCGCGAGCGGTTGGTCCCGGTGGGTCGGCGTGCCCTCGCTGCTGTCCGGGACTACCTGCGTCACCACCGGGCGAAACTCCTGAAGCAGAAAACCAGCCCTTATCTGTTCATTAACCAGTTGGGCGGCCGTTTGGACCGTATCGGATGCTGGAGGATCCTGGCTGCCTATGGCCGCAGGGCGGGACTGCGGATTCGCTTGTCTCCGCACAAGCTGCGGCACAGCTTCGCCACCCACCTGCTTGAGCGCGGTGCCGACCTCCGCTCGGTGCAGATGATGCTCGGCCATGCCGACATCGCCACCACCCAGATTTATACCCACGTGGCCCAGGATCACCTGAGGCAGATTTACAAGGCCCATCACCCGCGCGCCTGACGGCGCCGGTGGGAATGACCGATGCCCGATTACATGTATCTGATGGTCAGCCGGCTCTCCCCAGAGCAGCACGCCGCCCTCGTGCGGGTGCAGGAACTCGCCCAAAGCCAAGGGATCAATGTTTACTTGACCGGCGGCGCCGTTCGCGATCTCCTCTCCGGCGCTCCGATTCGCGACCTGGATTTCACCGTCGAGGGCAACCCCGGCTTTGTGGTGCGCGAACTCGAGAAGGGCGGAGCCCGCGTGGAGGCGGAAGACGCCAAGCTCCGGCAATTCGAACTCGCCTTCCAGGGCGACGTCAGCGGTTCGATCGCCGCCGCCCGCGACGAAGTCTACCACTTGCCCGGCACCCGGCCCGAGCTGCGCTGGTCCACCATTATGGAAGACCTCCGCCGCCGCGATTTTTCCCTCAATTCCATCGCTATCTCCCTCAACCCCGCTTCCCGCGGCTTGCTGCTCGACCCCACCAACGGCTTGGCCGATATCGAGCGCCGCGAGGTGCGCGCTCTCTCGATCCATTGCTTCACCAACCAGCCCAGCCGCCTGCTCCGCATTCTTCGCTTCGCCTCTCGCCTCGGTTTCAAGATCGAACCCCGCACCCAGGAATGGTTCGATTTGGCGATCGAGCGCGGTTTGCATCACCAGATCCTGCCCGCCGACGCCGGAAGGGAACTGCGCCAGCTCGGCGCCGAAGCTCATCCCGCCGCGGCGCTGAAAGCTTGGGAATCTCGCGGCCTGCTCGCCGCCATCCACCCCCACCTCGCCAAGCGCCGGCCCGATTACGAAGGCTTGGGCCGGCTGGCTCGCGCCGCTGAAAACATGTCGGCGGCGGGCTTGCGCCCGCGCCTGTTCGCTCCAGTCGCATGGTACGTTCTGCGCCGGCTCACCCCCCGCGAGCGAACGCTTGCCTTGCAGCGGATGGAGCTGCGGTCGCAGGGAGTGGCTGCCGTTGCCAAGCTCGAAGCCGCCACCCGCGCCGCGCTTCGCGCGCTCAAGAGCCGCCAGACCGAAGCGCCTCGCGACGCCTACGATTACCTCGATCGCCTGCCCGGCGATATCATGGCGTTCGTTCAGTCCGAGTTCCCCAATCCGCGCGTCGGCGCCAAGATTCGCAACTATCTGCGCAAGTGGCGCCCGCTCCGCCAGAGCCTGCCCGCTGCCGAACTCGAGGCCCTTGGCGTCGCCCGCGGTCCGCAGTTCGACCGCATCCTCGAGCAACTCTTCGATCTGCAACTCAAGGGTAGAGGCAAGCTGCCCCTCGACCGCACCCGCTTGCTCCGCAAGCTGGCCGGCATCAAGCCCGAGCCGAAGAAACCGGAGAAGAAACCCGCCAAGCCCGCCCCCGGCGCGAAAACCGCCGCCGCGGTCAGAGTTGCGCCTGCCGCCAAGGCGGCCGCGGCCGAGAAACCGGGCAAGCCTGCCGCCAAGGCGGCGGCAAAGAAGCCTCCGGCGCAGACGGCTTCCGCCTCTCCCATCGCCGGCGATGGCCCCCGCCAGCCGAAAGCCGCAGCCTCCAGCAAGCACGCCGCCCGAGGCGCCGCCCGGTAGGCAACCGGCGAGGTGGCAGGCCCGCCCTCCGCAGTGCGGAGCGCGTAGGTGGGTGCCGCTCGCCGCGGCGAGCGGTTTCGCGGTCCGAAGCCTCGAACTTTGCGTCCGCGCCCTTTGTGTCCCGGATGGGTCTGCGGGACCGGATGCTTCTACGGGATCAGGGTGCGGGTTTTAATTCGTCGGCTCGCATGGGGATCTTTCCCCGCCGGCCGAGTGCGGCGGCATTCAGAAAGCTCGCCGCCCGGCCCCACCCATCCGCCTCGCCCGCCGCCCTCTGGTACAATGTGCTCCGGGATGAAATCTCCCGGCTTCGTTCACCTTCACCTGCACACCGATTTTTCGCTTCTCGATGGCGCCTGCGAAATCGAGAGCCTCGTTCGCCAGGCTGCCGAACAGAACATGCCCGCCGTGGCGGTCACCGATCACGGCAATCTGTTTGCCGCCGCCCATTTCTATCACCAGGCTTCCAGCCAAGGCGTCCGGCCGGTCATCGGCTGCGAGGTGTACACCACTCGCGGCAGCCGGTTCGACCGCGAGGGCCACGCCGAGCGCGCCAACCACCTGATCCTCCTCTGCGAATCGAACGAGGGCTATCGCAACCTCTGCGCGCTGGTCACCGCCGGATACCTCGAAGGCTTCTATTACAAGCCGCGCCTCGATTACGACCTGCTCGCCAAGCACAGCCGCGGCTTGATCGCCCTCTCCGCCTGCCTCCGCGGCGAGGTGGCCGAGGCGCTCCTCGGTAGCCGTTACCCCCAGGCCAGGGAATCCGCCGCCAGGCTGCGAGACGTCTTCGGCCCCGATCGTTTCTTCCTCGAAGTGCAGGACCAGGGTATCGAGGCCCAGAAAGCGGTGAATCAGCAATTGGTTCGCCTATCGAGCGAAACCGGCATCCCGCTGGTCGCCACCAACGATTGCCATTACCTCAATCGCGCCGACGCGCGCGCCCAGGACGCGCTGGTCTGCATTCAAACCAACAAGACCATCAGCGACCCCAACCGCATGCATTTCGCCACCGACCAGTTCTATTTCAAAACCGCCGCCGAAATGGCGCGCGTCTTCGCCGAACTGCCCGAGGCTCTCGCCCGCACCGTCGAGATTGCCGGTCGCTGCCAGGTGGAAATCGAGCCGGTCGAGAATCCTTTCCCCGAATTCCGGGTACCCGAAGGGGAAAGCGTCGATAGCTGGTTCGAAAAGGCCGCCCGCGGCGGATTCGACGACCGCCTGCCACGGCTCGACGCCCTGGCCCGCGAGGGTCGCCTGCGCAATTCCCTCCAGGTTTATCGCGCCCGGCTGGACGACGAAATCCGCATGATCCAGCAGATGCGCTTGGCCGGCTATTTCCTGATTGTTTGGGATTTCATCCGCTATGCCCGCGCCCAGGGGATCCCCGTCGGCCCGGGCCGGGGCTCCGCCGCCGGCAGCCTGGTGAGTTATGCGCTGGGCATCACCAACGTGGATCCGCTCGAATACGGCCTGCTCTTCGAGCGGTTCCTGAACCCCGAGCGGGTGTCTTTGCCCGATATCGATATCGACTTCTGCATGCGCCGCCGCGGCGAGGTGATCGATTACGTCCGCCGCGTCTACGGCGACGAAAACGTTGCCCAGATCATCACCTTCGGCACCCTTGGCGCGCGCCAGGTGCTTCGTGACGCCGCTCGCGCGCTCGATTTCCCCTACGGCGAGGCCGATCGCCTCGCCAAGCTCGTGCCCAACGAGCTGAACATCACCTTGGACGATACCCTGGCCCGCGTACCCCAGCTCAAAGCCCAGGTGCAGCGCGAGCCCCGGGTCAAGGATTTGATCGACGTCGCCCGGCGACTCGAGGGATTGGCACGCCACGCCTCCACCCACGCCGCCGGCGTGGTGATCAGCCCGCGGCCACTGCGCGAACTGCTCCCGCTCTACCGCATGGGCGAGGAGCAGGTGACCACCCAGTACGACATGAAGGCCCTCGAACGCCTGGGTCTGCTGAAAATGGACTTCCTCGGCCTGGCCACGCTCACGGTGGTTCACGACGCCGTCGATCTGGTTGCCCGGAACCGCGGCCGGCAGCTCGCGCTCGATCGGCTCCCCTTGGACGACCCGGCGGTGTACTCGCTCTTCTCCCGCGCCGAAACCGACGGCATCTTCCAGTTCGAATCCCAGGGCATGCGCGATATCCTGCGCCGTTACCAGCCCACTCGCCTCGAGGATCTCACCGCCCTCAACGCCCTCTTCCGCCCTGGACCCATCCGCGGCGGCATGATCGACGATTTCATCGACCGCAAACACGGCCGCAGGAAAGTCAGCTACGAGCTGACCGAGCTGCGCGATATCCTCGAGGAAACCTGGGGAGTGATCCTCTACCAGGAACAAGTCATGCAGATCGCCAATCGCCTCGCCGGCTTCTCGCTCGGCCAAGCCGATTTGCTGCGCCGCGCCATGGGTAAGAAGGATCGCGAGGAAATGACCGCGCAGCGCGAGAAATTCGTTGCCGGCGCCCGCTCTCGCGGTGTTCCCGCCAGGAAAGCGGAGAAGATCTTCGATCTGATCGCCGAATTCGCCGAGTACGGATTCAATAAGTCTCATTCCTGCGCCTACGCCCTGCTCGCCTACCAGACCGCTTACCTCAAGGTGCATTTCCCGGTGGAGTTCATGGCCGCCCTGCTTACTTCGGAAATCGGCAAGAATGAAAAGCTCGTTCGCTACATCCACGATGCCCGAAACATGGGCATCCACGTGCTCCCCCCGGACGTCCAGGAAAGCCTGCTCTATTTCACCCCCGTCCAGGACGCCATCCGCTTCGGCCTCGCCGCCATCAAGAACCTCGGCGAAGGCACCGCCCAGGGCATCCTCGACGCACGCGACCGCCAGCAGCGGTTTCGCAACCTGTTCGAGTTCTGCGAAGCGCTCGAGCCGCGGCTGCTCAATCGCCGCGTCCTCGAAAGTTTGATCAAGTCCGGCGCGATGGATTGTTTCGGCGCCGGCCGCGCCCGCTTGATGGCCGCCATCGACCAGGCGCTGGCTTGGGGCCAGCGTGCCGGCCTCCAGCGCCAGAGCGGCCAGCAGGGCCTGTTCGCCGGCCGGCCCGAGGCCGAAACCCGCGAGCCGGACCTGCCCGACGTCGAGGAATGGACCGAGGAGGAATCCCTGGCCGCCGAGCATGCCACGCTCGGCCTCTACATCTCCGGCCACCCCCTGGCGAAATATGCCGGCCGGCTGCGGGACTTGCGCGTCGTCGAGCTGGGCGCCCTTGACCAGCGGGAGAGCGGGGAAGAGCTGCTCGTCGCCGGCGTGATCACCAACACCCGGATCATGCGCTCGCGCAAGGGCGATCGGTGGGCTGCATTCACTTTGCACGACATGACCGGTATGGCCGAAGTGCTGGTCTTCCCCGAGGCCCTCGCTCGCCTCGAGGCCGTTTTCAAGAGCGGCTCGCCGCTGCTGGTGCGCGGCCGGGTGAATGTCGAAGATGCGGGCACGCGGGTGGTGGTGATCGATGCGCGGCCGGTGGAACAGACCGCCGCCGCCGAGCCGGCGGCGCTCCGTTTGCGAATCAGCCTGGACGCACTCGGCGATTCGGTGCTCGCCGAACTCGATCGCCTGCTCCAGGCTTCCCCGGGTCCGTGTCCGGTGGTGTTCGATCTGGTTGGCGCCGATGGGTCGGTGGCCACGCTCGAGGCGGACCGGCGGGTGCGCGCCGGAGCCGAACTGCTCGAGCGGGTGCGGGGCATCTGTGGCGCCGACGCGGTGGTGACGGCAGGCTGAGATGGCCAAAGGCGACCGGCGGCGCCGCAAGGGAGTCGCGCGTCTCGAACGCGAGATGGACGATCTTGCCCATCTGGCGCCCCCCGACCCGGCGGCCGAGCAGGAAATCGAACGAATTCGCCGCGAAATCAGCGAATTGCGCGGCGATATCCTCGAGCATCCCTCCGCGTGGCAGCGCACCATGCTCGCCCGCCATCCCCAGCGCCCCTATACGCTCGATTACGTCCGGTTTCTCTTCGAAGGCTTCAGCGAAATCCACGGTGACCGCGGCTTCGGCGACGATGCCGCCATCGTTTGCGGCATGGCCCGGTTCCATGGCCGGCCGGTGATGGTTGTCGGCCACCAGAAGGGCCGCGACACTCGCGAAAACGTCGCTCGCAATTGGGGCATGCCGAAACCGGAAGGCTATCGGAAGGCGTTGCGCGCGATGCGGCTCGCGGCGAAGTTCGCCAGACCCGTCGTCACCTTCGTCGACACCATGGGCGCCTATCCCGGCGTCGATGCCGAGGAGCGAGGCCAGGCGGAAGCGATTGCCCGCAACTTGCGGGAAATGGCGCGGCTGCCGGTGCCGATCGTCGTCAACGTCACCGGCGAGGGTGGCAGCGGCGGCGCTCTCGCCATCGCCGTCGGCGACCGCGTGCACATGCTCGAAAACGCCGTCTATTCGGTCATTTCTCCCGAGGGTTGCGCCTCGATTCTCTGGCGTGACAAGGACCAGGCCCCTCGGGCCGCCGCGGCGATGAAAATCACCGCGCCCGACCTCAGCCAGCTCGGCATCATCGACGAGATCGTGCCCGAGCCCTCCGGCGGCGCCCACACCAATCCCGAGCAAACCGCCCGCGCCCTCGAGCCGGTCCTCGAGCGCGCCCTCGATGAGCTCGCGCGAATGCCCGCCGCTGAGTTGCTCGAGCGGCGCTACCGGAAATTCCGCCGCATGGGCCTCTTCTTCGCCGGCTGAGCCACCCGCCCCCCCCTCCCTGCTATAATCTCTCCCACGGGAACCCCAGAACCCCGCCGTCCGTACCCGTCAGGTGGAGGCTCAGGAGGCGCCATGTATTGCAACAGTTGTGGTACCCAGATGCCCGACGATTCCCGCTTCTGCCCCAAGTGCGGCGTCGCCGTTCTCGGTGCCGCGCCCGCCGGCACGCCCGCGGGGATCATCCGCAGCCGCCTGGCGCGCCACCTGCCCGTTCTCGCAATCCTCTGGATGATTTATGCCGCGCTCAGGCTCGTAGGCGGCGCCGGCGCCGTGTTCGTCGGCTCCACGTTCCTTCCCCACATCTTCGGAATGGGCTTCGGTTTCCCGCATTTCTTTATCCCTCGGCTCGTCACCGGAATCGGCATGATTCTGCTGGTTTATGGCGCCGTGAGTTTCGCCGCAGCTTGGGGACTGTGGCAGCGCGAGCCTTGGGCGAGAGTCGTAATTCTGGTTTTGGGAATCATCGCGCTGATCAACATCCCCTTTGGGACCGCCCTCGGCATCTATACCCTCTGGGTCTTGATGCCGCAGGAGGCCGCGCTCGATTACTCCCGGCCTTGACCGGCGCTTGAAGATAACGAGATGGCGACGCCGCAAGCGGCCCCTCGACCGATCCTTTGCGATGGCTGTGCGCTGGAAGCGGGCCCGGCGCATCTGCGCCAGCGCATCGCTCGGCTCGAGTGGGCCAGCCGTTTCCGCCCGATCCACATCGGCACGCTGCTGCTCGCCCCGGCGCCGGCCCGCGATCTCGAGGACTATTTCTATTTCCCCGTGGGCATGCCGCGCCATCCCGCCGCTCGCGCCTTCGTCGAGGATGTTTTTGCTGCCTGCGGCATGCCTTCTGTACAAGCGAGCCGCGAGCCCGCCCTCCGTGCTTTCCAGCATCGCGGCTTTTTCGTCGCCCATTGCGTCGAGTGCCCGCTCGAGCCCCGCGCCCCCGCCGATTTCCCAGCCTTGTTGCAAAGCCTGATGCCCACGTTGGTTCGGAGGGTCCGCGTTTCCTATCGCCCCAAATCCGTGCTCCTGCTCTCCGGGCTACTCGGCCCGGTTGCCGAGTCCTTCGCTGCCTGCGGCCTGGCGTCGAGTCTCGTAGGGCAGGGCCTGCCCTTGGAGTTGCCCGATCCCGCCGATGACGCCGCTCGGGAGTGCTTCCGATCCCGCTTGGCCTCCCTTTTGCCAGCCTCCTGAGGCGCCCGCCCCCCGCGGCCCGCCCTGCAATCGGATCGCAATTCGACCGCATGCGCTCCTGCCGCTGGTAAGAAACGCGCTCTAAGCCAGTCATTCTGAGCGGAGCGGGCCGATGCCTTTTCATTTCGCGGAAATCCCGCTTTCCGGATTTCCGCGTCGTCCCGAACCTTCGGGACGCGCAGTCGAAGAATCCCGGCGCCTCATCGGGAATGGAAAGAATTTCCCAGTGCCGAAAACACTCTAGAGCCGGACGGTGGCCGTACCTGTCTACTGCCTCCGAGCCGCCCCCTGTGCTAAAATCGCGTTCGTTGAGGCAAGGGGGTAATTCTTGAAAGCGCGCGCCAAATTCAGCATCGGAGCAGTCATTATCGTCGCCACGCTCGCTTGGCTGGGCTGGGTGGGCGCGGCGGAGAGCAAGACTTACTACCATACGATCGGTGAGTTGGCCTCGCTCCAGGGCTCCGCGCTCCATCAGCGCATGCGCGTCTCCGGCTGGATCGAGAAGGGCTCGATTCAGCGGTTGACCGGCCGTGTCGATTTCGTTCTCCAGGAAGACGGCCGCACGCTCCCGGTCAGCTACGTGGGCAGCGATCCTCTCCCGGATACCTTCACCGACGGCGCCCAGGCGCTCGCCCAGGGGCGGCTGATGCCTGACGGCCGCTTTGTCGCCGAGCAAGTACAGGCCAAGTGCGCCTCGAAGTATGTCGCCGCACCCGGCCAGCCCGGTCCCTCCCCCGCGTCTCAACCTCAGCGGCCCGCGTCCGGACCGACGGATTAGCGCCTTTGCTAGTGAGCTTCGTGCTGCCGGCTCTTCGAAATTTTGGTAGTGGGCCGGTTTGGCGGTCGCACCCACCGCGGCGGGCGGCCAGCCGCAACCCATCCATCCCCATGGTAGGGGCGAGCCGGCGGCTCGCCCGCCACGCCGCGAAGCGGAAACTCGGCTTCCCAGAGGTGCCGTGGACGTCCTCGGCTCGTTCGCGCTGATACTGGCCCTCGTCGTCGCCGGTTACGGAATCGTCGCCGGCGTCGTCGGGATTCGCACGCGCAATCCGCTGGCGGTGAAAAGCGCCCGCCACGCTGCGCTGGCGCTGCTGCCGCTGGTTACCCTGGCCGTCGGCGGCCTGGTTTACGAATTCCTCGTCAACAATTTCTCGATGGCGTATGTCGCCGAGCACAGCAGCCGCAATCTGCCGCTGGGCTACAAGCTCGCCGCCCTCTGGGCGGGCCAGGAAGGATCGCTGCTATTCTGGAGCTGGCTCCTGGCGATTTACACTTTCGCGGTGCTGTTCGCCAACCGCCGCAAACATCCCGAGCTGATGCCCTACGTCGGCGTCACGCTCACCGGCATCGAGTTCTTCTTCCTGCTGCTGAATAATTTCGCCGCCAACCCCTTCTCCATCCTCGCCGCGCCTTCGGCGGGCGGCGTGCTCCAGCTCGTTGCCCGCGCCGACGGCGGCGGCTTGAATCCCCTCCTGCAGTACCCGGAGATGGTGATTCACCCGCCGATGCTCTATCTCGGCTACACCGGCTTCAGCGTTCCCTTCGCCTTCGCCCTGGCGGCGCTCGTCGCTCGCTATCCCGGCGAGAAATGGATCCACCTCACCCGTCGCTGGGTGATGCTGCCTTGGGCTTTTCTCACCGCCGGCATCCTGCTGGGCGCCCACTGGGCCTACGCGGTGCTCGGCTGGGGCGGATACTGGGCCTGGGACCCGGTCGAAAACGCCAGCTTGATGCCGTGGATCACCGGCACCGCGTTCCTTCATTCGGTGATGATGCAGGAAAAGCGGGGCATGCTCCGCGTCTGGAACGTCTGGCTGGTGTTCGCCAGTTTCCTGCTCACCATCCTCGGCACGTTTCTCACCCGCGCCGGCATCGTCAATTCGGTCCACGCCTTCGCCCAATCGTCAATCGGCGCGTGGTTCGTCTCCTTCCTGGCGATCGTGCTCGCGGTTTGCATCTGGGCCTACGTGAAGAACCGCGATTACCTGCGGAGCGACAACCAGCTCGACGCCATCGTTTCCCGCGAATCGAGCTTCCTGTTCAACAACCTGGTGCTGCTGGCGGCGGCGTTCGCGGTCCTCTGGGGCACCCTCTTCCCGGTGATTTCCGAGGCGGTCGAAGGCAGCAAAATCTCCGTCGGGCCGCCGTTCTTCAATCGCGTCAACGTGCCCATCGCCCTGTTTCTGCTCTTTCTCACCGGCGTCGGCCCGCTGCTGGCCTGGCGCCGCACTTCCCTGGACAGCCTCCGCCGCAATTTCGCCTGGCCGCTCGCTGGCGGCCTCGTTGCCGGCGCCGTCGCCTTCGCTCTCGGCTTCCGTTACCTCTATTCCCTCGTCTGCTTCATCCTCGGCGTCTTCGTCACCCTGACGGTTGCCAGCGAGTTCTTTCGCGGCGCCCGTGTGATTGCCTCCCACGCCGGAATCCATTTCCTGCGCGCCGTCGCCCGGCTCACCATGCGCAATACCCGCCGGTACGGCGGCTACGTCGTTCACTTCGGCATGGTGCTGGTCTTCATCGGCATCGCCGGCGTCGCTTTCAATCAGGACCGCCAGGGCGTTTTGAAGCCCGGCTCCCACATGACCATCGGGCCCTACACCTTGTACTGCCAGAACATCGACGACGAGTCCGGGCCCAACTACACCGCCGAACGCGCCACCCTCGAAGTGTTTCGTGACGGCCGCTCCCGCATGATGCTCTATCCCGCCCGCCGCTTCTATCAGGATAGCGGAGTCACCGAAACCATGGTCGCCATCCATTCCACCCTGGCGAGCGATCTCTACGTCGTCTACGCCGGCCGCAACCCCGACACCGACGAGCCGGTTATGCACGCCTATCTGAATCCGCTGGTGAAATGGATTTGGCTGGGCGGTCTGGTGGTGTTGCTGGGAACGGCGCTGGCGATGCTGCCATCGCGCCCTGCGCCGGCGCCCCCGCTGCTGCCAGCCGCGGGCGGTGATGTCGCCCTGGATGTTGAAGCGGCGCCCGCCGCAGCCCTCGGCGCACTCGATAGGAGGCGATAGCCCCATGCCGCTGTTGCTCCCAGCCGCGAGTCGCGGCGGCGACGAGCGGGACCGGTCCCGAAGGCCGCACCGGTGCCACAGGCATCTTGTTCGTAGGTTGCCTGTAGCTCAGCCTGCCCAGACCCCCGCCTGTCATGCTGAGCCCGTCCCGCAGTGCGGGAGCGAAGCATCTCGTCACTGGCGCAGGCATCCCCGCTTCCGACTCGGCCGGTGTGCACCCCTGCTTCTTCTTACCCTCTTCGCCGTCCTTCCCGCCGCCGCCCAGCAACCCTCGGCGCACGCCAGGCAATTGGGCAATCGCATCAGGTGCATGTGCGGCGGTTGCGAGGACACCGCCAGCTCCTGCAACCACACCGGCGGCGCCTTCGCCGGACCCTGCGCCACCGCTCAGGCCGAACTGAAGGAACTCGACGAACGGCTCGCCCGTGGCGAATCCGACGACCTGGTGCTTCAGGATTTCGTTCAGGAATACGGCCCGCAGGTGCTGGTGGTGCCTCCCGCCCGCGGATTCAATCTCGCCGCCTGGATCGCGCCGGTGCTCGTCGCGCTGATCGGCTTGCTGCTGGCGGTGATGGTGGTGCGCCGCTGGCATGGCCGCGCCCTCGGCGCCGCGCCGGCCGGACCGGCCCCGCCGCTGCGGCCTGAGTTGATCGCCCGCGCCCGGGCGGATACCGACCGGGAGGACTACTGATGGGTCTGGCGATTGCGCTGCTGTGCGCTGGACTGCTGATGGCGACGATGGCCTGGGTTTTTGCCATCCGTGTCGATCCCGCCGACCTGGCGCCCCACCGCTCCCGGCTCGACCAGTTGCTCGAGCGCCGCGATACCATCTACGAGAATCTCCGCGATCTGAAATTCGAGCGGCGCGCCGGAAAATTCTCCGACGCCGATTACAACGAGATTCGCGACTCGCTCGAACGCGAAGCCGCCCGCGTGCTCGCCGAAATCGAAACGCTCACCGGAACCGCGCCTTCGGTCACTACTCGCCAGGCGCGGGCGAGCAAGACGAAATGACCGCCCGCTTCGCCCGCGTGCTCGGTTTCCTGGCTGCCCTGGCGCTTTCCGCGGCCTCTGCCGCCGCCGGCGCCGTCAGCGGCACCGTGCGCAACGGCACCACCGCCCAGCCTGCCGCCGGCGTCGATGTCATCTTGATTCAATTGAGCGGCGGCATGCAGGCGGTGGCTTCCACCAAAACCGACGCTCAGGGCCGCTACCGGCTCGATAGCCCCCTCTTGGGCCAGCAGCCGATGCTGCTCCGCGCCGTCTACCGCGGCGTCAACTATCACCAGCCTGTCCCGCCCGGCCAAGCCGATGCTTCGATTGACGTCGATGTCTACGAGCCCACCACCGATCCTGCCGCGATGCAGATTGTCCATCACATCATTGCCGTCGAGCCGCAAGGCTCCAATCTGGTGATTGGCGAGGAATTCGACGTCGAAAACCAAACCAAGCCGCCGCGCGCCTACTACAAGGCCGATGGCAGTTTCGAGTTCGAGATCCCGGCTGGCGCGCAATTGAACCAGGTCGAGGCTTGGGGACCGTCCGCCATGCCGGTGGTGCAGGGAACCGTCGACAAGGGCAACAACACCTACGCCGTCGTCTTCCCTTTTCGCCCCGGCCAGAATGGCGTTCGCCTCTCCTTTCGTCTCGATTACGCCGCCCAGAAGGCCTCGCTGCGCCTGCCTGCCATGTATCGCGTCGAAACCGCGATGCTGCTCGCGCCCCCCGCCGTCCAGGTCACCGCCGACGGTTTCGCCGCCGCCGGCAACGAGCACGGCTGGAACGTATTCACTCGCCAAAACGTTGCTGCCGGCACGGCGATGTCGATTTCCGTTTCCGGCAACGGCCCTCCTCCAACCGATAACGGCGACCAGGGCCAGGCCTCTGGCGCGCAGGCCGGCGCCGGAGATGCCGGCGCCTCGCCGAGCGTCACTCCGGTGGCCCAGGCCTTGCCGCCCCGGCTCGACAGCCTCCGATGGATCCTGATTGCCGGCTTCGCTTCTCTGTTCCTCCTCGGCGCCGTTTGGCTATGGTGGAAGTCGCGCAGTCCCGCTTTGGCAGCCGCCGCTGCCGGCTCGGTTTCCTCAACTCCGGCTGCCGCGCCCAAGGCGGTGCAGCGCAAGACTCCGTCGTCGGTCTCCGGTTCCGCTGCCATCACCGAGTTGCTGGCCGGGGTCGATCGCGACTTGCGCCACAGCGTCGATGAAATAAAGGACCTGCTCTTCCGCCTCGAGCTCCGCCGCCAGGCCGGCACTCTCTCCGAAGAGGATTACCACGCCCAGCGCCAGCGCGCCGAAAACGCCCTCCGCGAATTGCTCCGCGGCTAACTGTTCCGCCGTGCCTGCGTGTGCCCGCCGGGTTTGATAGCTACGGTCCAGCCTCGCCCGTCGCCTTCTGTCATCACGGTAGTGGGTCTGTTTGGCAGTGGCATCCCGCTCTGCGGGACCAGTGCGCCGTCCCAACCCCCCAAATCCCGCATCTCCCGACATCCTCCAAATTCTTCGGCTGTAATTCTCGCCAAACTAACCCACTACCGGCATTACGGAGATTTGGAATAATCAGATAGTAAACGATACAATTCACGGGCTGTCGCAGTCCCAAGAGCTCGCTTCCTGGCTCTAGGAGCGATCGTGTCCGCGGGTCTGAACGCTCTTCGCCACATCGTCGTGTTGATGATGGAGAACCGCTCGTTCGATCACATGCTGGGGAGCTTGAAGGCGGAAAACCCCGCTATCGACGGGCTGACCGGAGCGGAGTGGAATCCGGATACCACCGGGACGCAGATTCGCGTGCAGCCGCTGGCCGATTACCAAGGCCAGCTCGATCCCGATCCCGACCACCACTTTCCCGGTGTCGACTGGCAGATTTTCGGCGGGCAAACGGGCCCCAACCGCCAGGCCAACATGCAGGGCTTCATCCAGGACTACTACCGCCAGCAGCAGAACGTCGACCAGTCGCACAAGATCCTCTACTACTTCACCGCCGATAAGCTGCCCGTTCTCTCCAGCCTCGCCAGGCAATTCGTCGTGTTCAACGGCTGGTTTTCGTCGATTCCCGGACCCACCATCTGCAATCGCGCCTTCGCCCATTACGGCACTTCGTTCGGGCAGGTGGGCATGGACATTTTCTATTGGAAGACTCCCCCTTACAGCATCTACGAACGCGCCCTGCTGGCCGGCCGGACCGCGCGAATCTACTACTACGATGGGCCGAGCTCGACCATGGAGATTGTGAATCTGCTGAAGAACCAGCCGAAGATTTTCGGCACCTTCGACCAGTTCCTCGCCGACTGCAAATCCGGCGACTTGCCCGATTACAGTTTCGTCGAGCCGAATTACAACGACCACGACGGCCCCGGTGGCGAGGAACTTGCTTCCGACCAGCACCCCGATCACAACGTCCAGCAGGGCGAGCGCTTTATCGGCATGGTCTATAACGCCATCTTCAACAACGAGCAGCTCTGGAACAGCACCGCGCTTCTCGTCGTTTACGACGAGCACGGTGGCATCTACGACCACGTCGTTCCCCCAGCTTGCATCCCCGATGGATTCTCCGCGTCGGCCGACGCTACCGGCACCGCGGCGCCCTTCGCCTTCAACCGGCTGGGCGTGCGCGTTCCCGCGGTGCTGGTTTCTCCCTGGGTCCACAAGGGCCTCGTCGTCCCCGGTCCCTACCAGCCGAATGGCCGCACCTTCGAGCACGCTTCGCTCCCGGCGACGGTGATGAAATGGATGCTCGCGAATCTTGACCTGAACGCGCTCGCCCCGGCGGACCGGCAAAAATTCCTTCAGGCCACCCCGCGCGAGAAAGCCGCCGACACCTTCCTCGATCTGCTCACCGACGACCGGCAGCCGGACGGCGATTGCCCCTCGTTCGACGTCTCGTAGCGGAGGAGCGCCATGCCCAGAACAACGAAAATCATCCGGGTCCCTCGGCCCGCCCCCGGCTCTTTCAACAAGCACCGTCCCGCCGGAATCCTTTTGCAGGCCCAGTTGGCCCAACTCCGGCAGGCGCTGATCAAGCACCACGCCGGCGTCGAAGCGCTTCTGGCAATCGATCTCGACGAAATCGAAACCGAAGCGGAAGTCGCGGAATACGCGAGAAAAGTCGGCGCGCTGCTCCATCCTCATCACGCCAGGAATCCCAAACCATGAGGATGGCCCCCGTGCGTCCGCTGCTCTTTCTCGTTGCGCTCCTCGCCGCCGCCGGCTCCGCCCGGGGGCAAAATGAGTCGAAGCTGGGCGCCGATTTCCGCGGCGAGGGCGAACGATTCCACAAGAGCTGCGGAAGCTTCTCGCTTGCCGCCATTCCCTCCTGCGCCGAGCTGCTCTTCACCGACCATCCCCTGCATGTCGCCGTGGGCAGCATCGCCCCCGAGAACGGCTTCGGCGCCGGCGGCGCTTTTGTCGCCCACGCCACGCCGAACGATTCGTGGCGGCTCACCTGGGACGCTGACGCGGTCGGTTCGATCAACGGCTCCTGGCGCGCGGGCGCTTATCTGAAGGCGATTTACACCGGCTCGCATCCGATCCCGGTGCGCCGCGGCAGACCCGCCCATCCCCAGGAGCCGAATCCCTTCTATCTCACGCGGCCGTATTTCAATCTCTACGCCCAAGCCATTTCCTTGAACAAACTCGATTTCTTCGGCCTCGGCCCGTCCACCAGCCGGGCTGCGCGATCGTTTTTCGGAATGCGGGAAACCATCGCCGGAATCAACGCCACAGTCCCCATCCCCGCTTCCAGCTGGCTTCGCCTTTCGCTCTATGGCGAGATGAACGGCCGCTTCGTCGCGCTCCGCCCCAGCGCCGGCCAGCCGAGCCCTTCGATCGAGCGGATATACACCGAGGCCTCCGCGCCCGGACTGGCCACCCAGCCCGCCTTTGCCCAATTTGGCCAGGGAATCCGTCTCCAGCCGGCTTACGGCGATCGCGTTCGCCTCGACTACTTCGTCAGCTTCGAACAGTACGTCGCCGCCGGCGATTCCCGTTTCTCCTTCCGCCGCTTTACCGCCGACCTGTCCCACGAATTCCCCATCTACAGCACCACTCGCTCGCTCGCCCCCCGGCCCCAGAACGGCCCCGACGATTGCTCCCTCGATCCCGACAACCGGTCTTGCCCGGCCATCACCAGGAACCGCGAAGGCAGCTTCACCGCTCGCCTCTTGATTTCCGAATCCATCGCTCCCGCCGGCCATGTGGTGCCCTTCTATCTCGATCCCACGCTGGGCGGCGCGGATATCAACGGCAATCCGTCGCTGCCCAGCTATCAGGACTACCGGTTCCGCGGCCCCGACCTGCTCCTGATCCAAGGCAGGGTCGAACATTCCCTCTATGGCCCGCTCGGCCTTACTTTCGGCGTTGAAGGCGGCAAGGTCGCGCTCACTCGTGGCGGAATCGATTTCAGCAATCTCGACCACAGCTATTCCGCCGGCCTCACTCTTCGCGCCGGCGGGTTCCCGCAGGTGTTTCTCCTGTTCGCCTGGGGCGGTAGCGAAGGCACCCATACCATCGCCCTCATGAACCCGTCATTGCTCGGTGGCGCTGCGCGGCCCTCGCTCTATTGACTTGGCGGGTGGACCGCCAGTTTCTCGCCGCCGGGTGGCACTCCCTTGGGCGCGTGTAAGTTTCTTGCCGGGTGCCGCTCGCCGCGGCGAGCGGTTTCGCGGTCCGAAGCCTCGAACTTTGCGTCCGCGCCCTTTGCGTCCCGGATGGGTCTGCGGGACCGGATGCCTCTACGGGATCAGGGTGCGGGTTTTGCTTCATCGGGTTTTGCGCCAGCGCGCCGGAAGCATCTTCCGGGCCCGGTGCTCGCAGCTTTTGCAATGGCTTGTAGGCGAAAAATCGGCTGGCTCCGGCTTCCGCCTCGTTCTATAGTCCCACAAGCTCTCTCGGCCACGCTCGCGAAGGACAATCGCTTGGCAGGAGACCTGTCGCGCGATGCGCATTGTTGCTCTGCTCTGGGTCGCCATCTTGCTGCTGTTGGGCCCGCTCAATATCGTGCTCACCCGCCGCGTCTCCGCACGCCGGTTCCCCACTCGCATGGGCGCCTATTCGGGCACGGTCCGCGGACTCGCGGCGCTCGGCCTGTTGACCCTGCTCGTGGATGCGGCCGGCGCGCGCCAGGCGATCCACGCCCTTCTGAAGGTCTCGCCGGTTCCGGCACTCGTGGCTTGGACGGTAGCAACCTTCCTGGCGTGTGTGACCGTCTCTTTCGCTGCGCTCTGCCTCCGCAAACTCCGAAGGCTGAGGGTGAGCCCGCTGGTCGGCCTTTTGCTCCCCGAGACTCCCCGTGAACGCGCCGCGTTCCTTGGCGTCTCCCTCACCGCCGGCCTCGTCGAGGAGTACGTCATGCGCGGTTTTACCCTGCTGACGCTGGTTTCGTGGATTCGCTCCCCCATCCTCGCCCTCGTTCTTGTCTCACTATCCTTCGGCATCGCCCACGGCTATCAGGATTGGATTGGGATGGCGAGAGCCACTCTGCTCGGCGCGCTACTCGCCGTCCCGGTGCTCCTCACCGGCGCGCTCCTGCCCGCCGTCATCGTCCACGCGCTCGTCGATGCGATTGCCGGCCTGCCCTCCTACCGTTCCCTCATGAACCGCTGGCAACTGCTGCCCGCCGCCTAGCTCCGGCGGGCTTCCCCGCCGTTTGCGTCTCCGGTTTCTGGAGTCCGATGGACTCCACCGGAGTCGTGCCATCGGACCCGACGCCGTACGTCGGGAAGCCTGCGCGCAGGTCTGTTGCGCTTCCCGCCCATTCGCCCCCCCCCAGTTCGCACCGCTGCCAGATTCCCCGAATGACGCCGCCCGACGGCTTGCGCTAAACTGCACTGCTTCGTTTGTTCCTCCTGCTCTATGGCCTTCACCGCTGACCCGGCACTGGGCGTCGTTTTCGAGCGCGTCGTCAAGCGCTACGAGGGCGTTCTCGCCCTTTCCCGCCTCTCGCTCGCCATTGCCCCCGGCGAATTCGTTGCCTTGCTCGGCCCGAACGGCTCGGGCAAAACCACGCTGCTGCGCGCTGCGGCGCTGTTACTGCGACCTACCGCCGGCCTCGTTTACCACACCGGCGGCGAAGGACTCTCCCCCGAAGAGCTGCGCCGCCGCATCGGCTTGGTGGCCCACCAGCCGCTCGTGTACGACGAACTCACTGCCCGCGAAAACCTCGGCTTCTTCGCCCGCCTCTACCGCCTCCCCGATGCCGCCGGCGCCGTCGATGCCGCGCTCGCGTCGGCCGGCTTGGCCGCCCGCGCGAACGATTTGGCCGGCACGTTTTCACGGGGCATGCGCCAGCGGCTGGCGATTGCCCGCGCGCTGCTCGCCGGCCCGCGCCTCGTTTTGTTCGACGAGCCTGCCACCGGACTTGATCGCCTGGGGCGCGACTGGCTCGACGTCACATTGGACGCTTTGCGGCGAGCCGGCGCAACGCTCATCGTCAGCACCCACGACGACTCGGTCGCGTCGCTTGCGAGCCGGTCGGTGTGGCTCGAAGCCGGCCGCGTCGTCCAGGACACCGCGCCCGGATTCCAGGGCCGCGCCGCAAGCGAGGTGGGGCGATGAGCCTTCGAGCCGCGGCGCGCGTCGTGCTCGAGAAGGAGCTCAGGGTCGAGCTGCGCACCCGCGAACTGACGCAAACCATCCTCTTCTTCGTTCTGGTGGTCGCCGGCATGTTCAGCTTCGCGTTCGAGCCGACCGCCGCCGAAAGCCGGCGCATCCTCCCGGGGTTGATCTGGCTGGCGTTTTTCTTCGCCGGCACGCTCATGCTTCAGCTCACGTTCGTTCGCGAGCAGGCCAACGACACGCTGGCGGCGCTCCGCCTGGCCCCCATCGATCCGTTCGCCATCGTGCTGGGGAAGATTCTGGCGAATTTCGCGTTTTTGGCGGTCACCGAAGTGATTTTCGTTCCCGTGTTCAGCCTGTTTTACAACGTCGGCGTGGGGGCGGTGCTGGGACGCCTGCTGCTGGTCTTGTTTCTCGGAACGTTCGGCTTGGCGGTTGTGGGGACGGTGTTCGCTGCGATGACCGCCCAGGCGCGCATGCGCGAGCTGATGCTCCCTCTGCTGCTGCTGCCGGTCCTGGCGCCGGTGCTCATCGCCGGCGTCGAGGCCACCGCCGCCCTGCTCCAACCCGATCCGTCGCTGCCGCGCGAGTGGCTGGCATTGCTGGGCGGTTCTGACGTAATCTTCCTGACGGCTACTTGGCTGCTGAGCGGGTTCCTGATCGAGGAATAGGAGAATGGCGGCGATGGCGAATGGCCGGTGGTGGCGGTCGGCGGCGGTGGCGACGGCGGCGGCGCTGGCCATTACCGGCTACGCGATTTTCATGGTTGCCCCGACGGAGCTCACGATGCGCGAAATCCAGCGCATCTTCTACTTCCATGCCGCCGCCGGTATCGCCGCCTACGCCGCCTTCTTCGTCTCCTTCCTTGCTTCGATTGGCTACCTCGCTGCTCGCCAGCCGGAATGGGATTGGCTGGCGGTGGCCACAGCCGAGTGCGGGCTGATGTTCTGCACCGTCAACCTGGTCAGCGGACCAATCTGGGCGAAGCCGGTCTGGGGCGTGTGGTGGACCTGGGATGCGCGGCTCACCCTCACCTTTATCCTCGAACTCCTCTACATCGCCTACCTGCTCCTCCGCTCGATGGTGCGCGAGCCGGACCGGCGGGCCACCGTGTCCGCCGCCTTCGGGATATTCGCTTTCATCGACGTGCCCCTCTCCTATTTCTCCATTCGCTGGTGGCGTACCGAGCACCCCCAGCCGGTGCTTGGCGGCGGGCCGGGTTCCGGGCTCGATCCCCGGATGATGCAAGTGTTTGTGCTGACGATCCTTTCCTTGCTGGCGCTGCTGATTTTGCTGGCGCGGCAGCGCTATCGCCTCGAGGCCTTGCGCCACCGGCTTTCCCGGCTCGCGATGGAGGCGGAAGCGCCGCCCGAGGCCGCCTGGGCGAAAGGGGCAACCCGATGAAGAATTTTTGGAGTATCCTGATAGCATACTTGGCTGCCTGGGCGATTTTCTTCGGCTACTACGCCAGCGTCGGACGCCGCTTGGCGCGCCTCGAGGCCGAGTTGCGGCGGCTGAGCGATCGGGCGCCGAAGAGTTGAGAATTGCGGGGACCAGCCGGGCCGGATAGTGGCCATGACTCGCCGGAAGAAAGTCGGTGTGGTGCTGTTCCAGTTGGGCGGGCCCGACCGCCTCGAGGCTGTCCAGCCGTTTCTCTACAATCTGTTCAGCGACCCCGACATCATCGATTTCCCGCTCGCGTGGCTGGCGCGCAAACCGCTGGCGTGGTTCCTCTCGACCCTCCGCGCCAAGCACGTCGCCGAACACTACGAGGTCATCGGCGGCGGCTCGCCCATTCGCGAGCTCACCGAGGGCCAGGCGCTCGCGCTGGCCGACGCGCTCGAACCCTACGTCGAACCGCGCGTCGTCATCGCCATGCGCTACTGGCATCCCACCACCGCCGAGGCCATCGGCCGGCTCACCCGCGCGCCGTTGGATGAATTGGTCCTGTTGCCGCTCTACCCGCAGTATTCCCGCGCCACCACCCTCAGCAGCCTGAAGGAGTGGCGCCGCCGGTGGCGCGGGCCGGGGCCGGAGCCGCTTGTGGTTGAGCGCTTTTACGATCATCCGCTCTATCTGAGCGCCGTGGTCGAGCGCATCGAACAATCGCTCGCCGAATTCCGCCGCCCTGGCGACGTTCACCTTCTGTTCAGCGCCCACGGCTTGCCGGTGAGCTTGATTGAAGCCGGCGACCCCTATCAGCGGGAAATCCAGGAAACGGTGCGGCTGGTGATGGAGCAGGGCGGCTGGGCCAATCCTGCCACCCTCTGCTACCAGAGCCGGCTGGGCAGGCAGAAATGGCTCGAGCCTTCCCTGACTGCTACGCTCGAGCGCCTGGCGGGCCAGGGCGTGCGCCGGATGCTGGTGGTGCCGATTTCTTTCGTCACCGAACACATCGAAACCCTTTACGAAATCAATCTCGAGGCGCGGGCGCTCGCGGCAAGCCTTGGCGTCGAGGATTTCGGCGTCACCCGCGGCCTGGACAGCTCGCCGCGGTTCATCGCCGCTCTGGCCGACATCGTTCTCCGCGTGCTCCATCTGGAGAGTATCGTGCCCGCAGGCGTCGAGGGCTCGACCGCCACCTGACACCAGCCCCTCCACGGCTCCCAGCCAAATGCATTCTCGGGTGCTGCAACCAAGGCGCTCGGAGGTGCGTGGTCCCCTCCGCAGGGGTGCCGCACCCTGCGCAGTTCAGGGTGCGGGTTTTCATTCCTCTTCGCGGTCGCCGCTGGCGTTCAGTCAGCCGAGGGGGACGGGTCGGGTGCGGCACCCTGCGCAGTTCAGGGTGCGGGTTTTCATTCGTCCTCCCTCATCACCGTCTCTCACCGGCGCCCAACGCCGCCCGCAAGGGCTTTCGCCGTGCCCCGTGTTGCGCTTTTTCCTCCGAACGTCTTGACACGACACTATCGCCGACATATAAATCCCCTCTGGGCCAGCACTGTGTCTTCATTCCTGTTGCCGCATTGACGAGCCAAGAGCCCAGTCGTAACCGGATCGATGGCAGATCAAACCGAGGCCAAAAAAGCCGAACCTGTACGACTGCCCGCTGCGGGCAGCCAGCCCACGGCGGGCGCTCCCGGCGGCAAGGACGCCGCCGGAGTGGTCGACCAAACCCGCCGGCGCATCGTGCTCTCCTGCGTGTGGGGTTATCTCGGCGTCAATTTCCTGATGTTCCTCCGCTTCTTCTTCCCCCGCGCCCTCTTCGAGCCCAATCCGATTGTGAATATCGGCTATGCCTCGGACTTCGCCATGGGAGTCGATCAGCGGTTTCTCATGTCCAACCGCATCTGGCCGGTGAAAGAGCCCGGCCGATTGTTTGTCATCTTCGCCCAGTGCACCCACCTGGGTTGCACCCCCGATTGGAAACCGGCGGAGAATATCTTCAAATGCCCCTGTCACGGCAGCGGTTACGACTCCGAAGGGATAAACTTCGAGGGGCCGGCCCCACGGCCGATGGATCGTTGCCAGGTCACCCTGGACGCCACCGGCCAGATCATCGTCAATACCGCCATCCATTTCATTGACGATCCGGCCGCCGGCACCAATCAATTCAACGATCCGAGCTCGTTTCTGGTGGTCTGAACGGGAATCTTGGCTGAGGCTGGTGAGGTTCCATGCCCGAGGAAAATCGCGGGAACCCCAAAACCGACCTGCTCGAGCAGGGCGAGGGAAAGGTGCAGGCGCTGAAGCACTGGTTCCGGACCAAGCTCGACGAGCAAACTGAGGAACTCAAGCGGCCCGAGGATACCCAGCTTTACAAAGCCTTCTTTCGCGTCGGCCGCGTCGACGACGCTCGCAATCGCGCCCTCCACACCCTCAACAATCTCTTCCTCCACATCCATCCCACCAAGGTCAACCGCGACGCCGTGCGCTACAGCTACACCTGGGGCATGGGCGGCATCAGCTTCTACCTGTTCATCATCCTCACCTTCACCGGCGTCCTGCTGATGTTCTATTATCACCCCACCAAGGTGCAGGCCTTCCGCGATATCCTCTATCTCGAGCACGACGTTCCCTTTGGTCTCCAGCTCCGGAACATGCACCGCTGGGCCGCCCACCTGATGGTGCTCGCCGTCTGGCTCCACATGCTCCGGGTGTTCCTCACCGGCTCCTACAAGCGGCCCCGGGAATTCAATTGGTGCATCGGTGTGCTGCTGCTCGTGCTCACCATGCTCCTGTCGTTCACCGGCTACCTGCTGCCCGACGACCAACTCGGGTTCTGGGCGGTCACCGTCGGCACCAACATGGGCCGGGCCACGCCGCTGCTCGGCAGCCAGGGCCCGTTCGGCCCGCAACTGGGAATGACTTCCTACAACGACGTGCGCTTCGCCTTGCTCGGCGGGTCGATCGTCGACGCCAACGCCCTCCTGCGCGCCTACATCTGGCACTGCATCGCTTTGCCCCTGATGATTTCCATTTTCTTCGGCGTCCATTTCTGGCGGGTACGCAAGGATGGCGGCGCCAGCGGCCCGTCCCCGGTCATGCTGGAATCGGAGATACGCGATTGAGTGGCGCGGCGCGCAGCCGGGCAGGGAAGGGTCTCGTTCATGTTCGGTGATTGGCATCAGCTCTGGGTCATCGTCTCCAATCCGGACAACGTGCCGGTGGTCGCCCTGCTGTTTCTCGTGCCGTTCTTCACCTGGTTCGGCTTGTATCAGGGTGTGAAGAACGACCGCCTGATCGCCCGGCTCGAAGCCGATCCCGAGTTGGCCCGCACTCACCACCGCAAAACCCAGCCCTACCATCCCACCTGGGCCAAGGAAGTCCATGTGTGGCCCTACTTGCTCCGGATGGAGCTGCTGGTCGCCATTATCCTTACCGTCATCCTGCTGGTTTGGGCGCTCACCATCAACGCCCCGCTCGAGGAACCGGCCAACGCCGCCATCACCATGAATCCCGCCAAGGCCCCCTGGTATTTCCTCGGCTTGCAGGAAATGCTCGAGTATTTCGACCCCTGGATCGCCGGGGTGGTGATGCCGACGCTCATCATCCTGGGCTTGATGGCGATCCCCTTCATCGATGCCAACCCCCTCGGCAACGGCTACTACACCTACCGCCAGCGACGGTTCGCCGTCTGGACGTTCCTGGTGGGGCTCGAGGGCCTCTGGATCATGCTGATGCTCATCGGCACCTTCATCCGCGGCCCGGGATTCATGTGGTTTTGGCCGACGCAGACCTGGGACCCCGATCGGATCGAGTTCCAGGCGAATCGCAATCTCGATCAATTGTTCGGCATCAACGGCGACTGGCTCCGCCACCTTCTCCCGGCGAGCTGGAACGCCGAAATCTGGGCCAAGGGCCTTTTCGGAATCATTCCCGTGGCCCTCTATTTTCTCGTGGCCGCGTGGGTCTTTTACAAGGTCATCAACGCTACGCCGTTCAGCAGGAAAGTGTTCGGCCGGATGAGCCTGGTGCAGACGGTGGTGATGGAGCTGCTGCTGATTCTGATGCTCTCGCTGCCGCTCACCATCTTCCTGCGCCTGCTGTTCCGCATCAAGTACGTTTGGGAAACGCCCTGGTTCAGCATATGACGGCCGGCAAGCTCTGAGGCGGGAGAAACTTTTGGCGTCACAGCAACCTCCTCCAACTCCATCCGATCCGATCACCAGCCGGTCGCTGGCCGGCTGGCTGTTGCTCGCCGCGCTCGTCTTGATGGCGGCGCTGGGCTGGTCGATTTACCAGGAGGAAGTCGGCTTGCGCCCCTGGCGCGCGTATCAAAGCCGGTTCTCCCGCGTCTATTCCGCGTTCCTCGAGAAACGGCTGGCGGAGCGGCAGGCGGCGGAAAAGGCGCTCCAGGCTACCCCCGCCTACCAAACCCTCCGCGCCGCGGCCGACGCCGCCGACCGCGTCGCCCGGCCGCTCGACCGCAAGATCGAGCAGGAAGTCGCCTTGGCCGACCAGCAGCGCGCCGCCATGATTGCCGCGTTCCAGACGGCTCGCAGCCTTGTGGGCACTCTCACCTACGATTATTCCCAGATACCCGATGCGCCCGGCGACCGCAGCTCGAAGCAGAGCGCCTTGCGCGACCTGCAGCAAGCCATTCACGAGCGGCATGTGGTCGAGTGGCCCGCGGCCGACGGCACCGTCTCCGCGCGCTCGTTCGATTACGACCAGTTGAATGCCCAGTTCAACGAGTTGCTCGACGCCAAGGCGCGCCTGATGCAGCAGCGCGGCCAGGTGGACCAGCCGGTGAAAGACGCCCAGGACAAGCTGGCCGCTTTCGTCGCCCAAAGGCTGCCTGGGTTGAATTCCAGCCAACTCGCGGGCCTGCTTCAATCGGCGCAATCGCTCGAATACTCGATTCACCAGATTTACGTGAATCCGCCGGGCAAGACGGTGAACTACCTGGGCGGCGGAGCCCTCGTCGATCGCTGCCAGAGCTGTCATCTGGGCATGGACCCCACCCTGGTTCCCCCCAGCTTGACCCTCTCTCGCGCCGATCTCGGCTTGGCCGGCAGCAAGAACGCGCCGTTCGAAAGCCATTCCGAGCGGGCGCTGCTCCAGATTCACCCGCTCGAAACCTTCGGCTGCTCCACCTGCCACGGCGGCAATGGCCGCGCCCTGGACAGCGTCGAAACCGCCCACGGCCGCTACGAGCACTGGCCCTGGCCGCTCTACTACCCCGAAAATTCCCAGGCTGGCTGCCAGAATTGCCATGCCGCCGACGCCTGGACCGACTACGCCCCAGCGCTCGACCGCGGTCGCTACCTCTTCCGCGTAAAAGGCTGCATCGGCTGCCACAACTACAAGGGCTTCGACGACCAGGCCACCCAGCTCCAGGACGCCCAGCATTCCATCCAGCAACTCGAGCGGCAAAAGGCGCAAAACCTCATCCAGGTCGCTCAGCTCAATCACCTCGGCGACACCGCTACCTCCAACGACTTGGCCCAGCGCTACTACGCCGATGCCACCAACCTCACCGTCCGCAACAGCCAAATCGAGACCCAAGTCGACGTGCTCGACTCCCGCTCCCACGACTTGTTGCAAGAAGTCAAGCGCGTCGCCCCCGACCTCAAGGAAATCCGCCTCAAACTGCATCGCGACTGGATTCCCTATTGGCTCGAAGACACCCACGTCTTCGACCCGTACGCTCAAATGCCGCAGTACCGCCTCCAGCCCGACGAAGCCCAGGCCATCGCCGCGTTCATCTGGCAGGACGCTGTGCCCGGCCCGCCGCTGCCCAGCCAGCCGCCGGGCGACCCGAACCACGGCCAGCAGCTTCTCGAAACCCGCGGCTGCCTGGCCTGCCACTCCATCGGCGAAGGCTCCAGCCGGATGGGCGGCGATTACGCCGCCAACCTCAGCCGCATCGGCGAGAAGGACAACTACGACTACTTGGTGCGCTGGATTCTGAATCCGCGCATTCGCACCGCCCCCTACTGCCCGTTCGAGCACCGCGACCTCACCCCCGCCGACTACGCCAGGCACAATCTCCCGTTCGTCTTCGACCTCGAACATTCGCGCTGTCCGAACGACGGCCACGAGCTGGAAGTGCAGCAGCCCACCGTCATGCCGGTTTTCCGGTTGAGCGTGCAGGATGCTCGGGATATCGCCAGCTACCTCGAAACCCGGAAGACCACCCACGCCTACGCCCCGGCAAGCTACCTGGACGATCCGAAATGGTTCGCCAAGGGCAAGGCGCTGGTTTCCTTCTACGGATGCGCCGCCTGCCACGAAATCGCCGGCCTCGAAGACGAGGGCCGCATCGGCACCGAGCTGACCGATGAAGGCTCGAAGCCGCTCGACCGGTTCGATTTCGGCTTCCTGTTGACCAAGTCGGAAAGGGGCGTGCTCCCCGACGGCAGCAGGTCGGCGCGGGGCTCCTGGCACGATCTCAAGGGGTTCTTCGAGCAGAAACTGCACCAGCCGAACGTCTTCGATACCCAGCGTTACCTGCCGAACCCGCAGGACCGCCTGCACATGCCCACCCCGGCGTTGAGTCACGACGATATCGAGGCGCTTGCCACCTTCCTTCTCGGCAGCATCGATGCCAGCCAGCTTCCGCCCGAGTACATCTACAGTCCCGCCGGCGAAGCCGCCGCCATCCAGAAGGGATGGTGGATCGTCGCCAAATACAATTGCACCGGCTGCCATCAAATCGCCGTCGGCCAGCACACCGGGCTCGAGACCCTGCCGATGTATCAGGGCGAGAACAAGGCGAATTTGCCGCCGGTGCTCACATTCGAGGGCGCGCGCGTCCAGCCCCAGTGGCTGAAAAACTTTCTCGCCAATCCCGCCCTCAGCCCCACCGATACCAACCGCGACGGCGTCCGCACCTATCTCCAGGTGCGTATGCCCACCTTCGATTTGGCTCCGGACGAAATCAGCGCCCTCGTGAGCTTCTTCGAGGCGTTGTCGTCCCAGCCGCTCCAATACATGCCGCCGGTCATCCATCCGCTCACCGCCGACGAAACCCGGATGGCGCGCGAAATCTTCACTTCGCCCGCCGCTCCGTGCCTGAAGTGTCACATGACCGGCAACCCGGCCCACGACCAGACGGCCACCGCGCCCAATTTCCTGCTTGCTCGCGACCGGCTGCGGCCGGAGTGGACCAAGCGCTGGATTTTGGCGCCGGCGTCGATGGCCCCGGGCACCGCCATGCCTTCGAATCTGTTCCGCTACGAGAATGGCCGGTGGGTGTTCAACGGGCCGCTTCCCGCCGACCTCCAGCACTACCAGGGCGATATGGCCGATTTGCTGGTGCGCTACATGCTCCAGTTGACGCCGCAGGAACAGCAGATGCTGGCGGGGCGCGCCTCATCGGGCCCGGGAAAGAAATGACCGCGGCTCTCGCCCGGTCCGTGGGGGCACGTTGCCTCGTGCCCCGCCTCAGTGCTGCTCCGGCGGCTCGCTCGCCCCGGGCTGTCATCCTGAGCCCATCCCGCAGAGCGGGAGCGAAGGATCCCGCGCTCACGGCTGCTGTGCTGGCTCCCCGAGAGAGCTGCTAAGAAATCGCAATTCTTGCGTAACAAGTCGCGTTGGGCACAAGATAGCTCTGGAGGAAACTGCAGATGAAAGCAAGGACAGTAGGGCTGGCCGCGGCGGTGGCACTCGCGATGATTGTCGCTGCGTGCGCCAAAAAGGCCGAACAGCCCGCCGAGCAAACTGCGCCGGCGGCTGCCGCCACGGTGAATCCGGCGACCGCCGGAACCATTACCGGCGTCGTCAAGCTGGACGGTGCTTCCCCGAAGATGGCCATCATCAAAATGGGCGCCGATCCCAATTGCGAGAAGGCGCACAAGGAGCCGGTGCACAGCCAGCAGGTCGTTACCGGCCCCGGCGGCACGCTCGAAAACGTAGTCGTATATATCAAGTCCGGCTTGGGCAATTACAGCTTTCCCGCCCCGGGCGAGCCGGCCAAACTCGACCAGGTGGGCTGCATGTACGTCCCTCATGTGCTCTGCATGATGGCCGGCCAGCAACTTCAGGTGATCAACAGCGATCCGGTGACTCACAACATCCATCCCCTTCCCAAAGACAATCAGGAATGGAATGAATCCCAGCCCCCCGGCTCGCCGGCGATCATGAAGGTTTTTGCGCGGCCCGAAGACGCTATTCAGGTGAAATGCAACGTTCACCCCTGGATGAAGGCTTACATTTTCACCTTCCCCAACCCCTACTTCTCCACCTCCGGTTCCGACGGCGCATTTACCATCAAGAACGTTCCGCCCGGCGCCTATACCATCGAAGCCTGGCAGGAACAATACGGAACCATGGATCAGCAAGTGACCGTCGCCGCCAGCCAGTCCCAGACGGTCAATTTCACCTTCAAGGCTCAGTAGTCGGCCAGCGCTGGGCGTCCGCCTTGACGGTAATCGGCAATTGGTGCTCGGTAGGGGCGAGCCGGTGGCTCGCCCGAACCGCCGTGCGCATTCGCTTTCCCCGCTGCCCCTCGATGCGGCACTATAGTCCACCGGGACCGCGGGTGTCGTTCAAGGTTTGAATGTAGCGCCGCGGCCGGAACTTGTCCCGACCCGTCGGGAGCGCGGCACTGTGCCGGTCTACCGCGCTTTGTCCCCAGCGGAGTCGAGGGGCGGAACAGCTCGCAAGCGCGAAATCAGACCGAACGCCGGGAGGCGCCGAACACCGTGACGGCAGGGAAGGGAACCGCTCCATCGGAAACTTCGCCGGCGTTGCATCGCTTCATCGTTTTCACCGGCGTCTGCGCCTTCTTCCTGCTGATTGCCGGCGCCCTCGTCACCAGCAACGACGCCGGACTCGCCGTTCCCGATTGGCCGCTTTCCTACGGCTCGCTGCTGCCGCCGATGACTGGCGGCATCCTCTTCGAGCACGGCCACCGGATGGTTGCCGGCTTCGTCAGCCTGCTCACTGTTGTCCTCGCCCTCTGGGCGTGGCTTCGCGAGCCGCGCCGTTGGGTGCGGCGGTTCGCCGCGGCGGCCCTGGCCCTCATCGTGGTCCAGGCGGTGCTCGGCGGAATCACCGTGCTGTTTTATTTGCCGGCAGCGATATCAACCGCTCATGCAGCCGCGGCGCAGTTGTATTTCTGCGCCATCGTCGCCCTGGCCTTGTTCACCGCCAGGTGGTGGCAAAGCCCGCTCCCGGCGCTCGACGACGCCGTCCCGCCCTCGCTCCGGGCGATTGCCTCCGCCACCGCTGGCGTCATTTTCCTGCAACTGGTCCTCGGCGCTGCGTTCCGTCACAACGGCTTCGGCATCCTGCCCCATGTTTTCGGCGCCGGCGTGGTGACAGCGATGGTCGCGTGGACGGTGACCATCGTCTTCTGCCGTTTCCGCGGTGTTTCCCCGCTCCGGCGTGCGGCAAAACTGCTTGCCGGCCTGCTCCTGGCGCAACTGGCTCTGGGAATCGCCGCGTACTGGGCGGTGCTTTACCAGCAGCAGCTCCCTCAACCCTACCCGCTCCCGGTGGCCATCACCGTCGCCCACGTCGTCACCGGCGCGCTCACATTGGCCACTGCCGTCTGGCTCAGCCTGGTGGCATTCCGGCTGTTCGCCCCGGAGGGCCGCTTCGCCGCCCAACCGGCATACCCGCCGCTGGCTCAGCCCGCGGCGCAGGAATCCCGCGAGGCAGGGCGCGCCGCCCCGGTGAGGCTGTCGTGAGCGCCACTCGCGTTGCCCCGCTCCCTGCCACAAGGTCTCGCGCTGCCGCTTACCTGCTGCTCACCAAGCCCGATGTCACTCTGCTTGTCGTGATCGCGACGCTCGCTGGTTTTTACATGGGATCCGCCGGCCCCGTTGACGCGCTTCGCCTGGCCCAAACCCTTTTCGGAACCACGCTGATGGCGGCCGGCACCGCCGCGCTCAACCATTTCTTCGAGCGCGATTCCGACGCCAAAATGCGCCGCACGCTCGACCGGCCGCTGCCCGCAGGCCAATTGCGCCCCGGTGAAGTGCTGGCTTTCGGTCTGTGCCTTGCCGGGATGGGAGCGGCCTATCTGGCGGTTCTGGTTCACCCGCTCGCCGCACTGCTGGGCGTGCTCACCACCCTAAGCTATCTCGGCATCTACACTCCGCTCAAGCGCCGCACCGTTCACGCCGCCACCCTCGGCTCGTTTCCCGGAGCCGTGCCTCCGCTGATTGGCTGGGCCGCCGCCCGCGGCTCGCTCTCGATCGACGCCTGGGTCCTGTTCGGCATTCTCTTCTTCTGGCAATTCCCGCATTTTCTTTCGATCGCCTGGATCTACCGGAAGGACTACGAGCGGGCCGGCATTCGCATGATTTCGGTGGCCGACGCCACTGGCCGGGCGACTTTCGGCCAGATTATTCTTGCCGCGGCGATCCTGGTGCCGACCAGCTTGTTGCCTGCCGTCACCGGGCTGGTTGGCGAGCAATATCTTTTCGGAGCGCTGCTGCTGGGAATCATTTTGGTGCAGGTTTGCCTGTGGGTGGCTCGCTCGAAATCCAATCAGCACGTGAAGTGGCTGATGCACGCCAGCGCCGTTTATCTGCCGGCGCTGTTCGCCTTGATGATGCTCACTAAAGCGCGCTAGCGCCCGGCCTCGCCTCGTTCCATCGCTGTGGCGCCGACCCGGCGGAGGGGGCGGTGCCGCGCCCCTTCGGGTTCAAAGGTGCGGAATTTCATTTGACTTTCCGGAACGCCAACTCAATACCCGGTGGTTTCCGGGGTGGGAAGTTTCCCCATCGGCTGGGCGGTCGGCATATAATCCCTCTGGCTTCCCGTCACGGAAGCCGCTTCCATTCTCGATGGAGTAGCAGATGCTCTCTCTCGTCCTCGTCGCCGCCCTCATCTCCCTGCTGTCTCTGGCTGGCTTGATTCTCAGCGTCACTTCCGGGCTGATCACCGCCGGCGTCGACGGAGTATTCCTGGTGCTTGTTTGTTTGTTGACGACCGCTATTTTCGGTCTGCTGGCGCTGCTCCTCGCCGCCAAGGCGGGCTTTGTCCCCGTCCCGGCGCGATGGAAGAGCGCCGCCAAGTGAGCCGGTGGAGCGGCTCGGGCGCGGCGAGGAATGCATGCTCCCGCTGCCCGAGCTGAATGCTTGCCTCAACGCGTCGAGCGCCGTTCTGCTCCTCGCCGGCTACCGGTTCATTCGCCGGCGCAAGATACGCTCCCATCACTGGTGCATGCTGAGCGCCTTCGGATTCTCGACGCTGTTCCTCACCGGCTACATCGCCTACCACGCGATGGCCGGCGTGGTCCCCTTTCGCCGGGCCGGGTGGCTTCGCGTCGTTTACTTCTCGATTCTGATTCCCCATTCCATTCTCGCCGCCGCGGTTGTTCCCCTGGCCATCGTCACCCTCACCTTCGCCTTGCGTGGGAAATTTGACCGCCACCGCCGCTGGGCTCGCTGGACGTTTCCCATCTGGCTGTTCGTCTCCGTCACCGGCGTTGTCGTCTACTGGATGCTCTTCCGCCTCTGACCCCGCCGCCAGTGGCACAACGCGGCCAGCCGCAACTCTTTGCACCGCCTCTCATTGAAGCTGTCATCCTGAGCCCGTCCCGCAGAGCGGGAGCGAAGGACCCCGCCAATGGTGCGGCACGCTCCATCGAGACCGCCCCGCCCGTTACGCGCGTAATCCTCGCGCCCCGCGTACAAACTCACAGATAGTAGTGCAAGCCTCCGCGTCGTTTGCGTCCCGGATGGGTCTGCGGGACCAGATGCTTCTACGGGACCAGGGTGCGGGTTTTCGTTCGTCGACTCCCGCGCCGCCAGCCCCACCCTGCCGCGGACCAGTCTTGGTGCTCAGGCGCATCCTGAACATTCTTCTTTTGAGGTGGCGCGGAGGAACTTTCTTATTGCTCAGGAGCGGAGGGCCGCCACCTTGTCCCTGGTCCCCTCCACGAAGGGGTTAAGGTTTAGGTGTAGCGCCGCGGCCTTTAGCGCGGCATGCTTTTCGCGTCCCAGCGTCCCGCCCGTCCGAGCATCTCGTCGCCGGCTGGCCCGCCCCGGTCCCCGCGGCGACTCGCGGCGCCCGGCCACAGGCCCACGCCCCCAAAATCTCCCGGACCCCGTTGACGAGACTGCTATCGGTAAACTATCCTCAAGCAACAAAAAGCAGTCGCAAGGAAGCGTCCTCGCGGCCTCCACAGGGATTCCCCGGGAACGCAACCACGGGTGGGTCGGAGAATGATGTAAGGATTTCGAGGCCAATTCGCCGTTTTCGATCCCGGGCCCGTCGGAATGACGCGGTAGCGCACCGCCTCCGAAGCATCGCAGACCCGACGGCAGGAAGTCCCGGGGCCGGAGTGAGGTGGGTCGTCATGAAAGCTCGTTTTTGGTTCCCCTTTCTCCTGATGGCGTTTGTCCTGGGCTCCTGCGCCGGTTTGGCCGCGCGCAGCTGGTCCGCTGCCCCTCCGGTTCCACCGAAAATCTTCTCCCCACCCCAGCCCCGCTCGGCCGCTAGTCCGGCTGGTGCTCCTTCTTTCGCCGCCATTCCGGGCCCGCTGCGCTCTTTCATGCGAATGGCCGCGGTAAGCCAGGAAGCCGCTCCCTCCGATCTGCTGCCGCTGTTTGCCCGCAACGTCGTGGTGCACGGTTACGAAGAGCTGAAGAGCAAGCAGCGCGGCGGCCGGCCAACCGAATATTTGATCCTGGTGGAACGATACCTGCGCCAGGCCCGGGAGTTGCAAGCTCTCGCTGGCGCCGAAGGCGTGATTCGCGTTTCCGAGTGCAGTCAGGCGAAACCGCTCCTCGACGCCCTGGGCTACCGGCTTCGCCAGCCTTGCGGACCAAACACTTCGGTCGAAACCGCCGACCCCGATCGCGCCTTCTTGACCATCGATTCCGGCTTCCCCCTCGCGCAGCTCGAGCAGTCCCTCCGCGGCGGCAAACCGTTCGCCTATCCCTACGCCCCCTCGAAGGTGCCTTTGCTTTTCACCCCGGACGATTGGACCTCGAACGCCTTCGACCCGCGCGCCGCGAAAGGCGAAGTGATCGACGCTCTGGTGAGAGACCCGGCGTTGGCGCGCCTTTACTGGGCGATGTCCCGGCTCGATACCCAGACCAGGAATGATTTGAACCAATCGGTGGGCATACGAAACCTGATCCCCTTCGCCGGCCCCCTCGACTATTACGGCAGTGAAATCTGCATCCGCGCCGGACGCGTCCTGGTACCCGGTGGCCCCTCCTCCGACTCCGCCTGGCGAGGCTTGGTCGGTGCCAGCCCTGACCAGCCGGCAAAGTTCGTCGTTCGATTGCTCGAAAAGGACAACGGCTGGTTGGCCGCTTACTTTGACGCCCTGTCCCGCATCCCACGCTCCCGCCAGGGCTACTTCACCCAGGCCGGACGCCTGAAGACCTTCTATCAGGCCCTCCGCGGGGACGACCTCAGCCCCAACCCCGCCCGCCCCGCCTTTCGGCCGGATCCGGGCCTGTTCCTGCTGGTCACACGCCTCCAGCTCGATCCGAATGGCCAGCCGCACGTTCCCGGCGGACTCGAAGTGTGGAAGGAAGCGCTGCAGCAAAAAAGCGATTCCAAAATCGTGCGCGATTGGGCGGGCCGCGCCCGCGGATGGAAACGTCCCGACCAGTTGCTGGCGGGCATGTTCGCCTTTTCCCGAGTGCCTACGCAGGATGGCCCGCTGCAGATGTACCTCATGCTCGGCGAAATTGATCGCGGCCGCTCCGCTGCCGACCGCTTGAGCCCCCAAGCGGCTCGCTTGCTCCTGGAAAAGTTCTCCCGTTTCAATAATCAGTACCTGCTCTTTTCCGAATTCCACGGATTGAACAACGCCGCCATCATCCGCTTCCTGAATGTGGCCCAGGACCTGGACCACATCGCCGACGCCACCTTGCGCACCAATGCCGTTGGCGCTTTCCAGGCCGAAGTCGGTCTTTGGCAAATCCTCGCTCGCCAGGGGGAAATCCCCTCGCCGGCCTTTAGCGATTCTTTCGATCGGGTGATTGCTCCGTTCGCCCTCATTCGCAGCTCGGCCCAGCTCTTCGACTCCGGCCGCGCTTCCTTCGAGCAACTCTGCCGCGCCGCCACCGGCCGCACCGGCCTCTCCCAGGACGAATTCATCGCTCTGCTCGCCGGGCCCAACTCCAGCGATCCCGAGTCGGCCCAGGTGCGCCAGGAGATGGCCAGCCGCGTCCGGGCCGTCATGGACGATCAGCGGCTGATCCCGCTCGATACCCTGTTCGCTTTGGGGACTGGCTTGAACGAAATGGCCCAGGGCAAAGCCAAAGCCGATGGCTTGCTCCCGCTCGCCGCCGAACTCCATCAATTCGAAATGCCCCGCCCCATCTTCACTTCCAGCGAGAGAACCGACTGGAGTTCCGGTCTCTATGACAACCGCCACACCGCCGCGCAAATGCATACCGATTTGACCAGGATTCTCGAGACCCCGCGCTCCCCCAAAGAGTTGCTCGATGCCCGTGGACTGCTCGCTCCTTTCCTCCGCGATTCCCTGGTCGGCCTGAATTACGCCTATAACGAGCCGCCGGGAGCGGAAATGCTCCATAACGATCCTCTCTTCGTTCGCACCCACGATTTTTCCGGTGCCATCGCTTTGGGCGGCGGTGAATCCTGGCAAACCCCTTTCCTTCTCGGACGGGGCTGGACCGCGGGCGGGGGAGCCCATCTCGCCGGGTCGCTCGCCGATCTCCCCTACGTGCTGGCGGAGGTCGAGCAGGATTTCATCGTGCCCGAAAACGTGCAATCGCTGATTTGGGAGGATATGGTTCCCACCCTCATCACCAGCGCCGTATTGCCTCGCTGGTGGGGAGTCAGCCGCAACGAGCTCCACGCCGTTACCCTCTATCAGCGCGCTGGCGAGGAGCTTCTGGCCGCGTCGGCGCGCGACCGGGCGCTGCGCGACACGGTGATGGATATCCTCTCCGATCGCATGTTGCCCGACAGACTGGAAATGATCGGCGATGCCCTCGGGAGCGGTCGTTTGAAGGATGTCCTCGCCCAGACCACCCCTGCGGACACCTTTTACCTCACTGCCGAATTCCGGCGCAGGTTTCCCCAGGAAGCTGGCAATCGGGGTCCGGCCGGCAAGGAGCTCGACGCCCTTTGTCGCCGTCATCCCGCCGAAACGGCAATGGCGCGGTTGTCGAGAGATTTTGGCGTGCCTCATCCCGCCTTGGCCCTCACCTACTCCCCCCAGTTGCTGAGCGTGAAGCCGGTGCCGACGTTCATGGGCTATTCCAGCCGCCTGCTGGCCGAGTCCTGGGACTCCACCAACCTTTATTGGGCTCGGTTGGCGGACGAAATGGGTTACACGCCGGTGATGTTGAATATCCTGGCTCCCGAGCTGACGCGGCGGATGGTAGGCAAGATTTTCGCTACTCACCCTGAAGATTGGCCGGCGGTGCTTCGCGCCATGCGCGAAACGGGTGAAGAGTTTCGCCGGGGCGAAATTGCCTCGCTTCCCAAGCCGAATGCCGCCTCGCCTCCGGTGGCGATGATGCCGCAATAGTCGGGCGGCGGCTCGTTTTGGCGTTGCGGGTTGTAGGGGCGCGGTCACCGCGCCCACCGGCCCGGTGTGCCGGCCGCGAGCGGGATGCGGGCGAAGAGTTTGAAGTTGGAATCGGGAGAAATTATGGCCAAGCGATGCTTCGTCTTCCTCGTTTTTCTCGCTGGTTCGGCCCTGTCCCTGGCCGCTCAGCAGGCCAATCCGGGCGCCACGGTGATTCACAAGATCGTCGACATGGTGCAGTTGAATGTCGCCGTCACCGATCGTAAGGGACATTACGTCACCGGGTTGAACCCCTCGGACTTTGTCATTACCGAGGATGGCATACCACAGCGGATCGCCACCTTCGAAGAGGGTAATGAGGCCCCGCGCGCGGTGAGCCAGTATGCGCCGGCCCCCGGCGCGCCCCAGGTGGTCTTGCCTCCCGCGCCGGGCCTGCCCGCCGTGGCGGGCCTGCCCGCCGTGGCGGGCTTGCCGCACGATGGCGATCTTTCGGCGGCCGCGGCCAATGGGTCATCGGCCATCGGGGCGTCTCTGCTGGCCGGTGCCAGCGTCTTCATCCTGTTCGATTCCAGCAACTACATGTTCCCGCATCGCGGCTTCGTCTACGCCCAGGATTCCATCGCTGATTTCGTTCGCTCGCTCGAGGGTCCCGCCCGCGTCGCGTTCTATTCCTACAGCCGCGATCTCACCCGTGCCACCGCGCTCACCACCGACCGCGAGGCCGTATTGCGCGGCGTGCGTTCCACCACCGATGGCGACGATGCCGCGCTCTATAACGCGCTGCTGTTGACTCTGAAGGATGCCAGCCAGTTCTCCGGCAGAAAAGTCGTCGTCGTGTTCTCCAATGGCCCCGACAACGCCAGCATGATTGCGCCCGAGGACGTCGGCGAGATCGCCCAGTCCGAAGGCATCCCGATTTACATGGTCAGCACCACCCAGGCGCGCCTCGATGCCGTCTCCACCGCCGTGTTCAGCCGCATCAGCGCCAGCACCGGCGGCGAAGCCTTTTTCAGCAAGAACTGGGAAGACCAGCGGCAGGCCTTTGCCGCCATCCGCGAGGATTTGGGGCACCTCTATTTGCTCAGCTACTATCCGCAACCAAATCCCAACCGCGGTTGGCGCACCATCAAGGTCACCCTACGCAATAAGGACCTCAATAAGGATCACATTCGCACCCGCAGCGGCTACCGCCCGTTGCCCCCGCGCGCCGACTCCTATGCCCCTCCCCCGCGTTAGCGCCTGCGCGCCGCGGCGAGCCTCGCGCCCCTTTCCTACCGCCGGCATCCGTGCCGGCGTTTGGGGTTCGATTTCGTAGACTCCCTCTTCGTCCTCATGTTGCCTGTCTCTTTGCGCCGGTTGCGATATGGGGTGCCGCACCCTTCGGATTTAAGGGTGCGGATTTTCCCCTCCATCCGAAGCTCCACGCCTT
>DASYZK010000030.1:0-94341 GCA_035946455.1 Candidatus Acidiferrales bacterium | reverse complement strand
TGGTGACGCGTGGCGACCTACGCAGGAAACTCTGGCCCGGCGATACCTTCGTCGACTTCGACCACGGGCTGAACAACGCCATCAATCGGCTGCGGGAGGCGCTGAATGACGCGGCCGACGCGCCCCGCCAGGAACAAGAGGCCTGCAATTTCCACAATTACGAACCCGTTTACTAGCGCCGCCTTGTTGTTCATGATGCGCTCTGGTCCGGTCGGCAACTGATGTCGGACAGAATCGATGCGGCCATTGCGCAACCTCGCCGCGGCCTCAGTGGCGCCTACAAACTCAGTTCTCCTCGTGATCTCCGAAGGATTGCTTCTTCCCTATAAGCGTCAGAACCCTGTGAGCAGGGTTTGTTCGAAGCCCATAGAACTCTTTCCCCCCGTCTACGATCACGACATCGAAGGATTGCCCGTCTGCACGGTCGATCGTGCCAGTGCAGTCCCCGTTCACTGTGTACGTGCCTGAAGCGGTGCTCCGTATAACCGTGCCGTTGTCGTTCTGCGTGAGGCTGTTGGACCAGTTCCCGTGTCCGTCAAAGGTCAAGCGAACGAGGCTCCGGAAGGGTGTTCCGGCAGGCACCACAGTTCCAACGCCGTAAGCTCCGTAGCTCCCTTGGAGGGTGGCGACCGAGCATCCTTCGTCCGCGTGCGTCCTGAGCGCAACACCGAGGAGCGGTTTCTTGTAGGGCACCACGCCCAGGGCAAACAGACCAACAACACCCGTTACGGTGAGCCCAATCGTGATTCGCTTCATTTCCGTTCTCCTTTACACAATTGCGCGTTTGAGGCTTGCATAAACGCGCCTACGTTTGCGCAAGCTCGCCGCGGTTTCAACCCGAATTTCCGTCTAGGTTTTCGGGCGTGCGCGGTGACTCTGGCGCGATGGAGGGGTGAGCGTCAATCCCACGCGGCTCCCACCCGCGCCAAATCTATCTCCCAGGCCAACGCACTGAACCAACGGCGCTTGGAGGAATTTCGGGACCGGGTGGCCAGGCACTGTGATATACTGCGGCCACTTTCGAGCAGTCCTATGGGGCAACCCGCGTTTGAATTCGGACGGAAGGCCTGTTTCGGGACCTTCGAGTTCGACCTGAAAACCGGCGAACTGCGCAACGGCGGAATCCGCATAAAGCTGCCGGACCAATCCGCCGAGATTCTGGCAGCGCTGCTGGAGTGCCCCGGCGAACTGGTGACGCGTGGCGACCTACGCAGGAAACTCTGGCCCGGCGATACCTTCGTCGACTTCGACCACGGGCTGAACAACGCCATCAATCGGCTGCGGGAGGCGCTGAATGACGCGGCCGACGCGCCCCGATTTATCGAGACCCTTCCCCGGCGCGGCTATCGGTTCATCGCCCAGGTGAGGAGTGACGCGAGGGCCCTAATGGAAGAGTCTCCGCCGGGCGCTTCCCCCGAAGGGAGCGTCCCATCCACTGTTGGCGCGCCTGAACCGCCTGGGGTCGTCACGCCAGCTTTGCCGCCGGCAAAACGTCGGTTGAACAAACTCCGGCTTGCCGCGGCCAGCATGGGCATTGCTGCGGCGGCGATTCTCGTCCTCTATTTTGAGGGCGTACGGCCTTTCCACAGCAGCGCTGCGATGAAGATCCGGTCTGTCGCCGTATTGCCGCTCGCCAATCTTTCCGGCGACCCATCTCAGGAGTACCTCGCTGATGGAATAACGGACGCGCTGACGACCTATTTGGCGCAAACGCGCGGGATTCGCGTCATCTCGCGCACTTCGGCGATTCATTACGAGGGAACAAGGAAAGCGTTGCCGGAGATCGCCAAGGAGCTGGGTGTGGACGCAGTGGTCGAGGGCTCGGCGTCGCGGTCGGGCGCGATCCTCCACGTGAATGCCCGATTGATCCATGCGCCCGGAGACAGAGACATTTGGGCACACTCTTATGAAGGGGCCGCCACCAGCCTGGCTGCGATGGAGAGCGAGATCGCGAGCGACCTAGCTCGTAAGATCGGCGTGACAACACGGCCGGACTCCAGCGTCCACCTTTCCAAAGCGGCCAGGGTTAACCCCGAATCTTACGACCTCTATTTGCGCGCCGAGCCGTATTACGGCCTAGCGACCCGGGAGGCTAACGACGAGGCCATCCGGCTCCTTGAAAAATCCGTTGAAATCGATCCGGAGTTCGCAGCCGGTTACGCTGCGCTGGCGACTGCGTATGGAACTCGGGCGTTCGGCGTCGAGATAAGCGACCCGGGGTGGGTTGAGAAGGCAAGCGCAGCGGTGGACAAGGCGCTCGCTTTGGATCCCGATCTGGCGGAAGGATACGTGTCACGCGGTTACCTGCTGTGGTCACGCGCCAATGGCTGGTCAGTCGAGCGCGCCGTTGCCGACTATCGGCGTGCGCTGGAACTCAATCCAAACCTCGCTGAGGCTCATCATCAGCTCGCCAACGTGTATAACCATGTGGGCCTTCTGGACAAAGCAGACGAGGAAATCAACAAGGCGGTAGCCTTGGACCCGCTGAACACTGGTACTCGCTTCAGGGTCGGGGTTAATTTGCTGTATCGAGGGAAATACGAGGAATCCCTACGGGCAATACGCGATTCCGAGAGGTTCTTGCCTCCCTTCTGGGCGTTCCAGACCTCCTTCGCACTCCAGCACCTCGGGAGACGACAAGAAGGCCAGGAGACGGTTGATGAGTTCCTTAAGACCACCCCACTGGACCCGGGCGGCTCGCTCGCGGCCATGCAGGCGTTGCTTGCTGCGGATGCGGGCGACGCCTCTTTGGCAGAACGCAGGATTCAGCAGGCGATCGCCAGAGGAAAGGGCTATCAGTATTTCCATCACATTGCGTATGCGGTGGCGTCAGCTTATGCGCTGCTTGGCAGGCATCAGGAGGCACTCCAATACCTGCGGGCGGCAGCCGATGACGGCTTCCCCTGCTATCCATTGTTTGAACATGACTCGAACCTCGACCACCTGCGGAGCGATCCCCGCTTCCTGAGCTTTCTCGGGGAACAAGAAAAACAATGGGAGTATTTCCGCAATCGCTTGTGATCTCCGTTGGCAGTAACTATCAGCATTGGAGGGGGGTCGGCGGCAAGCGCGGGCGCGCAATGGCGTGGAGGCTGCCATTCCGATTTGGGCTTAGGTGTTTGCTGGCTGCCTGCTTGTACGACTGCGCTTACGGCCAGACGACCGGCCGTATCGTAGGCGTGGTATGGGACCCTAGCGGAGCGGTCATTCCCGAGGCCAGGGTGACGGCGAGAAACGAGGCCACCGGGGAGGAGCGCAAGGCGCGGTCCGATTCGACAGGCGCCTACGCCATGCCTCTGGTTCCCCCAGGGCTTTACCGGGTTCAAGTCGCCGCAAAGGGCTTCCGGACCGCCCTGTTTGAGAGCGTGCGCGTAACGGTAACGGAAACCGCGACGGTCGACGCCCATTTAACCATCGGCCCCGCCGGTCAATCCGTCACCGTGAGCGGCGCAAATCCGCTCGTGCAAAGCGACGGTCCGCAACTGGGCCGGGTGGTTGATTCCCGCGGCGTCGCAAGCCTGCCGCTGGCGTCGGGCAACTTTACGCAGCTTCTCAGCCTTTCGCCGGGAACCGCCACCTTCCTGCCGGATAGTACAGCGAGCGGGCGGAACACTCAGGCCATCTCCGTCAACGGAGCGCGTGTCACTCAGAACAATATCCAGGTCAACGGCGTGGACGCCAACACCATGGGCACGAACGGCGCTATTTTAGTCGCTGTCCCAGCGCCGGAAACCATCGAGGAATTCAAAGTTCAGACCGCGCTCTACGACGCCAGCTACGGCCGGGCCGGAGGCGCTGATATCCAGTTGCTCACGAAGAGCGGCGAAGACTCGCTGCATGGAAGCGTGTACGAGTACTTCCGCAACGAAACTCTGAACGCCAACAACCCGTTCCTGGCGGGGGCCGGTGCCCCCCGGCCAGAACTGAAGCGGAACGGCTTCGGCGGCACGCTGGGCGGACCGGTGCGGAAGGATAGAGCCTTCTTTTTTGTCTCCTATCAGGGTACGCGCGAGACGAATGGCGCCTCGATTATCAACAGTCTTTCGCAGAGCGTGCCCGTCGCCGCGGGGCTGACGAACGATCGTTCCGCACAAACGCTTCGAGCAACGTTCCATGTTCCTTCGGTTGACCCGGCGGCGCTGGCCCTGCTGAACGCCCGGCTCCCCAATGGGACGTTCGTGATTCCCACTCCCCAGGCGAACGGCCTCTACTCTGGTTCCTCGCCGTCGACTTTCGGGGAAAACCAGTTCAACACGAACTTCGACTATCATTCCGGATCGAGGAACTCGCTTTCGGTGAAGTTCTTTTTTGCGAACACCTCGCAGCGCCTGGCGCTTCCCAGTTTTCGGGGCACGGGGCCGAACGTGCCGGGCTTCGGGACGGATCAGACCTTTAACAACCGCGTCGCGGCGATCCAGGATATCTATGCGTTCAGTTCCACGCTTTTCAACGAAGCGCGGATCGGGTATGCGTTCAACAGCAATGCCACCACTCCAGACGAGCCGGTCACGGACGCCCAGATTGGCATCGCCCGAAGCAACGCCGCGTCCTTTCCCGGGCTGCCGCTGATTCGCATCGCTCCGGCCGCTGGCGGCGTGACAATCGGAACGCCAACGAATATCTCGCCCACCACCAGAGTCTACGTCACGACCCTCTACGACAGCCTTTCGGTGCTGCGTGGCCGGCACACGTGGCGTACCGGTCTGGAGATTCGAATCAACGGGGTAAACTTCGACAACACTGTCTTCAATCGCGGTCAAATTGATTTTCAGAGTTTCACCAGTTTCCTCACAGGCTCGCCGCTGGTCTCCACCCTGGGAAACGGAATGGGCGATCGCAGCCAGCGCGCACGGGACTACAACGTCTTCTTCCAGGACGATTGGAAGATTTCGCCGCGTCTGACCGCCAACCTTGGACTACGCTACGAGCTGGACCTGCCGGTTTACGATACGCGGGGACGATTGACCACTTTCGATCCAACCCTTTACGTGCCGCGCCAATTGGTTGTGAACGCCGTCCCGGCGGGCCCACCGGTCGGAGGGTTTGTCCAAGAAGAGAACATCGTCCCCAGCTTTGTTCTTCCCGGGATTCCCAAGGTGGGGAAAGGGTTGTTGCGGAGCATCGACCCCTACAATCTCGCTCCTCGGATCGGCTTCGCCTACTCGCCGCCCGGTTCGGGGCGTCTGGCGATCCGCGGTGGTTATGGCATCTTTTACTCGCGGGCTACGTTTCAATATGCTTCTTTGGTTTCGACATTCCCTCCCGCTTACGTCATCGCCATTCGAACCGGCACCCCGCTTTCCGATCCCTTCTTCACCGTGCCACCCGTCGCCCAATTTCCCACATTCGTGCCGGGCATAAACCTTTCCGGGACGGCTTTCGACCGCAATCTTCAAACGCCCTACGTCCAGCAATTCGGCTTGAGCCTGCAGTACGAGTTGGGCGGTAGCAGGTTACTGGAGCTGGCTTACGTTGGCACGCGCGGGGTGAACCTTTTCCGGCAGGTTGCGATCAATGAGGCGCGGCTTGCCAGCCCTCAAGTCCCCATCGTAAACGACGTCACCGGCCAAGCGATCACTACCAATTCTCCGAATAATGCGCAGCTCCGCGCGCCTTTTCAGGGCGTGTCAATCACGGGTTTCAGCCTGAATCAAACCACCGCACAATCCACATACCACTCGCTGCAGCTCAGTCTCACCCAGCGCCTCTCCCACGGGCTGGAATTCCTGGCCTCCTACACCTACGCGAAATCCATCGACAACGCTTCGGGTTCGGGGGGCGGGGCGGGGACTGCGGGATTGGTCAACACCGGCGCCGTGGGGGATACAAGCGCGATCCTCGGCGACCAGCGTGACCCGCGGGCAAACCGCGGCGTCTCGGATTTCGACCGCACGCACAGGTTCGTGCTCGGGTACGTGTGGGACTTGCCCGAGCCCGAGTTCGCAAGCCGGCCATCGCGGTTGCGCTCGGCGCTTTCCCACTGGCAGGTGGCGGGCGTGGTCACGGCAATGTCCGGCCTGCCCGTCGACGTCGTCGATACGGGCGGAGGCTCATTCTATGGTTTGAGCAATGGTGCTAACCCCCTGGCGCGTCCCAGCTTCGCGCCGGGGGAGAACTGCGCCAGCGCGGAGCAGCATGTTCCCGCAGGATATTTCTTCAACCCGTTTTCCTTTGCACGGCCTGTCGTTCAGGCCAACCAGGCCATTCCGAGCTCCGCCGGCGCGGCAACCGCAGCCGCCGTCGGAACCGATATCGGTGACGTGGCGCGCAACTGCCTTCGTGGGCCTCGTCAGGTCAATCTGGACTTCAGCCTCGCCAAGCGTTTCCTCCTGCACGAATCCACCGAAGCGGAGTTTCGGGCCGAATTTTTCAATTTGCTCAACCACGTCAACTTCGCGAGCCCGATCAGCAACTTTAACGCAGTCGTCGGCACTGGCGGCTCCATCAGCCCCACCGGCCAAGTCGTCGGTCCCGGCAACTTTGGTCGTATCATTTCCACAAGCAACAATCCCCGCGTAATCCAGTTTGCTCTCAAGTTCAACTTTTGATCGACTCGCCGACTGAGCGGTGGAACCTACAAGCCGGCGGAATGGTGCGAGCTTCGCCGTCGCTTTGAACTGCGGGATCGGGTCGAGTTCCTTGAACGCGCTCGTCCCGCAGAGCGGGATTGGAGAGACTCCAAGTGCTCCTGGGGTGAATTCTTCGACGGGGGGCTTGAAATACAAGTCGTGGGCCCGGCGAGCGAGGTGCTTGGGCACATCCAACCCGCCCCGAACGCGCGGCAGATGACCAGCTTTGCAGCCTCGTCTGGAAGGCGGGTTGCCTTCCATGCTTCGACCTGTTTCTTCATTGGCTCGAAGTTCCTCTGCATGCGGTCCACGCCGACCTCGAGGATGTCGACGAGCCTCAAGTGCTTGGTGTGTTGGGCAAGGACGGGGGTGAATGCGCCTGCAACAACAATGTTGTCATGGCAAAAGCAAGGGGCCGTGTAATTCGCAGGGCGAGAAAACCGGTCAGATTTGGGCGCGCAGAAAGGCGGGACAGAGCGTCAGAGTTGGCTGGCTACCGCAATTTGGCATTTTCGGCTTTGGCCTGCCTCAAGATGGGAATGTCAGGGTCGGCGCGTTTCCAGAGGGTAAGGAAATCTTTATAGGCGGCGCGGGCCTTGGCGGTCTCGCCTTCCACGGCGTACGCGCGACCAAGCTGTAGGTGCGCCAGTGCGCCGATTGGTTCATTCACCACGATTCCGAAATGGTCGAGAATTTTCTGGAACTCCACAGCCGCTTCAGCGCCTTCACGTGCGGCCAGATGCGCCTCGCCGCGCACGTAGATGGGATACAATGATGTCGAATGGTTAATGCTGTACGTGCTCTGTCCAAACTCGTACGGTGCGACGGCGCTGAGGAACTCAAGGGCTCTGAACGGAGTTCATTGTAGGGGGATGCTGTAGAGATTGCGGTGAACGTCATGATGCAATGAGGCCAATATGCCTGCCTTTGGCCCCGGAGTAATGAAACCGTCGAGAATTTTCGCCTCTCGAACGCTCGCCATGTCCGCGCGCGTCTGGAGGCCGCCGGATGGCAACGCCGGAAGACTGTTGCTGCGCGAGACCGGCACGATCAAAGTATCCTCTCCTCCCATCGGGCGCGCCATCATAACGGAGAAGGTCCCTCCATCCGAGGTCCATTGCGCAACGCAAAGTCCCGGACAAACTGTCACCGAACCTCCGCTATCAAGGGAACTAGCGAATATAGGCGCCTCCTGGCCCAAGGCTCGCGCGACCAATGCCCAGCGTCCATCGGGTGATACATCTTCAAACTCAAGCATCGGATCGGGGAGCGCCCTGACGCGGTTGCTGCCGTCCGCGTTCATGCGGTACAAATAGTTCGACATCCCCTCGGCGGCGCGAAAATAAATGCGGCCCTGCCCATCCCAATGGGGTTGGTCTTCGTTCGCAGGCGAGGAGAACTCGCGAGGCGGAAAACGAAAAGCGAGGGAAGCAAGCCACAAGTGCTGACGGTTTGCCTCATCCTTGGCGGAAAAAACGATCTCTTTTCCGTCGTGTGAAATGCTGTAGCCTGTCACCAAGAAGTTGGGCAGGAGACGTTCACTCTGACCAGTCTGAAGGTCCGCGACCCAGAGCTCTCCGCCTAAAAAGGTCGTGTTCAATTGGTCGGAAACGCTCTCGCGGAGGGCCAAGTAATACAGCCTCTCCCCGTCCGGAGAAAACTGCGGGTATGCGGCATAACCCTCGGAAGAGACTTGCCGTTCGCCTTTGCCGTCGCGCACCCAGAGGGTGCTCTGCCGCAACCCGACCGACGTGACCAGCGATCGGCCATCGGACGCTACAGCAATGCCTTCCTCTTCCGTGGCGCCCGATGTGATCTGCTCCGGCTCGCCGTCCTGGAAGCGTTGCCTCCAGATATGGAAGCGGCCGCCCGCGTCGGAACTAACGTACATCCACCTCTGATCCGGAGACCATGCCGCGTAGGTGCATCCAGCGCTTTGCGGTCCAATGGGTTTTCCTGCGGTGCTCCCGTCAAAAGGAACAAGACGGCAAGGCAGCCAGCCTCCATTGTCCATCTCTGTTACCAATACCCATTTGTGGTCCGGAGAAAGGGCAGAGCGATGAGCCATACCACGATCGCTCGGCGGCACGTAGACGTCGCGGCTTTGATCACGTGTGTCCGTGGCCGTCACCAGGGTCATGTGGAGACCCGACTTGATCTCGGAGAAAAGCAAATGGCCGCCATCGATCCACGTCAGGCCCTCGGCATTCGGGAGCATCAAATGAGGCTCGCCGCCCAGTGTGGGAATAACCCATGTGTTCCACTCGCCCTGTGCGGCGCTCCATTCGAGCGTGGTATACGCGATGTTTGAGCCACCCGGCGAAAACTGCGGACTCATCTTCATGACTCCGTCGTGGGTCAGTTGCACGGGTTCGCCATTCGGCAATAGCTTTGCGTAGATTTCTCCCTTGCCGTAGAACGTGCCCCCGCCTCGGATGAACGTCAGGATGTGCCCGTCCGGAGAAAGCGCCGGCGAAACAGCCGAATCGGCAAAGTCGGTGAGCTGCACCCAATCGCCTTGTGATGCAGCCTGGAGAGGTGACTGCTTCGTGTGGAACCACTCGTAGGCGCCAGCGGCCAGCAACAGGAGAACAACAAATCCCGCGCCAAGTAACACCGACGGCCGACGTGCCAAGACGATAGCGTTGCGCTTGCCGCGGCTTGCGGCGGCGGGCACGGCTGAAAGTTCCCGCTCCAGCTCGGCGACGGATTGCCAGCGGCGTGCCGGGTCCTCTGCCAGACAGCGGTCCACGATTCTCTCCAGCTTCGGCAAGGGGATACGCCTCCGCCGGAACGCGGCTCGTACGCCGGTCAACATTTCGTAGAGGACGCAGCCGAACGAATAGATATCCGCCCGGGCGTCGGCCGGCTTGCCTTCCCTTTGCTCCGGCGCCATGTAGGCAGGCGTGCCCATCACCATGTGGCTTGCGGTGAGCGTGATATCCTCTTCCGATTTCGCCAGACCGAAATCCAGAACCTTGACACCGGATTTTGCAATCATGATGTTGCCGGGCTTCAAATCGCGATGGATGACGCCCTTTTCGTGCGCTTCGACCAGCGCGGCGAGAATCTGCGAGGCATAGAGGAGCGCCGTTGACATGGGAAGAGGTCCGCTTTTCAAGCGGGCCGCTACAGTTTCGCCCTCGACCAGCTCCATCACGAGGTAGTTGGGACCAACGTCGTAGAGAGTGCAGATGTTGGGATGGTTCAGGGAAGAAATCGCGCGCGCCTCGCGCTCGAAGCGCGCGCTGAATTGATCGTGAGCCGTCTTGATGGCGACGGCGCGGCCCAATCTCGTGTCCACCGCCCGAAACACCTCGCCCATGCCGCCCTCGCCGAGCCTGCTTTCGATACGGTATGGCCCCAAGGTTGCGCCCACGGCCAATCCGGTGAGAGTCGAATCCTCGAGCAGTTGCGGTGCGTTCTGGATCGCAGGCCGACCCAAGAGCTCGCTGCTGCCTGCCTGCGCGAGAAGCGACTCTACTTCGCGGCGCACCTCGGGATCGGCTTCGGCTAGCAGCGCCGCGCGCTCCTCGGCGGTTACGGCGCGTGCCTTATGGAATAGCGCTTCAATCTGCTGGAAACGCTCGGGGTTCATCTGCCGTCGGTTGCTCCATCCTGTGGCCTGTGCCTCAGCTCCCGCAATAGCCAGGCCTTGGCGACGTCCCAGTCGCGCCTGACGGTGCGCGGCGAGATCTTTAGAACCGCGACGATTTCCTCCTCGGTTAATCCGCCGAAATAGCGCAACTCGACGACTCTCGCCTGCCGCGGAGCAACCTGCGTGAAGGCTGTCAGAGCCTCATCCACGGCCAGAATGGATCGGTGCGGGGCGCACGAGAGGAGGGCTGTTTCATCGAGGTTGACTTTGAGAACGCTGCCGCCGCGCTTGCGCGCGCCACGCCCGCGCGCCGCGTCCACCAGGATGCGCCGCATCATTTGGGCCGCCATTGCAAAAAACTGCGCGCGCTCGCGCCAGTCGACCCTGGTCACGTCCAGCAGGCGGAGATAAACCTCGTGCACCAACGCTGTGGCTTGGAGAGTATCGGCGTCGCGTTCATTTTTCATATACCGGCGCGCCATCAGGCGCAATTCCGGATACACGCGCTCCGCCAGCCGACCGAGGGCAGATTGGTCGCCACTGCTCCAAGCCTTCAGCAGACTCGTGATTTCCGCAGAGGGTGCGCCGGCAACCACCCCGTTCCCCTTTGGGGCAAAAATATACCAGAACGATGGCCGCTTTTGGCGGCAAATTCCGCCTGTACCAGCGGAAGGAGAACACGCTCTCAGGATGTTCTCCTCAAAGGAAGGTAGGAGGCGGCCATGAAACGCATGGTAACCGTAGTACTGATGCTCTTGCTTGGTGTCGTCGCCGGCTACGCGCAGCAAAATCCGGTGCGGATGAAGTATTCCGGGTCCGAGCTGACAACGGCATTCCTCTTACAGGGGCCGGACACGATCATCGCCGGTGAAGAGAAATTGGCCGGGGACGGGAGCCTGGGACAGTTCACGTACCGCGCGATACGCGGGGATGATGTGACCACTTTGACCATTACCGATGCTTGCCCCAACGGAAATATTCCGGTTACGGAGGGTGAGGGCATATTCCGCTTCAGCGACGGAAGCCTGATGACGGTCGAGATCACGGGGGGAGCCATTTGCATAGATGCCAGCCAGATCGGCCACCTCACCGAGACGTATCAGGTGACGGGCGGCACCGGGCGTTTCCAGAATGCGACCGGCGAGCTTAGCCTGAACGGGACGCTGAACGTGGTGTTGAACGACGCCTCGGGCAATCCCCTGCTCTTGACGAATACGGGAGAGTTCGACGGAACCGTCATTGGCGTGGCCGGGAGCAAGTGAGGACACTTGAAGCTGTTGCATAACGCAACTCCTTGTAGCCACGGCGGAGCCTGTCCCAGTTCGCCGGGAGCCGTGCCGTAAAGGCGGCGCCAAGGGAGCGCTTTGGCCTCCGCGGCCGGTCGCAAACAGGTTATGCAACAGCTTCTACCGGCAGCAATGGGCCGACACCTTGATCGTAACCCCTCATCAGTTTCTGGATGCGATCGCCGAGGCTCAAGGCGATCCGGATGAACCTTGATCTGGCCGTTCTGTTGGTTATCGGCTCTGGCGTCAAAGGCATTATGGCCACATTGTCACAGGCGCGAAATCGCTCGCAAATGTCATGTTGTCACAGATCAAAACGCGGTAGCCCACGCTGAGGGCCAGGCGCATGGATTTGTCGTTGGAGTTCCGCAGGTCGACGGAAGAACGACATTCTTCAAAAGTGGTTTCGAGGTCAAGCACACCGTATATCCTCATGCCGTGGCCTGGAACCGCGTATTCCTCCTGCACCACTGAGATCCGGCACTGCGTTGCATCGTGAGCGTTGGGATGCTTACCTCTGATCGCCGGAACTCGATTCGACCCGAGGGCGAGCCATCTTCGACCTCGGCATCCACCTCCTTACCGTAAATCCCGTCCTAGCTCTGGGACGCCATCCGGCCCACACTTCCATCATGACGCTTGCTCTGCCGCCATCAGCCCCCAAACACCAACCAGATTCGCCTTTCATTCGTCTTTGGCACGATTTTGAAAAATCGCTGTTTTGTTGCGATCAAAAAAATTGAACTACTTCCGAAGACAGCACTTAAAGGGAACTTTGTTCCCTGTTTGTGGCGGTAAAAAGCTGAAAACTAGCACTTCTAAGCACCCTGCTTTGAATAAGATGCCATTTCCGGATTCCACTTTGACGCGCTCTCTCGTAAACAATTGCCGGCAAAGGCTTTCCAGACCACATCTTCACCGCTTTTTCTGTCCTTGCGCCGATCCCAGTCCGAATGCCCGGGAATAAAACTCGAGCGAGGCCGAGAGGTGCTGGGCGAAGTAACCCCAGTTGTGGCCCCCGGGATAGAGGTGGAATTCGTGCGGAATGCGGCGCGAAGTGAGGATTTCGTCCAGGGCCGCCGCTCCGCGCTCGAACCCGTAATCATCCTGCTCGCCGCAATCGAAATAGATGCCAAGTCCCGCTATCGCCGCCGTGCGAGCCAGTCGGAGCGGATTGTTGCGGTCCCAGAACGCGCGATCCAGCGGCGAGCCGAACACCCCGGCGAGCAGCCTCATCACCGGCGACTGCTGCGCGCCGGGCGTCGTGATCCGGGGCGGCTCTTCGATCAGCGCCGCGCTGGACGCGCTCACCGCGCCGAACATTTCCGGATGGCGGAATGCCAGGTGCAGGGCGCCGTAGCCGCCCATCGAAATTCCGCCGATCCCTCGGTAACGGCGGCCGGGCTGCGTTCGGTAGTTGCGTTCGATGAAGGGCAGGAACTCCCGGAGAAGGAAGTCTTCGTAACGTTCGCGCCCGTCTCGTGAATTGATGTAGAAGCTGGCGCCGCCCCGGGGTGTGGCAATCAGGTATTCGCCGATCCCACCCCGCTCCCAGGCGTCCTCGACCAGGTCGAGCGCACCCGACCGCAGAAACATCTGCTCGTTGTCGCCCAGCCCGTGCAGGAAATACAGAACGGGATAGCGGCGCGTTTTTTCGGCGTCGTAGCTGGGAGGCAGGAGAATGCAATAGGGAACCGCGCGGTGCAGGATGCGGCTGGGGACCGTGCGGCATTCGGCGCGGCCGGTGGCGGCCTGCCCGGCCGCCGCAAAACACAGCAATGCGACGAGCGCCAGTGCCGCTCGCCGCCGCTCATTCATACCGCAGCGCCTCCACCGGATTCAGCTTCGCCGCGCGCGCCGCTGGGTAAATGCCCGCCGCCAGGCTCACCACCACCGCGAAGGCAATCGCTCCCGCCGCCAGCCACCAGGGGACCGCGGAAATATTCACCGAGGGCAGATTCTGTCTGTGCAGGTAGATGTCCGTGCCCCAGGTGAGCAGCCGGCCGATGAACCAGCCCAGCGCCACGCCAGCGATGCCTCCGGAGAGTCCCATGACGCCGGCTTCCGCGAAAAACAACTCCTTCACGTCGCCGTCGGCCGCGCCCAGCGCTTTCAAAACTCCGATTTCGCGCCGCCGCTCGAGGATGGCCATCACCAAAGTATTGATGATCCCGAGTGTGGCCACCGCCAGCGCCAGGCTGCCGAAGATCCCGAGTAACAAATCGATGACCGCGAAAAACAGGCGGAGATTCTTGGTCGTATCGAGCAGCGAAAACGTGGCGAAGCCCATGTTCTTGATAGCCGCCTCGACGCTCGCCACCTGCGCGGAGCTCTTCGTCCGCACCGTCAAGCTGATGTAGGTGGGGTCGGTTCCCGGCCCTTGCAACACGTCGCGCAGGTCGCTCACTTCCGTCGCTCGCAACGTTTCGGCAAGCGCGAGAGGAATGAATACGCGGCTCCTGCCGAACCCCCCGAATCCCGATTCGGGTTCGGCGGTGATGATGCCGACGATGCGCAGCTTCTCCTCGCGAGGCACCACCGAGAAGCCCGCCGAGGCCTGAGCTTGGCCGCCGGCGCCCCGGCCGGCGCTGGTGCCCGCATCGGCGGCTTCGGTCTGCGCCCCGAGCGATTGCCGCTGGGCGTAGCGCAACACCAGGTCCTTGCCCAGAAGCGTTGACGGCTGGTTGGACAATTCCTTGGCAAACTCGATTTGGAGAATGGCTTCGCTCGCGGCCGGGCCCGAAAAGAACGCGCCTTGCATGCTGGTGAAGGCGTCGTCGGAACGCGCCGAAGCGGGCACGCCAGCCACCGGCGCAGCATAGGAATTGCCGGCGTAGCGCACGTCGGTAATGAACCGGATTTCGGGATTCGCCTCGGTGACGTTGGCCAGCCGCTCGATTTCCCGCCGCGCCTTCTCATCGAGCAGCCGCGGCGGGGTCGCCGGCGCCGGGCTGGCCCGATCCGGCTCCCCGAAGTCGCGCAAGTTCGATCGAGGCGTCACGAACACCGCGTTGAACAGCCCCGACCGTGAGAGCCGCTGGGAGGTGAATTGTTGCAAGCCTACTCCGAGCGAAAGCATCGCTACCAGCGAAGCGACCCCCACCGCCACGCCCAGCGTCGTCAGCGAGTTCCGCAGCAGCGCCTCCCGCAGGTTGCGCAGCGCCAGCTCGGCCAGATCCGGAGCCTTCATCGCTTCACTCCGTCGCTCGCCAGTTTGCCGTCGGCGATCACCGCGATGCGATCGGCGAATCGCTCGGCCAGCGGCCGCTCGTGCGTCACCATTACAATGGTCGTGCCCAGATTCTGCTGAAGTTCGCGCAACAGCCCTAGGATTTCCTCGCCGGTCGCGCTGTCCAGATTGCCGGTCGGCTCGTCGGCGAAAAGGATTTCCGGCCGGTTCACCAGGGCCCGGGCCAGCGCCGCTCGCTGCTGCTCTCCGCCCGAGAGCTCGCTTGGGCGGTGGGCAATCCGGCGGTCGAGGTGCACCCGTTCGAGCGCCTCCCGCACGCGCGCGGCGCGCGCGGCGCGGTCAACCTCTGCCAGCCGCAAGGGGAGTTCGACATTTTCCTCGAGCGTCATTCGTGGAAGCAGGTTGAAGGCCTGAAACACCATTCCGACCGTGTGGCTCCGGTAGCGCGCCAGTTCCGCGGAATTCAACTCCGCCAGGTTTCTGTCGGAAACCAGGATCGAGCCGGAGGTCGGACGGTCCAGCCCCGCCATCAGATTGAGCAGCGTGGACTTGCCCGAGCCCGAGCTGCCCAGCAGCGCCAGGAATTCGCCCTTGCCGATTTCGAGCGTGACGCCGTCAACGGCACGAATCACGGTTTCCCCCATCTGAAAATACCGGGAAACTTGTTGCGCGAGGATTGCTCGGCCGTTGCTTACCGGTGTCATCTCTTCCTTGATGTTACTACGCGCCCGGCGCGCCGCGAGTTTCCCGATTCCAGGCGCGGGGGATGGCGAGGAGGAACGCGCGTGAAGTGCGTCCGCTCGGCTCCGGGAACGACCGGAACGAATGGTTGGTATCCACCAGCAGGCAAGGAACCTGACAGCCTTCTTGACGCCGCGCTATGTCGTGCCCCAGCTTGCCATTCCGAGCCCGCCGGCGACCTCTACATCATGAGTTGCCCGCGAAGCCGGCTCACCCACGGCTCGAGTTCACCAACCGGTACCAGGCCGATTTGCTGGTCGCCCAGCAGCCGGGCGACGAACTGGTGCCGGTCGTTCTCGGGATGAGGTGCGGCATCGGTGACGACGGTGAATTCGGCGGCGGCGAGGGTGCGACGGATGCGCTCGGCGGTATAGGCAAGCACCTTCGACTGGGAGGCGTCGCGGTCGAGCGACAGCGCATGCACGAATCCGCGAGTGCCGTTCCGTCGGTAGCCGTAATCGAGCCGCAGGGGATCGCCGGGGAACGTAAATTCATCCACGCGAACGGCGCGCTCCACCCTTCCGGAAAGGCCCGCCCGCCGCAGGAGGCCGTTCAGCGTGCTCTTGATCATCGCCCGGCCCCGCTGCGCCAGCCTGGCGGCCATGCCGAGCGCGTGTGGCCGGGCGACGTACTGCTGGTACAGGCGTTCCAGTTCCACGGAGAAATCCTCCGCCATCAAACCGTGGCGAGGACTCAACTGCACGGCGTTCGACAGTGTCTCCTCCAGCTTGCTCAGACGCCCGGCGGGATCTTCGGCGTCGCCAATGTCGGCTTTGAACTGGCTCCCCAGCCCGCGCAGGATCGCCGCGTCGGCGTTCGGGTGCAGCCGCAGCACTCGGCCGAATTCACGGTCTTCCTCGATGAAGCGGGCGTCGAATCGCGCCGTCTCCGAATCGAACAACAGCACACCCACGTTCAGCCATTCGTCGCGCACCAAGTTCGGCGTGTAGCGCACCACCCAGTAGGTGCAGGCGTGCAAGTCGGCTTCAGGCATGGCTCACTTCCAGTTGGGGAACGGTTGGCGATAGGTATCCTTCGCGGCCGTTACCAGATCCCGCACGCGGCGGCGCCGTTGCCAGAGCCGCTCGAGCAGTTGGTAAAGGGCATCGTGATCGAAATTGTACCATTCGGGAGGGGTATGCTCCGCCACGTCGTCGAGCGCGCGCTGGGTGATCCGGCTGTCGAGCCGCTCGAGCCAGGGGTCGAACGACGCGATTCCGGTCACCGATTCGTAGACTCGCGCGCGAGCATAAAGCCCCCGCAGCGGGGCGTCGGGAAAGGCCCACTCCCCCGCATTGAAGCAGAAACCCTGATCGATCATCAGCGCTTGAAAACGCGACTGGCCGGCCGGCCGGTAAAAAATCACTTGCCGGCCGTTCGTGTTGCAAGTCCACTTGTCGAACACCAGCATCCCGAGGAAGTCCCGCAGGTTCGCCACCTCGATCAGTTGTTCCTCGGGCAGAAAGTCGTACACCACCGTTTCCGCCGGATCGCCCGGATAACGAGAGCCGAATTGCCTGCCCGCCACGCACTTCGTCCGGCTGCGCACCAGTTGAATCACCAAGTCGCCGCTTTGCTCCACCAGTGGGGCGGGAACCTCCACGATTTCCGCATCTGCCACCGGCAAGCCGATGAGGCTCGCCAGTTTCGTCGCCACCCACTCGTTCGCCAGCACCCGCTGATGCTGGGGATTGTTCAGGAATTTTACGACGTAGTACGCCTCGTCTGCGCACCGCATCAGGTGCGGCTGCGCGCCGCCCCGCATCCGCCGGATATGCTCCACCGCCCACGGCATCGCCGCGTATGCTAGCGAGGCCGGCCGCGCCGGGCAAGCGCCAGCGGCGCCGTGAGAGCCGGATTTGCCTTCCTTAGCCCATCGTTATAAGGTGAATTTGTGGCATTCGTCGCGCTGCAAGACGGTCTGCGTCGCGAACTGCGTCGCCGCATCGCCGGCGGCGAACTCACCGGGATGCAGTTGGCGCGTAAGACCGGTTTCACTCAGGCCCATATCTCCAATTTCATCAACGGCAAGCGCGGCCTCAAGTTGCGCGCGCTCGACCGCATGCTGAAGACCCTCGGCCTCTCCGTCTACGACTTGCTCGACCCCCGCGAACTCGCCCGCCACAGCGCCGTGCTCCCCGCCGCCGACAACCAATTCGGTGAAGTTCCTCTGGTTGGCTCGGAAGCAGCCGCGAGTGCGGTGATCGTGCAGGAACAGGTGCGGCAATCGCTCAAGTACCGCCGCGCTTTTCTCGAACGGCTGCGCGCCTCCGCAGCCACCGCTCGCAGCACCTGGACGCGCTTCCTGGCCCTGCAAGTGGAGTCCGAGGAAGCCAAAGCCATGTGGCCGGAAATCGGCGGCCGCGCGACCCTGCTCGTCGACCGGCACTATACTTCGCTCGAGCCCTACCGCTCGGGCCGGCGCAATATCTACGTAGTGCAGCGGGACGGCGAGATCCTGGTGCGCTTCGCGGAAGCCTCTGAAGACTCGCTCATTCTTCAGCCGCGCAACCCGGGTTTCCCCGCTGTCCTGCTGCCCGGCCCCGCCGCCGATCGAATCATCGGCCGGGTCGCGCAGATTAGCCTCAAGCTCTGACGAGGCGGGGCACACCACTGCGCTCGACCGCTCGGCGGGAATCCTCCTGGGAAAATTTCCCGAGGACGAGGCGCCTGCCGGCGCCGTCTTAGCCGCGCCTGCGCCTAGCTCGCGCTGCCTTCCGCTTGGCGCGCTTCTTCGGCTTTGCCCGGGCCTTCGCTCGCTTCGGCTTCGCTTTCCGTTTCGGCTTCGCCTTGGGTTTCGGCCTCCTGGCGGCTTTGCGAGGTCTTGGCTTCGCCGGCCGCGGGGCCGGAACCCGGGACGGCTGAGGGGCGGGAACGGTTGGAACCGTTTCGATGACGTCAATCTCTTCGACGCTCACCACCGCATCTTCATCCTCGGCTTCGGGCTCCTCCTCGATGCTCCCCTCGGTGGATTCGCTCGTGTCCTCTTCTTCGTCTTCATCATTGCCGAAGCGGGCATCGATGTTTTCTGGATTATCGAAATCGTTGCGCGACATACGCAGCCTCCATTGATTGGCCCCTTCGCGCGATCGGCTTGGGATGCCTCGCGGCATCTAAGCGGAGATTCGCTTCTTTGTCAAGTTGGAACGCCAACCGCGCGCCCGGCAGGCGAGCGTTCCATTCCCCCGATCAAGGGGCGGGTGATTCTAACGAAATTATCTGATAATAAAGAGGTTAGCTGCACTTCACGAGAGGCAGACCCCGGGCGGCAGGTCAGTGGGGCACTACCACCGAATCGCCTGCCTTCAGACCGCGTCGCGCGATGGCTGGGTTGGCCGCATCGAGCGCCCTGATGGTGATGTGGAAGCGCTGGGCAATTGACCAGAGCGTTTCGCCCATCCGCGCAACGTGCACCTGATGACCTCTCGCTTCCGCGGCGTCGACCGCAGGCTTCGTGGGGCGGCCACGAGTTTCCGCAGGAATCCTCCGCCTGCTGCTGACGCGCTTCAGGCTGGGAGTGACGTCTTGAGTCGAGATGCGCAGGCGTTCCCCCGCTCGCACCCGGTTCGAGTGCAGCCGGTTCCAGCGCCTCAAGTCCGCGCTGGAAACCCCGAATCGGCTGGCGATATCCTCCAGGGTTTCCCCACGCCGCACCCGATAGTAAATCGTGCGGCTCAGCATCGGCGCCGGCACCAGAAGGGTCTGGCCGGGAGACAAATCGTCCCCGGGATCCAAATCGTTCGCTTCCGCCAACGCCGCCAACCGCAAATGATACTGCCGCGCGACGGAATCGAGCGTCTCGCCAGCAGTCGCCCGGTGCAATCGCCAGCCCACCCAGCGGTCGGCCGGTAGGGAAGCCAGTGTCGTTCGCAAAGTCTTGGCGGTGCCCGCAGTCAGATGGAGAGTGAACGTGGGAATGTCCGGGGTGATCACCCCGACCAGGGCCGGATTCAGAGACCGGATCGTTTCCAGGTCCGTTCCGGTCGCGTCGGCCACCAGCCGCAGGTCGATGGACCGGCCAGGGACGAAATTATCGGTGAGGATCGGCTCTTGCGGATCGGTGACGTTCACTCCGTATAGAGCCGGTTCCTTCGCCACCAGCGTCATGGCCAGCATGATGGGGACGTAATTCTTGGTTTCCCCTGGAAGCGCGTTCAACCGGTAAAGTTGCCAGAAATCCGCATACCCGGTCTTCTCGATGGCTCGAACCACCGTCAGGGGCCCCGAATCGTAAGCGGCCAGCACGAGATACCAGTCGTGGAAGGTCTGATACAGATCGCGCAGGTGCTCGGCTGCGGCGCGCGTCGCTTTCTCCGGATCCATCCGCTCGTCTTCCCAGCGGTTGATGTCCAGCCCGTATTCGCGCGCGCGGCCGGGGATGAATTGCCACAATCCCACCGCTCCCTTCCGCGAACGCGCCCGCGCCTGGTAGCCGCTTTCCGGCAAGGGGAGATACATCAGGTCGAGCGGCAAACCCTCCTGACGCAGCACTTGGCGCACCATCGGCGCGTACCGGCCCGACCGCGCCAGGCCGTGTTCGATGATTTTTCTTCCCCGAGTCGTCTCAAAGAAATTCAGGAACGTAAGCACGTATTCGTTCAGAGTGATGGGCAAGTCGTGGGGAACGTGGAGCAGTTCGTTTGCCACTTTCTGGCTGAGTTCGGGATTGGCAGGAAGAATGGGGAGGGTCGCGATTTCCTCGAAGGGCGTCGTCGGCCCGGCCGGCTGGGCTTCCTGTTCGGTGGCGGCTGTTTCGGTCGCGCCGCCTTGCTGCGCCGCGTTCTCCTCGAACTCGTGCTGGGCATCGATCACGTGATTCATCAGCGGTTCCAGGCGAGGATCGGTGCTGAAATTCAGCCCGCTTGCCAGCAGCAAGTTGATGGCGTCATCGAATTCCTGGCGCGCTTTCGGCAGTTGGTTGGCCCGATAGTCACGCTCGCCCTGCTCGAACTGCTGCTCCACCTCGTCAATCACCACGTCCACGCCCGGCCGAGCAGGGACCACAAGCTGTCCGGGAGGTACTGGAGGAGTTAGGGGAAGAAGCGCCAAGCTTATCGGTTGCTCTGGAGGCGGAGTGGGGACTGGCGGCCGCGCCTGGGCGATTCGTTTAGGCGATTCGGCACACCCGCACAACACCGCGGCGAGGCCGACAATGACCAGCCCTCGCCAGTTCAGGTGTCTGGCTAGCCGCCGATAGCCCAGGAAGACCTCCCTCAGTGGCTCCTGCCCGAGGAGACACGACAGCCGGTCTCATTTTAAGCTCCACTAAAAGTGAGGTCAACCAAAAGAAACTACTGCACTTAACTAGTTAGGCCAGGGCCTGCCGCAGGTCGGCAACCAGGTCCCCCGGGTCTTCGAGGCCCACCGATACCCGAACCGTCCCCGGCTCAACCCCTGCCGCCCTTAACTCGGATTTCGACAATCCCCAGTGCGACGTGAAGATAGGCAAGATCACCAACGATTCCACGCCACCCAAGCTTGCGGCCAGAAGGAACACCTGCACCCGGTCGCAAAAACGCTTGGCTGCCCCCAGGCCGCCCTTCAGGTCGAATGCCAGCATCGTCCCGAACCCGCACATTTGCCGCCTGGCCAGTTGCCGCTGTGGGTGCGAGGCCAGCCCCGGGTAGTGCACCCGCGCCACTTTTGGGTGCCGTTCGAGGAATCGCGCCACCTGCAATGCGCTATCACACTGCCTCTCGACGCGGATACCCATTGTTTTCATTCCACGAATCAACAGGAAGGCCCCGTCCGGGTCCATGCATCCGCCCAGGGAAATCACCATCTTCCGCGCGCCCTCCACCCATTCCCGCCGGCCAACCACGGCCCCGCCAATGAGGTCGGAATGGCCTCCGAGGGCTTTCGTGGCGCTGTGAAGAGCGATATCGAAACCCAAGGTTAGCGGCTTCTGGAGCACCGGCGAAGCGAAGGTATTGTCGACCAGGGTCACCAGCCGGTGGCGCCGCGCAAACCGGATCGCCCGGGCGAGATCGACCAGTTGCAGGGTGGGATTGGTGGGCGTCTCGACGTACAACGCCTTCGTCCGCGGAGTCACCAGCCGCTCGATACCGCCGAGATCGCTTTCCACGAACCGCGCGCGGATGCCCATGCGCGGGAACACGTCGCGCAGCAGCCGGTAGGTGCCGCCATACAACTGCCGTGTGGCGATGACTTCGTCGCCGGCGGCGAGCACCGCCAACAGGGCGCTGGATATCGCCGCCATCCCCGACGCAGTCACCAACGCGGCCTCGCCTCGCTCGAGTTCGGCCAGCTTGCGCTCGGCCACGGTGAGGGTAGGATTCCCGTAGCGGGTGTAGATATACGCGGCGCTCCGTCCTTCGGCCCAGCGCTGCATTTCCGCCGCGCTCGAGAACGTGAACGTCGACGAACGAATGATGGGGGTGGAAACCGGTCCGCCGACGCCGTGCTTGGACTCCCCGGCATGGATCGCGCGGGTCATGTCCGCCCAGGAATCCGTTCTTGGTGATTTCATGGCGTATGGAGAATCATCGCTGGCTCCCGGCCCGCGCAAGTCCCAAATTGGCTTTCTGGCCCGCGCCGGCGGCCGACGCAACTCCCGTTAACTTCGGGAATGCCGCGGCCGCCGCTAACCTTCTTCTTCCGGAGGCTGGCCCTCCCGGGCAGCTTTGGCGGCGGCAATGATTTTCTCAGCAATCTCCGCCGGCACGAAATCGTAGTGCGAAAATTCCATCGCGAAGCTGGCCCGTCCCTGGGTCATCGAAGTCAGATCGGTGGCGTAGCTGAGCATCTCGGCCAGCGGCACTTGCGCCTTGATCACCACGTTTTGCCCCCGCGACTCGCTTCCGCTGATCCGCCCGCGCCGGGAACTGGTGTCGCCCATGATGTCGCCCGAATACTGGTCGGGGGCGAAAATCTCGACGTTCATGATCGGCTCGATGATCGCCGGCCGCGCTTGTTTCATTCCTTCCTTGAACGCGAGCGCTCCGGCGATCTTGAAAGCCAGTTCCGACGAGTCGACGTCGTGGTACTTACCGTCATACAGGATCGCCCGGAAATCCACAACCGGGTACCCGGCCAGGTAACCGCGCTCGGAGGCGTCGCGAATGCCTTTCTCCACCGCGGGAATGTAGTTCCTCGGAATCGAGCCGCCGAAAATCTCGTCGACGAATTCGAAGCCCGCCCCGCGGGCGAGCGGCTCCATCCGGATCCGGCACACGCCGAATTGCCCCCGTCCTCCGGTTTGTTTCTTGTGCTTGCCCTCGGCGTCGGCTTTGCCCCGGATCGTTTCCCGGTAGGGCACCTTCGGCGGCTTCAGCGTCACGTCGACGTGGTAGCGGCTCCGCAACTTCGATACCACCACTTCGAGGTGCTGCTGGCCCGAGCCCGCCAGCAGGAACTCCTGCGTCTGCGGGTCGCGCGAGAACCGCAGCGCCAGGTCTTCCTCCAGCAGTTTGTGGATTGCCGTCCCCACCCGGTCCTCGTCCGCCCGCGATTTCGCCTCGACCGCGAAAGTGATCGAAGGCTCCGGCACCCGCGCCGGCGGATAGAAAATTGGCGCCGCCTTGTCTCCCAGCGTGTCGCCAGTCAGGCTCTCCTTCAGCTTCGCCACTGCCCCGATGTCCCCGGCGTGCAGTTCGGCCACCGCCGCCCCCGTTTTCCCTTGCATCACCTGGATGTGCTGCAGCCGCTCGGCGCCCTGTCGATTGAAATTGATCAGGGTGGCGTCGTTCTTGAGCAACCCGCTCATCACCTTGAAATAGCTGATTCGCCCGGCGAAGGGATCGGCCAAAGTCTTGAACACGAAGGCAGAGACCGGTTCGCCGTCCGCCACCCGTCGAGTCAATGCCTGCCCCTTCCGATTCGGCTCGGTGAATCCGCTTGCCGCGCCTGCCTCGCCCGGATAGGGAAACGTTTCCGCCAGAAAATCCAGAATCGACGCGCTGCCGATGTTCTTGAGTCCCGCGGCCGCCATCACCGGAAACAGCCGCTTCGCCCGAACCGCGTCTCGCAATCCCTTCTTCAGCAGGTCCACCGGGAGGGTGCTCTGCTCGAAAAACGTCTCCATCAGTTTGTCGTCGCCCTCGGCCACCATCTCCACCAGCTTTTCATGCGCCTCCCGCGCGGCATCGGCCAAATCGCCGGGAACGTCTTCCACCCGCGCGCGGCCGTTTCCGTCGGGCTCGTACACGTGCGCCTTCAACGTCAACAGATCGACCACGCCACGAAAATTCCGCTCCGCCCCGATCGGTAGCTGCGCCGGCACTGCCCCGCGCCCGAACGTTTCCTGGATCGTCGCCAGCGCCCGCTCGAAATTCGCCAGGTCGCGGTCCATCCAGTTCACCACGAACGCGCGAGGCAAATCGTATTCGGCGCAGTAGTCCCACACCTTCTCGGTCACCACCTGCACTCCCGCCCCCGCCTCCACCAGGATCAGCGCCGCATCGGCGGCGATCAGCGAGGCCTTGGTTTCGTTCACGAAGGTGCTGTAGCCGGGGGTATCGAGGAAATTGAGTTTGAGCTTCTCGGCCTCGCCGGGAGCGCCCCACTCGGCCCAGGCCAGCCCCGTTTGCACGCTGATTTTGCGGGCAATGGCCTCTTCGTCCCAGTCGGTTGTCGAGCTGCCCTCGGCGGGCTTTCCCAGCCGCTCCGTCGCTCCGGCGGTGTAGAGCAACGCGGATACCAGTTGGGTCTTCCCCGTGCCGCCGTGACCCACAATGCCGACGTTTCTGATCGATTGCGTCTTGTAGCTCTTCATCGGCAACCTCGCAAGTTCGGGGATGAGGGTTCGCCTGCCAGGCCCGGCGCGGTTAGCTGCTGGCGCGGCCCTCCGCCCGCCGCCTCTCCGGGGTTGCTCCCGCCGCTGCCGCGCAGCGCCGCGAACAGCCGGCGCCGCGATGCCTCACCGGATGGCGCGATAGGAACCAAGACGTCGAAAAACTGCAGCTACGCACGGATAAACCGACCCGAGGGAGTCAGAATTGCGCATGCTAGCACACGCCCCGAGCACCAGCAACCGCCAGTCACGGCGCCCAATTGGCCAAAGAGAGCGGCGTCAAGTCGCTGACAACGAGCGCCGCGGGGCCGAACGTGGTGAGTGTCGAGTCGTGAGAGCAGTGAGTCTGGACTTCGGTGTCGGCATGAGTCCCGGCATCCCCAGGAAGAGTCCGGCCGCGTCCCTGCCGGGAGAACGGCGGCCGGGCGGACAAGGGAAAGCTTTGAGCGCAGGCGTCGAAGCCGGGAAGAACGGAACGGGCGCGGCGGCTCCAAGAGGTCCCGATGTCTGCCGTGGCAGTGTTCGGGGGCGGGACTTGCATCCTCTGTGTCCCGCTCTTTGCACGAGCTCACGCGCGCCCGCAAGCACTACCCTACTCCATCCCCGCGCTGCTCGAAAGACCCGGTTGTTCCGTAAACCGCTTGTTCGAGTTCCCAGCCTGGCCCCGCAGGCACATCCTCTGGGGGTCGCATGCCGGAGCATCGATCCTCCCGAGATTCTCTCGGGCTGCGACGCAGCCTCCTCCCCGAGCTCCCGCCGTGACTGCCTCCCCGGGTTGCCGCCCGCGGTCCTCCGCGACTTTACGGGGTGGAATCGTATCGGCCCGCAAGGTAGAGTCTCGGGGATACCGGCAAGCATCCGCCGACGGCGATAGCCCGCCGGAAAGGATTTCATGACCGATTCGCGGCGTGCAGACCTGGCCAAGCAGATTGTCGCTTCGACCGGGATCGTGATGGCCAGCGTGCTTGCCAGCCGGTTCCTCGGCTTTCTGCGCGAGTGGACTGTGGCCCATCAGGTGGGCTCGAACGCCACCACCGATGCCTACTACGTCGCCTTCACCCTGCCCGATTTCCTGAATTACCTGGTTGCCGGCGGCTCGCTCAGTCTCACCTTCATTCCCGTCTTCGCCAAGTACCTTGCGGAGGACCGGGAAGAGGAAGGCTGGAGGGTCTTCTCCACCGTCGTCACCTTTATGGGCTTGGTCCTGGCCGTTCTGGTGATTGTTGCCGAAATTTACGCCCTTCCACTGACGAGGCTCATCGCGCCCGGCTTCCCGGCCAACGAGCGCGAGTTGGCTGTCCACCTCACCCGGATGATGCTTCCGGCGCAGGTTTGCTTTTATGTGGGCGGCATTCTGATGGCGGTGCAATACGTCCGCGGGCAGTTCCTGGTGCCTTCGCTCGCCCCCATCGTCTACAACGTGGCCATCATCCTTGGCGGCATCCTGCTCGCGCCCCGCATCGGCATCGCCGGCTTCGCCGTGGGCGTGGTAGCCGGCGCCGTCGCCGGCAATCTTCTCTTGCAGGTCTGGGGAGCGCGCCGGGCGCATGCACGCTATGGGCCTCGCCTGGATCTAGGCCATCCCGGCTTCCTGCTGTTTCTGAAGTTGTCCGTGCCGATCATGCTGGCGCTGTCGCTCACCTTCACCGACGACTGGCTGATTCGTTGGTTCGCGTCCTACCTCCGCCCGGCGTCGATCACCTGGCTCCAGTATGCGAAGACTCTCATGCGCGTGCCGTTAGGCATCGTCGGCCAAGCCATCGGGGTGGCGTCGTTCCCGGTGCTTGCGCAGCTGTATTCGGAAAAGAAATACGACGATTTGAATCGCCTGCTCAATCACACCCTCAAGGCGCTGATGCTCTTGCTGGTTCCCATTGCCGCTCTCACCATCGCCCAGAGCTCGCCGCTCGTCCACCTTGTCTTTTCCCACACCCGGCTCCGGGAATTCGATCTCGAAGCCACCGCTCAGACCCTCGCCGTTTTCTCGTTGGGCTTGGCGGCCTGGGGAGCGCAGAATCTGCTCGCCCGCGGCTTCTACGCCACCCGCGATACCATCACTCCGGCGGTCGTGGGCACCGCCTTCACTCTGCTCAATCTGCCGCTCTATTGGTTCCTGGTTCGCCGCTCCCAGCATCTGGGTCTGGCCCTGGCCAGTTCCATCGGCATCTCGGTTTATGGATTGGTGTTGTTCGTCCTGCTGGTCCGCCGCACCAAGAATTCCGAAACACGCGAGCTGATGCTCTTCCTCCTCAAGGTCGTCGTGGCTTCGGCGGTGATGGCCTTCCTTTGCTACCGGCTGATGGCTTGGATCGGCGCGCGCATCTCCTGGCATTCGTTTCCGGGAGCTCTGCTGGACTTGGTGATTGTCACCGTCGTCGGCGTGGCGCTGCTTGCCGGCTTGGGTCGCGTGCTCCGCCTTCGGGAAATCGAGTTGTACCTGAAAGAATTGTGGTCGATGGTCGCCGGCCGGCTGGGCCGCGTCCCGGTAGACCCGCAAGGGTGAAGGTCGGCGGCGCCGTTTAGGGAGAGACGATCAGGGCGCCGTCAAGGCCAGGATAGGCAAACGCCATGCGCGGAGTGGTGAACGCCGCCCCGATCCGGCCGTGACGATCGATCAGAATCAACCCCCCGGTGCCCTTGGCGCGCTCGTCCAGCAGGCCAACGCACCGGTCGGCGGCGGCTTGCGGCTCGTGGCCGCCGCGAAGCAGCTCGGTTGCGGTTTTCGCCATCACGATTTTCATGATGGCTTCGCCCCACCCGGTCGATGACACCGCGCCAGCTTCATCGTCGGCGTAACAGCCGCATCCGATGAGCGGGGAATCGCCAACGCGCCCGGGGTGCTTGCAGCAAGTCCCGCCAGTCGACGTCCCCGCCGCCAAGTGGCCCCGGGAGTCGCGAGCGATGGCGCCGACGGTGCCGTGGCTATGCCCGAAATGCGCCGCAGCCGAGTGGCCCGACTGCCGGCAGCGTTCCCAGGCGGCCCGTTGCGATTCGGTAACCAGTTCCTCGGGCCGGCAAAGGACCAAGCCTTGCTCGGCGGCAAATTCCTCGGCGCCCGCGCCCACCAGGAACATGTGCTCGCGGGATTCGAGCACCCTCCTCGCCAAGCGGATGGGATTGCGAATGCGCTCGACTGCCCCCACCGCCCCCGCTCCCAGCGTCGCCCCGTCCATCAATATCGCGTCCAGTTGGGCCCGGCCGCGGCGATTCAAATGCGAGCCTACTCCCGCGTCGAACACCGGATCGTCTTCCAACTCGACGATGGCCGCCTCCACCGCATCGAGCGCCGTTCCCCCACCCTCGAGCGCCGCCCAGCCCGCTTCGTAGGCGCGCCGGCAACCCCCGCGGCAGCGATCCACCGCCGCGTCGGGAATATCCCACGCTCCGCCATGCACCGCCAGTGCAGGTTGCAAATGGGTTCCTTGGTCCCGGTCAGAAGCTCTGGGATGTTTCCGCCGCCGGCTGCCTCGCCAGCAGACGGATCTTGCGCCGCGCGCGCAGAATCGTTCCGACAACGCCGAGGTTGGGCCCGATGGCCAGCAGCCACAACACCGGCGCCATCCGATTGATGAGCGCGCCCACGATCATCAACCCGAGTCGCTCGGGGCGTTCCCAGAATCCTCGCTCGAGTCCGGCCACCGGCTGCGGCTGACCACGCGCCACCAGCGACGCCGATCGCGCTCGCGCGTAGCCGATCATCACCGATCCCGCCAGCGCAAAGCACACCAGCACCGCGTACAGAAACCTGTTGACCCGCGCGTAGTACACCAGCAATCCGACGAACAGCACCAGATCGCCGTAGCAATCGAGCGAGGAATCCAGGAACGCGCCGAAGCAAGTGGCGCGGCCCTGGGCCCTCGCTACCGCCCCGTCAAGCCAGTCAAGCGCTCCCGCCGCAAGCATCGCCACCCCCGCCGGCGCGAATCGGCCCGCGGCAAACGAGGCCGCCGCCGACAGGCTCGCCGCCAGTCCCAGAGCGCTCAGCAGATTCGGATGGACGCGTGTCCGCGCCAGAATTTGAACCGCTCCTTCGGGAAGGAACCGGAGAATACGGCCGGCGGTGCGACCTGCCATTGTGTGGAATCTCCAGCGGCGCCGGCGATCAGTCCAGATCGTAAATCGTCTGCAAACTCACGATTTCGAATTCCTTGATGCCCGCCGGCGTGTGCACTTTCACTTCGTCGCCGACCCGCCCGCCCAGCAGGGCTTTGCCGATCGGCGAAGTGGTCGATATCAGTCCCTTGGAGAAATCCGCCTCCTCAGTGGTGACCAGCGTGTATTCGAGTTCCGCCTGGCTCTTCAGTTCCGTCAGCTTCACCCGAGAACCGTACGCGGCACGGTCCCGCGGCAGGTTGTTCAGGTTCAGCATCGACAGGTCCGCCAGCCGCTTGCGCAGATGGCCGAGCTTGGCGGAGAGGAAGCCCTGGCGTTCCTTGGCGTACTTGAACTCGGCGTTCTCCGAAAGGTCGCCGTGGGCGCGCGCCTTCATCAGCTCCTTCGGGAGTTCGTTGTGAAGCTCGAATTCGATATGCTGAATTTCCTGCTCCAGTTTGGAGCGTATCTTCGCGGCCAGGTCACTCATGATGTTGTGGTTATAGCGTCTCGCCCGACTGGAAGCCGCAGGTTGACGCCTCCAAGCCATTATAGTGGAGCCTCCCGGCGACCGGCAATTCCGCCTCCTTCGTGATTCGCCGGTTGTGTGCCGCCGGTTGCCGGACTGGGGTTTATCGTAGTTCCGGAAAATCCTCCTCCCGGAATTCGTTTTGGGGATGGAAGCCGCTCTTGGTCCGATCGGCTTCGGCCCGGCGCAATTCGATCCGCCGAATCTTTCCCGAAATGGTTTTCGGCAGCTCCCCGAACTCGATTCGCCGCACCCGCTTGTAGGGCGCCAGCGCCTGGCGAATGTGCCGGAAAATCGATAATGCCGTTTCGCGAGTCGGTTCGACCCCGGCGCGCAACACGATAAAAGCCTTGGGCACTGCCGTGCGGATTGGGTCGGGCGCGGGCACCACCGCGCATTCCACCACCGCGCCGTGCTCGATCAAGGCGCTTTCCAGCTCGAACGGGCTGATGCGGTAGTCGGAAGCCTTGAAGACGTCATCGGCCCGCCCGATGAACGTCAGGTAGCCGTCTTCGTCGCTCGAAACGACGTCCCCGGTGCGGTACACCGGCCCGCAGGCTGCGTCTTCCCTTTGGCAGCTGGGCATCAGCCCCAACGGTGCGGGACTGAGGCGCAAGCAGAGTTCGCCTTCCTTCGCCTCACGCCCCTCGGCATCCAGAATCGCCGTGCGGTATCCAGGTAAAGGCCGGCCCATCGATCCCAGCTTCAGCGGTTGGCCCGGCGGATTGCCGACGAGCGCGGTGGTCTCCGTCTGCCCGTAGCCGTCGCGAATCGTGAGTCCCCAGGCCACCCGCACCTGCTCGATCACTTCGGGATTGAGCGGCTCGCCGGCGCTCGCCAATTCGCACAATTGCGTTTTCCAGCCCGCCAGATTTTCCCTCACCAGCGTCCGCCAAACGGTCGGTGGAGCGCAAAAACTGGTGATCCGGTATCGCGCGACTGCATCGAGCAATCGGGCGGCGTGGAAGCGCCGCTGTTGGAGCACGAACACCGTCGCTTCCGCGTTCCAGGGAGCGAAAAAGCAGCTCCAGGCATGCTTGGCCCAGCCGGGCGAAGACAAGTTGCAGTGGATATCGCCCGGCCTGAGCCCCAACCAGTACATCGTCGACAAGTGGCCCGCGGGATAGCTGGCGTGGCTGTGCAGCACCAGTTTCGGCCGCTTGGTCGTGCCCGACGTGAAATACAACTGAACCGGATCCCCGGCCGCGGTTTCCCCCTCCGGCGCGAAATCGGCCGCGGCCCCTGCGGCCTCGCCATAATCGCGCCAGCCGGCGACCGGCCCGCCCACGGCGATGCGAGTGCAGGAAGCTCCCGCATCCCCGATCGTTGCCGCCGATTCCGCGGCGGCGACGATGTGGCGCACGCCGCCTCGGGCGACGCGATCGGCGACGTCGGCGACCGTGAGCAATGTGGTGGAAGGCACTACCACCGCGCCCAGCTTGATGGCGGCCAGCATCGTTTCCCAAAGCGGCGCCACGTTGCCCAGCATCAGCAGCACGCGGTCGCCGCGCCGCACGCCGAGTCCCCGCAGGTGATTCGCCACTTGCGAGGAGCGCCGCGAAAGCTGCCGGAACGAAAGCTTGGTTTCCGCGCCCTCTTCGCTCACCAGCCACAGGGCCGTCTGGTCGCCTCGCTCGCCCGCGGCGATTCGATCGAACCATTCGAGCGCCCAGTTGAATCGCTCGAGCTGCGGCCAACGAAACCCGGCATACGCCGCATGGTAATCCTGGCGATGGCCGAGCAGGAAATCCCGCGCCGCTTGGAAGGCTTCCGACATCTCGCTCCTGCCTATCCGGCGCCCGTGGCAGCCTGCCTGCCAAGGCCGTTCAGCCCAATCGGATTGTAGCCCTCGGCGACCGGCGTGCCTTGCGAAAAAGTTCCCTTATTCTTGCAACGAAAAATGCCGCCGGAACTGCATCCTTTCCCCCTCGAACCTAATCCAAGCTGCAAGGGCGGGCCGAGCTCCGGCCGGTATCGCGAGGTTTCAGGAAACATTTCCGGCCGCAGCCTCGTATCCATGACCAGCGCCGGATGGCGGGCCGGCAGGATTGGAACCATGAACATGAACTTGTCAAGCACCAACCAGCACCTGCTCATCGAGGATCCCGGCAACCACCCTGCGGAAACGGTCGGCCGGTTGCGGCTGCTTCTCGATGGCGGCGCCGAATTGTACGAGGACGCGCGTCACGAGTCCTTCTACGAAGTCCACGACGAATCGCTCGTCTACTACGTCCATGTGTCCCCGGCCACCGGCAGGGTTTACCTGCTGGCTACTTGGCCCAAACTCACTGCATCCGTTTCTGCCTGAAACCAGCCTCGGCAATCACCCGGGCGCAAACGCAAAAAATGCCGCGAGCGGCGGTGGCACAGGCGTCTCGCCTGTGACGCAATTCCACACCGCCGATTCCCGGCTCAGAAGCCGGCGGCCTCTGTTGATACCCTCGCCGGAGACACCCTGGCGCGATGAACTGGTCGCCGTCCCAAAAGTTGTCATCCTGAGCGGAGCGAAGGACCCCGTCAATGCTGAAGGGGCGCATACCACGGCACCCCGTCTCTTGGGCCGGCCGTCAACCCCCGGCGATCCAAGCTCAATACCAGCCCGAAAAAATCTTCGCCGCAGGAGAAGAGTCTAGAAACTAGCACTACAGTCCATGGAAAGCATCGCGCAACTGCTGTACACTGACCCACCGAGCGGCCGCGGAGAGGTGCTGGAGTGGCCGAACAGGGCTGCCTGCTAAGCAGTTACACCCGCTAAAACGGGTGTCGGGGGTTCGAATCCCCCCCTCTCCGCCAGACAGAATCGGGGAAATTCCTTTCTCTTAGGCGGGCCTCGCCTGGGGCGAGCAGCCTGCCAAGCAGCTACACCCGCGGCTTTGTTTTTGCGGCCCGCATTGGCGGGCCGGGGGCGGTGTCGGTCGAATCCCCCCTCTCCGCCAGACAGAATCGGGGAAATTCCTTTCTCTTAGGCGGGCCTCGCCTGGGGCGAGCAGCCTGCCAAGCAGTTACACCCGCGGCTTTGTCTTTGCGGCCCGGATTGGCGGGCCGGGGGCGGTGTCGGTCGAATCCCCCATCCCCGCCAGACGACGGTTTCTGCCGATCTACCCCTGTGCGTACGCTTCGGGGCGATTCAGCGCACGCGTGCCGGGCCGCCAGCGGCGAGAGCGAGCCAAGCAACCAGCGTTGCCTGTTTTTCGTTGGCGCCCCAGGGCCGGCCAACGTCACACCCCATTTCCTTGACACGCGCTTGTAATTTCCCCGGTGGCACGCCCAACTGCGCTGCGCCGCGAGCGCTCAGCTCGCGCTCGGGCACGCCGATGACCGGCAAATCGAAGCTTCGGGCGGCTTGCGCCAGCGCTTCCCGAAACAGATGGCCTTCGGCGGTGTGGATCATCGCATGCGAGCGCAAAATGGCGTCGAGCGGCGGCAATGGCCTTCCCGATGCCAACACGACACCGCAGCAGACTATTTGGTAATCCTGTGACTTCAGGGTGGTCCGCGCCGCAGCTATCGCCTGCTCTGCCAGCCGCTGCGCCGCATCCATCGACCTGCGAATGAGTTTCTCGGCTGCTTCCGAATCCAGTTTCGCGGCGGCGTGGTAGGGCTGCGGGGGAATGCCGCGCTCGACGATCTCGATGCGGCTCCGCTCGATTACCGTTGGCGAGCGCTGCGGCCCGGCAAGGGCCACCAAAACTGCCCAACCCGAATGGGCTCGGAAGCCGATTGCGGCCTGCCGGCTCCCAGTTTGCTTGGTAGAGGCTCGCAGTTGGTGGACCATCGTCGGTAGCGCGCCTGGCGCCGTTGCCCTGACTTTACCCCTTGGCTTGCCGGGTGCCGCTGGGTGGACCCCGTAGGTCCATCCGGGACGCAAAAACCGCGCTTCAGGAAATCGGCGGGTCTTGCGCCGTGGCCGGCCGGTTTTGGCGTGTCGAGCGAATCACTCCGGTTTGATCGGTATAGAAATTGCGGTAACCATAATAGGTGGGGCGGGCGAGCAGGATGTAGGTGTGGATGTTGCCGTCGCTCCCCGCGGTTCCAGCCCGATAAACGAGGTGGTAGCCTTGCTCGAAGGCGCCTTCGAACGCCGCGCGCGTATCGCCGCTCACCTGCTCGATCGAATTCGGATAGCTGCCCCCGAGTTTCGCGTAGGCGGCGACGGCGCCGGCCACCTGCTGGAGCGAACTCACCGCAAAGGCTTCGGCCTGGGCTCGCGGCGGCGACGACGGCCGCGGCAATACGAACCACACCAGCGCCCATACCCCGCCGATCACCAACGCCGATCCCGCCAGCGTCACGAGCAAGCCGCGCCGCTGCAACTGGCGGCGCTTGGCCGGCGCTACCGGCGCGGCGCGTTCGCCGCAATACGGACAAACATCGCTGGCAGGATTGATTGGCCGGTCACACGAAGGACACGTATGCATCGAGTGGCAGCCGCGTCAGGCGGCCGACGACGTGCCCACAACCACCAGGCCCATCACCGCGGGTTTCGCGGCGGCGCCAGCCTGAAAATTCGCCTGGAAGAAAAGCACCTGAATGGCGCCGTTGTCGCTATCCTGCGCCGCCACTGCCGGCACCTGCGAAGGCGCGCCGCCCGGATCCACCAGGCACCAAACCGACGGATGGCCGGTACCGGCGGCCAGCCGGCTCAGCTTGGCCAGGTCGTTGAATTCCAGCGGGGCGGTGGACGCGTCGCTGGCGGCGGGAACCAGCAGCAGGAAGTCGCGATCGGGAGCGACGCCCTGGTGGTTTCCGTCCACCGGGTTCAGCTCGTAGCGCAGCGTGTAAACTCCGGGCTTAACCTTCTGGTTGCGGAAATCGACAACTTGCGCAGGGAAGCGCACCGCGCCCACCAGAGTTCCCGGAGCGATCTGGTTGTACACGACGCCCAGCGTCTGGCCGGGCGATACGACGGCAGGCACGGTTTGCCGCAGCCACAGTTCGCAGAGCACCCCCGCCGGGCTTTTCACCTGAATCGCCTGGCCACCGAGCGCCGCGCGCACCTCGGCGGCCAATTCCGCCGGCGGGGCTTCATTCGCCGTCGACGCGGTGTAGGCTTGCGCCGCCGCCGGAGCGGCAAAGGCCAGCGCCGCCAGCGCCAGTGTAGCCGCTCCGAAGGCGGCGCGACGACCTGTGCGTGGAAAGGCCGGGCGATCGATACCAAAGCCAAGCGTTTTATTCGTCATTGGATGATTCCCCGAAAAAATAAGCCCGCACGCCGTGCGAGCTTATTGTACCGCGGCTGGTTTTATGGCCGGAAACCGCCACGCCTTACATCGCGAACGTGGCGACGAAGGCGCTGCGCCGGCCGGAATCCTGCCAAGTGACGCCCAGGTGGTTTCCGGTGTAGGCGCTATCGACCACCACCGCCGGCATCGGGCAATTCAGGTGGCGGACCAGAGGCGAGTAATACACTTCTTCGTTGTGGCAAATCATGTCGCCCATGCCGATGGCGCGCGTTTCCAGCTTCACCAGGCCGCCGGCTGCGAGCGCCGCCTGGGTTTCGTCCTTGGCGTTCACCGTCATCGTGATGGGGGCCGATTCCACCGCAACCACGTTGGCCAGCAGCGCGCCGGCTTGCGTCCGGGCGAAATTCTCGAGCGCGGCGCGCTGCGCGCCGGTGGCTTGCCGGTCCACGATCAGCACCGAGCGCGCCGGCAGCGGGTTCGAATCGGGATCGCCCAGCGTATTCGAGGCGCGCACCACCGCCACCACGCTCATCCCATCGAGCGCCACTCCGTGCCACGAGCCCTGGCTGATTTTCCAGGCGAGCACGGCGTTCTTGCCCGCCAAACCCATTTCCGAATTCGCGAAGCAAGGCCCGGTGTAGACATCGGCGCTGCGGAATTCCATGTATTGCCCGGTCAATCCTTTGGGCGCGGCTTGCGCCAGCGCCGGTATCGCCATCAGTGCCGCCAGGCTGAATGCCATCCATTTCGTTTTCATGGCTGATCCTCCACCAGCCCACATTTTCCCACGGAGCCCCGGTAAACGGCAACCACGAACGACCGGGCCGCCGCTTCCGGCGTCCGCGCCCGGCGAGGTGGGCGGGTGCCGCCGCGGGCGAAGCCTGGGTTTTGGCTCTAGTGGACTATCGCAGAATGTAGGGCGAGGCTGCGAGGATTTCGCCGAAGGCGATCATTCACAGGCAAGATGCCTGTGCCACTATCGGCGGGTCTGTGCGCGGGCCGCGAGGGAAAGCGAATCCCTCACCCCCATTCCCGCAGAGCGGGACTGGGTTCGGGATGACATCGCGCTGTGAGCGGGGAAAGCGCACAGGTTCCGCAGGGCGGGAGGCCTGTACTGCTATCGGCGGGTTAGTTTTCGGGGCGCGAAGATTTAGTACCGGCGCGGTAAAGCTTTGGATGGGCGCATTGGAACTTGCCGCATAGTGCCGCGCTCCCGACGGGTCGGGACAGGTTCCGACCGCGGCGCTACATCCAAACTTTGCACAACCACCTGGATTGTCCCGGCAAGGTTTCGTAGCCCGCCGCGGCGGGCGAAAGGCCGCGGCGCCAGATTCAAATCTGGACCAGCGGCTGCCAAGCGGAGACTAGCCCGCCTCGCAACAACCGCGGCCGGGGCGGCAGCTATCGGCATCGGCGATTTGGCCGTCGGGGCCGTAGAGCGTCTGCGTGCGGCCGCACCAGAACGGGCCGTGAAGTTCGGGCTTCTTCGACTCGTCCTCGTCCACCTGGTAAAACATCGTCTTCGTGCGGATCATCCGGCACAGGCGGCCCTGCTCGATCATTCTTACCAAACCTTCCATCTCGGCCCCCCTTCAGGCGATCGCCGCCAGTAGTGCGCGCTTCACCGCGACACGCGCCAGTTGAACCTTATAACCGTTGCGGCTGAGCGGATGCGCGCCCTGGGCCGCGGCGTCGCCCGCGCCGGCTGCCGCCGCTTCATCCAGAGTTTGCCCGGCCAAGGCCTTCTCCGCCGCTTCCGAGCGCCAGGGCGTCGGCGCCACCTGCCCGAGCACCACGTGCGCTTCGCGCACTTGTTTGCCGTCCATCCGCAAAGCCACCGACGCAGTCGCCAGCGGCCAATCCATGAACTGGCGCTCGCGCACCTCGTAAGTGGCGTTGCGCATTCCTCGCGCGCTCGCCGGAATCACCACCTCGGTAAGGATCTCGTCCGGCTCGATGGCGTGTTCCCGCTCGCCTTCGCTCTGCGGGGCGCGGAACAAGTCCGCCGCCGCAATTTCCCGCGGGCCCTTCGACCCTTCCAGCCTCACCCGGGCGCCCAGCGCCACCAGCGCCGGCGCCAGGCTCGACGGGCTGACAAAGTACGCCGGACCGGAATTGCCGAAGATGGCGTGGTAGCGATTGTCGCCCTTGGGAACCAGCGGCCGGCCCTGCGAATCGCGCGCGAGCAACCCGAACCCGTTCCGGAAATACCAGCAGCGCGGCCGTTGCAGCAAGTCGCCGCCTACCGTGCCCATGTTGCGCATTTGCGGGCTGGCGATGCCCTCGGCGGCGTCCAGAATCGCCGGATACTCGCCGAGCAGCTCCCGATGTTCCAGCAGCTCCTCGAGCGTGGCCGAGGCGCCGATGCGCAACCCGCCGCCCGACGCTCCGATTCCGCCCAGTTCGCGGATGCCCTTGACGTTCACCAATCGGCCGGGCTGGACCAAAGAGTCTTTCATCAGCGTGATCAGGTCGGTGCCTCCAGCCAGCACCGCGGCATTCGCGCCGAGCAAAGCGACCGCCTGCTTCACCGTGGAGGGATTGGCGTACTCGAAGGATCGCATTAAACCGCTCCCCCTTTCCCCAGGGCCATCAGTACGCGATTTGGCGTGATCGGCAAATCCGGCACGCGGGCGCCGATGGCGTTGGCCACCGCGTTGGAAATCGCCGCGCCCGGCGACACCACCGGCGGCTCGCCCAGGCCGATGACGCCGCGCTCGTCGTAACCCGGCCCGGTCATCATGTGCACCTGGATCTCGCCGATATCGTCGATGCCCGACAACCTGTAGAACTCCATGTTGGGGTTCAGGCACGCACCCGTCTGATCGTCCATGATTTTCTCTTCGTGCAGGGCGTAACAGGTGCCCATGATGCAAGCGCCGTACACCTGGCTTTCCGCCGTCTTCGGGTCGATCACCAGGCCGCAGTCCTGCACCGCGACAATCTTCTCCATCCGCACCACGCCGGTTTCGGTGTCCACCGCCACCTGCGCCATCTGCGCCCCGCCGACACCGGCGGAAATGAGCGAGGCGTCGCGCTGGCCCATGGCGACGATGGGCGCGGCGCCCAGCTTCGCACATGCCTGCTTCCACGGAATCGACCGCGCCGAGTCGCCGCGCACCTGGATTCGCCCGCCGACCGCCTCGAGCTGATCGGGCGTGGCGTTGAGCGACGGCGCCACTTTCTCCAGCAATTGGTTCAACGCGTTCGTCGCCGCCACGCGGGTGGATGAGCTGACGCCGCCAACCGTCGTCGACCCGCCGGAAGCGCCGTCGGGCGGATACTTGTTGTCGCCGATGGCGACTTGCACGCCCTCGAGCGGCAGGCCCAGCGTTTCGGCGGCGACGATATCGATCACCGTGCGCGTGCCGGTGCCCAGGTCCTGGCTGCCGAGCGCCACTTCGACCGAGCCGTCGGGCTGGATCGTGCAGCGGCAATTGCTCACGTGCCCGGCGCCGCCCCAGGTGTGAATCGACAGGCCCAAGCCGCGCTTGACGGGTCCGGTAGCGCGATCGCCGCGGGGATGCCAGTTCTTCTTCCATGCGATCATGTCCGCGGCCCGGAGCAGCTCCTCCTGGTAGTTGGCCGACCGGGGGCCGGTGATTCCGATGTTCTTGAGGAAGAAATCCAGCGGGTCCATCCCCAGCTTGGCGGCGAGGTCGTCGAGCGCCGTCATCGTCAAGAAACACACCTGGGGATGGTTCGGGGCGCGCCAGGCGCGCGCCGGGCCGATGTTGGTGAGCACCGCGCTGTGACGCACGTGCTGGTTGGGAATCTTGAAGATGTACGGCAGCGGCGGAGTTCCGGCGCTGCCCATCCCGCCGGTGCCCCAGGATTCCGAGTCCCAGGCCACCAGCGTGCCGTCTTTCTTCGCGCCCACCTTGATCCGACCGTGGAGCGAAGGCCGGCAACCGGCCGACAGCAATTCGTGATCGCGTTCGAGCATCATCTTCACCGGCCGACCGGCCTTGCGGGCCAGCACCGCTGCGGCAATGCCCCACGAGTCGGGACCGAATTTGCTGCCGAACCCGCCGCCCATGTATTGGCAATCGATGCTGACGTCGCTGGGGGCGACGTTGATTCCCGCCTGCTTCAATCCGTCGGAGTATTGGCCGGCCGAGCCGCTGACGTTCTGCGTCGAAAGCCAGACGTTCAGCTTGTCGCCGTTCCATTCGGCAACCGAGCCGTGCGATTCCAGGCAGCAGTGAGTGATCACCGGTATGCCATAGGCGCCTTCGTGAGTGACTTCGGCCTGCTGGAATCCCTGCTGCGGGTCGCCTTCGCTCTGATCGCGCAATTGCTTGGTGCGATCCGGCCCGGCCTGCTGGGGATCGGTGTCGGCCACCAGGAAGGGCAGCGGCGAGTAGTCGATGTGGACGTGGTCGGCGGCTTCCTCGGCTTGCTCCTCGGTGTCTGCGGCCAGCGCCACCACTTCCTGACCCACCCAGTTCACTTCCTGGCCTTCGGGAACCATCGTGTAGACGGCGCGCACGCCGGGCATGCCCTCGGCTTCGCCGGTGTCGATTTTGTCGATCTTGGCGTGGGCGTGCGCCGACAGCACCATTTTCCCGAAAAGCATGTTGGGACGGTTGATGTCGAAAGTGTACTTGGCGCGGCCCGAGGACTTGAACGGGCCGTCGATGCGGGATATGCGCTTGCCGATCAGGTGGCGATCGGCTGGCGCCGGCCATTTGATGTCAGCCATCAGGCTTGCGCTCCTTTCGTGGAAGTCTTCGTTGCCGCTTCGAGCACGGCGTTGCGGATCCCCATGTACGTTCCGCAACGGCACAGGTTGCCGTTCAGCGCCTTCTTCACCTCGTCATAGGTGGGATGGGGATGCTTGTCGAGATAGGCCTTGCAGGCCATGACGAATCCGGAGGTGCAGAATCCGCACTGCTGGGCGTCGTTGTCGACGAACGACTGCGACATCGGATGAAGGTCGTCGCCGGAGGCCAGACTTTCGATCGTCTCGATGGAACGGCCCTGGGCGTCGATCGCCAGCATGGTGCAGGAGTACACAGGCCGCCCGTCCACGATCACCGTGCAGGCCCCGCAACTGGCCCGGTCGCAGACTTTCTTCGAGCCGGTGATGTCCAAGTGATTGCGCAAAGCGTCGAGCAGCATCACCCGCGGCTCGATTCGCAATTCGCGCACCTGCCCGTTCACCCGCAGTCTGATTGGAACCGCGCCGGGGCCGGCGACCCCCGATGCTTCCTGCGCTCCGGCTGCTTTCAGCAGCCCTTCGCTTACCAACACGCTGGCGGAAACCGCCAGTCCGGTGCCCTTGATGAATTGCCTGCGGGACAGCCCGCTCGACGGCTTGCCCTTCTTTTGGGAGTGGCCGTCCCGGGCGCTGCCGGAATCGGTAGAATGGTCTGGATGATCCCGCTTGGACATACCGCTACCTCCAATCCGTACCGAAGGGTGGTGAGAACCGGGGAGAGGCGGCCTGAATTGAGAATGCCTGCCGATGCACGGTGCGCTCCCGCTTGCTCGAAAGAGGAAACATCATATTTCAGCGAAGGCGCGCTGTCCAGCGACGGAAGACGCGGGTAGTGGGCCGGTTTGGCGCGGCCGGGGAGGCGCCCGATGCTTTCGAATGCGATTACGAAGCGCTGCGGGCTATTAGTCGGCGGGCTGCTGGCGGCGTGCCTGTTCGCAGCGGCGCAACAACCGGCCCCCGCGATGGTTACCGCGCAGGATCGCCGGTCGCTCGCCATCACCATCTACAACGCGGATTTCGCGCTCGTCAACGAAACGCGACGCGCCCGCCTGCCCGCCGGCGCTGTTCGCCTGGAGTTCGAGGACGTGCCGGCGACGATCGAGCCGGCCACCGTGCACCTGCGGCTCTCGCGCGGCCTGCAGGTTCTGGACGAATCCTACGAATACGACGTCCTGAACCCGGAGCGCCTGCTGGAAAAGTACGTAGGCAAGGAAATCACGCTCGTGCTTCGGAGCCAGCAGAGCGGCGCCGCCCGCGACGAGGACGTGAAGGCGCTGCTGCTGTCGACCAACGGGCCAGTGTGGAAAATCGGCGGTGAAATCGTTACCGGCCTTGCTCCGGTCGGCTACCGCTTCCCCGAGCTTCCCGGCGGACTCTACACGCGGCCGACGCTGGTTTGGACCCTGCGCGACGGCGACGCCGGCGAGCGGAGCCTCGACGTTTCCTATCTCGCCGACAATCTCACCTGGGCTGCCAGCTACGTGCTCGATCTGGGCCGCGACGGCCGCCCGGGCGACCTGGAAGGTTGGGTCAGCCTTACGAACAATAGCGGCGCTACCTTTCCCGACGCGCAGCTCTCGCTGGTCGCGGGCGCCGTGCATCGAGCCAGCGCTCCGCGCCCGGGGCCCCCGCCGGCCATGCCCATGGCTCGATCGGTCGTGGTGGGCGGCGTCGCCGGCCAATTCGCCGAGGAAGCCGCCGGCGAATACCATCTGTATCAGCTCGATCGGCGGATTACCCTCCAGAACAACGAATCGAAACAAATCAGCCTGCTCGCCGCGGCCGCCGTGCCGGTGGCCCAAACCTACGTCGTCGAAGGAACACCTTATTTCTACCGCCAGCCGCTGCCGCAGGGGCAGCCCGCGCAGGAAGCAGTGAAGGTGTATCTCTCCTTCCGCAACGACGCCGCCTCGGGTCTGGGCCAGCCGCTGCCCGCCGGCGTCATCCGCGTCTATCAATCCGATAACCGCGGCAACTTGCAACTGCTGGGCGAAGACAACATCGGCCACACTGCCAAAGACGAGACGGCGCGGCTCTATATCGGCAACGCGTTCGATATCGCCGCCGAACGCCACCAAACCGATTACCGCAGGATTTCCGACCGGGTGCGCGAATCGGCTTTCGAAATTACCTTGCGCAATCACAAGAACGAGCCGGTGACCATCCAGGTGCGCGAACCGGTGGGAGGCAGTTGGGAAGTGCTGGAATCGAACTATCCGGCGAAGAAGATTGACGCCTTCACCCTGGGATTCGACGTGCCGCTCGGCGCAAACGCCGCCGCGTCGCTCACCTACCGCGTCCGCGTAACCGATTGAGACGAACGGCGAGCCCGCGCGCGGTGGAGCACGAAGAGGCGCCAATTGAAGGTGGAGTTGCGCCCCGTAGCAGCCGCCTGCAGGGTCCCTGGGAGGAGATAGATCGATGCGCTCGGCGGCTAAAGCCGCGGCAAGAGCGGGCGACTTTCGGCGCGGTTGATGGCGTTCGTATTTTGTGTTGGAGCCCACGGCGTGCAGTGCTGGGCTGAAGCCCCGCGCTACATGCAGCTATCGGCGCACGGGGGATGATAGAGAGGCTCTACAAGTTCTTGAGCAGGAATTCCGTCGCCCGGTCGAACAACTGCACCTGGGCGGGCGGGTCGCCGATCGGGTGGCCGCGGCCGGGGAAGATCATGAGTTGAACGTGATGGGCGTAAAGATTGTGGGCGATCAACTGCTCGATCAGTTCGGTGGTGTTGGCGAAGTGGACGTTATCGTCGCCGGTGCCGTGGATCAAAAGCAACTGGCCTTTCAACTGGCCGGCGTAGGAGACCGGCGAGCTGGCGCGATAGCCGTCGGGATTCTCCTGGGGAGTGCCCATGTAGCGCTCGGTGTAAATCGAATCGTATTGGCGCCAGTCGGTGACTGGAGCGACGGCAACGCCCGCCTTGAAGACGTCGCCGTCGCGAAACAGAAGCTGTAAGGTCATGTGCCCGCCGTAGCTCCAGCCCCATACGCCGATGCGCGAGCTGTCGACGTAGGGCAGCGACTCCAGGTAATGAATGCCGGCGAGCTGGTCGGTGAGCTCGACCGAGCCCAGATGACGGTAGACCGGCGTCTCAAAGGCGTGCCCGCGATTGTAAGTGCCGCGATTATCCAGCGCGAAAACGATGTAGCCGTGCTCGGCCATCAGCTCGTGCCAGAGGAACGGGCTGCCACCCCACTGGTTCAGCACAATTTGCACTTCCGGGCCGCTGTAAACCGCCACCAGTACCGGGTATTTCCGCGTTGGAGTGAAGTCGGGCGGCTTGATCATCTCCGCCTCGAGTTCGGTGCCATCGGCGGCGCGCAGCTTCAGAAATTCCTCCGGTCCCAACCGGTAACCGGCCAATGCGGGAATGGCGCCTGCCGAAAGCGTCGCGATCAGCTTGCCGCCGGCGGCGTAGACGTCCTGGCGGGGCGGCGTCGAAGCATTCGAGTAGGTATCGAGGAACGCGCCCGCGGCAGGAGCCATGTCGATGTTGTGCGTGCCCGCTTGCCCGGTAATGCGCTCGAGGCCGGAGCCATCGAGCCGCACGCGGTAGAGCTGGCGCTCGAGCGGGCTGTCCTTCGTCGCCACGAAATACACCAGGCCGGCGGCTTCATCCACGCCAGCCAGGCTGGTGACCACCCATTCGCCGCTGGTGAGCGGGCGTATCAGGTGACCGCTCGCATCGTAGAGATACAAGTGGCGGAAGCCGGTCCGCTCGCTTGACCACAAGAATCTTCGATCGCGGAAGAAGTACAGCTCGTCGCCGAGATTGATCCAGTAGCGGTCCTCCTCGCCTAATACCGTTCGGGAGTGGCCGCTTGCGGCGTCGGCAAACAGCAGATCCAGCCGCGTCTGCGCCCGGTTCAGCCGCTCGATCGCGAGTTCCTTCCCACCGGGAATCCAAGCCACGCGCGCCAGATAAACGTTCTTGTCCCCGCCGGCGTCCATCCACGCCGTCTTCCCGCCGGCGACGTCCACTACCCCCACGCGAACCGCCGGATTCGGTTCGCCGGCGCGGGGATAACGGGTCCAATACACGCTGGAGTCGTAGGAATTCGGTGTGAGCAGGGGATAGCGAAGCACGTGGCGCTCGTCGAATTCCAGATAAGCGATACGAGAGGAATCCGGCGACCACCAATAAGCGGTGAACAGGCCCAGTTCCTCCGGATAAATCCAGTCGAGCTGCCCCTCGCGCATCTCTTCGCTGCCCCCGGTCGTCAGCGCGCGCTCCCGGCCGGTTTGCACGTCCGCCACCCACAAGTTGTAATCGCGAACGAAGCTGACCCAACGCCCGTCGGGCGAAATCTTCGGATCAGTCAGAGGCTTGTCGCCGGTAACCAGCTTGCGGATGCGGCTGGTCTTCAAATCCAGCCAGTCCAGCTCCGATGCCGAGCGGAACAGCAAGCCATCGCCTCCAGGCGACCACAAATAGCGCTTCGGCGGCCTGCGGCCGAAGCCCGTCCGCTGCAACCACGTCGGCGGCCACGGCTGAACGACCGAGCCGAGAATCGCGCCGCTCACCAGCCGCTGGCGCTGGCCGGTAGCTACGTCGAGCGCCCACAGCTCGGTGCCGCCGGTTGACGGCTGGAAGTAGCTGAGCCGCTTGCCGTCCGCACTCCACTCGACCGCGTCAAGAACCGCCGGGTGAATCCTGCTTGCGCCAAAAATCGCTTCCACGGTCAGTTGGCCGCTGCTCGTTTGCGCCGCGCCGCTCCTGCCCCCGCTGCCAAAACCAACTGCCAGGAGAACGAGCAGGGGAACGACGGAGCGACCTGGCGTAGGGAAACGCATCGGAAGCCCTCCGGAAAAACGGGCCATTGTACCCCGGGGGTGGTTGTCGAGGTGGGATAAACCCAGGCTGGCGGCCGATTCCGGGGGCGGAGCTTTGCCTGGCCGGCGGAGAAAATTAGGAATTGGCGGGAGCGCCTTCGGCGGCGCCGCCGGATGCCGCCGTTTCCAGGCCGCGAGTTCCCCGCGCCCGCAGGAACGCCCCAGCGGTTACCGCCAATCCCAGCGCCAGGAACAATCCGTCACGAATGATCGTCCAGCGGGTGAGCGGCTCGCTGGGGCCGAAACACCCGCAATTGATTTGTAGCCCCATCAGGTAGGAACGCGACACCACCGCGAGCAGCAACGCGAGCAGCGCAGTGGCCCCCGTACCCGTCCAGGGCAGCGCCACGCCTGCGAGCAGCAGCATCCCCAGTCCCAGTTCCACCCACGGCAGCGTATGCGCCAGCGCCACCACCGCCCAGCCGGGCAGCATCTGGTAGGAATCGATTTGCATGGCAAAGAACGTCATCGACAGGTTCAGCGACGAGCGGGAAAGCCTCAGGGAGGCGAGTGTCCAGGGCTGTGCGCCTTGCGGCAGCAGCTTCCCGTAAGCAGCCAGCAGGAAGATCCCCGCGAGTATCAGCCGGCCGGCCAGCAATCCTAGGGCGCCGAATCGGGACTGCCGCAACCCCGCCATTGGGAACTACTGCTGCAGCAGCGCGTCGAGGTAGCGCCGCAGGATGGGAAAGCTCACCAAGCCGGCGATCACCTGGCGTTGGCCTTTATGAGTGATATACAGCGTTGGAGTTTGCCGGATGCCCAGTTGGGTTCCCCGTTGAACGTCCTGCTGGACAAGGGATGCGATCTCGCTCGAATGCGCCAGCTCTTCCACTGCTTTTGCCTCCGCCGGCGTCAGCGCTGCCGCGACGATCGGCTGAATTTTCCCGTCCGCCGCCCACTGGGATTGGTGGCTGAACAGAGCATCCTCCACTCTCTCGAATCGGCCAATCGCCGCCGCCGCATCCGCATATTCGGCCGCCTGTTGGGAATATTGGTGGATCGACAACGGGAAATTGTGGTGCACCAGGTAGACTTTGCCGCTCGATACGTAGTCGTCGATGAGCGGCCGCAACGTTCCGATGTAGAGCGCACGGCAGGAGGGGCATTCGAAATCGCTGTATTCCTCTATCGTTATCGGAGCGGATTTCTCGCCATAGGTCTCCGCCGCCGCGATTTCGGCGGGATTGACCCTCGAGCGCTCAGCTACCGGCCGCACCTTTCGCCGCGACTGTGCGTTCGCCCCCGCGCCGAGCGCCAGCCCGGCAGCCAGCATCACCCCAACTACCCAAGCCCTGCTTCGCAATCCACCCACGGATCCTCCTCGAACAGCGCTAGTCGTCCGCCCTTGTATTCTACCTGAAGCCGATTTCGGGGATAGGGTTTCCCCACGGCGGCTGAGCCGATGCACTGCCACACCGCCCTTGAAACGAGGTTCGAGCCTGCCCGCCGAGGGCCACGGAGAACGCCCGATCCCTTTCCTCGCTCGATTTCCATCCTGCCAAGGCTTGCTGCCGCCTCGCTTGACCCCAGCCGTAAGCGATGGACCAGCAAGGGATAAGGCGAGAGGATGGAAAGGCAGCCGAGAGCCTCACATTCTTCTAGTGATTTATAAGACATTGAGAAATAATGGCTTACAATACACCATTCGCATACTTGACAATGACACGCTCAACTTCTATAATCTTCTCCTGATGAGCGCTCCGGTGACGCTCTTCTGACCCATGAGGAGGCTTTCGCATGAGTAAGATTATCGGCATCGACCTCGGCACCACCAACTCGGTTGTCGCTGTCATGCAAGGCGGCGAGCCAGCGGTTATCGCCAACCAGGAGGGGTCGCGAACCACCCCTTCGGTAGTCGGGCTGACGAAGTCCGGCGAGTGGCTGGTGGGGCAGGTGGCCAAGCGGCAGGCCATCACCAATCCCGAGAACACCGTCTATTCGATCAAGCGGTTCATGGGCCGGCGCTACGACGAAGTTGGCGAGGAGACGCGCCGGGTGCCCTACAAGGTGGTCGGTGGGCCGCATGACGACGCCCGCGTCCAGCTCGAGGGGAAACCCTACAGCCCGCCAGAGATCTCCGCGAAGATCCTCAGTAAGCTGAAAACCGCCGCCGAGGATTTCCTGGGCGAGAAAGTCGTCAAGGCGGTCATCACCGTCCCCGCTTACTTCAACGACAGCCAGCGCCAGGCCACCAAGCAGGCGGGCGAAATCGCCGGGCTCGAAGTAGTGCGAATCATCAACGAGCCCACGGCGGCCGCTCTCGCCTACGGCTTGGACAAGAAGAAGGACGAGACCATCGCGGTGTACGACCTGGGCGGCGGCACGTTCGACATCTCGATCCTGGAAGTCGGTGAAGGCGTCGTCGAAGTGAAAGCCACTTCCGGCGACACACACCTGGGCGGCGACGATATCGATCACAAAATCATCGAGTGGATCGTGGCCGAATTCCGCCGCGATCAGGGCATCGACCTGGGCAAGGATCGCATGGCTCTCCAGCGGCTGAAGGAAGCAGCGGAGAAGGCCAAAATCGAATTGTCGCAACTGGCGGAAACCGAAATCAATCTCCCGTTCGTCACCGCCGACGCCAGCGGGCCGAAACACCTCCAGTTGAAGCTGAGCCGCTCGAAGCTCGAGCAATTGATGGAGGAGCTGCTCCAGCGCACCATCGGCCCGGTGAAGCGGGCGATGGCCGACGCCGGATTGAAGCCGTCGCAGATCGACGAAGTGGTGCTGGTGGGCGGCTCGACGCGCATTCCCAGGGTGCAGCAGATCGTCAAAGACCTGTTTGACGGCAAGGAACCGCACAAGGGCGTAAACCCGGACGAGGTGGTTGCGGTGGGCGCGGCGGTGCAGGGCGGCGTGCTGGGCGGAGAGGTGAAGGACATCCTGCTGCTCGACGTCACTCCGCTCTCGCTGGGCGTGGAAACCTACGGCGGGGTGATGACCGTTCAGATTGCCCGCAACACGACCATCCCGACGCGCAAGCCGGAGGTGTACACCACCGCCGCCGACAACCAGAACCAGGTGGAAATCCACGTCCTGCAAGGCGAGCGCAAAATGGCCGTCGACAATCGCACCCTCGGCAAGTTCCATTTGATCGGCATCCCTCCCGCTCCCCGCGGCGTGCCCCAGATCGAAGTGACCTTCGATATCGACGCCAACGGCATCTTGAACGTCACCGCGAAGGATCGGGCGACCGGGAAGGAGCAAAAGATCACCATCACCGCCTCCACCGGACTGAGCAAGGACGAGGTGGACCGGATGCAACGGGAAGCCGAATCCCACGCCGAAGAAGACCAGCGCCGGTTCGCCGAGGCCGAGGCCCGCAACCGCCTCGATAGCCTCACCTACCAAACCGAGAAGCTGCTCAAGGAGAACCACGATAAGCTCCCCGAGCCCGATCGCAAGGCGGCCGAGGAGGCGATCGAACAGGGCCGGCGCGCGCTCGCCGAGGGCGGTATCGACAAGCTCAACGCGGCCGTCGATGCCCTCACCCAGGCTTCCCACCGCCTCGCCGAAGCGCTCTATCGCGCCGCCGGCGCCGCCGCCGGCCAGACCTCCAGCGCGGCCGAGCCGCAACCGGGTGCGGCGGGGGAGGCTGGCCAGGGTGGAACCAAGCAGGGCGAAGTGATCGACGCCGAATTCGTCGATGTCGACGAGTCGAAGAAGCCGAATTGAGCTCGCTGGCGGGAGAATTTCGCGGTGAGCCGCTTCAGGCCGCTCCTCGGCCAAGCCCTCGCACGAGCGGCGGCAGGGTGAGCGGCCGCTCGTCATGCCGGCGTTCGAGGAGAAAGTTGACGTGAGCGAAGGCGCCATTCGCAGGACCGGCCCGCCGCAGGCCATTCAGAAGGTGCGGGACGACGCCTACCTGGTCCAGGTCCCGCTCTCGGCCGCGCCCACCGCCGACTGGCGCCGGCTGTTTTACGAAACCCAGCACGATGTGCCGGCCGACTTCCCCCCGCGAGCGATCGAGATCAGCGGCCCGTTCCTGCGCTTTCGATCGGCGGCTCTGAGCGTTGGAGCGAGAATCGCGATGATCGATCGGTGGCTCGAGCGGGCCAACCAGAAGGAAGCGGCGATGGCGGGCCGCTCCGATGAACATCGCCGCCGCCGCGAGGAGTTGGCGCGCGAGCAGCGGGAACTGGCGGAGCTGAACGCCCGTTGGACCGGCCTGTAACCGCTGGCGGGCGGGTGGAAGAATCGAAGGTCCAGGCTCCGGCCGGCGGCGACCAGCGGAAACCGCGGGCGGTTGGCGCGTCAAGGACGGTGGGTTGAGGAATCAGAGGCTGCCATGCCTACGACTGCTTCGAAATCCGATTATTACGAACTGCTTGGCGTCCGGCGCAAGGCGCCGGTGAAGGAGATCCGCCAGGCGTATCGCAAGCTGGCACGCAAGTACCACCCCGATCTCAATCCCGGCGACAAGAGCGCCGAGGAGAAATTCAAGCAAATCCAGGAAGCCTACGAAGTCCTCTCCGATCCCAAGAAGCGGCAGATGTACGATCAGCTGGGTTTCTACGCCGAAAACTATCAGGGGGGACCGCCACCCGGCGCGGCTCCCGGCGGCCAGAACGTCCATTTCGATTTTGGCGGGTTCGACGCGAACGATCTCGGCGGCACCAGCTTCCGGGATCTGTTCAGCCAGTTCTTCCGCGGAGCCCGCGCCGCGACCACCGCTCCCGACCGCGCCGAACCCGGCGAGGACCTGGAATACCAGATCCGCATCGGCTTCTGGGACGCGGTGCGAGGAGCGGTGAAGAAACTTACCGTCAGCCGGCTGGTCGGCTGTTCGGTCTGCCGGGGCAGCGGAGCGGTGGGCGCATCGCGCCAGACGTGCACCGCCTGCGGAGGCTCCGGCCACGTCACCCAGCACGCCGGTGGCATGCGGTTCCAGATGAACTGCCCCACCTGCGGCGGTTCGGGCCAGATTCGCACCCTGTGCCGTTCGTGCGGCGGCGAAGGGCGCGCGACCCAAGCCGAGGTCATCGATGTGCGCATCCCCGCCGGCGTGGCCACCGGCTCCCGCGTCCGCGTGCCCGGGCACGGCAACGCCGGCAAGTTCGGCGGGCCGCCCGGCGACCTCTACATCGTCACGGAAGTCGAGCCGCATCCCTATTTCGAGCGGAGGGGCGACGATCTCTACGCTATGGTTCCCGTCACCATCACCGAGGCCTCACTCGGCACCAAGATCGAAGTGCCCACCATCGACGGCCGCTCCCTGCTTCGCATCCCGCCCGGCACCTCGAGCGGGCAGCGATTCCGCTTGCGCGGCAAGGGTGTTCCCTCGGCGCGGCGGCCCGAGCGGCGCGGCGATCAATTCGTCGAGGTCCAGGTGATCGTTCCCCGCCCGGTTGACGAGCGGGTTCGCAACCTGCTCCGCGAACTCGACAAGCTGGCGCCGGAAGATCCCCGCCGCGATCTGTTCGAACGGGCGGCAGTGTGAAAGGAGGGCGGATGCCACGCGGGAGAAAGGCAGCCAAGAAGAAGAGCCGCGCCGGCTACATGATCAGCGCCGTCGCCGAACTTTACCGCCTGCATCCCCAGACGCTCCGGCTGTACGAACGCCTGGGCTTGCTCAAGCCCTCCCGCACCCAGGGCAATACCCGCGTCTACACCGATCAGGACCTCCAGCGCCTGGAAACCATCCTCAGCTTGAGCCGCGACCTCGGCGTCAACCTCGCCGGCATCGAAGTCGTGCTCAATATGCGCGACAAAATGGTGGAAATGGAGCGCCAGGTTCAGTCGTTCGTCGATTTCGTGCGCGAGGAAATCGCGCGCTCGCTCGGCGCCCCGCCCGATGCCCGGCTCCGCAACGCCATCGTGCGTTTTCGGCCGCCCAAGGTCGCCCGAATCGATCGGTAGCCGGCTGTTGTCCTCACCGGCCACGTTTTTCCGCTGCCTGCCGCCTTGCGTCGCTCCCGCGCTCCCGCCTATGCTTGGCCGATGGCCGGGAAGACCTGCTCCGAGTGCGGAGGCACCGGCTGGCGCGTGGTGGCCTCCGCCGGCGGTGGCGGCCGCGTGGCCGTGCCCTGCGCCTGCGTGGGCGCCGAACGCGACACTCGTGCCCGCCGGCAAGCGCGGATTCCGCCCCGCTACGAGCACTGCGATTTCGAGAATTTCGAGACCGATCTTCACGACCAGGAACCAGACGCCGCCCGCTGGAATCAGAGCCTGAAGCGGGCGCGGCTGGTCGTGGAGAGTTTTGCCCGCGAATACCCCGCCGCCTCCGAACACGGCTTGCTGCTGATGGGTCCTTCCGGCGTGGGCAAAACGCATTTGGCGGTCGCCGCCCTGCGCGCGGTGGCCGCTCGCGGCCACCAGGGCCTCTTCTACGACTATCGCGACCTGCTCAAACAGATTCAAGCCAGCTACAACCCGGAAAGCCAGACCACCGAAATGGATGTGCTCGAGCCGGTGTTGCGCGCCGAAGTGCTGCTGCTCGACGACCTCGGCGCCAGCAAGCCCTCCACCTGGGCCCTCGAAACCGTCGGCCACATCCTCAATACCCGTTACAACGATAAGCGGATGACGCTTGTCACCACCAACTTTATGGACGCCTACCCCCAGCCGCAGCCAGGCTCCCCGGCGCGCCACGAAGAATCCTTGGCCGATCGCATCGGCCAGCGAATACGCTCCCGGCTCTACGAAATGTGCCGCACCGTCGAACTCAGCGCTCCCGATTTCCGCAAGCAGTTTCGCCGAGCGTGGCCCGGGCGCTGAGCCGCGCCCGCGCCGAGGCTCTTTCCGCTCGAGGCACTCCCGGGAAAAAACTGTTCCCGGCGGCCGGCGGCGGGCGTAGCATCATCGAAAGGGCCAGACCTCGATGACCACCCGGCCACATTTGCGTCTCCCGCTCGCGCTCGCGGGTATCCTTCTGTTCGCCGCCCTGCCGGAGCTTCGCTCCGACGACGCTGCCGTCGCCACCGTCAAGGCGGATACGCTCGACGTCCACGAAGACGCGTCGATCGAAAGCGAAGTCGTCAAGACCTTGAAGAAAGGCGATAGGGTGGTTGTCGGCATCCAGATTCAAAACAGCGAGAGCATCTGGTGCCAGGTGCGCCCGGCGCCGGCCGGCGAGTGGCTTGGCTACGTCACTTGCCGGCAACTGGACCAGCCTCCCCCGCCCCGCTCGAACCCGGCAGCCGCCGGAGAATCCTACGCCGGCGTCCAAATACTGGTCGGCAAATCCGAGCATTCGAAGCTGGCGGCGAGTGGCGGTGAGGGAGGTTCGTCCGCGCCGCCAGTCACCGACCGGCGGTTTCTCTCCCGGAACGTCGATGCGCCGGATTTCGCGCTCTCCGATCTTGATGGGAATACGCACGTGCTCGGGAGCCTGCGCGGCAGCACCGTTCTGCTGGATTTCTGGGCCACCTGGTGTGGGCCGTGCCGGGAGGAAATGCCGCAGCTCGAGAAATTGCGCGGGGAGATAGGAGGCCGCGGGCTCACGATCTGGTCCATCAACTCGGGCGAGTCGCCCGCGCTGGTGCGCAGTTTCTTCGAGCGCAGCGGGTACACCGGCATAATCCTGTTGGACCTGGATTCGCGAGTGAATCGCGAGTACGACGCTCGCTACATCCCCACGCTGGTGATCGTCGACCCGGCGGGCAAGGTGCGCTTCTACGATTCCGGCGTCTACACCGCCCGCGAGCTGCGCGCCATCCTCGCGCAAATCGGGGTCAGGTAACCGCCGGGGCGCGGCCGGCGCCCCGCGTCAGCCGCCGCGGCCTGTCACGAGCCAAATCGAGGGGCGGGCGGCCAGTCAAAAGGCGCCGCCAATTCCGAGCCGGCTGCCGCGGTGCCGCGCGGCGACGAGCGGAACCAATTACAATTCCTGAACCGCGGCCGCCGGTGCTGGTGGCACAGACATCGGCGTTCCTTCCGCCCCGAAGCCCTTTGTGGCGGCTGCCGGTGTGCCCGCACAGGCCCGGCGAAGCGCCACGCTTCCCCGGATCTCCCGAACGATAGACCTGCCAGTTTGGCCAGACTGGATGGCCACCTGGTTGACTTGCCGCTTGACAAACCACCGGAAGCGCATAACGCTTGTAACGAGTTGATCTTGGCCCTCGACGTCTTGCAAACTGGGTTGGGTTGACAAACCCGTGAGGGGCTGCGTACCATTTTCCCCGTGCGGCAACGATGGGGTGTCGCGCTCCCTTGCTGGTTCTGATTCCAAGGAGCGGGATTATCTGAAGGCCAGGCCTCGGCGCACGGCTTTGGCGCCGAATGTGTACGGCTCACATGTCACCGGATTCCCAAAACCCGCTTGTGCCCGACTCTTCGGCGGAGGCGCCTATTCCCGCACCTGATTTCGCTGGGTCTGCGGCTCAGCCCGCGCTCGAGCCTCAAACCGCGCCCGCTCCCGATCCCGCGCTGGTGGCTGAACCGGCGCCGGATTCCGTGCCGCATCCCCCGGCCGAGGCGCCCATAACCAGGACGCCGACGGCTGAAGCTGCCGGCGCGGAAGAGCCGGCAGCCGCCGTGGATGCGTCCGGGGACGGGTCTGCCGCACTTGAGGATCTGATCGAGCAATACAGCCAGACCCACCAGGCACCGTCGGAAGGCGAAATCTTCGAAGGCCGCGTGATCGCCGTCACCGATCTCGGCGTCGTCGTCGATATCGGCGGCAAGGCCGAAGGTCTCGTCCCCGCTCAGGAATTCATCGCCATGGGTGGCGTGATTCCGTTCGAGTCCGGCCAGCCCATCGAAGTGCAGTCGGCCGACCAGGAGAAGGAAGGGTACATCGTCCTTTCCTACCTGAGGGCCCACCGCCGCCGCGTTTGGGACAACCTCGAGCGCGCCTATCGCGCGCACGAGCCGGTGCAAGGCCGGATCGTGGAACGAATCAAAGGCGGATTGGTGGCCGATATCGGGGTGAGAGCTTTCCTCCCCGCCTCCCACGCCGACCTGCGCCAGGTGCAGGACCTGGAATCCTGGATCGGGCAGGAGGTGACTTGCCTGGTCCTGAAAATGAATCGCAAGCGGGGCAACGTCGTGGTCAGCCGCCGCGCTCTGCTCGAGCAGGAACTCACCGCCCGCCGTCAGAAATTACTGGAAACCCTGCACGAGGGCGCGGTGATGACCGGCACCGTCAAGAGCATCGCCGACTATGGCGTGTTCGTGGATTTGGGCGGGCTCGACGGGTTGGTCCACGTCACCGACCTTTCCTGGACCCGCATCAAGAACCCTGCGGAATTCCTCAACGTCGGCCAGGAAATCCAGGTCAAGGTGCTGAAGTTCGACAGGGAAAAAATGAGGGTTTCCCTCGGGCGCAAGCAGCTCGAGCCCGACCCCTGGGAGCACATTGCCGAGCGTTTCTCCGCCGGCACCCGGGCGCACGGAACGGTGGTGGGCATCACCGACTATGGGGCCTTCATCGAACTCGAGCCCGGCGTCGAAGGTTTGGTGCACGTCAGCGAGATGACGTGGTCGCGGCGGGTGCGGCACCCCTCGAAGATCGTCTCGCTTGGCGACCTGGTGGAGGTGGTGGTCCTCGAACTCAAAACCGAGCCGCGCCGCATCTCGCTTGGCCTGAAACAAACCCTCCCTGATCCCTGGGAAACCGTCACCCAGAAATATCCCGTGGGTACGGTGGTGGCCGGCCGGGTGCGCAACTTGACCGATTTCGGCGCCTTCGTCGAACTCGAGGAAGGCGTCGATGGCTTGATCCACGTCAGCGATATCAGTTGGACCGAGCGCGTCCAGCATCCCAACGAGAAATTCAAGAAGGGCGATTTGGTGCAGGCCAAAGTGCTCAAAATCGATACCGACCAGCGAAGGATCTCGCTCGGGATCAAACAGATGAACGATATCTGGGGCGCTTGGTTCGCTTCTCACCAGGTCCACGAACTGGTGCATGGCAAGGTCACCCGGCTCACTCCCTTCGGCGCCTTCGTCGAGCTCGCCGAAGGCATCGAGGGCCTTTGCCACATCTCCGAAATCGACGATCGCCGCGGCGCCAAAGAACGGAACGACAAGGAACGCCAAACGCGCCTCGCCGCCGCTCTCGAGCCCGGCCGCGAATACGATTTCAAAATCGTCAAGATCGACCAGGAGCAACGCCGCATTGGGCTTAGTCTCCGCGGCGCTCAAAAACAGACCGAGCGCAAGACCATCGAAGCCTACCGCTCGTCGGGAACTTCGCCCAGGGCCACCATCGCCGACGCGATTCTTGCCAAGCGCGGCTCCATCTGATCCCCCGTATGCCAAATCGCCCGAACGCCGGAGCGGAAGCGAACATGGTTGAAACCACGATTACCAAGGCGGACCTGGTGGAAGAAGTCAGCCGGACCACCGGCTTGACGCGGAACGACGCCGAAGAAGCGGTGGAATCCATCTTCGAGAATATCATCCGCGCGCTTCAGACCGGGGAAAAAATCGAGATTCGCGGCTTCGGCAGCTTCCGCACTCGGCAGCGGCGCGCCCGCGTGGGCCGGAACCCCAAGACCGGCGCCCGCGTCGAGGTGCCGCCCAAACGCGTTCCCTTTTTCAAGCCGAGCCGGGAGCTGAAGGATTTCGTCAATGGTGGCACGGAGGCTGCCGAATCGGCCGCTCCCCCTGGCCCTACCGCTCCCCAGGCGCCAGCCGCCTAGTGGAGTGTCCGCGGTTTAAAGCAGAGCCACGGCCCGCTCGACGCGACCGGCGCGGCCCTGAGCCGCTCGAAGGGCTGCCGCCTGTATCCCGGGTGATCTGGAGACCAGCCGCGCGTTAGGCCGGCTCCCCCCGCGGAATCACGAGGCCGATGGATTACCTCTGGACGCCCTGGCGCTACAGCTACGTGGCCGAAGCAGGCCGCGAAGCTGGCTGCATCTTCTGCGCCGCTCTCGCCCTTGCCGACGATGCCCGCGCCCTGATCGTGTTCCGGAGCCGCAAGAACTTCATCATCCTGAACCGCTTCCCTTATGCCACCGGCCATTCGATGGTCGTCCCTTTCGCCCACATTCCCGACCTCGCCGCCGCCGACGCCGAAACGCTGGCGGAATTGATGCAACTCACCCGGCGTCTCCAGATGGCCCTCGAAGGCCTTTATCGTCCGCAGGGGTACAACCTGGGGATGAACCTCGGCCTCATCGCCGGAGCCGGCGTCGCCGGCCACATCCACATGCATGTCCTCCCCCGGTGGGCCGGCGATACGAGTTTCATGACCACCGTCGCCGAAACGCGAGTCGAGCCGGAAGACCTCGCCGTGACCTACGATAGGCTCCGGAGCGCTCTCGCCCAGCCGGATACCTAGTCCCGCGTCCTCGTCCCCGCTCCGCCTCCCTTCGCGTCCCCCCCCCTTGTGGCGGTTAGCGGCTCGCGCGGCGTAGAATTCTTTCTCCGCCGTCGCCGCGGCCCTCGCGGGTCCCGGCCGGGCTCGCGCGCCGCAGGGAGATTGCTTTGAACCTCGAGCTCACCGAAGAGCAGAAATTACTCGAGCGCACGGTTCGCGAGTTCGCCGAAACCGAAGTGAAGCCTCATGCCCGCGAAATCGACGAGACCGGCCGCTTCCCGCGCGAGATTTTCCAGAAAGCGGCGGAGTTGGGCCTCGCCGGCGTGGCCTTCCCCGAAGCGGCTGGCGGAGCGGGGTTCGACCATGTCGCGTATACGATCGTTATCGAGGAAATTTCCCGCGTTTGCGCCTCCACCGGAGTGATCCTGTCGGTCCAGAATTCGCTCTATTGCGATCCTGTTTTCCGCTTCGGCGCCGACGAGCAGAAGCGTAAATTCCTTCTTCCGTTCGCTCGCGGAGAACGAATTGGCTGCTACGCGCTTACCGAGCCGCAGGCGGGCTCGAACGCCGCCGCTCTGGCGACGCGCGCCGTGCGCCGCGGTGAGGTTTACGTCGTCAACGGAACCAAGGCGTGGATCACCAACGGTGGCGTCGCCGATGCCGCCGTCGTCTACGTCAACACCGATCCCGAAAAGGCGGAAAAGGGCATCACCGCCCTGATCGTCGAAAAGGGCACTCCCGGCTTCCACGTCGGCAAAGAGGAGAAGAAACTCGGCTTGAATGCCACCGCCTGTTGCGAGCTGTCGTTCACCGATTGCCCGGTGCCCGTCGCCAACCGCTTGGGCGAGGAAGGCGAAGGTTACAAAATCGCGCTCTCCACCCTCGATGGCGGGCGCATCGGCATCGCCGCTCAGGCCATTGGCATCGCTCAGGGCGCCTTCGATGCCGCACTCGCTTACGCCAAGCTGCGAAAAGCGTTTGGCCATCCCATCTCCCAATTCCAGGCCATCCAGTTCATGCTCGCCGACATGAGCACCGAAATCGATGCCGCCCGCCTGCTGGCCCGCCGCGCCGCCTGGAAACAGGATTCGGGCGCCCGCTACACCATGGAAGCGGCGATTGCCAAGCTGTTTTCCAGCGAGATGGCTACCCGGGTGGCCCACAAAGCCATTCAGGTTCACGGCGGCTACGGCTACAGCCGCGAATACCCGGTCGAGCGCGCCTATCGCGACGCCCGGATCACCGAAATCTACGAAGGCACCAGTGAAATCCAGCGGCTGGTGATTTCCTCCTGGGTCCTGAAATCCTACTAGAATCCATTTGGGTCTGTTGACATCCCCACCCATCGCCTCCGCCGGGGCGGGCATGCCGCCGTGGCACGGGATTCATCCTGTGCCGTTATGGCCTCCCCGCCGTCGTCGCCAATGGCTCGCGCAAGTATTTCGTAACGCGGGCATCCTGGCCGGCGTTCGGGGTTAAATTCCGTAGCGCCAGGCCCCTCGCTCGCAACTTCCCCTGGGTTATAGTGACCCAGGCAATGCTTCCGCTCGATCACACCCTTGAATTCGTTCCCGGCAGCGACCGGGGATTCTTCGACGCGCTCCCCACGTGCCCCGCGGTTTACCGCATCGAATTGCGGAGTTCCGGCGCCCCGCCTTACCTCTGCCGCACCGCCGATCTGCGCCGTTCCTGCCTCCGGGTGCTGGCCCAGCCCGATTCCCCCGCCCAGCCGCGCGAAGACCCCGCCGCCCCTCCCGGCGGGATGCCGCCGGCGCAAATGCGGCAAGCCAGGCGTCCGCGCCTGAATTTGCGCGACGTTGCCGCCCGAGTGCGCTATCGGCTCACCGGCTCGCCCTTCGAGCAATCGCTGGCCGTTTATCAACAGGCCCGCGAACTTTTTCCCCAGCGGTACCGCGAACGGCTGCGCCTCGCCCCGCCGGCCCTGCTGAAAATTAACTTCGCCAATGAATACCCGCGCTGCTACGTCACTCGGCAATTGTCTCCGGACGGCGCTTTCTATTTCGGCCCTTTCCCCTCTCGCCGCGCGGCGGAGGAATTCTCGAAGGAATTCCTCCCGTTGTTCAAGATTCGCCGCTGCCACATCAAGATCCGGCGCGATCCCGCTTTCCCCGGCTGCATTTATTCGGAAATGAAAATGTGCCTGGCGCCCTGTTACGCCGGTTGCACCAAACCCGAATACGATGCCGAAGTCCTTCGCGCCCGCGACTTCCTCGCTTCGCGCGGCGGCTCGCTGGTCGCCGAAATCGAGATCCAGCGCGATCGAGCCACCGCCGCCGAGGATTTCGAACACGCCGCCGCCGTTCATAAGAAATTCGACAAGGTTGGCGCGGTGATCAAGCGCCTGCCCGAGCTCCCGCGCCGAATCGATCGGTTGGACGCCGTCATCCTTCAGCCCGCCGTCGCCTCCGGCGCGGTTGCGGCGTTCCGGGTGACCGCCGGCACCATCGTCGACCCGTTTTTCGTCAGTTTTGCCGAGTTGTCCAGCCTGCCGCGGTCGGTGGAATCGATTCTCCGGGACTACCTGGAGAGCGAAACTGCGCCGCCGGATTCGGCCGGGGTGTTGGCCGACCACCTCTCCTTGCTGGCTCGCTGGTTTTATGCGAAACCGCGGCAAGGGGAAATCTTCTTTCGGGAAGGAGCGCCCGGCGGCGGCTGGCCTTACCGGCGCATCATCCGCGCCTGCGCCCGCGTGCTGGGCTCGCAAACTCTTTTGCCGCAGGGCAAGGCCGGCGAGCCCGGATAGGACGGCCCGCGCCCCTGGGCCGATTTCCCGCTCCCCGGTCCGATGCGGGCGCGAGCGATTTCATCGCTAGGGGTCGGCGCCGGTCTCCGCTGGGCCTGCGGCGGGCGAGGCGAGCCGGGGATGGCGCTCGGTCATCCACGCCCGCAGGCCCTCGGCCATTTCCCCCAGTTTTCCCGTGAAAAAATGGTCCACTCCTGGAACTACCACCAGCCGCTTCGGCTCGGGCAGCGTGGCCACCAGTTCCCGCAAGCGGACCGCGTCGCCGAATTGGTCTTGGCCGCCCTGCAGGAAGAGCTTCGGCTTCGCGCACTCCCGCAGGTAAGAAAAATCGTTTCGATCGACCGGCAAGCCCAGGGCCACGAGTTCCTTCACGCGTTCGTCGCCGCAGCCCGCGCGCAAGCCGACAACCGCGCCGAAACTAAACCCGGCAAGGACGATCGGCTTCGCCGGAAATCGCGCTGCCAGCCAATCGAGCGCGGCGCGGACGTCGTCGATCTCGCCCCGGCCCTCGTCGTGCTCGCCATCGCTCAAGCCCGCCCCGCGAAAATTGAAGCGTAGCACCGGCAAGCCCAGCCGGTGCAGCGCCCGTGCCACCTGGAAAACCACCTTGTTGTGCATCGTTCCGCCGAACAGCGGGTGTGGATGGCACGCGAGCGCCGCCATCGGCGGATCCGGTGCGGCGACAGTCCACACCGTCGCCTCCAGCCGTCCCGCTGGTCCGTTCAGAAAGAAATTCTGGTGGTAAACGCTAGCGGTCATCGCTGCGATGTTCGTGCGTCCAACGCGCCATCTTAGCCCAGGCGAACCAACACCGGCCAATCCCGCCGCAGCGCCTGGTCGCGGCTCGCCTCGCGCTCCCCGTCGCGAGCCCGCGTCAACCCGCAGAGCCCTGGGGTCACTGCCGCGCCGCCTGGGCGTTTGACTTGGATTGCTCTCGGCCAGGTGCCCCGCGCCCCTCAGGAATCGAGGTACCACGGCACGTTCACCACGGCGATTCGCTGGTTGCCCTTCAGCAGCAAGGCCGCCCGCAGCCATGCCGCGCGCTGGTTGTGCAGGAAATATTCGTACCAGTGCCGTTGCACCAGTTCGGGAATGATCACCGCGATTTCCCGGTCGGGATTCCCTTTCGCCAGCTCAAGCACGTGGTCCACGATCGGGTTGATCACGAACCGGAAAGGAGACTTCAGCACGGTCATTTGCGGAACCGGGAACCCCGCCCGCCGGGCCGGCTCCTCCACCAGCGCGGTCCAGTTTTCCGGCAGTCGGTCGCTGTTCTCCCCGCCGCAATCCACGTGCAGCACGTGAACCTCGCCGGACATCTGCATCGCGAATTCCAGGCCCTCGCGAATGATTTTGTTCCAGGCGATCATCGGCATCACGACAATCGGCGCCGCTCCGCCGCTCAGCTGGAGCGGGCCGGCATTGGCGATCTGTGCCGCCATTTGGTCGTAGTGCCGCCGAATCGAATACATCAGCACGATCATCCCGGGAATCAGCAGCGTGGTGATCCAGGCGCCGTCGGCGAACTTGGTGAAAGTCACCACCAGCACCGTGGTTGCGGTTGCCGCGGCGCCCAGGCCGTTTACGAACATGCCCAGGCGCGACCCCGTGCCTGCGGTCCGTCGCCAGTGCATCACCATGCCGGCCTGGGACAGCGTGAACGCCAGGAATGCGCCAACCGCGTACAACGGTATCAAGCGATCGGTGATTCCGCCGAACAGGACCAGCAGCGCCCCGCACAGCGCCGCCAGGGTGAAGATGCCGACCGTGAATACCAGCCGCCTGCCCTGGACGGCCAAGGGGCTGGGAAGATATCCGTCCCGGGCCAGCAACCGGCACAGCCGCGGAAAATCCGCGAACGCCGTGTTGGCCGAAAGCGATAGCACCAGCAGGATCGCGGCGATGGTGAGAAAGTAAAAGGCGTTTCGTCCCACGACCGCCGCGGTCAACTGGCTGAGGACGCTTTGGTAGCCCGCCCCGGGATCGGTTGCGCCGATCCCGTAGGCGCGAGCCAGGTAAGCGATGCCCGCCAGCAGGATCACCAGCAGGCCGATGATGATGGCCAGCGACCGCCGGGCGGATCGCACCACCGGCTCCCGGAACGCCGTTACCCCGTTGCTCACCGCCTCCACGCCGGTCATCGCCGTGCAGCCGCTCGCAAACGATTTCAGCAGCAGCCACGCGCCCACGGTGGCAACCACCGCGTGCGGGGGCGCCGGCGCGGCCACCGGCGCCGGATGACCGCCGGCGGCCACCGTCTTGAAGATTCCTTCGCCGAGCACCATCAAAAGCGTGCCGACGAACAGGTACGTCGGAATCATGAAGGCGATACCCGCCTCGCGCACCCCGCGCAGATTCACCAGCGTGATGATCAGCAGAATCACCAGGCAAAGTCCCAGCGTGTGCGGCTCGAGCGACGGCGCGGCCGAAACCAGCGCTCCCACCCCCGCCGAGATGCCCACTGCCGCCGTCAGCACGTAATCGATCATCAGCGCCGCGGCGGCCAGCAAGCCGGCAAACGGGCCCAGGTTCTGCCCGGCGACGGTGTAGGAACCCCCGCCGTTCGGGTAGGCGGCGATGGTCTGGCGGTAGGAGAAATACACGATCAGAAGGAGCACCACGATGCTGGTGGTGATCGGAACGATGTAGGCCACGCCGGCGGCGCCGAGGGGAATCAGCAGGGCGAGCGCCGCTTCCGGCCCATACGCGGCGGAGCTGAGCGCGTCCAGCCCGAAAACGGGGATGCCCGCCGCCGCTCCGAGCTTCTCCCCGCGCGCTTCGGAGGTTAGGAGCGGCCGGCCAAACAGCCAATCCATCACCGCCATAGGCTGTCCCCTTCAGTCGGGTGCGAGCCGAGGCTGGCGACGATCGGCATGCTCTCTGCTTCTCGCCGTTGGCTCGGAGATCAGGCGTTCGGCGGCTGGTGTTCGCCGGCCAGGGGGAAATTTTCGGCGGCGTCCGCGGCGGTAGGGTAGATCCCGATGACTTTGTGGACCTGGGTCAGTTTCAGAACGGTGTCGACCATGCCCTTCGCGCCGGCCAGCCGCAAGCTCCCGCCGGCTTTCGTCAGCCAGGAGTAGCACTGCACGATCTTCCCGACGCCGGCGCTGTCGACCTGCTCCACCTGCGAGACATCCAGGATCACGCGCTTTTCGTTCCGGCGAATCGCTTCCTCCACTTCCTGGCCGATTTGCTGGCATTCGCTGCCCATCCGGATGTTGCCGGACAGCTCGAAAACGACGATGCCTGGTTTGATCTCTTTCTTGGTGAGCTTCACGGAATCTCCGATCTCCGTTCTCTCGCACCAGCGGCGCCCATCAGGGGGGATTGGTTCGGCCGCCGGGCGCCCGCCGCATCCGGCCTACTCCCCCTCATAGGGAAACTGGCGAATCATCCGGATGCAGTCGGCGAGGGCTTTCAGAATCGAATCGCCCCAGCCGCAGGGAACGATGGCCGCGGTCTTCTGGTTGACCGGCTTGTCCGCCTCGGCAAAAAAGCATTGATGATGCCCCGCCGGAGGCGCCGCGAATTCCCACACCGTAATCCGGAAGTTGATGTCCCCTCCCGGCTGCCGCTTCTTCATCGAAAAGAAGTGCAGCGTCGCCAGTTCCTCGGAAGGGTCTGCTTGCGCATAGTGCCATTCGGCCACCGATCGTCCTCCTCGCGCCGGCTCCCCGGCATCCGGGAAAGCAGCGGCATATTAGTTGGCGCGCTGCCGCAAGTCAACGTGCACCGGCCCCGGTTGGCGCGTAGCGGGTCGGCTTGAATTCATTTTCTTGCGCGGATAGTATTCCGCCGGTGGCCTTCGCCATATGCTACGACGCACACTTATCGTCACGCTAGCTCTCCTCGCATTAGGCGTGGCGCCTTGCCGTGGGCAAGACACATTACAACAGGAAGCCGACAGATTGGCCACCCTGCTGAACTGGCACCCCGGCGCTATAGTGGCGGAAATCGGCGCGGGTAACGGCAAGTTGACCCTTGCGGCAGCGCACCACGTCGGCCCCTCGGGGAAGGTCTATACCACGGAGCTCGATCCGAAGGCGCTGGCTCACCTGGAGGACCTGGGGGCGGAGGAGAGCAACATCGTGGTCGTCAAAGCCGCCGAAGCCGACACAAACCTTCCGCCCCGGTGCTGTGACTCTATCTTCATGAGGCTCGTCTATCACCACCTCACCAGACCGGCTGAAATCGACGCCAGCCTTTTCCAGGCGCTGAAGCCTGGGGGGCGATTGGCGGTGATTGACGAGGATCCTCGCAAGGGTACAGCCATTCCGAAGGGCGTCCCCGAAAACCGAGGGGGACATGGCGTGCCGCAGAAAATCCTTACCAGTGAACTTATCGCCGCCGGATTCAAGGTGGAGGCTGTCCTCAACGAGTGGCCCAGCCGCGATGAATACCACCAAGTCTACTGCGTTGTCTTTCGAAAAACCGAACCTTAACGATCTCCCTGTCGAGCCAACTTCCGGCTTGGGTGTCGGCAGCTCCCGCAATCCCGAGAACCGGTACACGGCGGCACAGGCTTCAGCCTGTGCACTCGCGCCGCGCTCGGGATACTCGCGGTTCCCGGCTTCAAGGATGGCTGCTGGTCCCGAGCGGGCTGAACCCCGCGGGAGCCGACGCTCCGGGCAATTCGACGGGCGCCACGCCGATGCTGCTGCACGTCATCGCCGCAGGAAATTGATTGACTACCTCGTCGGGGATTTCCGCCTCCGTCGCCGGGATCGCCCGCTTCGTCCCCGCCAGCCGCGCCGGATCGAACCCGCCCACCAGGTCCGTCAGCGCCGGATTCGCGTCTCGCGGGCCTTCGGGCAGGTACGGTTTCTCGTCCGGCAGAGTGGCCAGCGGCGGCAACTGGAAGAGGACGTCGAGGAATTTCACAAAGGAAGCGTGGTCGCCCGGATCGGAAACGAGGCCGCCCGAGCGGGCGTAGGGCGAAAGGAGAATCAGCGGCAGGCGCGGCCCGTCGCCGCAGGGTTGCCGATCGGGACACTGCTCGAATTGCGGCGGCGGCACGTGATCGTAGAATCCGCCCGAGTCGTCCCAGAAAATCAAAATCGCCGAATCGCGCCAATAGGGGCTGCGCGCCACCGCGTTCACCACCCTGGCCACCAGCGATTCGGATATCTGGGAATCGGAATAGCCGGGGTGGTCGTCGTCGCCGGCGAAATGCGCCTGAACGATGGAGCTCGAATCCACCGGGCGCCAGCCGAAGGGGTTGTGCAGGCCTCCTTTCACGAACACCACGCTGTGCGCCGGCAATTTCCGCTCGCCGATTGCCGTGAAGAAATCGTCCAGATCGTGCACACCCCTCCACAACGGCTCGTTTTGCCGGATGTAGCCGAAATATTGCGGCGCGTTGTGATGGGCGATATAGGCGGGATGCTTGCCGGCGCCGCCGTCGCCGAACCCCTCCTGATACCAGGCCCACGGCACCGCCTTCGCGTGGAGCCGCGCCAAGGCGTCCAGATCCTGCTTCACGTCGTCGGTATCAACTTTAGCGAGCGCCGCCTTGCGCCCGAATAGGGTCAGCAGCACCGTCGCATAGGTTTGGTCATATTGCGCGGTCGACGGTTTGCCGTTGGCGTAAGGCCCCCAGGGGGGATCGAGGTCGTCCAGCACCGGCTCGCCCGGATCGCGCGTGCCGGGTTTCTTCGCCTGGCTCGGGTGGCGCGCCCATTGCGTCTGGCCGGTCTGACCGGCGATCAGGTCGATGTTGCCCGGCGTCGAGGGCCCGTACATCCCTTGAAAGATATGGTCGTAGAGTGTGAAACGGTGCGCGTACAGCCAGAGGAACGGTATGGTGCGGCAATCCTCATGGGCCATGGTCAGAAGTCCCAATTGCCGGGCATGCTCCGCGCTGGCGTGGCGCGCCAACTGGCTCGCTTCTTCCGCCGCGACGAACTGATCCATGCGGCCACCGTCGGATTTCGCCAGCAATTGCTCGCGAGCATGGCCAGGATCGGCGGTGTCCGGCGCGTCGATGGCGAAGGGCGTGATCCAACTCTTCCCGATGGGATCGTATTGGCGGAAACCGTGTTCCTGCGCCTCGGGATTGGCCAAATTGTCGGCTCCGGGAAACGTGCCGAAATAGGAGTCGAACGACCGATTCTCCTGGTAAATGACGAATACGTGATGGATGCGCGCGCGAAGCTCTGTTTCGAGACGGGAACCTGCTGGCGCGCCGGGATGAGCCGCCGGGTAAGGTCGCGCCTGCCGGGAAGACGCGCTGCCTGCGACGCCCATCAACGTGAGGAGCAGTAAGGTTCCGGGACGGACGATCCCTCTCGAGCGATGCCCTTGGCGCTCGCTGCTCATCGGCGCTCAGTATCTTCTACGCCGAGGCCAGGCCACCGCAAGCCGAAACTCGATGCCGCGACCGGCGGCCACTCGAGCGGTTGCCACTCGCGGTCGCCGCCGCCCTCGCCGGCGCCGGCCTGCCAGGTGCGGCCCTTTGAAGGCGCGCCGATCCCCACGCTTGGGTTGACGCGGACCGCGGCGGCCTCTTAGAATCAAGCTTCATCGCTTATGATTGTTTTGCTTCCCAGCGGAGAACGCCGGCCCAGCGAAACCCTCGCTGGGCTGCGGTGTTTTTAGGGCCGAGAAAGGCGATGTTGGACTGAAACGGGGAAGAAGGGAGCGAGGATGGTTGACGGAACATTTCCCGAGGCGTTGACCTTCGACGACGTGTTGTTGGTTCCTGGACGATCGGCGGTGTTGCCCGCCGAGGTCGATACTCGCTCCTGCCTCACTCGCGCCATCGCTCTGAACGTACCGCTGGTTTCCGCGGCCATGGATACGGTCACCGAATCGCGCCTGGCCATCGCGATGGCTCGGCAAGGCGGCCTCGGATTTGTTCACCGTAACTTGGCCGTCGACCGCCAGGCGGAAGAAGTGGATAAGGTGAAACGGTCGGAAAGCGGCATGATCGTCGAACCGGTGACCATCGAACCCGAAGCCCCGCTCCACCGCGCCCTCGACATTATGCGGAAGTACAAAATCTCCGGTTTGCCCGTCACCCGCGGCCCCCGCCTGGTCGGCATCCTCACCAACCGCGACTTGCGCTTCGAGCGCGATCTCGACCAGCCGGTGGGAGCGGTGATGACCCGCGACAACCTGGTGACGGTTCCGGTCGGCACCACGCTCGAAGACGCCGAAAAAATCCTCCAGACTCACCGGATCGAGAAACTGCTGGTGGTTGACGACGAGTTTCACCTCAAGGGCCTGATCACCGTCAAGGACATCCAGAAGAAACTCGAATTCCCCGTCGCCACCAAGGACGAGCACGGCCGCCTGCGTGTGGGCGCGGCCATCGGAGCCACCGGCGATTTCCTCGAGCGAGCGGCCGACCTGGCCAAAGCGAAAGTCGATGTGCTGGTCATCGACACCGCCCACGGCCACTCCCAGCGGGTGATTGATGCCATCGCCGCCGTCAAGCGCCGGCTGCCGGCGCTGCAGCTCGTCGCCGGCAACGTCGCCTCCGTTGAAGCTGCGCGTGAGATGATCGGTTTGGGCGTCGACGGCATCAAGGTCGGTATCGGCCCGGGATCGATTTGCACCACCAGGGTCGTCACCGGAGCCGGCGTGCCCCAATTGACCGCCATCCTCGATACCGCTCGCGCCGCCTGCGGTTCGGGCGTGCCGATCATCGCCGACGGCGGTATCAAGTTTTCCGGCGACATCACTAAGGCGCTGGCCGCCGGCGCGTCCTCGGTGATGATTGGCAGCCTGTTCGCGGGCACCGAGGAAGCGCCTGGGGAAACCATCCTCTACCAGGGCCGCACCTTCAAGACGTACCGCGGGATGGGCTCGATCGGCGCGATGGAAGCGGGCGCCGCCGACCGGTATGGGCAGACCCCGGGTGGGAAGTACGTGCCCGAAGGTGTGGAAGGCCGCGTCCCGTACAAGGGATCGCTCGCCGCGCTCGTCGAACAGCTCGTCGGCGGATTGCGCAGCGGCATGGGTTACTGCGGTTCCGCTAATCTTCGCGAACTCCAGGAAACGGCGAAATTCGTGCGCATCACCGGCGCCGGCTTGCGCGAAAGCCACGTCCACGACATCACCATCACCCGCGAGCCTCCGAACTATCAGCTCGAGTAGCCCAGACCAGCGCTCGGTCGCAGCCCACGCCCCTTTGAGACCTGCCTGCGTTCGAGTGCAGCGCGGGGCTTGCCCTCGACTCGCTTGGGACGGCGAGCGGGAACCCAACCACATCCTCCAACCGCCGGCCAAGGTGGCGCAGGCACTCTCCCTCGAGCTTCACCTCGGACCCTGAGCGACCTGTGGCGAGCCGGGTCGAACCAGGCCGAACGGGCTGCCCGCGCCCCGGCAGGAACTGTTAGGACCCCTGGATTTTCCACGCTCACCGAACGCTGCGGCTGCGGGTGTCGCCAAACTGAGCCAATACCCTTCGAGGAAATCCGGGATTATACCTTTGACAAACCCATGAAGTATGCGACCTTCTGACTCAGGTCAGCAATGGGAGTAATTCACGAACTCGCTGAAGCCGCTTGTCCTTGTTGCGGCGCTCCTCAGCGATGAAATCCTTCGCCTTCTTCACGATCTCATCCCGTGTAAGGTCGCGACCACCATCGGCACAGTTTCTGTCGCTCTTGATAAAGTTGCAGGTCTTGCAGGCAAGCGCGAGGTTGTCCAAGTGGTCGCCCCTTCCGGGGAGTTGCCGAACGAAACGGCTGCTCTCGGACTGATGTTCGGTCTGTTCGCCAGCGGTCAAATTCGGCTGCGAAGGATCAAAGGCTTTCGGGATATCGAGGGAAAACAGGAACTGGCTGCTTAGAAGAAAAGAATCTTCATGACTTCTCAAAGAAAATGCGCTACACACTTTTCCACAAGATTCGGGACACTACCTGAAACGAACTCTAGCCGTCCGCAAATGTTTGTCATCGCCGCACTGGCGCCCTTCGGTTCACTGCCCTTAGTTAGGATCCCCCGGCTCGGTTCAACTCGACGAAGTGGATAACGAGACGAGCAAACTCCGCAGACTCTTCCAGATACATGAGATGTCCGACGCCGGGCACGACTACAAGGCGAGAATTTGGAATTCCTGCTTCGATCGCGCCTGCGTGAACATGGACATCCGGGTCGTCAGCGGCGCCAATGAGAACCAGGGTTGGGACGTGAATTTCATGCAATCTCGGAAGCGCGGGCTTAGACTCGAGCGGATAGTCGGCATGGGTCAAGTCCTGCGGATTTGCGGAGAGCAAATCAAAGAGGCGCTTCCTGGCCGCGTCGTGACCCGGCCCGATCAGATACTTGTCCTTGGACCACTCGGCGATTGCACCCTTCAGATCCCCTTTCTTCAAAAGTGCCAATATGGGCTTGCTGCGGTCGAGAAAATGTTGTGAGTAAGGCATGCCGCTCACCACCGCGCCCACGAGCACGAGCTGCTGAACTATTTCGGGATGAGCAAGCGTGAAGTTGATCGCCAGGGAACCGCCGTGGGAGCTGCCGACGAGGACGGTTCGTTTTATCTTCAGGTGATGGAGGAGGGTACCGAGATCGTCCGTTTCCCAATACCATGTTGTGGCTGCCGGAGAGCGCCCGTACCCGCGACGGTCATAACGGATGGTGTGAAAGCGTTTGCAGAAAGCGGGCCAGACATCATCCCAGACCTTGGAGTCAACCACGCCATCGTGAATGAGGACAACAGTTTGCGGAAAGGCGCTGCCGCATTCTTCGTAATATAGCTTCCCGCCCTCGACCTGGACATAAGACCCAGGGCCGGGCGAAACTCCATGTTCGGAATCAGCCCAAGCTTGAGTGCGAAATGCCGGCCCCACAAACAACAATACGGTGAGAAGCATTCTGCAAAAATGGGCCATCCTATCCTCCGGTTACTCCCATAGCCGAGAGCGGACTACAAACCTGCATTCTCCTTGCCATCCTGGGCAGGCGAAGTATAAACGCTCCGCGGCACCTCCATTGCCGCGACGGCGAAGCCATTGCCCGCCGACCCGACCACCTGGCCCGCCAAAGGCGGTGCAGAAATTGTTGGCGTCATCATCGTCCTCCCGTGCCGTCGGTCTGAGCAACAATAGAATCACTCAACCGGTACGCTTATGTGGTCGACAATCCCGCGACCGCCGCGGACCCCTCCGGGAACTTCATAGTGTCGGAGGACTGCTTCCTCGACGCTCTCCTCCCCGAATGCCAGTGCGACCCGGAGAACGGTTGCCCGCCTGAACTGTTGCTGCCGCCGCCTGTCCGGGGCCTCTTTGCCCTAGTGACCCTGAGATCACTCAGGGACCCAAGGGAGTGTTCGAAGCGGAACCCGCACAACGATGAGGGCTGCGCTTCGTGCTGCGGGAAGGCGGCCCTCATTGACGCGGGAATCTGCTTGGCCGGGGGTCTTATCGACCCCGCGTTTGGGGCGGCTTGCGCCGAGTACGCTGCTGAGCTGGATCAGGACTGCCTCGATTGCTGCAAGCAGGTGTCCGTGACCGGCAAACCGTGTAAGCTCGTGGCGCACTAGGGCGTGAGACCTGGGCCTCCCGCCCAGTGGCTCGCCCCCGGCCCCTCCGCCGGCGCGGGACGGGCCAGACCAAGCCGCGGGCGAGGAACTACCAAGGGCTCGAGGGACGATCCGATGCGTGGCGTTTTTAACCCGTGGTTCCGCGTAGGCGAGACCGCCGCCGCACTGGGGGGCGTCGCCTGGCTCACACTCTGGGTGTATCGGCAGGGGCAGAGCGATCCCACAGCTTCGTGGGGCAGGATGGACGTGCGCCTTACCCCCATCCTCTTCCTGCTCGGGCTCGGGATAGGCCACCTTCTGGGCCGCAGGCGGCTTGGACTGCTGCGTCGCGTCTGGCCGGAACTGGAAGGCAGGTTTTTCGCCACCGAGGGCGGCGCGCTCAAAACCTACGGCGAGGCGTCCAGCTTCGTTCAACACCAGAATGCGGCCTACGCGGCGGCCATCGTGGGCGCGTTCTTCTTGGGCGCATACTCTCGCGGCGAGGTTCTCCTCTTCTCCTCGGCCTGCGCATTCGCAGCGGGCTGCCTGCTGATGGGCAAGACGGTGCCGCTCGTCCGGCTGTGGGCTGAGAGGCGGCAGGGCCCTTTGGGGCTGGCGGCCGCCGAGGAGGAGATCGAAGAACCGAGCGACGAGGTTGCTTCTCGACGGCTCGCGGCCGATGTGCTCGTCCGCTTGGCGCTCGGGGCGCTCATGGGCCGGTTGGCGTTTGCAACCGCCGTACACGCGCACCGGATGGCTGGTGCGAATCCAGCCGCGCGGGTGTTGGGAATCGATCTCCGCCTCGCCGCAATTGGTCTGCTCGTCGGGGCACTGGTGGGCTACCCGATCGGGGCAAGGCGCTTGCGGGTTCTGCGACTTTGCTGGCCGCGGATACCGCGCTTCATGTTCTTCGCGGACAGGCGCATGCTCTCGCGGTGGCCCGAAGGCAAATCGGTAGTTCGCCTGGAGAAGGCGGCCTTCGTCGGGGGCGTCACCGGGTGGATGGCTCTGGCGTTCCTCGCCCGGCGGACCTTAGCATTCAGCGTCATCGGCGCTTGGTACTTTCTGGCGTTGTACCTGGTGGACCTGACCCTCCCCTCCGTTCGCCTCTGGGTGGAAGGGAAATTTCGCCGGTCGCGCTCCGCCCCGTCCGCGTGAGACCGAGGCCTGGGGAGAGCCAGTGCATTACCCCTGGTCGCCCGGCGCTGGCGCTTGGAGAGGCGACGGGTGAGCCGCCGGCTCGCCCCTACCAGGCCATTCGACATGTGAGGTCCGGGCAGGGGAAGCCGCGGGACAGGAAAGAGGCGGGCGCGTGGCCCGCCGCGGCGGGCGCCCCTACCCCACCGGTACGCTGCGCAGAGATCAGGCGACGACGAAGGTCGCGCGCAGGAAGAAGCAGATCCCTCGCCCGGCGCCGTTCGACCCCCCGCGGTGGGCTCGGGATGACACCCGGGGGGCGGCAGGCGGCGAAAGATTCCGCAGCCCTACTGGTCCAGGCGGACGACGTAGGTGGCGGGGAATTGTTCCTGCTCGCGAAGCTGGTGTGCGAGTTGGTTGCCTGCTGTTTCGCCCGCCACGCGTCCCACCCGAACGCGGTAGAGCAACCCATCCGGCGAATCGTATTCCTGGATGAATACCGGGCCCCAGCGAGGTTCGAGCCGCTGGCGCAGGCGTTCGGCGTTGGCGCGAATGGCGAACGCGCCGACCTGCACGGTGAATTCGCCGGCGGCGGGGTTCGGACCGGAAACGAGTTCCAGCCGCACCGGGGCGACGCCCGGGCCGACCATGTCGAGCGCGCGGGCGGCGGCAAACGACAAGTCGATGATGCGATTTTCGACGAACGGGCCGCGATCGATGATCCGGACGACCACCTGGCGGCCGTTTTGCAAGTCGGTGACGCGGATTTCGGAATTGAACGGCAGGGTGCGGTGAGCGGCAACCAACTGGTACATGTTGTAGATTTCCCCGTCGGCGGCCTTGCGGCCGTGATAGGGAACGCCGTACCAGGAAGCCAGTCCTTCGCGTTCCCACCCGCCCGGCGCCGGCGAGGGCGGAGGAACGAGCGGCGGGCGGTGGCTGCAGCCGGCGACGAGCGCCAGCACCAGCAGGATGGCGCCCGCAGCGGGACCGAAAAGCTGTGGTCGTGGCGTTCGCTCCCTCAGCAATGGCGGGGTCCTTCGCTCCCGCACAGCGCGACGGGCTCAGGAAGACAAGGCCGCTTTGTAGGCGGGGTGGGTTGCGGCTGGCCGCGTTTCGCCACCAGCGGACGTCCATGCCGGCACGCCGATGCACCCTCAATTGCAGCTAAACGAGCAATCCCAAAAACATTTTCGGTATGATTAGGGACCGTGGTACCGACTGACAAGGCGGCCCATTGACGCTCAGCCCCCGCTGGCGATGGAAGCTCGACCGATGGAAGGAGCAGTGGCTGGGCTGGTTTCTGCCGGGTGAACGCCAGGAAGGCCGGCCCCGGCTGTGTCCCTCGTGCGGCCAGTTGGCGGGAGTGAACGCCCGCCGCTGCCCCAATTGCGGGGCCAGCATGACGTACTCGCTGGCGGCGGCGAGCCAGACGTTTTCCCGCCTGTTGCCTTCGAATTCTCCCGCCACCTACGGTCTTTTCTCGCTCTGCTGCCTGCTTTACGGCATCAGCCTGTTGCTGACACTGCGGGCGGGCCAGCCGGCCCAAGCGGCCCAGGGCCTCGGCTCGATCTTCAACATCGGCGCGATCAACAGCTACGTGCTGCTGGGGCTCGGAGCGAGGCAAACCATCTACATTCTGAGCGGTCATCAATGGTGGCGGCTGGTGACGCCGATATTCCTGCATGCCGCCCTGTTTCACCTCGGCATGAACATGTGGGTGCTGGTGGACATCGGCCCGATGGTCGAGGAAATCTACGGCACGCCACGCTTCCTGTACCTCTTCATCCTCACCGGCGTCTGTAGCTGGATAGCCAGCACGGTGTGGAACATCTTCGCCGGGGGAGGCTACGGGCTCGGTATGGGCGCATCGGGAGCGCTGATGGGGCTGATCGGGCTGCTGCTGGCGGTCACCAGCCGCGGGCATAGCATCCAGATGCAGATGCTGCGCAGCCAACTGGTTCGCTGGATTTTCTACATCGTTCTGCTGGGTGTGCTGATGCCGGGGATCGACAACGCCGCCCACTTCGGCGGGTTGGTTTCGGGTTTCCTGATCGGCCGAATCGTCAACGATCGCCCGCCGGCAACGCCGGCCGAGCAGAAGCTTGCTTACGCGCTGGGCTGGACGGCGGGCCTGGTGGTCGCGGCCAGCTTTCTGGCGATGCTCGCTCAGTTCATCCACATTCGCTGAAGTTCGCCGGGGGCGCTCCCTCTGCAGCAACCGGGGGCACGCGGAGCGTGCCCCTACTGGCTCAAGCGGCGGGCGACGGTCACGCTGTAATGCAAGCCGGAGAAGACGGTGAAGCCGGCAACCACCCACGCGCAACCGTCTCGCGCCAGCCGCAGGAACCGGCTTTCGTGGAGAGCCAGCACGATCACCAGGAACACCATCAGAATCTGGAATGCGGTGGTCAGCTTGCCCCAGAAACTGGGAGGAAGGGACACGTAGCCGGCCGCGAGAACAATCACCACCGCTGCGGTGAGCAACAGCACGTCCCGCCCCAGCACCAGGATTGCCAGCCACCAGCGAATTTTCGACTCCAGGGCCAGCATGAAGAACGAAGAGGAGAGCAGCAGCTTGTCCGCGATGGGGTCGAGATAGGCGCCGACGGCGGTTTTCTGCCCCAATTGCCGCGCCAGCAGGCCGTCGAGGGCGTCGCTCGCTCCGGCGGCGGCCAGCACCACAAGCGCCCAGCCGTAACGCTCGTAACGAATCGAAATCAGCAGAAACGGCAGGAACGCCAGCCGCAGGAAGGTGAGCTGGTTCGGTACCGACAACACAGTTCGCAGCCGCCCACCACTCGCTTCGGCCATCGTTCACACCCCCATCGTCTTGAGGTCGGACCGCACGATGAGCTCCGGCTCGGTGACCCGCTGCACCTCGCCGGGAGTGACGCCGGCAGCCACCTCGCGCAGCGCCAGGCCCTCGGGAGTCACCTCGATCACCGCCAATTCGGTGATGATCGTGCCGACCACGCGCAGGCCGGTGAGCGGCAGCGTGCATTGCTTGACGATTTTCGGCTGGCCATCCTTGGCGGTATGTTCCATCGCCACGATCACCCGCCGCGCTCCCGCCACCAGATCCATGGCCCCGCCCATGCCTTTCAGCATCCGGCCGGGGATGGCCCAGTTGGCGAGGTTGCCCCGGGCGTCCACCTGGAGCGCGCCGAGGATGGTGACGTCGATGTGGCCGCCGCGAATCATCGCGAAGGAGTCGGCGCTGGAGAAATAGGAGCAGCCGGGAATTTCGGTGACCGTTTCCTTGCCGGCGTTGATCAGGTCGGGGTCTTCCTGGCCGGGGTAGGGATAGGGGCCGGCGCCGAGCATCCCGTTTTCCGACTGGATCACCACCTCCACGCCCGGCGGCAGGAAATTGGGCACCAGGGTGGGCAAGCCGATACCCAAATTGACGTAGAAGCCGTCGCGGAGCTCGAGCGCCGCCCTCCGGGCGATCGCCGCGCGCTTGTCGGCGGGATCTAGCGCCGCGACGCTCGCTCCCGGCTGCCGCAGGGTGCGGCGCTCGATGCGCTTTTCGTAACGATCGCCCTGGAAAATGGCGTTCACGTAAATGCCGGGAACGTGGATGCTGTCGGGCTCGAGCCGGCCCAGGTCCACCAACTCCTCGACTTCGGCGATCACCGTGTCGGCGGCAGTGGCCATCATCGCGTTGAAATTTCGCGCTGTTTTCCGGAACACCAGGTTGCCCCAGCGGTCGCCCCGCCACGCCTTTACGAACGCGAAGTCACCCCGGAGCGCCGGCACCAGCAGGCATTGCCTGCCGTTGAATTCGCGGGTTTCGCGGCCTTCGGCGGCCAGAGTGCCGTAGCCGGTGGGGGTATAGAAGCCGGGAATGCCGGCGCCGCCGGCGCGCAGGCGCTCGGCGAAGGTTCCCTGCGGATTCAGCTCGAGTTCCAATTCCCCGCTCATCGCCAATTGCTCGAACAATTTGTTTTCGCCGACGTAAGTGGAAATCATTTTCTTCACTTGCCGCTTCACCAGCAGCAAGCCGATGCCGAAATCGTCCACGCCGGCGTTGTTGGAGGCGATGGTGAGGTTCTTCACGCCCTTCCGCCGGACGGCGGCGATCAGGTTTTCGGGAACGCCGCAAAGGCCGAAGCCGCCCACCAGGATGGTGGCCCCGTCGTTCACCTGGCGGATGGCCTCGTCGGCGCCGGCTACACGTTTGTCCATGGCTGGTTTCCCCGCAAGCGAAGCGAACGGAATGAGGCGCGCATTCGAGTCTACTCCAACCGCCGAAGGATTTTGTACAGCCGGTTGGATCTTTCGAAATCCTCGCGCAAGTCGCCGGATTCGAGCCGCGAGCGGATGCGCTCGAGCCACCGGCCCAGCCGGTCGAGCGCCTGGGGCAGATGGGGATTGGTGCGGGCGACATCGGCCCAAATGGCGTAGGGGCTGCCGGCAAGGCGGAGCGTGTCGCGGAGGCCGGGACCGGCGAGCGCACCCGCCGATTCGCCGGCTCCTTCGAGCACCGTTTCCGCCAGGGCAACCGCCACCATCTGCGGCAGGTGGGAGAGGAAAGCCGCCAGGCGATCGTGCTCGCCGGCGGCAAGCCACACCGGCCGCGCTCCAATGGCTTCGATCACCGCCAGCAGCCGCCGCAAGCGATCGTCAAGCGGCTCCGGTGCGCCGATCAAGAAGTAGGGCGCGCCGGCGAAAAGATCAGCGGCGGCGCTCTCGATCCCACCGCTCTCGCGGCCCGCCAGGGGATGGCCGCCGACAAATCTCCGCGGCGATGGGAATACACGTTCGGCCTCCTGGCAGATGAGCGTCTTGGTACTGCCGGCGTCGGTGACGAGCGCGGTGGGCGACACTACTGCCGCTACCGTGGGCAACGCGCGGACGATCTCCAGGACGGGCAGCGCCAGGTACACCAGGTCGGCGCCACGGCAGGCAGCGGCGGCGTCGGGAACCGGTTCATCGAACGCGCCCCGCTCCCGCGCCCGCTCGAGCACCTTCGGCCGGTCGCAGCCGATCACCCGCGCCTGGGGAAACGCGCGCTTCAGCGCCAGCGCGAACGATCCTCCCACCAGCCCCGTGCCCAGCACCGCCACCCGGCTGAAGGGAAGTTCCATCGCTCAGGCCAGCCGCCGGCCCACGGCAGCGGCAACGTCGCGCAGACCGGCAACGAGCCCCTGGAATTGCTCGAAGGTGAGGGATTGCCCGCCGGCCACCGACGCATGATCGGGATCGTTATGGACCGCGATGAGCAAGCCGTCGGCTCCGGCAGCCACCGCCGCCCGGGCAATCGGCGCCACCTGGTCGCGCCGGCCGGCCACTTGTGAAGGATCGACCAGGATGGGCATATGCGACAGCCGCTGCACCGCCGGGATGGCGGAAACATCGAGAGTGCAACGACCCGAACCTTCCAGAGTGCGGATGCCTCGCTCGCAGAGCGCCACCCCGAAATTGCCTCCTGCCAGGATGTGCTCGGCGGCCAGGAGCAACTCCTCGATCGTCGCCGCCGCGCCTCGTTGCAGCAGTACCGGTTTCTGGATGGCGCCCAGGGCATCGAGCAGGTCGTCGTTCTGCATGTTCCGTTCACCCACCAGAACCATGTCGACAAAATCCACCAGCATCGGGATTTCGGTGAGTCCCTGCGCCTCGCTCACCACCAGCAGTCCGTGCCGGTCGGCGGTCTGCCGCAGCAGCCAGAGTCCCCGTTCGCCCATGCCGACGAAACCGTAGGGAGAGCGCCGCGATTGGAACGCAGCGGCGCAGAGCACTCGCACGCCGGCGCGCGCAACCGCTTCGGCGATCGGCTCGATTTGCTCGGGCGATTCCACCGCGGCGGGGCCGGCCATGACCACCACTTCCGACCCGCCAATCCGCACCCCGCTTCCCAGATCGACGATGGTGCGGCTGGCGCGGAAGGCGCGGCTGGCCAGCTTGTAGGGGTGAGTGAGCCGAACCACTTCGCGCACGCCCACCAGGGCCGCGATCTGGCCGCAATCGAAATTCTCTTTCACTCCGACGGCGCCCAGCACGGTCATCCTTTCGCCGGTCGAGCGATGCACGTCGAAGCCCAATTCGATCAGGCGGTCCATCACCTGCTGGATCTGGTGTTCGGTGGCCTCCGCCTGCATCACGACGATCATCCGCCGCGCTCCTCGGACTGGCCGGTGGCCCCGCGCGCGCCGCCGGCGGCCTCCTCCATCACCCGGCGCTCGACCGACCGGGATTCGTCGAGGATGCGCTCGAACAGCCGGCGGAGTGCGCGGCTGGAGAGCGGGCCCCGATTCATCCCCAGGACCAATTCGAAAATGCTCTGCTCGCGCTCCGGCTGATAAAGCGGCAAGCCGGCGGCGCGTTTGATTTTTCCGATTTCCGCCACCCGGCGGGCGCGCTCGTTGAGGAGCTCGACCAGCCGGAAATCGATTTCATCGAGCTGGCGCCGCAATTCCTCGATCGCCGCCCAACCGCTCGAGTCGTTATCGCTCACGGCCGGCTCGCTTCAACTGCCGCACCCGGGCAGCAACCGCCTCAGCGGCGGCCGCCGGAGCCGCGTTCTCGATTTCCGCTACCAGCGCCGAACCTACCACTGCCGCGTCCACTTTCCCCACGAGCGCGCGAATGTGTTCCGGCCGCGACAACCCGAAACCGACGGCCAGCGGCAGCGTAGTCGCGCGGCGGGCGCGCTCGACCAGTTCGGAGAGGTCCGGCGGCAGGCGGTCGCGCTGGCCGGTGACGCCGGTGCGCGAAATCAGATACAGGAATCCGCTGGCGGCCTGAGCGATGCGCCGGATACGCTCCGCCGTGGTGGTTGGCGCCGCCAGAAAGATGGTGTCCAGGCCCGCCGCGCGGGCCACCGCGCAAAATTCTCCCGCCTCCTCGGGCGTCAAATCGGTCACCAGGACGCCGTCGGCGCCGGCCAGCGTGGCGCGCTCGGCGAAGACCTCGAGCTTCATCTGGAGGATGGGATTGAAGTAGCCGAAGAGAACCAGCGGCACATCGGTCGATCGCCGCAACTCGCTTACCAGATCGATGACGCTGGCGAGGGTCGTGCCGGAGCGGAGCGCCCGCTCGCTGGCGCGCTGGATCACCGGGCCGTCGGCGATCGGATCGCTGAACGGCACGCCCAACTCGATGACGTCGGCTCCCGCCTCGGCGGCGGCGAGAACGATTTCGTGGGTGGCGCCGAGCGACGGGTCGCCGGCGGTAACGTAGGCGACCAGGCCCAGTTCGCCCGCGCGGCGCAAGTGGTCGAAGCGGCGGCCGATTCTCGTCGGCGCCGCCGTGACGGCCGGCGCCGGTGCGGATGGGGATTCGCGTCTCAGCACGTTCATCGGTATCGGTCCGGGGGCGTCGGAATGCCGCAGCCGCCGGCCACGCGCCCCTACAGGTAGCGCGCCAGGATGTCCATATCCTTGTCGCCGCGGCCGGATAAATTCACGATGATCGCCTGGTCGCGCGGCATGCCAGGCGCCCGGCGCATCACTTCCGCCACTGCGTGGGCCGATTCGAGCGCGGGAATGATGCCTTCGAGCCGGGCGAGGGTGCGAGCGGCGTTGACGGCGGATTCGTCGTCAATGGCGGTATATTCGGCGCGGCGTTCGAGCGCCAGCCAGGCGTGTTCGGGGCCGACCGCTGGGTAATCGAGCCCGGCAGAGACCGAGTGAGTGGTGGCGATCTGGCCTTGAGCGTCCTGGAGCACGTAGCTATAAGTGCCGTGCAGCACGCCGGGCCGCGCGCCGAGGTAACCGGCAGCGGCAGCCAGCCGCGAAGCGTGCTCGCCGAGGGACTGGCCGCGTCCGCCCGCTTCCACGCCCAGCATCCGCACGCCGGCATCGGCCAGGAACGCGTGGAACAGGCCGATGGCATTCGATCCGCCGCCGACGCAAGCCGCCAGCAGGTGGGGCAGCCGGCCTTCGGCGGCGAGTATCTGCTGGCGGGCTTCGTTGCCGATTACCCGATGGAAGTCGCGCACCATGCGCGGATAGGGATGGGGCCCGAGCACCGAGCCCAACAGGTAATGGGTGGTGCGGACGTTGGTCACCCAGTCCCGCATCGCTTCGCTGATGGCGTCTTTCAAAGTGCGGCTGCCGGCGTCGACGCCCACCACCTCGGCGCCCAGCAAGCGCATGCGGAAAACGTTCAGCCGCTGCCGCTCCATGTCCTCGGTGCCCATGTAGACGACGCACTCCATCCCCAGCCGCGCCGCCACCGTCGCCGACGCCACCCCGTGCTGGCCTGCGCCGGTTTCGGCAACGATGCGTCGCTTGCCCATGCTGCGGGCGAGCAGGCCCTGACCGAGGCAGTTATTGATTTTGTGGGCTCCGGTATGGAGCAGGTCCTCGCGCTTCAAGTAGATGCGAGGACCGCCCAGATGCGCGGTGAGCCGCTCGGCCAGTTGCAGCGGCGTGGGCCGGCCGGCGAAGTTGCGCAGGAGGTCGTCCAGCTCCCGGGCGAAATCGGCGTCGGCGCAAGCCGCGGCGTAGCCGCGTTCCAGTTCTTCGAGCGGCTCTATCAGGGTTTCCGGAACGTAGCGGCCGCCGAAGGGACCGAATCGTCCGCGCTCGTCGGGCAACGCCTGGGGCGCCGCGCTCATCGCCTCTTCTTCCTTTCCCGTTCCACTTGCCGCATCAGCTCCCGCAATCGCGCCGGATCCTTCTTCCCCGGCCGGGCCTCGACGCCGCTGGCAACGTCAATGGCGTAGGGGCGCGCACCGGCGATTGCTTCGGCGACGTTTTCCGGCCCCAAGCCGCCGGCCACAATGATACGGCCATAGCGCGAGGCACGGCGCGCCACGCTCCAGTCAAACGGCTTGCCGGTGCCGCCCCTGAGCCCGGCTCGGAACCCGTCGAGCAGGAATGCCTTCGCGCCGGCGTAGCGGCCCAGCCGCGCCAACGCGAAACCCGGCCGCATCCGGAAGGCCTTGATGACCACGGCGAGCCGGGCGAGTTCGCTGACGCGCCTGGGCGTCTCCTCGCCATGCAGTTGCACCGCCTGCAAACCAACTGCCCGGGCGATGGCGTGCACCGCCTCCGGCCGTTCGTTCACGAACACGCCCACTTTCGTCACCGTCGCCGGCAGCCGGCGAACGATTCGCGCCGCCTCGCGGGGATGGATGTACCGCGGGCTGGGCGGAAAGAAATTGAAGCCGAGCGCATCGGCGCCGGCGTCGACGGCAAGGCGCGCGTCCCTCCAGTTGGTAATCCCGCAAATCTTCACTCGCGGAGCTCGGCCCCGGCCGAACAACATTTCACCGTACCTCGTCCGCGGGCTGGGGGTTGCCGAGCAGGGAGCGCAGTGCAGCACCGGGGTCCTCGGCGGTCATCAGTTGCTCGCCAATCAAGAAGGCGTCGAAGCCCGCGCGCGACAGTCGTTCGAGGTCGGCGGGCGCGCGCAAACCCGATTCGCTCACCGCCACGCATTCGTCGGGAATGGCCTCGATCAGCTCGAGCGAGGTTTCCAGGCGCACATCGAACGTGCGCAGGTCGCGGTTGTTTACGCCGATCGCGAGCGCGCCGGCGCCGAGCGCGCGATCGAGTTCGGCGCGGCTGTGGACTTCGACCAGGGGCTCCATGCCCAGGGCGCGGCCGAGCGAAATCAGCTCGACCAGCCGGGCGTCGTCGAGAATCGATACGACCAGCAGAAACGAGTCGGCGCCGGCTGCTCGCGCCTCCCACACTTGCCAGGGATCGAAATGGAAATCCTTGCGCAGCAGCGGCACCGATGTTTGCCGCCGCGCTTGCTTCAGATGCTCGAGTTCGCCCTGAAAAAATTCCTCTTCCGTCAGCACCGACAGCGCCGCCGCTCCCGCCAGCTCGAGCCGTTGCGCCAGCCAATCGACGGCGTAGGCGGGCCGCAGCACGCCGCGAGAGGGCGAGGCCCGCTTCAGCTCCGCAATCACCCGGATACCGGGTCCGGCCAGCGCCTGGCGGAAATCGCGCACCGGGGCTTGGCTGCGCTCGACCGCCAAGCGCAGCACCGGCAGCGGCAGCACCCGCTTGCGATGCTCGACCGCGGCCCGCCGGGCATCCACAATTCTGTCGAGAATCGTTCCCGCAGAGTCGGTTGCCATCGTTCGCCCTGGCCGAAGCGGTTACCGAGAGATAAATCGCTATGCTATTCGCCAGCCGCAAGTGAAGTCAATTTGCGGGGCGGCGGTCTCGCCGGGGTCGGGCTCAAGATGCAGGAGCGATTCCGGTACCGGCGCGGCACGCAAATCGGCGAAATTTGTGTTGCAGGGGCAGGACTTAGCAGGCGCGCAAATCGCTCCACGAAATATCAGAAAGCCGGATAAGTGGCGTGATTTCAAGCAAATGATTTTTTTCAAATCGCTCCAATTCGGGCCTTTTGCTGGAGAAGTGAAAGAAACGGGAGGAAATCACCCACTGGATTGCGACCTGTCCCTGTTCTCCCGCACAGTCCCGCGGGGCGGGACTGTGCCAGACAACCCCGCCCAAGGCCTTAATCCTTTCCCCCGACTCGCACAGCCGAGTCCCGAAGTTTCGGGAGGCTGTGCTACACAAGCAACAGCTAGGCGGGGTCGGCGACTTCGTCGAGCAGCAGCGGCAGGCCGAGCTTGTTGGCGTAATTCGGGCAGAAATGCTCGCTGTCGTAGAGCCTGGCGGCGTCCACCCGCCGCGACGGACCTTGCGGCAGGGGGACGCGGGCGTAACGGCCGCCGCGTACCGCGGCCATCCAGCCGTGCTCGCCCTGGCGAATGCAATCCATGGCCAGGCTGGCGAAGGTGAGTGAAACCATCTGATCGAGCATGTCGGCTTCGCCGCTTCTCAGGTCGTAAGTCAAGTCGGTGGAGATGGCATCCTCGCGGGTGCGGGCGCGGATTTCTTCCGCCAGCGCGAACCCGATGTCCGCCTTCTTCCGATGGCCGTAAGCGTCCGCCTCGCCGAATTCGGAGGCCCGGTAGCCTTTCCAGACGGCGCCTTCGGAAGCGACGACGAAGCTGTATTGGCTGGGGCTCCGCCGCTTGTCGTCGACCAGCGTCGCCACCAGCCGGTCCAAATCGAATTCGCATTCGGGCAGAAGGCAGCGGCTGAAGGTGACGTAGGCGGCGTAGAGGGCGGTAAAGCCGGCATCGCGGCCGAAAATGCGGAATACGCCGATTCGCTCGTGCGAGCCGAGCGTGGTTCGCTGGCGATTGATCAGCTCGCGGGCGCGGGTGATGGCGGTGGAAAAGCCGATGGCGTATTCGGTGCCGGGAACATCGTTATCCATCGTCTTGGGAATCGCCACCACCGCCACGCCGCGCTCGTCGAGCACGCGGGTGTAGCTGAGCGTGTCGTCGCCGCCCACGGCGATCAGGTAATGCAGGCCGAGCCCGGCAATCGTATCGAGCACCACCGGAGTCAGATCGTAAACGTCTTCGCCGACCGCCATCGCCGCCACGCGCCGCGAATCGAGGTGCGCCGGCAGCTCCCCGCGGCGCACCCGCCGAGGATTCACCCGGGAAGTGTGCAACATCGTTCCGCCGGTGCGGTCGATGCTGTGGGTGTTGAGCGGGTCCAGGCGGATCAGGTATTCGGCGTCCGGCTGCGCGCCCGGCGGCGTGTGGATCAGACCCATCCAGCCCCGCCGGATGCCCACTACTTCATAGCCCAGCGGCGCCGCCTCCGCCACCACTCCCTTGATCACCGAGTTCAGCCCGGGAACGTCGCCGCCGCCGGTGAGGATGCCGATTCTGCGCGTGTTGGCCACGGGTCCGTTTCCTCCTCCCTATAATACTGTCGGCCGGTTTGTTTGCGCACCGCGGCGAAAAGCAGATCCCTCACCCCCATCCGCAAAGGGCGCGGCTGGGTTCGGGATGACAGCGCGCTGTGAGTGCGGCCCATCGAGTGGAGCGATCCAGTTTCGATTGCGGCTTCACGCGTTGTCTGACTATACGGCGGATGCGGGGACGGCGTGGGGTGGAGGCGGATCGAGAGGAAGGCAGGCCAGCGGTGCGGGAAAGGCATCAGCAACAGCGGTTGATGGACGAATAGCGGCGGCGGAGGCGATCGAGGTAAAACTCGCCCTCGGTGAGCGGCGGGCGCGGGGTGGGGCAGCCGCGAGCGGCGAGATAGCGATCGTAGGCAGCGTCGCCGGTAACCTCGCGCAGCCATCGCCACCAGCCTTGCACGAAGCGGCTCAAGCGGCCCGTGGCCGACCGGATGCTCTTCGAGGAGGCTCGAATCGAGACCGATGGCTGGTTCATGATTCAGTCTCCTTCCGCTCGCCCCCATTCGGAAGCGATATAAGGCGCTTCGTGAAGCACCGCAGGCTGGCGGCCGGTGAGGATACCTTGCCACTGCCCCACCGCTTCCACCACCAGCAGGAGCACCATCGCCGCCAGCAATCCGGTGACGACGGCGTCGAGGCGGTTATTGAAGATCAGCCGGCGCGTGAACTCCACCTGGGCCGCGGGGACAGCGCCCGAGGCCAACTGGGCGGCGAGCAAGTTCGCTTGGGCGAGAAAACCGATATGGGGATCGGGATGAAAGATCTTCTGGTAACTGGCGGTCATCGTCACCGCGACGAGGGCGGCGCCGGGGCCGAGCGTCACCCACAGCCAGCGCCGCCGGCCCATCTTCAGCAGCACCGTCGTCGCCACCACCAACGCCACCGCCGCCAGAAGCTGGTTGGCGATGCCGAACAGCGGCCAGAGCGAATTGATTCCGCCCAGGGGATCGAGCACGCCCTGGTACAGGAAATAACCCCAGGCGCCGACCATCAGCGCGCTGGCGATGAGGATGCCCGGATACCAAGCGCGCCGGCCGAGCGGCGCCCAAAGACGGCCGGCGGCTTCCTGCACCATGAAGCGGCCCACGCGAGTGCCGGCGTCGAGAACGGTGAGGATGAACAGCGCCTCGAACATGATGGCGAAGTGATACCAGATGGCGAGCAGGCGGCCCCCGCCGATCGCCCGGCTGAAAATCTGCGCCATGCCGGCGGCGAGCGACGGCGCGCCGCCGGTGCGATCGAGCATGGTGCGCTCACCCACCTCGCTGGCGAGCTGCTGCATCGTCGCCGGATGCAGGGGAAAGCCCCAGGCGCTGATCGTCTGCGCCGCCGCCTGGGCGGTGTGCCCGACCACGCCAGCGGGGGAATTGATGGCGAAGAAGACGCCGGGCTGGAGCGAGCAGGCAGCGACCATCGCCATCACCGCCACCAGCGATTCCATGATCATCGAGCCGTAGCCGATGAGTCGCGCCTGGCTTTCCCGCTCGATCATTTTCGGCGTGGTGCCGGAACTGATCAGCGCATGGAACCCGCTGACGGCGCCGCAGGCGATGGTGATGAAGCAAAATGGAAAGATTTTGCCGCTGAAGATAGGACCGGTGCCGTCGGCGAACCGGGTGAGCGCGGGCATTTCGAGCGCCGGGTGGACCACCAGCACGCCGGCGGCGAGCGCCAGAATCGTTCCCACCTTGATGAAGGAGCTCAGGTAGTCGCGGGGAGCGAGCAGCAGCCACACCGGCAGCACCGACGCGGCGAAGCCGTAAACGATCAGCGCCACCGCCAGCGGCGCCGCCCCCAGCGTGAACGCGCGAGACCAGCCGGCCGAAGCATTCACCCACTGGCCCGCCACCACCGCAAAAATCATCAAGGCGACTCCCGCGACCGTCGCCTCGATCACCCGGCCGGGCCGCAGGTATCGCAGGTAGATCCCCATCCCCAATGCGATCGGCACGCTCATCGCCAGGGTGAAGGTGGCCCAGGGAGACGATTTCAGCGCGTTCACCACCACCAGCGCCACCACCGCCAGCAGGATCACCATGATCGCCAGCACCGCGACCACCGCGATTCGCCCTCCCCGCCGGCTTACTTCGTCGCGCGCCATTTCTCCCAGCGTCTTGCCGTTCCTCCGAATCGAGCAGAACAAAATCACGAAATCCTGCACGCATCCGCCCAGCACCGCCCCCGCCACGATCCACAGGGTGCCCGGCAGGTAACCGAATTGGGCCGCTAGGGTCGGCCCCACCAGCGGTCCGGGGCCGGCGATGGCGGCGAAGTGGTGGCCAAGCAGCACCCATTTGTTCGTGCGGACGAAATCGCGGCCGTCCTCGAGCCGCTCGGCGGGAGTGGCGCGGGTGTCGTCGAGGGCGAAGACCTTGACGGCGAGGAAGGAAGAGTAGAAGCGGTAGGCAACGAGGTAGGTGCAGACGGCGGCAAGCACCAGCCAAACGGCGTTGATGGGCTCGTGGCGCTCGATGGCGATAACGGCGAGCGCTCCCGCCCCCGCCAGCGCGACGGCCGCCCAACCCAGGATTTTGAGCAGCCTGTTCATCGCCGGACGGAGCGCGGGGACGACATCGGCCCAGCGCGCCCGTGGGGCATGCTAAGGGGCTGGGGACAGGCAGTCAACAACGGTATGCTGCGAAGGGGTTGCGCCGGCTCAATGGGCGAAGGGGCGCGGTGCGAACAAGCCATTCGCTTCGGCGTAGGTGATGGTATCGGTGGTGAAGGCGGAATAGGCGCCGCTCTCGGCCAGTTCCCGGGCGATTCGCCGCATCAGCGCCATCGCCGCGCGCATCGGCCCCGAACCCACGCTCACGCGGCGCACCCCGAGCCGCTCCAGCTCGGCAACCGGCGGAGTCGTCGCCACCGCCAGAATGTTGATTGGGCCGGTGATTTCGCGCGCCAGCCGGCCGATGGTTGCGGCGTCAGTGACGCCGGGAACGAACAGACAGTCGCCGCCGGCCTCGCGGTAAGCATTCGCCCGGCGTACCGCGTGTTCGAACCGTGCCGCCGGTTCTCCCTGTCGGGCCAGGTACACGTCGGTGCGGGCGTTGATGACGATGGGCACACCGGCCCGGGCGCCGGCTTCGCGCGCCGCGCGAATCCGCTCGCACTGCAAGGAAATGTCGATGAATTGTCTCTCTTCGATGGCGTCTTCCAGGTTGAGGCCCACGGCGCCCGCCTCGAGCGCCGCTCGCACCGTTTCCGCGGCCGCCTCCGGCGTGGGTCCGTAACCGGATTCCATATCCGCCGTCACCGGCACCGCCACCGCTCGGGCGATCCGCCGCACCGCTGCCGCCATCTCTTCCCGCGAAATCCGCTGGCCGTCGGGGTAGCCAAGCGAGTTCGCGATGGCGGCGCTGCTGGTGGCGACCGCCGGGAGACCGGCCTCCTCGACGATGCGGGCGCCGGCCGCATCCCAGACGTTGCACAACACCAGAATTCGCGGACCGGCGTGCAGCGAGCGCAGCCGCTCGGCCTTGATTCTCAATTCGCTCGTGTTCACCGCGTCCCTCCTCCCACCGCTGCATCGAAAGTAAGCAAGGTCGCCGGCGGACGTCAACAACCAATCTGGCCTGCTCGGGAGCCGGCGGCTAGAGGTTGAGTGGCTCTGTTGCCAAGGCGCCTCTCGCGAGGATGTCAACAGAGCCAGGTTGTGTCATAAATGCGGGGCAGGACGCGGCGGCTACGGTGTTCATAGACGCTCCCTCCGGATTAGCGGGGTCCTTCGCCCCGCACCACGGGACGGGCTCAGGATGACAGCGTAGGTTTGTGGGCACGATGGGTGGCGGCCGGCGGCGCCGGCCGCCGCGACAGCGGAATTTCCTCGTGGCGACCCATGCCCGCATTCGCTACAATCGCCGCGGTTCCCACGATGCCACGATTGCGCCGATTCGCTCGCCGCTCGCTTCCGCTCGGATCGATTCTCGCCCTGTCGTTCCTGTGCAGTTGCGGGGGCGGCCAGCCGGCCCCGCCGCCGCCCACGCCGAAATCGCTGCCCGAGCTTCAACAGGACATCCAGGCGATCCTGACCCGCTCACACGTGCCGGGCGCCGGCATCGCCCTGGTCGATAAGGATCATGTGATCTGGGCCGGCGGCGTGGGCATGGCGCAGCTCGCCTCGAACAAGCCGGTCACCGCCGACACCGTGTTTCGCGTCGGATCGATATCGAAAACGTTTGTATCCCTGGCCCTACTGAAGCTCCAGGAGGCGGGCCGCATCGATTTGAACGCGAAGTTGAGGGATTTCTCCCCCACCCTGCCTTTCGAAAATCGCTGGGAATCGACGCACCCGGTGACGCTCGCCGAGGTGCTCGAGCACAGCGCCGGCTTCGACGACATGTCGGCGAGCGAGACCTACGACCTCCGCCCCAACGCCGCGGCCGACCCGCTGGACGTCTGCTTCCAGTTCCCGCAGCCGCTCGCGACGCGCTGGCCGCCCGGCACCCGGATGTCGTACTCGAACCCCGGCTACGGAGTTGCGGGGTTTCTGGTCCAAAAAGCGAGCAGCGAGAAATTCGACCTCTACATCGCTCAGAACATTCTGCAGCCGCTCGGGATGACCCGGAGCAGCTTCGATCTCGATGCGACGATTTACCAGCAACTGGCCCAGGGCTACCATGGGATTCCGCCTCGGCCCGTTCCCTACCTGAACATCTACCTGCGTCCTGCCGGCGACTTCAAAAGTTCGCCGGCGGAGTTGGCCAAGCTGGTGGAGATGTTCCTGAACCGCGGGAAGGTGGGGGACGAGCAGTTGGTCAGCGCCGATTCCATCACCCGGATGGAGTATCCGCAAACCACGCTCGCAGCCAAGGCGGGGCTCAAGTACGGCTACGGCTTCGGGAATTACAGCAATCTGGATGGGCCGGTGGTGCAGCACGGGCATGACGGCGGCATCTCCGGCTTCCTCTCGACCTACAGTTACATGCCCGATCAGGCCGTTGGCTACGTCGCGCTCATCAACAGCGACAGCGGCGGCCAAGCGCTGCGCCAGATCGATCGCCTGCTCGCCAATTACCTGCTCGCCGGCCAGGCGCTGCCCCAGCCGCCTGCGGCCGCGATGCCCGATGCGCAGTTGGCTCAATTCACCGGCTATTACGAGAAGGAAAACCCGCGCGGCCAGATGCTGGCATTCCTCGACATCCTACTCCACGGCGAGAGAGTGTCGCTGGCGAACGGCCGGCTCACCTTGAAGGACTGGACCGGCCCGGCACGGGTGTTGGCGCCCACCGGCAACAACCAGTTCCGGCTGGAAAGCGAGGCGGGGCCGAGCATGATTTTCCTGACCGATGACGAAGGCAACGAAATCCTCAGCGGCGCGGGCGGATTCTACGGCGTTCGCCGGGGCGTGTGGTGGCCGATGCTGCGCTTCCTCCTGGTACATTTGGCGCTGGTGGCGATGCTCAGTTCCCTGCTTTTCACCCTGTGGTGGATCCCGGTGAAGCTGCTGAAGAAAACCACCGGCAAGGGCCATCTGTGGGTGCGGGGGATGCCGGCGCTTGCGGCGCTCAGCTTGGGGGGAGCGTTTTGGCTGTTCAATTCGACTCCCGTTTGGCTGCTCGGCAGCTACAACATGTACTCGGTGGGCCTCTGGCTGCTCACCTGGCTTTTCGCCGCGTTCTCGGTGCTGGGCCTGGTGCTGGCGTGGCGGGCGCGGTGGCAGGGGATTTCCCGGGCGGTCTATTGGCATTCGCTGATCGTTTCGATCGCCTGCTGCGGCATGACGTTGTATCTGGCCTACTGGCACATGATTGGCGTCAAGCTCTGGCTGCCGTAGTTATCAGCAGCCTTCAGCGGGCAGCGGTCAGCTTGCGAACTGGACTGGGACATGAGCGTGAAGGATTTCCGCGAATTGCAGGTATGGCAGAAGGCGCAGAGGGCGTGCCGTTCCGGATCACGCATTTGCGGGACTTATGAGACTGCTTGCCACCGTTGACATCCTTGCCGTTCATGGTGGGATGTCGGGATTCTTCGACTGCGCGGGCCGACGCGGAAATCCGAGAGGCAGGATTTCCGCCAAGAGAAAAGGCGTCGGCCCGCTCCGCTCAAAATGACACGCTTGGGGATGGCGGCCGATCCATTCACCCGGCCCTCTCCGACGAGGATGCCACCCGGGCGAGACCGCTTCTAGGCGCCGTAGGCCTGGCGGCAGGCTTCATGTTCGCGGCAGGTGGGCGGGCAATTGGTGTGGTCGATCGCGATGTAGTTGTGGCAGGCAGAACAGATGATGCCGTACATCGTATCGACGAAGTCGCTGTGGCCCGTTTCGGCGGTATGGTTTCCCTTCGTTTCTTCACGCGTTAGCGGCATCTCCCCGCTGGCCCCTCTCAGGCGTTCCACTTGACGGAAGAAACAAACCGGTAGAGCGGATAGACGTCGCGAAACACGCGCTCTATTTCCTGAGCGATGCCCGGGCGCGTGGCCGCCGCCGGCTTCAACTTTCGCCGTACCACCCACCCTTTCAGCTTCTTCCACTCCGCCGGGTCGACCGGCCATCCGTCGTGCCTGGTCCATTCCCCGCGCTCGCTCGCATACCAGTAACTTTCGTAATCGCCGCCCAGCCGCCGCCGCTGCCGCTGGAGCCACCGGCCCTGCTGCGCCGCCCGCGGCCGCGCCACCTGGCTCAAACGCGACTGGCGGCCGCTGTGATAAGCGCGGAAGCCGGCGGTGACCACCTCGGCGCTCACGCCGAAGTAAAGCTCGCAGGAATCGCTCGATGGCGCGGATCGGTCGGGGAACTTCAGATACATGTGGGTCCGGTAGGGCGTCTTGTCGGCGGCGAAGCGGATGTCGCGGTTGATGCGCGAAAAGTTGCGGTTGGTCCGTCCGCTCGCGTCGAGATTCGGGTCCAGGCGGATGACAGCCGGAGTGAGCCGGTCGAGCAACGCCCGCAGCGGCGCCACAACGACGGCGCGGTAGCGCTCGCGTTGGACGTCCATCCACGGCTTGCGGTTGTTCCTGCCCAGTTCGCGAAAGAACCGGAAAGTATCCGCCGGAAACGCTGCTTGCTTGGTTCCCGAAGGTTTTTCGTTCCTGCGCATGCCGATTCCGCTCCTGATGGCTTGCGCCACGCGCGCCCGGCGGCTCCGCCCGCCAAGGCCATGGCTCGGGCGCGGCGGGGCGCCGGCGGACCAGTATAGCGCAGCGGCATGGGCGGTCCGCCGGGCGCGGAAAGCGGTGGAAGGAGGAAGATCGGGTTCCGCTTCCCTTCGCCGTGTGCCGGTTCCGCGCCATCTGTGATAGGTTTCGCCGTTGGCCCACCGGGATTCGCTCTCCCGGAATGCATTCTTGGAAGGAGCAGGAAATGAAATACGCTTGGGGAAGACTTCGGTGGTTTGCGCTGATACTGTCGGCGCCGCTGGCGTGGGCGGCGGCTGCGCCGGCCGCTCGCGCCCAGCAGGCGGCGGGCGACCGCAGTTGGACGCCGGGCGACGTGATCTACGAGGAAAACGCCGCAGGTTTCCGCGTGTCGCCGGACGGCCGCCAAACGGTATGGGTGAAGAGCGCGATGGATCGTGCCACCGATCGCCGCGCGAGCAACCTGATGCTCTCGAGCCCGATCGACAACCGCGAGATCCAATTGACCCGCGGCGCCGACAACGTCTCCGCTCCCCGCTGGTCGCCCGACGCCCGCCTGATCGCTTTTCTGTTCACCCGCAAGCTGCCGGATGCCAAGCCCAACGAGGCCCAGCGGCAGATCTGGCTGATCGACGCGGCCGGTGGCGAGCCGTGGCCGCTCACCCGGCTCACTCGCAGCGTGAACGAATTCAAGTGGGTGGACAGCCACGCGATCGTCTATAGCGCCGAGGAGGATCCAACGCTTTACGAACAGGAGGCGCGCCAGCGCAAGGACGATTCCAACGCCGTCGAGGACGCCCCCCACACCCCGCCCGTCCGGCTGTTCCGCGTCACCGTGCCCGACGGCAAGGTTTCCCGGCTCACCGCCAATGCCGACTGGATTCGCAATTTCGCCGTGTCGCCCGACGGGCGCCGGGCGGTGACGGTGAACCAGCAGGAGCTGGCCTACGCCTGGGACCAGAAGACGCTGCCGAAAACCTTCCTGGTGGATCTCTCAACCGGCGAGGAAAAGCCGATTTTCACCGAGGGCCGCATCGCTCCCACCCAGATTCACTGGGCGCCGGACGGTTCGGGAGTTTACGCGATTGCGCCCTATTCCGATTCTCCGCGGTTCCTGACCGCCAGCATCGAGCTGGTGTATTTCTACGAGCTGTCGACCGGCGAGGTGCATTCGGTCGACCTGCACTGGGCGAACGGGCTGGGCCGCGGCTTCCAGGCGACTGCCGAGGGCTTCCTGGCATTGCTGGCCGACGGCGTGCGTTTCCGGCCGGCGCGCTACGTTCGCGAAGCCGGCGGGTGGCGGCAGGAATTCCTCACCGGCGAGCAGGCGAAGAACATCTTCGGCTTCGATCTGTGCCGCGACGGGCGCACGCTGGTGTACGAATACAGCACCGCCTCGACTCCGCCTCAGTGGTATCGCGCCACGCTCAGCGGCTCGGCCATCGATTCGCCGGCTGCGTTCACTCACCTGAACCCGACGTACAAGAGCAAGATTATTTCAAAGACCGAGGTGGTGCAGTGGAAGGGCGCGAACGACGATACCGTTGACGGCGTTCTCTACTATCCGCACGATTACCGGCCGGGCCATCGCTATCCGCTGCTGCTGATGATTCACGGGGGCCCCACCGGTTTCGATACCGATAGCTGGTCGCAAAGCTGGGCCTATCCGGTGCAGCTCTACACCGAGCGGGGCGCCTTTGCCCTGCGAGTGAACTATCACGGCAGCGGCAACCACGGCCTGGCCTGGGCTTCGTCGATCTGCTGCGGCAAGTACTACACGCTCGAAGTCCCGAACATCGAGAAAGGCGTCGATGCGCTGATTGGGCGGGGGCTGGTGGATCCCGAGCGGGTGGCGACGATGGGGTGGTCGAACGGGGCCATCCTCTCGATCGCGCTGGCGATCGACGATCCCGGCCGCTACAAGGCGCTCTCGGAAGGCGCGGGCGACAGCGAATGGGTGAGCGACTGGGCCAACGTCGATTTTGGCGAATCGTTCGATCACTATTACTTCGGCGCCAGCCCGATCGAGAATCCCCAGCTCTACATCGATAAATCGCCTTTCTTCAAAATCGCCCGCCTGCAGGCGCCCACCATCATGTTCCAGGGCACCAACGACCGCAACGTGCCCACCGACCAGGGCTGGGACCTGTATCGCGCCATCTACTGGACCGACAAGGTCCCCTACCGCTTCGTGCTGTTCCCCGGCGAGCCGCACGGCCCGCTGAAAGCCAGCCACCAACTGCGGAAAGTGAATGAAGAAGCGGCGTGGTTCGACAAGTACTTTTTCCACGCGCCCGCGCCGCCAAGCGAAGCCTTGAAATCCGGCTCGCCGCTCGACGTCCTGGTGGCGAGCAGCCGCGTCGGCGCCGTTTACGGAGTCGCTCACCAGCCCGCCGGCTCCGCCGATCCGGTTCTCATCCCGGAAATCGTGCGGCACGGCGGGATCGAAATCGGCCGGTTCGAAATCACCCGGGCGCAGTTTGCCGCTTTCGATCCTGGCTACAAGATTCCTGAGGGTACCGGCAACTTCCCGGCGAATAGCATCAGCTTCGAGCAGGCTGAAGCCTATTGCGCCTGGCTGAGCAAGCTCACCGGGGAAACCTACCGGCTGCCCAGCGAAGCCGAAGGAGCCAGGCTGTACGGCTCCAGCGCCAATCAGAACACACTCGATTACTGGGCGGGCTACGCGGTCAATCCCGACGACGCACGCCGGCTCGAGCCGTTCCTCGCGAAACTGCCGCCGGGAGCGTTGCTGAAGCCGGTTGGCAGCTTCCCCGGCGCCGGCGCGCCGGGTGAGCCGCTGGTATTCGATTTGGGAGGCAACGTGGCGGAATGGGTGGTTGGCGCGGGAGGCGCGGGCGAAACGCTTGGCAGCGGCGCTGACCAACCCTCCGATCCCAAGGCCCGGCGCCGCCCCGCCGATCCCGCCTACACCGGCTTCCGAGTGGTGCGTGAGGGAACCAGGTAGCGGTGAGGCATTGCGTCAGGCAGCATGCGGCCGGTGGAGGCCGGCCCTGCCCGTCCTGCCGCGTTTCGACCAGGGATGGGAACCGGAAGGAACTTTAATGGCAGCCGCAGCCGCCGGCCGAGCAGCCGCAGGACGGCGCCGCCTCAGAGGAGCCTTCGGACCGCGGCGAGGAGAAAACGGAGAACTGGAGTGTGGCCTTCCTGCCACCGCAGTGGGGGCAGGCCAGATCGCCATTGGCCGACAAAGTGAGCCGCTCGTAGCGCGTCCGGCAGTCTTCGCAAAGATATTCGTAAATCGGCATCGCGTGGCTCCTGCTATTGCCGATTCTACGGGCCGGGCTGCCCGGCAGGCAAGCGCGCCCGGTTCAAAGCCCCGGCGCCGCCAGCGCGCATCGGCTTGAAAAGCAAAAGCGCTCCGGCCGGGGCCGGAGCGCTTCGCCAAGTGGGACGAGAGCCGGGTTAATTGACGAGAGTCGCTGGTTCGCTGGCGGGCTCGGCCTGGCGACCGTTTCCTTTGCCGTTTCCGTTGCCGGAGGCATGGCCGTTGCCGTTACCGCTCGCGGGGGCGAGCGGCGTGCCGATGGAAACGAGTTGTTCGGCGGGCTTCTTCAGCACCACTTCTTCGTAAATCTTGCGCACTTTCGCCGCTTCCTCCAACGCCTTGCGGCGGCGGGCGCGGTCCTCGTCGGAAGCGAACATCGGGATGTCGGAATCGGTCTTGGGGCGCACGCGGGCAGCGTCTTCGGCGTCGACGTGGAGGGCGTGTTCGTAGCGCTCGAGGTCGACCTTGCGGCCCTTGGCATAGATCTCGTGCTTGCCGTGCGTCTTGTACCACTGGGCGACGGTGGCGTTCTTGTACATGTTCTCGATGATTTTCCGCCAGCCGATCCCGGTGTTGTACGCGCAGAAGGAGATTTCCCCCATCTGGGTGGCATAGGGAATGATGCACATCTCGGTGCGCCGGAAATCGTAATTGAACAGGTCCTGGAACCACATGCCGGCGATGAACAGGAAATTCCACGGGTCCTTCCGCCGACGCATCGCGTCGCCGATGGAGCGGTCGGGCCCTACCGATCCGTAAATCTGCTTGGTCTTCTCCTGGCCGCGGGCGCCGAAGGTCTTGTCGAATTTCTTCAGGATGTCCCACAGGGCGAGGCTGGGCGGCGCCTGAAAGGAGTCGTAGTTCTTCAGCATCGCCAGGGCCATCATCAGCCCCGAAAACCGCTTGCCGCGGCCGGCGTCGGTGATTTTCTGCATGTCGCGCACCAGGCCGGGGATATTCAGGAACTTGGGCACCGGAGCCCATTCCCCGGTGTTTTTGTTGATCATCACCGCCGTGCCCACGCCGCAATTGGGGTGGCAGCCGCAGCTCATCTGGCCCCATTGCGCTTCGGGACCGTGCATCAGGTCGGCGAAGTCGGCGAAGGGGCTGATCAGGGAGATGGGGAACCAGTCGCGGGTCGGCTCGATCTGGCCCACCTGCTTGCTGACGTCCTGGGCCATGTGGGAGAGGGTATAGCGCTGGTGCATGCGCCGCTCGGGAGTGATGTCCTCGTCGCGGCCGGTAAAGCTCACCGGCTGGAAGCTGACGAAGGCGATCTTGTCGGGATTATCCATGGCGAACTTGACGATCGGGCCCACCTGCTCGTTGTTGAGGTTGTTGACGATCGTAGTCACCAGAACGATTTCGATTCCGGCGTCGTGGATGTTCTGGATGGCGCGCAGCTTCACGTCGAACAGGTTGCCGACGTGGCGATGGCTGTTGGCGTCGTTGCCGATGCCGTCGAATTGCAGGTAGACGTAGCGCAGGCCCGCCTCAAACGCCTTCCGGCTGAAATCCTTGCTCCGTGCGAATTCGATGCCGTTGGTGGCCGCCTGGACAGAGTTGTAGCCCACCTTGCGGGCGTAGCGGACGGCGTCGAGGAAGTAGGGATGCATGGTAGGCTCGCCGCCGGAGAACTGCACCGACATCTGCCGGCGCGGCTTCACCTGGATGGCGTTGTCGAGGATTTCCTTGATTTCCTCCCAGCTCAGCTCGTGAACGTAGCCCACCTGGTTGGCGTCCATGAAGCAGGGGTCGCACATCATGTTGCAGCGGTTGGTGAGGTCGACGGTGAGCACCGACCCGCGGCCGTAGCGCACCGTGCTCGAACCGTGATGGTGCACATTCTCGTCGCCATGCGCGGGGATGTCCCGCCCGGGGAAATTCGCTTCGATCCACGACAGAAAGCGGGAATCGACCGCCATCAGGTCCTCGAAGTGGCCGTGGATCGGGCATTCCTTCACCATCCACACCTGGCCGTCGCGCTCGACGATCTGGGCCTTGATTTCCCCCACCTTCTCGTGAACCAGGTCCTGCCAGTCCTTGTGCCCATTGAAAATCGCCGCGCGCGCTTCCTTCACGCATTCTGGACAGAGCGAATCGGTGGTGCGCGGCCAGCCCAGCGTGGGTTTGGACTTCTCCCACGATTTCAGCATCGGCTTGTCCGACCACTTGGGAGTGAAGGAGGGCCTGGGCCGATACTTATTGAAAAACTGAATCGCGTCGAAAGCCGCACCGGCGGTTTTGCAGGCCGCCGCATCGAAGTACTTCAACACGCGCCGACTCCCAGCCATCGCGCACCCTCCTCAAGTTTGGGTTCGGGTATCGCCCAGGGTGGCCGCCGCAGAGCCCACTTCCCACGCAGCCCCCTCGACAGGGCTGCGAGCCCAGGCAAGAACAACCGGCAGTCTGACACCGCACCCCGGCCAGTGTCCAGAGGGTTAAGCCCAAGGGCACAAAACGGGGGTCGAACGGTACCCGGAATGCCCCGAACGGAAACCTCCCTCCAGGCCTTAACCCTCTGCCGCCTAACTACTTGGAAGGAAAACGATGCTCGTTCGATGACCGCCGCGACCGTAAATGTAATGCCGGAGTCTAGGTTCCCTCTTCGTTCAATTCCGGCCGGAACACCGCCGTAGCGAAATGGGACAGGGCCACGGCGTCGGACTCCTCCAGTTCGAGCCATCGCACCACGCAATGCTGCTTCAAGTAGCGAGTGGCCTGGCTGTCGCCAATGCCCAGATATTGCGCCAACCGCGAGCGAACGGAACCCTGGCGGCCGCGCCGGCCCGACACCAATTGTTCCATCGCGACACGCATATTGCCGTACGCCTCGACGTAATAGACCGTCGTCAGGTCGAGATCGGAAACCATGTACACGCCGGGGCTTGCCGGCGCTTCGTCCACTCGTTCCAGCTCGTAGGCGCGGGCGGCAAGCAACTGGCGCAGCTTGGCTTCGAGCCCGGCAATCACCGACGCCAGCGCAGGCTCGCCAACACGACGGTAGACGTGGACCGATGGCGCTTGTTCTCGCGCAGGCCGCCGCTCGGGTGCCGGTCGCGGTTCCGGCTCCCTCGGCGGATGAGTTGGCGGCGCTTGGGAAGGCGCAGGTGTCGGCGGTGGAGGAGCCAGGCCGGGCTCGTGCCCGGCGGGTTCGCGTCCTGGCTGTGCATGGCCGCGGGGCCGGCCACG
>DASYZK010000029.1:0-4415 GCA_035946455.1 Candidatus Acidiferrales bacterium | reverse complement strand
GGGAATCTGCGGCACGCTGTCCGGCACCTGGCTGAGATCCGCGATCTCCGCCGAAATCACTTTCGTCAGGTTCTTCGAGCCGGCTTGGGCGGCTTGGGTTCCCAGTTGCGCTTCAGACTGCTGGCCGATCTGGATCGCTTCGTTCATGCCGACCAGCCCTTGCGCCTTCGACATCATCCCGGCCTTGACGAGCGTGAGCAGGTTATCGGCAAACGCCTCGAAGATTTGTTCCACCTTCGATCCGGCAATACACGTCTGGCCGCACCCACCGCCAAAGAGGCTGAGAACCAGTGTGGCCACCAGGCCGACGGCGAGGCCGATGGGTCCCGCGAGACTCGACGCGGCCAGGAATCCGGTCGAGGTGGCCAGCCCGACGCCGACGCCGAAGGCGCTCGTTGCCGTCGATGAAATCGCTGCGGCAGTCGGCAAGCCTGCGCCGAGGCCTCGCGAAGTTGAACGGGGGCCATCGGTCAGAGGAGTGCCGGCCGCGCCTCTGGAGCAGCCGCACGCGCCCAAAGGGCGTTCTGTGGCCCCCGAACTCAATCCATTTCGGCCATCTCGGCCATCTCGGCCGTCGCGTATGCGAACGATCACGCACGCCGGAAGCTGTCTCGATCTCATGCCAAATCGCGGCATCATCAGTTCTCAATTCCCGGCCGGTCGATGGTGTAGGTTCCGCCGGCCAGGAAAATCCTCTTCTGCAATTTGTTGAAATAAGCCAGAGGCGGCTCCCCGCCGTCTTCGCCCAGGATGTGTTCGAGCACCATCGGGGTCTTGCCGTCGTAACCTTCCTTCTCAGAGCCGGGAAAGTGCTTGGCCGCAAGATAGGAGATCGCCACGCACACCCCGATCCCCACCAGGTCTTTCGAGCCGTCGGCGCCGAAAAGAGGCAGCATGCCGCTCACGTCCTGCTTGCCGCCGATGAGATACATCTGGTCGCCGGTGGCGGCTGAGGTTACGCGCACGCCGTCGCCGTAGGCTTTGAACTCGGTCGACTGCGGAATTTTCTGCCCGCCCGAAAAATCCACCAGGACGAACGTGCAGCCGAATTCTTCCGCCAGCTTCTGCCAGACCTGGCGCGACGGCCGCTCCGGGTCCTCGATCCGCAGCTTTTCCCTCTCCTCGCTCAGCTCGTCGGGAGAGACGATCCCCTCCAGCGCCTCGCCGTAGGGTTGGATCACGAGCTCCACGAGCCAGCCAAGATGCGCGAAGTCGTCTCGCCTGGCGTCCGGCTCGTCGATCACCGCAGTCGGCGTCGAAACCGGCTTGCCCTGGAAGAGTTCGTAAACGCGCTGTGCTTCCTGCAGCTCGTCGGTGTTCTTGCGCGAGCCCGTCCGCACTGTGGCCTGCGAGAGCTTCTTCTTAAGTTCACCGGCGGGCTTTCCTGTGAGGCGCTCGATAGTTTTCTGAGCGTCCTGTTTTGAGTGTCCTTGAAACGCCGCCATGCGGTCTGACATTCTTAAAACGCCGCGAGCAACCTGCAATTCGTGCTTCTCTGCTCCCGACAGGGGGTTCCCGTAGCGGAACGGCTTGCCTTTGCGATAGATTCCGGCTCGCGCGGCCGCTTTCGCTCGCATGTGCGCGAATCCCTTGGCGACGGCGTTCAAGCCCGCCACATAAGCGGCCTTGGCTTCCGGCGTCCGAAGCTTATTCCTAGTTTTGCCGCTGGAGTTGGGCACCAGGTGAACGTGCTTCTTGTCGGCGTACTCCTCCACGGTCATATCGTCCATCGTATCGGCACGATCGTCATCGCCCACCACGTCGCGCAGGAATTGGACCGCCTTGTCCTTCAGGCGTTCGAGCTGCTGCACCGTCTTCGACTTCTCTTTGGGGTTGCCGTTGACGGCGACAGGCACGATGACGAGCTCTCGCACCGCATCCGCCATCGCCTGCTCGGAAGGCGAGCCGAGCTCGGGGATCCCCGCTTCATCCACCACCGCGAACTTGTAAGCCTCGATGCAGGCCGGCTCCGGGTTGCGCTCCGACTTCGGATGCAGGATCGAAATCAATCGCCCGGCGCCTTTCTTCCGAGGCCCAGGCGGGAAGGCTACTCGCACTTCGTGGCCGCTCGGATGCGCGATGGTTCGCACCTTCCATCCGCGCGGGACCGCTGCGATATCCTGATGTCGAAAGCTCGGGTTGCTCATATTAAGACCTGCGACCGGGCATCCCGCGATACTTCTTTTTGCTCCGCTTGAATCCGCCGCCGCCACCCAGCCCGCCGCGGCCGTAACTGGCGGGACTCTTCGCGCGACGCTCGCTGTAGTCTCTCGAAGCGCGGATCGGGTGGAAACCCGTTCCATCCCAAAATCCCATCTCGATGTTCTTTCCGCGCCTCACCCGCGCCCGCGCTTTCACGTTCTTCAAGTGATGACGCATCACTCGCGTGACGTTCGCCGCGAGCTTCTTGCGCGACGCGCCGCGCACCGTGACTACCGCCAGCGGCTTGCGCTTTTTCGGATTGCCTTTTGTCCTGCCAAAAATCCTGATATGCGCGGTTCGCATTCGCTGCCTCTCAGATGAACTGCTTCACTCCCCACACCACGCCCAGCGCCAGAAGGCCGTATCCTAAAAGCTTGTCCCCCGTGGTGGACGTGTCTGTTCCAGGCGCACCAGTCTGCTTCAGTGCAGCAATAATTTGATCTGGACTCGCTCCTGCGTCAGCCAGAGCTTGAGCCACAGACGCTGCGGCAGTTGACTGCTCGGCAGCGGATTGAACTTGAGCAGTCTCCGCAAACGGCTTACAGGTGGTTGATTGGTCCTCGGTCAGGTACTGCCAAAGCCCAACATCTACAAGCCCAGTCGGACAAGTAACGCTGATTCCTAGAGAGCCAAGTCGGCGATCACCGCGTTGGAACGCATGGAAGATGCGCGGTCGTGGTTTGCCGAATCGCGGCATCATGAGCGCGTGCCCTTCTTCCGAAACACCAGCAGGTACACCCCGAGCGCTGCCACGCCCGCGATGGCGAGATCCGGGACGTTGAAGCCGGCGAGCGAGGTCGAGCCTTCGAGCCATCCGGTAATTCCCGTTGCGGCCGTGGCCGTAGTCCCGGCGCCGGCGGCCGGGGGAGACACTACCGTGAACGAAACCGGAGGCCTCGGAGCTGTCCCCGTGCCGCTGCTCACCGGCTTGGGGGTTGGCGGCTTGGGCGTGGGAGGCGCTGGCACTTTTCCCGCCGCCGCGGCCCAGATCAATGGCGTCGAGTTGGTTCCCGGCGGCATGTTCCACGCCGCTACCTTGCCGGGATGCTTTTTCATCCACGCCGTCCACCCGCCGGTTGAGAGGAATCCGGCCGCGCCCCAATTGGCGACCAACGAGTAGCCGCCTGGAGGCTTGGTGTTGGGAGCAACGGCGATCAGTTTGAGCGGACCGCCGTCCGTCGTGTAAGGTCGCGGCTTGCCGGCTCCGTAGAGCACGCCTTGAATCAAAAAGGGGTCGCCGATCGCGCCCAGCGCCCGAGTTGGAAGTCGGCAACCGAATCGCGGCATCGCCATAAAGAAACCTCATTTACCGGCGCTTTTTCCCGCTGCTCGCAAACACCATCACGGCGACCAACAGACCGCCGCCGATCGCGAGTGTTGAATTACTGAACATCGTCCCGAAAAGCGATGTGGTTCCGCTCAACCATGAGGGTGCAGATGGCGGAGCGCTTGGAGGCGCTCCAGCCGCGTAGCCGGTCGGAGGTCCGAAAAACGAACTGCCCGGCACCGAAGCGAGCACCTTGGACACAGACGAAGCTGGAACCGCGCCTACCGCGAGAATGTTGCCGCTCGCATCCAAGTTAGAGAACGAAGCGCCGGTATCTTCACTCACGGTTGGCGGGCCTGGGTAGCCGCCTGGCGCTCCGTAGCCCCCGGAGTCAGGGCCGAGAAATCCTGTCGGCGTTCCGAAGCCGGACGAACCGCTGTCTAGCAAGAGAGGCACACCACCGGGTGCGATAAGATTCCCGCTAGAATCGACACCTAGTGTCAGGTCGCCGGAGGTATCATTGATTCCAGAAAGGCCGAAACGCGCCGCGCGCGATCTCACACGAACTCGCACCAAGCGGCGCCGTCCGAACGCGCCGAGGCCGCGAAGGTTGGTGCGAACGCCAACCGGGAGAGGCGCGGCGGACGTGCGATAGAACGATCCCATTCCCCGGCCGCGCAAGTCGGTTCCGGCAGGAGTGGGAAGCGGAGCTCGACTGATGGCGTAGAACTCGCCGAGCGGAACAGGCCAGTGATAGCTCCCGAGCGTCGTCGCGCCGGACGGTCCCAAATCTGACGGAGACCCGTAGAAACTGCCGAGTCCGAAGCGCAGCAGGTGTTTCACTTTCGGAACCGTGACGCGAAATCTCATCACTCTTGCCGGCATAGGAACCTCACTTCTTCACAACCAGCACAAGGCCGAGGCCAAGAATGAGCAGCAATCCGAT
>DASYZK010000028.1:0-185916 GCA_035946455.1 Candidatus Acidiferrales bacterium | reverse complement strand
CGCGATCTCTCGCGTGCTCTTGCCGCGGTCGTAGAGTTCCAAAATGCGCTTGCGGATCGGAATCGGTATGGCTCGCATAAGCATACTTTGCCGCACGAGCCCCTCTTTGTAAAGCTACATTATTTATGGAAATGCTCTAGTCTCGGCGAATCGCAACATGGGCAGTAGAGGTTTCCCTCTCCCCACTCCTCGGTGGCAACGCGCGCTAGCTGTGCTTTGTTCTTATAGCGCCCGGGCACGGATAAGGGCATGCGGAGGTGCACCCGGAGATTAAATCATGTCCCGAGCGTGAGATAAATCTCCGTTTCGGTCTTTATTACGAAGAGCACCGGGATGCCAGCCGCCGCGCTGTCGCGAAACTTCTGCCAGGCGTCCTCGAAGTTCTCCGCGACGGCGGAGTACACGACCTCGCGGCGCTCGTTCCCGACAAAGTAGAAGCTGCATTCGCGACGTACGAGACGTGCCTGGATTTGCATTCCCGAGTTCCGACCGGGCCTTCGCACCGATCGATCCACAGATCCGCGCCCCCCGTCAAGGTTCATTTCGGACGTGGAAACGGCCAAGGTGGCGGACACCGCGTCGGAGCAGAGGCGCGCCAACGCCAGGGCAACCGACGGGGCTTCGAGTTCGACCCCTATCGCCCTCCTCAGGAGGCCCTGGGCTGCGACAAGCGTGGTTCCGCTTCCCATGAAAGGGTCGAGAACGGTGTCGCCTGGATTCGAGGTGGCAAGCAGGACCCGCTCCAATAGGGCAAGCGGCTTCTGAGTCGGATAGCTCCCGAGCGACTTCTCCTTTCGCCCCGCCGGCGAGATGGACCAGACGCTTTTCATCTGTTTTCCGCCGGCCATGTCCTTCATCAGCGCGTAGTTGAAGACGTGCCGGCTGCGGTGACACTTCGCCGCCCACACTATGGTTTCCGTGGCGTGAGTAAAATAGCGGCAGGAAAGGTTCGGCGGCGGATTGGGCTTCACCCAGGTGACGTCATTGAGGAGCTTGAAACCAAGCTGCTGCATGGCGAAGCCCACAGAGTGAATCACATGGCTTGTTCCACTGACCCAGATGGCCCCGTCGGGCCTGAGGACGCGCCTGCATGCCGCGAGCCAACGTCGGTTGAACTGGTGATCGGCGCCCGCCCCTCGGGACTGGTCCCAGGCTCCCTTGTATACACTGACCATGCGCCCAGCGCGGCACGTGATTCCTCCGTTGGACAGGAAATACGGAGGGTCAGCGAAGATGAGGTCGACGCAGCATTCGTCCATCCGCGCGAGAATTTCGAGACAGTCGCCCTCGTAGACGGTGATGCCGCGAGCCTTGTCACAGAAGGCGGGGCTCGGCAGGGCCGGCGCGGACCTCGGCGAGCGTCCGCTCGACGTGGTCGCTGAGCGAGAGGAGCCTTGCATTTGACTTCGAGCGGATCGTTGATCGCCGGGCGAGGCGTGCCAAGGGGTGCCAGCGGCATTCTCGCCTGGGAGGCAGTGCGCCGTGAGGCCGGCAGGTTTGCAGTGGCGGCGGGACGTCTGGAGCGGGCCGCGGATCGAGGGCTAGCGCCGGAAGACTTCTGGGTGAACCGGCTTCGCGAGGGTGCCTGCCTTCGCTACAACGATGTGGACGGAAACCGGCAGTTTCACCGGCGGCAGGCACATCGAATCGTTGCAGGCTTGATAACGAAGCTCGAGTGGCAAGTCCCGCGGACCCAGAGGCGCAGCCGCGCCGGCCTCGACTTTCAGGCGCAAAGTCACTTTTCCCGAATACACCGCCAGCTTGTCCGGTGAGAACGAGAACTTCCTCAACTCGCCCGCCGGATAGTCGGTGGAAACGACACGCAGGCCGGCGGGAAACTGCGGCTCGATTTCGGTGGGAATCAGGAATTCATCGAGTACTTTGTGCGCGTTGATGTGGTAAGCCGGCTTGATTTCGGCAACCACGGCGATGTCGAAAGTTCTGCCGCGGGGCACCGGCTCGAGCGAAGCGAACGCCTCGGCCTGAACCACCGAGCGGGCCAGCGCCGGGCCGCTCTGGGCGCTTGCGCTCCAAGTGCCGGCCGCCAACCCTGCCAAGGTCAATGCCGCCAGCCAGCGCCGCATGTCTACACCTCCACCGGGGCGCCGAGTTGCTGAGTGAGGATCCGGCTCATGACTTGTGGGAGCGTTTCGCCGGTTTGTTCCAGGGCGAAAGCGCCGGCGGCGTCTGACCAGCCCAGCTTGAAGCTCGTCGCCAGCGCCGATATCCAGAGTTGCCGCGCGGCGGAATTGGGGCTGATGACAAACCTGGTTTCCTCGGGGTCCTCGAAAAGCACTTCCAGCTTTTCCGATCCGCCCTCGACGTCGAAATCGTGCTGGTCGGCCAAATCGACAAGGCGGCGGCGCAGCGCCTCGAGGGCGTCGTCGGCGCGCCTGTGAAAATCGCGTTCCTCGATCATCGGAAGCTCAAAGCATCTGCTGGATCAGCTTGTCGACCGCCTGGTCGTCCACCGGCCCAAGGATTTTCTGCACCACCTTCCCCTCCTTGGAGATGACGTAACTGGTGGGCAAGCCGAGGAACCCGCCGAACTTGGTGGCGATATCATCGTCGCCCAGCACGATGGGATAATCCATCGTGGTCTTCTGACCGCCGACCTCAAACTGCGGCTTGGCGACGAAGGGCGCCACCACCGACCGCCCCTCCTGGTCCATGGCCACGCCCAGCACGGTGAAGCCGCGCGAGCCGTATTTCCGCTGGAATTCAATCAACTCGGGGATCTCGGCGCGGCAGGGCTCGCACCACGTGGCCCAGAAATTCACCAGCACCACCTTGCCCCGCAGGTCAGAGAGCCTCACCGATTGCCCGTTGAGAGCCTGGAAGGTCACGTCGGGCTCGGGTCCAAGATCGGGCAGAGCGCTTTTCGCCGTAACGGTGGCCGGCGGAATCGCGGCGCTCGTGTTGCCGCCGGCGCTGCTGCTGCGGCTGCAGCCCGCGGCGAAGCCCATCAGGGCCGCCATCGCGGCCAATGCCAGCCATTGATTCCTGTTCATGAACACTCCTACCAGGAAAAAGAATTCAGAAAAGAGAGCTTGCCGGAAAGCCAGGTGAACCGGTTCAGGTAAATGAGCCCGCCCACGGCCACCAGCAATAGCCCGCTAAACACCTCGACCGCGTGCAGGTGACGCCGGAACCGCCGATAGAAGCCCAGGAAGCGGCTGATTCCCAATGCGGTCAGCAGGAACGGCAACGCCAGGCCGGCAGAGTACACCGCGAGCAAGCCCACTCCGCTCAGCAAGGTGGCTTGCGTCGCCGCCAGAGCCAGCACTCCCGCCAGGATGGGCGAGATGCAGGGCGTCCAGCCGAAGGCAAAAGCGAACCCCATCAGGAATCCGCTCCACACGCCGGGCTGGCCGCCGAGCGCGCGGAAATGGACGTCGCGATTCAGCCAGCGGGAGAGGAAGGGGCCGAAAAAGAAGATCAGCGAAAGCGAAGCGAAGTGCACCGGTTGCAGCCGGCCGCCGGCCAGCGCCGGACGGAACCCGACGGCTACGGCCGCGGCGACGAGCAGGGCGCCCAACGCGAGGCCAACCTTGGGGGAGATCTTCACCAGCCAGCCGATCAAGTGCAGCCCAAACAGCAGAATCACGGCTCCGGCCACCGGCGCCAGAAGGTTCTTGTTCCTCACCAGAAACTGGCCGATAGCGCTGGCCGAGGCTCCGAACGCAATGAAAACGATGGAGAAACCTACGACGAACGAAACCGCCGACGCCAGCAGGCTGCCCTGCGGCTTCTCGCCCTTCTGCAATTGATCGACGCCCATCCCCGAGAGCATTGAGACGTAGCCGGGAACCAGCGGAAGCACGCAAGGGGAGAGGAACGAGACGATGCCAGCGACAAAGGCAGTCAGAATCGAGACATGCTCACCCATGAAACTCCTGCTCCTTGGATGCCGCCGGCGCCGATGCCGCTTCTATCCACTTTAACTCAATTCGCCGCCGAGTTTATCCCTTCCGGCAGCAGGGTGTTGCTTAAATCAGCGTTGCAGGCTCGCCGGTCCCGGCCAGCCCACTTTCTCAGGAGTTAGCACAGCGCCGCTGGGCACGGGATCCTTCGCTTCGCTCAGGATGACAGCGAGTTCGCTGCCGCCCTGTGTTGGGTTTGGCAGGCGCCGGAGAGTGCCAGTCCTGGTTAACAACATGCCTCTGGGCAACCACTCGCCGCTTTCGGGTTGCCTCAAACGGCAAACGCTGTCTCCCGTCTCAGATCCCCGGCGGGCGCCGGTTGGTCCAGCCCTCAGCCTGTTCGTAGGCGTAGCCGATGCGCAACAGGCGCGCCTCGGACCAGTGTGGCCCGATCAGCTGCAGGCCGATAGGCAGCCCGCCACGGGTGAATCCGCAAGGCAAGGCCAGTGCCGGAGCACCGGCGAAATTCGCCGGCCGGGCCAGCCGCAGCAACGCTGCGCGAACCGTTTGTTCCTCCGTGCCGATGGTGGTCGTTTTCGCGCCGATCGGCGTTGCGGCAATAGGTGTTGTCGGGGCGAGAAGGGCGTCGAAACCGGCCATGGATTGCTCCCAGGCGCCGCGCGCGGCACGCATCAAGTCCATTGCAGCGAGATAGGCGGGGGCGGAGATTGTCGCGCCATGTTCGAGCAGTCGTCGCACGTCGTCGCCGTATTCGGCAGCCTGGGCGGGGAATAAACCCGCCTTTTCATGGTAGTGGCGAGCCTCGGCCTGGGCTATTTCGGTGGCGGCCTCTACCCATCGGGCGAGGGCCGGCGGTCGGAACCGGGCGATGCTGGCTCCGAGCCGCTCGAACTGCCCAGCTGCCGCCTCGATGCCGGAGCGGACTTCGGAATCGATGCCGTCAAAGAAGAACTCGAGCGGCAAGCCCAGCCGCACCCGGCCCAGCGAGCGCCGGAAAGAGCCCGCATAGTCGGCCGCGGGCCCAGGCGCTGCGTGGGTGCCCGGATCGAGCCGGTCGCGCCCGGCGACGGCCCCGAGCAGCCACGCGGCGCCGGTGACGCTGGTGGCCAGCGGACCGGCGTGGTCAAGACTCGCCGACAGCGGAAACACTCCGTAACAGCTTACCCGGCCGAAGGTCGGCTTCAGCCCCACCACGCCGCAAAGCGCGGCAGGAACGCGAATCGAGCCGCCGGTGTCCGTGCCCATCGATCCCCAGCCGATTCCCGCCGCCAGCGCGGCCGCGGAGCCGCCGCTCGAGCCGCCAACGATGCGGGCGGGGGCCCAGGGATTCCGCACGGGGCCGTAATGCGGATTCTCGGTAGTGATCCCGTAGGCAAATTCGTGCAAGAGGGTCTTGCCGATCACAATCGCGCCGGCGCGCCGCAGCCTGCGAACGAGCGTCGCGTCTTGCCGGGGAATGAACTGCGCGAGGATTTTCGAACCGGCGGTCATCGGGACGCCGCGGACCCAGATATTGTCCTTGATCGAAACCGGGATGCCGTGCAACGGGCCACGCCGCCGGCCCCGGCCAATTTCCGCTTCCAAGCGCCGCGCTTCCCCGCGGGCGGATTCCAGCGTGAGGCCGAGGAAGAGATTCAGCCGGGGATTCAGGCGCTCGATACGTCTGGCGGCCAATTCCACCAACTCGACCGGGGAGATTTTTCTCCGCGCCACCAGCGACGCCACCGCTTCCACCGGCAACCAGGCAAGCGCGGATTCGTCCGGAGCGGAGATCGGCGTCAAAAGATTTTCTCCTGGCGGCGGATTTTGCCAAAGGCGCCGATGTTGGCGATCTGCAAGGCCACCCCGAACCGGTTCTCAATGCGGAACGGCCCGAGCGCCAGCCGCCGATATTCGAGGGTGATGCCGCAGCAGGAACCGTTGTATCCGATTTGCGCAAGCTGGTTTTGGAAGAGGTGCTGATGGGCGTCGTAGCTGAAGCCAAAGGAAGTGTTCCAGCCGGGGCGGTTGATGTCGCCCAGTCCCGCCAGGGCGCGAATCTGGTTCGAGTGTGGCTGGAGCACGGGATTCGTATTGACGGAGAAGTGAGCCAGGGTGAGAAACGTGTCGCGATAGGGCCGGATCTTCACCAGCGCGCCGGTTGCCGTCACCCTTCCGAGGACGGGGTCGACGTCCTGGCGAAGCTGAACGTCCCAGCGGCTGCCGGGGGCGATTCGCAAATCGCTGATCACCGGTGAAAAGCGGCGAGTGCGATCGGCGAAAGCGAAGGGAGTGAGCGAATCGAGGGCCTGCAAGACGTTGCGCTGGCCGGGAACGAGCGCGCCGCCGAAGGTGGGATCGAAATAGTATTTCTGCGTGAGTTGCCAGCTCACCAGTTCCGACGCCGGCTTGTCGCCGGAGCGATGGAACAAGCGCTGGGTGACGGAAAACTCCAAATCGTTCGTGTCGGTCAAGGTATCGTCTTCGTCAAAGCGAATGATCCGGGCAAAATCATCGACCCCCTGAACATTGCGATAGACGACGTCGGTTTCAATCGCATGTTTCCACCGGGAAGCCGGCTTGCCCCACTCCCGGGCGAACGCCGGGGGCCGAACATCGACCGTCAGCTCCTCGGTGATGCGATCGAGGCTGGAATTGAGGATAGCGCCGCCGGGCGCCTGCTGGGCGCCGTAGCGGGTGGCGCGGACGACGAAGGTAGGCGTAATCCCCAGCCAGGGGCCCCAGCGCAGCGGCAGGGTGAGCGAGGGCGCCACCTCGGCGCGCTGCACCGCGGGCCCGGTGTCGGCCTGGGGGCTGGCGGTGTCGCTGCGGTCGACGGCGTCGGCGAACATGCCGAACCCGAAATACAGAGGCAGGCGGCGGAACAGCGGCCGGTCAACCGAGCTGACCAGCGCTTCCGGCGCCCGCCGCAGCACCGTCGTTTCCTCGGGCGACAAGCTCAGGAAATTCTCGTAATTCAGCACCGCGAAATTCAGGCTGTAGCCGCTGAAATTGTTGGTGAGGAAGGCGGAGCTTTCCACCTCGGGATTCACCGCCTGCGAGAGCGTTTCGGCGAACGCCAGGCGGAATTGCAAGGAGCTGAGCTGGTTCAGCTCCGCGGCCAGCCGCCACCCGTCGCCCAGCAGGGCGTCCAGTTGCTGATGCGATTCGTAGCCCCCTTGGCGGATCGTCGTACCGCCGGGTCCGGGGATGCCACGATCGCTGACGCCGAAATAGTCCGCCTCGACATTGAGGTTTTCGCTCGGCCGCGCCCGCAGGCTGGCGATCTCGCTCCATCCGCGGCGGCTGTAATACTGGCCGCCGAACGTCATATCGAGCCAACTCGCCGGCGTCCAGTAGTAGGAATCGCCAAGCACGAACCCCTTGAGCGACGATTCCCCGACATCGGGAATCAGAAATCCCGACTGGCGCATCTCCTGGCTGGCGGGCAGGGAGGCATACGGGAGGTAAAGGACGGGGATGGAAAACAAGCGGAAATCGGCGCCGCGCATCACCGCTTTCCGGTCCAGCTTGATGGTGGTCTTGGCGGCATAGAATTTCCAGATGGGATGCCGGGGATCGCACACCGTCAGCCAGCCGTGGTGCACCACGTAGGTTTCAGGATCCGGTCGCTCGATGCTTTCTGCCTGAAACGACAGCGGATTCGGGCTCACCAGCACCAGCGGGTTCGCGCGGTGGACCGCCCGAATCGTGCCGGTCACGTTTTCGAAGCCAGCCCTACCGCTGGCCAAATCGTACCAGCCGCTCGAAGCGCGGATCGTCTGGTTGCGATAGTCGAAGCGCACGCCGCCGCGCACGCGGAGCAAGCGGGTCTTCTCGTCATATTCGGCATGGTCGGCGCGGAGCCGCATCGAGCCATAGCGCGCGTCAACGTGGCCGTCCGCGTAGAACATGGGGCCGACTTTGCGTTGCTGGTCGGCTTCGAGTTCCAGCTCGGCCGAGCCGGTGGCTGGCTTCGACTGGGCCGAGGCCCGGGCCGCAGGTCGCGCCAGCGCCAGAGCGAGCACCAGGGCCAGCGGAACGAATTCCGCCCGCCTTGCAAGACCCATCACGCCATATCTCTCAAAGGGGCAGGTTAGCGTAGCACGCGCTTGAAAACAGGGGCAACGTGCCCTCCCGTCAGACTGAAGAAATCGCCCCACGGGTTGTTCGATTGAGGACAAGTCCGCATCGGCTGCTGCTTCCCTCAGTCGCCGAAACCGGCTAGCATTGTGGTTCCGCGTTCGCAGCGCCCTGGTAGGAGATGGGACACCTCTGTCCACATTGCGGCGCTGCGAACCGACCCGCCAGCCTCTGGTGCGCGTTCTGCCGCTCGACCCTGCGCGCGGACACGGGCGTGAGTTCCGCCGTGCGGTCGCTCGTTTCAGCCGATGCGCCGCCTGGCCAGCCCAACTCCCCGGCGAGTGAATCGCTGACGCAGGCCGCCCCCTCCTCCGAACCGCAATGGCGGCTCGAACTGACCAGGAAGATTGAGGCGTATCGCGTTCGCCGGGGGCGGCAGGAGCCGGGAGTCGAGCCCCAAGCGCGGCTGCCTTTCCCCCCGGCCAATCTGGCGCCTCCGCCGGCAACTCCTCCTCCGCGCCCTCGGCCAGCCGAACGTCGCCCCCCCGAGCGCGTGGAGATTTATGTGAGCCAGTCCGGCTTCGATTTCTCCTCGGCTCCAATTCCGTCTCCGAATCACGCTCTGGTGCCGGTGGCTTCGCTGAGCAGGCGCGCACTGGCGTGGTCGGTGGATATGGGTCTTCTGGTCCTTTGCTGGGCGATGTTTCTGGCCATGCTGACCATGCTCGGCGTGCGAATGACGGAAAGGAAGATCGACCTGGTCATCGCGGTGGCGATTCTCTTGTTGCTCTACGCGCAATACTTCGGGTTGTTCACCTCCTTTGGCGGCACCACCCCCGGGATGCGGGTGGCCGGCTTGCGGACGGTGGGCTTCGACGGCAACCCACCGACTCCGAAACAACTTCTCTGGCGCAGCTTCGGCTACCTGGTGGCCGCGAGCGCCGGCTTCCTGGGCTTTCTCTGGGCGCTGTGGGACGAAGACCGGCTGTGCTGGCAAGACCGCGTCTCGCAAACCTATCTCACCGCCATGGCTCCGGTGGGCGAAACATGGCCGTTGCAGCGGCAAGGTTAGCCGCGCCGACGGGATCACACTGCCAAGGGCATCGCATTCCGCAGCCCGCCTCGCGCATCACCCGCTCCCAGCGCCGCACTCAAGAAGAACCACTTACGCCGAAGAAACCGCACCGCCGGTGAGGCGGCGTGCGAGGATGGGCTCGGCGCACGGACCGCTGCTGCTATGATGCCCCGGGACTGGCCCCGATGACCCTCCTGGCCCGGAAACTGCAGACGGTCGATTACTTTACCCTGTCGTTTGGAACGATGGTGGGCGTCGGCTGGCTAGTGGTGATGGACGACTGGCTCAGCCGCGGGGGGCCGCTCGGAGGAATTCTGGGGTTTGCGCTGGGCGGGGCAATGCTCGCGCCCATCGGCTACGTCTACGGACGGCTGGCCATGGCGATGCCCGACGCCGCCAGCGAGATTGCCTACACCGGCGCGGTGTTTCCCGAAGCGGTGAGTTTCTTCACCGGTTGGATGATGGTGCTGGCCTACGGGATCGTATGTCCGTGGGAAGCGGTGGCCATCGGCAAGATCGCGGCGTACCTGGTTCCCGCACTCGACCGCATCGAGCTTTACCGGGTAGGCGGCATCCCGGTTTACCTTCCTCACCTGCTGGTCGGTCTGGCCCTGGTGGCGCTGATCACCCGGCTGAATTGGCGCGGCATCCGCTTGAGCGCCACCTTGCAAAACTGGATGACCTTCGGCTTGCTCGGGCTCTACGTCCTGTTCGGTTCGTTTGGACTGGCGCGCGGTTCGAAGGCGAATCTGCGGCCGCTGTTCAGCCATCGCGGCTGGGTATCGGTCTTGCTGGTGCTCCAGATCGTGCCGTATTTCATGACCGGATTCGAAGCCGTGCCGAAGTGCGCCGAGGAAGCAGCGCCGGCGTTCCGGAGCCGTGGATTTTTCCGCGCGATACTGCTGGCGATCGCCGTGGGAGCGGCGTTCTACACGTCGGTGATCGCCCTCGTGGCCTACGTCGGCCACTGGCAAACGCTGGCGCACGAAAACTTCGCCACCGCGGCGGCGTTCGAGCGGGCGCTCGGCAGCCGCTGGATCGTGAGCGTGATCTTCGCGGCGGCGTTGCTGTCGCTGGTGAAGGTCTTCAACGGCAATTTCGTTGCGGCCAGCCGGCTGATTTTCGCGCTGGGCCGGCGCGGCATGCTGGCGGGCCGGCTGGGAGCCGTCAACCAGCGGACCCGGACGCCGGCGGCGGCGATTCTCGCTGTGGGGGCGGTGACCGCAGCGGCGGTATTGCTGGGCGAAGCGGTGCTGGTGCCGATTACCGAAGTGGGTTCGCTGGCTTCGGCGGCGGGGTGGCTGGCGACGTGCGCGGCCTACGCCGTGATGCGCCCGGGAAAGGGACCGACGGCGTTGGCGGCGACGGGCGCGCTGGTGGCGCTTGCGCTGGTGCTGATGAAGCTGGTGCCGGCGGTGCCGGGGCATTTCACCGGCGTCGAATTCCTCGTGCTGGGATTGTGGATTCTCGCTGGCTTGCTGCTGCGCCGGCGCGGCGTGCGCCGGACCTGAAGCGGCAGCGTCGGTTTCCCCAGAAGCGCGCGACCGCCGCGCGCCATCCGCCGGACGATTGCGCTTGACCGGGGCGGGGGCGGCGTTGTATAAACTTACGTGAGTGTGAATAAATAGTCGATCGGCCGTGCCCGAACAGAAGCCATTCCGGCAGGGGCAGATCCTGAAACTGGTCGCCGCCGCTCCCATCGGGAGCCAGGAGCAGTTGCGGCGGCGGCTGGCGCAGCAGGGATTGCTCGTCACCCAGGCCACGTTGTCGCGAGATATCCGCGAACTCGGCCTGGTGAAGACCGGCGAAGGGTACAAGCCGCTCGCCGCCGCCGGGCCGCCTTCGAATGCGGCGACACTGGCGCGGGCGCTTCGGGAGTTCTTGCGGGACGTGGTGCGGGCGCAAAACCTGCTGGTGCTCAAGACACCCCCGGGCGGGGCGCAACCCCTGGCGGCGGCGGTGGACCGGGAGCGCTGGCCGGAAATGATCGGAACGATTGCCGGCGACGACACCGTGCTCATCATCACCCGCACCCGGGCCGCCTGCCGGGCGGTGGCCCAGCGGATTGAAGGTTTGCTCGAATGAATGCCAAGCCGACGGTGGCGGTGGTTGGCGCGACCGGCTACGCCGGGCGGGAACTGGCGCGGCTGGTCGTGCGGCATCCGCTGGTGGACCGGCCGGTTTTCTTCCTGCGGGAAAAGGGAGAGGGGCCGGACCAGCCGCATTGCCTGAGCGAGCTGTATCCCGAGTTGCGCGGCTGGGGCGATGCGCCCTGCCGGGAATTCTCGGTGGAGGCGGTGGTCCGGAGCGGGGCGACGGTGGCGTTTCTGGCGTTGCCGCACGAGGTCTCGGCGGAAGTGGCGCCACCGCTGGTAGCCGCCGGGCTGAAGGTGATCGATTTGAGCGGCGCGTTCCGGTTCCACAACCCGGGAACCTACGCCGAATGGTACCGGTTGCCGCCCGCCCCGGCGGACCTGTTGCGGGAAGCGGTGTACGGGCTGCCGGAACTCCACTCGAAGGAACTGGCGGGCGCGCGGCTGGTGGCCAATCCCGGCTGCTATCCCACCGCGGTGATTCTCGGGTTGAAGCCGCTGGTCGATTCCGGTTGGATCGATTCCCGGCGCGGAATCGTCTGCGACGCGAAATCGGGGGTGAGCGGCGCCGGGAAACAGCCGAAGCCGGAAACACACTTTGTGGAAGTGAACGAGAATTTCCGCGCCTACGGGCTCTTCAGCCACCGGCACACTCCGGAAATCACCGACCAACTGGGCATCGACTTGGGCCAGATGATCTTCACCACCCACTTGCTGCCGCTCGAACGGGGAATCCTGGCGACGCTCTACGTCTGGCTGGCCGACCGGCGCGAGGCCGGCGAGATCGAGGCGCTCTACCGCGAGTTCTACGCCGGACGCCCTCTGGTGCGGCTGTGGCCCGCCGGCGAGGCGCCGGAACTTCGCCACGTGGCGCGCACGAATTTCTGCGACATCGGTTTCGCTCTGGACCCGCAAGGCAAGCGGCTGGTGGTCGTCTCCTGTCTGGACAATCTCGGCAAGGGAGCCGCCGGCCAAGCGGTGCAAAACATGAACCTGATGTGCGGACTGAACGAAACGGAAGGACTCCTATGAGAATCGTCGTCAAAGTCGCCGGCGTTCTGCTGGAATCGGCCGAGAGCCTGAAAAACACCAGTGCGCAGATCGCGCAATTGGCCCGCGAGGGCGCCGAGTTGCTGGTGGTGCATGGCGGCGGGAAGGCGTTCACCGCCACGCTGGCGCAATTGGGCATTCCCACTCGGTTCGTGAACGGCCTGCGAGTGACCGATCGGCAAACGCGTGACGCCGCGGTGATGGTGCTGGGCGGGCTGCTGAACAAGCGGCTGGCGGCGGCGATCTCCGCCGCCGGCGCTCCCGCGCTGGGACTCTGCGCCGCCGATGCCCACATCTTCACCGCCGAACCGATGGTGGTGGAAGGCGAAGAAGGCGGGCTGGGATACGTCGGGTACCTGTCCGGCGCCAATCTGGGCATCCTCGACCGGCTCTGGCAAGCCAGACTGGTGCCGGTGGCTGCCTGCCTGGGAATGGGGCGCGACGGCGAACTCTACAACATCAACGCCGACCACATGGCGGCGGCTTGCGCCGAATACTGCCGCGCCGACCGCCTGGTTTTCCTTACCGACGTTGCCGGCGTGCTCGACGGCGAGCGGGTGATGACCAGCGTCGATTACTCCCACGTCGACGAGTTGGTGCGCTCGGGCAAAGTGCAGGGCGGAATGGCTCTCAAGCTGGAAGCTTGCCAGCGGGCGCTCGATGCTGGCGTCAGGGAAGTGCGGCTGGTGCCGGGAACCGCGCCCGGTGCGCTGGTCGCCGCCGGACGCGGCGAGCCGAGCCCGGGAACCCTGGTGCAAATGGCGACTGCCTGTCATGCCGCTTGAGGAGGGTGGATCGATGGGATCAGCCGCCGCGCCGGCGCCGGAGACCCGGCCCGCTGAATCGGGCCCTTCCTCCGCAAGCCACCTGATGAATACGTACCGGCGTCCAGCGACGATGTTCGAACGCGGGCGCGGCTGTTATCTGTACGATTCCCAAGACCGCCGCTATCTGGATTTCATCACCGGAATCGGCGTGAACGCGCTGGGCTACGCGCATCCGCGATTGGTGCGCGTCATGCGCCGGGAAGCGGGCCGCCTGGTCCATCTTTCCAACCTGTATCACCATCCCTTCCAGGAGCCGCTGGCGGCAAAGCTGGCGGGCTGGAGCGGGCTGGACCGGGTGTTTTTCGCCAACAGCGGCACCGAGGCAATCGAGGGAGCGCTGAAGCTGGCGAGAGCCCACGCCCGGCGGGGCGGCCAGGCCAAGCCGCGCGTCCTCGCGCTCGAGAATTCCTTCCACGGCCGGACCGTGGGCGCGCTGGCCGTCACCGCAACCGCGGAGTACCGCGAGCCGTTCGCGCCGTTGATGCCCGGAGCCGGCTTCGTCCGGCTGAACGACGTCGCCGATTTGGAAGCGAAATTCGGCGACGACGTTTGCGCCATCCTGATCGAGCCGATCCAGGGCGAAGGCGGCATTCACCGGGTCAGCGAGCCGTTCTGGCGGCGGGCGCGGGAGCTGGCGACGCAACATGGCGCCGCGCTCATCGCCGACGAGATCCAGTGCGGCCTCGGGCGCACCGGCCGCTACTTCGCCTGCCAGAACTACGAAGGCAAGCCGGACATCTTGACGGTGGCGAAACCGCTGGCCGGCGGACTGCCGCTCGGGGCGCTGGTGGCAACCGAGGAAATCGCCTCGGCGCTGGCGCCGGGAATGCACGGCTCGACCTTCGGCGGCGGGCCTCTGGCTTGCGCGGTGGCGCTGGAATTCCTGACGACGGTGGAAGAGGAAAACCTGCTCGAAAACGTGGCGCGGCGGGGAGCCGAAATCCGCGAAGGCCTCCAGCGGCTGGCGGCTCGCGCCGGATTCGTGCGCGAGGTGCGTGGCGAAGGCTTGATGCTCGCCATGGAGCTGGAAATCGAAGGCGGGGCCTACGTCGATCGGGCGCGGGAGCTTGGGTTGCTGGTGAACTGCACTCACAAACGGGTGCTGAGGTTCCTGCCGCCGTATATCGCCGACACCCGGCACGTAACCGAATTCCTTAGAAAGATGAAGCGGGCGCTGGCAGGCAAGCCCCCGCGCCGGGACGCGGGAGAATCCCAGCCCCAGAGCGAACCGGCAGCCGGGAGGCCGCTGGAAACAGGGCCGGCATGAGTTCCCCTGCCACAGGGCGGCGAACGGCGGCCAGAGGCTTGGTCAGCGGACTCGAATGGACCCCGGCGCAGGTGCGCGACTTGCTGCGACTGGCCGGGAAGATGAAAGCGAATCCCGGCCGTTTCCGCCATGCGCTTGAGGGGCGGTTCGTGGCGCTGATTTTCGAGAAGCCCTCGCTGCGAACGCGGGTGACCCTGGAAATCGGCGCGGCCAGCCTGGGCGCCCAAGCCGTTTTCGTGGACAACAGCACTTCGCGCATGGGCGAGCGGGAGCCGGTGCGCGACGTGGCGCGTAACCTGGAGCGCTGGGTCGATGCGATCGCGGTGAGGACTTTCGCCCAGGAAACCGTGGAGGAACTGTCGCGAAACGCGTCGGTTCCGGTCATCAACGCCCTCTCCGACCGGTTTCATCCTTGTCAGGCGCTCACCGACATTTTCACTTTGGAGGAACGGTTTGGCGGGCTGCGCGGCCTCACTCTCGCCTACGTCGGCGACGGTAACAACGTGTGCCATTCGCTGCTGGTGGCGGCGGCGCAGACCGGCCTGGCCATTCGGGTGGCCTGCCCCGCGGCCTTCCAGCCCCACGCGGATGTGATGCAGGGCGCGCGCCGGCTCGCTGAGCTCACCGGAGCGAGCATCGAGACGTTCACCACGCCCGAGGCGGCGGTGGCGGGCGCCCGGGCCGTCTACACCGACGTCTGGGCGAGCATGGGCCAGGAACACGAAGCGCAGGCGCGAGCGAAGATTTTCGCCCACTTCCAGGTGAATCGGCGTTTGTTCGAACAGGCCGCGCGCGGCGCAGTTTTCCTCCACTGTCTTCCGGCGCACCGCGGGCTGGAAGTCACCGAGGACGTGATCGATTCTCCGCAATCGCTCATCTACGAACAGGCGGAAAACCGGCTGCACGTTGGCAAGGCTGTACTGGCATCCCTCGCCGACTAAGTCGCCATACCAAGGAGACTCACCTTGCCCCAAAAAGTCGTCTTGGCCTATTCCGGAGGGCTGGACACCTCCATCATCATTTCCTGGCTGCGGGAAAACTATCACTGCGACGTCGTGGCGATGGTGGGCGACGTCGGTCAAGGCGACGACCTCGCGGCGGTCCGCACGAAGGCGCTGGCCACCGGAGCCAGCCAGTGCCACGTCGAGGACCTGAAATCGGAATTCGTGCGTGAATACATCTGGCCCACGCTGCGTTCGGGCGCGGTCTACGAATACAAGTACCTGCTGGGAACGTCGATGGCGCGGCCGGTGCTCGCCAAGCATCAGGTGGAAGTGGCGCGGCGGGTGGGCGCGGATGCCGTCGCCCACGGATGCACCGGCAAGGGAAACGACCAGGTGCGGTTCGAACTCACCTACAAGGCGCTGGCTCCGGAGCTGACGATTATCGCGCCGTGGCGGGAATGGACGATCAATTCCCGGGAACAGGCGATCGAATACGCCCACGCTCACCGCATTCCCATCGAGCAAACTACCAAGCAGCTCTACAGCCGCGATCGCAACCTCTGGCATTTGAGCCACGAGGGCGGCGTGCTCGAAGATCCCGCCAACGCTCCCGAAGAATCCATGTGGCAGTGGGTCACGGCGCCGGAGAAAGCCCCGGCCCGGCCCGCCGAGGTGGAGATCGGATTCGAATGCGGCGTGCCGGTGTCGGTGGATGGCTCGGTGCTGGAACCGGTGGAACTGGTGGAGCGGTTGAACGAGTTGGCGGCGGCGCACGGCGTGGGCAGGACGGATATCGTCGAAAACCGCCTGGTGGGAATGAAATCGCGTGGAGCGTACGAGACACCGGGCGGAACGCTGCTGGTGACCGCGCATCGCGAGCTGGAATCGATCTGCCTGGACCGCGAAACCGCCCATCTCAGCCAGCAATTGGCGGTGCGTTACGCCGAGCTGGTCTATTACGGCATGTGGTTCACGCCGCTGCGCGAATCGCTGGACGCGTTCTTCAGCCAGGCGCAGCGAATGGTCACCGGCACGGTGCGGCTGAGGCTTTACAAGGGTAACGTCGTCGTCGTCGCCCGGAAATCGCCCTATTCCCTCTATCACACCGCCCTGGCCAGTTTCCGGATGGAGGGTTACAACCCCAAAGACGCCGCCGGATTCATCAATCTGCTGGCGCTCTCGATGATTCCCCGGCACGGAGCCGATCGTTGAGCGCGGAAAAAGGCCGGTTGTGGGGCGGCCGATTCCGGGACGCCCCGGACAAGACGTTCGCCCGCTTCGATTGCTCGTTCGGATTCGATCGCCGGCTGCTGCCGTACGAGCTGGCGGTCGATCGCGCCTGGACGCGGGCGCTGGCGGACGCCGACGTGCTGACCGCGGCGGAGGCCGAGCGGCTGCGCGAGGCTCTCGACGACATCGGCCGCCGCGCCGAAGCCGATCCCGGCTGGCTCGATGGCGTCTCCGCGGAAGACGTGCACGGCTTCGTCGAGGCGGTGCTGATCGAGCAGTTGGGCCCGCTCGGCGCGAAGCTGCATACCGGTCGCAGCCGCAGCGAGTTGATCGTCGCCGATTTCCGGCTGTTTGTGAAGGACGCGGCGGCGGCAACCCGCCGCGCTGTGGTGCGCCTGGTAGCAGCCCTGAGCAACCAGGCGGAACGCCACTTGGGCCTGCCGATGGCGGGCCAGACCCACCTGCAGCACGCCCAGCCCATTTTGTTTTCCCACTTCCTGCTCGCTCACGCGGAGGCGTTCCAGCGGGACGCCGAGCGCCTGGCCGCGGCGGCGCGCCGGGCGGACGTCTGCCCCCTCGGCGCGGGCGCATTCGCCGGGTGCACGTTCCCCATCGATCGGGAGAAGCTGGCGCGCGAGCTGGGTTTCGCCCGGATGACCGCCAACAGCATCGATGCGGTCGGTGACCGCGATTTCGCGCTCGAATACCTGTTTGCGCTAGCGGCGCTGGCGCTGCACCTCTCGCGGCTGGCCGAAGATTTCATTTTGATGGCTTCGAGCGAATTCGGCTATCTGCTGCTCTCCGACGCCTATTCCACCGGCAGCAGCATGATGCCCCAGAAGAAGAATCCGGACGCCTGGGAGCTGATTCGCGGAAAGACGGGCCGCGTGATCGGAGCGCTGGTGGCGCTGCTGGCAACTACGAAGGGATTGCCCGCAGGCTACATGCGCGATTTGCAGGAAGACAAGGAGCCGGTCTTCGACGCTCACGACCAGATGCTCGCCGCTGCGGAAGTCGCGGCAGGCGCGGTGGCGGCAACCGGGGTGAACGAGGAGCGGATGCGGCTGGCGGCGGCGGATCCGGCGCTGCTGGCCACCGAGGCGGCTGATTATCTGGTGAAGCGGGGCGTGCCGTTCCGCCAAGCCCACGAAATCGTTGGCGCGCTGGTTCGGGAAGGTGAACGAACCGGACGTCCGTGGACCGAGCTCCCGCTCGACGCCGTGAGGAAGTTCTCCCCGGCGTTCGCGCCGGATTGGCGGCGGGCGGTAACCCTCGAAGCGGCGCTCGAGCGCCGCGCCGTTCCCGGCGGCACCGCGCCGCAAGCGGTGCGGGCCGCGCTCGAGAATTGCCGGGCGTGGCTGCGGGAGCACGAGCGGGCGGAGGAGACGCGTTAGGCCATGAGCGCGCCGAAAGGATCCTCCCAGATACCCCGTGGTTTTTCGTTCGCGGCAGCGCACTGCGGCATCCGCAAGCGAAGGCTCGATCTGGGGCTGATCGTCGCCGAACGGCCGGCGGCGGCAGCGGGGATGTTTACCCGGAACCGGGTGCAAGCGGCTCCGGTGATCGTCTCCCGCCGCCACCTGGCGGCGACGAAGGGCCGCGCCCGGGCAGTGGTGGTGAATTCCGGCAACGCCAACTGCGCGACTGGCGCCGCGGGGCTGGCGACGGCTCGAAAAACCGCCGCCGCCCTGGCACGGGAACTCGGATGCCGGCCGGAGGAAATCCTGGTTTGCTCGACCGGGGTCATCGGAATGGCGCTCCCGGCGGAACCCATCGTCGGCGCGCTGCCGGCGATGGTACGCAGCCGCGAGGCGGAGACGGAAACTTTCAACGGATTCGCCCAGGCGATCATGACCACCGATACCCGGCGGAAACAGGCGCGGGCCACCTGCCAAATCGCCGGCCGAACCGTGCGCCTGCTCGGTTGCGCCAAGGGCGCGGGAATGATTCATCCGCAGTTGGCGACGATGCTGGCCTTCGTTCTCACCGACGTTGCTGCTCGGCCGACATTGCTGGCGCGGGCGCTGGCGCGCGCGGTGGCGCGGACCTTCAACTCGATTTCGGTGGACGGCGACACGTCTACAAACGACACCGTCCTGCTGCTTGCCAGCGGAGCCGCACGGGCGAGGCCCCTGAAGAGTGGCAGCGCCGACGAACGGCGGTTTGCCGCAGCCCTTGAGAAAGTTTGCGGCGAACTGGCGCTCGCCATCGTCGCCGACGGCGAAGGGGCCGAGCACGTCATCGAGCTCGAGGTCCGCGGAGCGCCCAGCGACGCCGCCGCGCGCCGTGTCGCTGAAACCATCGCCACTTCGCCACTGGTGAAAACGGCGTTGGCCGGCGCCGACCCGAACTGGGGCAGGATTCTGGCGGCCGCAGGCCGCGCCGGCGTCGAATTCGACCAGAGCCGGGCGGCGGTTTGGCTGGCGGGTCGGTTAGTTTGCCGGCGGGGCGCGCCGGTGCCGTTCAAGGAAACCAGCGTGCACCGGCGGATGCTCGAAAAGAGAGTCGATTTGGCCATCGATTTGGGCGCCGGCTCCGGCCGCGCGCGCATGTTGACCTGCGATTTCACCGAGGAATACGTTCGCATTAACGCGAGCTACCGCACCTGAAGGCGCCTGCCGTCTGAGGCCTTTCCCGGCGGCGGTCGGCTACTTCTTCTCTCCCGGACCAGGTTTGACCAGCACGCCGCTGTACCGCTCCCGCAACTGCGACTTCAGGAATTTGCCCACCGAAGTGCGCGGAATCTCTCCGGCGAAAACGAAGGCATCCGGTAGCTGCCACCTGGCGAAGCGGGCGGCAAGGAATTCCTGAAGGTCCTGGCACTCGACGCTCGCGCCAGGACGGAGCACAACCACTGCCAGCGGCCGCTCCTGCCATTTCGGATGGGGAACGGCAACCACGGCGGCTTCGCGGACCGCCGGGTGGGCCATCAGGGCATTTTCGAGGTCGACCGAACTGATCCATTCCCCGCCGGACTTGATCAGGTCTTTCGAGCGATCGACGATTTTTACAAACCCCTCGGAATCAATGGTGGCGACGTCGCCGGTGCGAAACCAGCCGTCGGCAGACCAGCGGTCGTTTTCTTCGGGCGCGTGGTAATAGCTGGAAGCGATCCAGGGGCCGCGCACTTCGAGTTCGCCGGGCGTGACGCCGTCCCAGGCAACCTCGCCTTCGGGCCGCATCAGCCGCAATTCCACCAGCGGAACGGCGTAGCCCTGCAGCGCGCGTACGCGGTACTGGCGGTCCTCGGGCCAGTCCAGCATGTGGGTTTTCAGATGGCAGATCGTGCCGAGGGGTGAAGTTTCCGTCATGCCCCAGGCATGCCGGATCCGCAAACCGTACCGATCGATTTCGCGAATCAAGCTTTCCGGCGGAGCGGCCCCGCCGACGGGCAAGCGAATCGAATGGGGAAACTTCCACCGGTCCGGCTGTCTCCGCAGCGCGTCGAGCAAGCCCAGCCAGATCGTGGGCACCCCGCAAGCGAGCGTCACGCCCTCGTTCATCATCAGGTCGAGCAGGTCCTCTGGACTCGCGCCGGTCCCGAGCAATACCAATTTGGCCCCGGCCAATGCGCAGGCATGGGGCATGCCCCATCCGTTGGCGTGAAACATCGGAGCAACCAGCAGGGCCGTGTCACGATGCGAAATCGCGAAGCTGTCGGCGTGGCCCAGGGCGAGCGCATGAAGTACCAGCGAGCGATGGGAATAGACGACGCCCTTGGGCCGGCCGGTGGTGCCGGAAGTGTAAAACATCGCCGCAGCGTCGTTTTCGTCGAAATCGGGATAGTGGAAATCGTCGCTGGCCGAGGCGACCAGCGCGTCGTAACTCTCCTCATCCGGCCCAGCCGCTGCCCCGGAGCACGGAACCACCCAGAATCGCTCGAATCGGGTCAGCTGCCGGAAGCGCTCGAAGACCGGCAGCAGCACGTCGTCCACCAGGAGGAAACGGTCGCCGGCGTGGTTGACGATGTAAGCGAGCTCGTCAGGATGAAGCCGCAGATTCAAAGGATGGACCACGCCGCCCGCCAGCGGCACGCCGAAATACGCTTCCAGGTGCGCCGCGTGGTTCCACTGCAACGTGGCGACGCGATCGCCGCGGGCGAGCCCTTCCCGCTCGAGCGCGCCCGCCAATTGGCGCGCGCGCCGGCACAGGGTGGAATACGTGGTGCGAGCGAGGGTTCCGTCGGCGCGCCGGCTCACGACCTCTACTTGGGGAAAATAGCGGCGGGCGCGCTCGCAGATGGAAACCAGGGTCAGCGGGCCGTCCATCATGAGTCCGCGCATGGCCAGCCTCCGAAGGAAGGGCAAATTGTAGCACCCCTCTTCGGGAGCGTGGACGCGCGCCGCCTGAGGGGCCGGCCTCGTATAGTAGAAGCCAACTCATAAACGCGGAATCTGGCTCACTGGGAAGGGCCCGGCTTCAGCCGTGCCGTATGCATCGGGAAATGGACGCGGCTTTAGCCGCTGAGGCCCCCGACCGGAAACAAATCGTCGCGGCGCAGCCGCAACTAACTCCCGCGTGGGTCGCCGCGGCGACCTTCAGCCTGTGCGCTTGTAACAGAATATCGCCGCGAAGCTCGTGCGATTCACACTTCGAGCGCGATGACCGCGTGGTCGCGGCGGCGGAGCCACGTGCCGAGGTCCACCAGGCGCTTCAGCACGCCGTATTTTCGCGCCAGCAATCGATTGGCTTCCTCGGCCTCGGCGCCTCCGGCGATTCGCGCGGTGGCGTCGATCCAGTCGCCTCGGGGATGACCGTCAAAATCGCAGACCACGATGCGCACGCCGGGATTGCGCCGGATGCGTTTGAGCTTGCCGGCGTCGTCGGGAGTACGCACGTATAAACGGCCGCCACACTCGACGAACCATAGGGGTGTGCGCACCGGCTGGCCGTTGCGTCGATAGCTTTCCAGATTCAGGTATTTGCGATCGCGAAACCGGAGCAGTCCGTCGTCCACGGGCGATCAGGGCTGGTGAATGGCCGGGATTTCCCGCGGATGGGTGGGGTCGGGGAGTGCCGCGCCGGAGAGGTTCGCCGCATGCGCGAGCATGACGCGGCCGGCGACCAGGCGATAACGCTCGAGCGAGGCGGTTTCGAGCCCGCGGCGAACCAGCGCGGGGATGTCGAATTGGGCTTCGGCGCCGTCCAGCTCGGCTGCGGTGGCGCGGAGCGCGGGGCTGCGCGGAAGGAAAACCGGGCAGCAATCGTGGAACGGCTCGGCGGAAATATCGTAGGTGCCGATTCGGCGAGCGAGAGCGAGGATTTCCTGCTTGTCGTCGCCCACCAGCGGCCGAAAAACCACCTGGCCAACGGCGTTGTCCACGGCGATCATGTTTTCGAGCGTTTGCGAGGCCACCTGGCCCAGGCTGTCTCCGGTCACCAGAGCGAGCGCGCGGGTGCGCGCGGCGATGCCGGCGCCAATGCGAAGCATCATTCGCCGGTAGAGCAGGACGCGGAACTGCTCGGGAGCGAAACGAACGATTTCCCGCTGGATCGGTTCGAAAGGGACCAGGTAAAGGCGGGCGGTGAGCTGGTAGGGGGTGAGTTGGCGCACCAACTCGCGGGCGACGTGCACCGACGACTCGCCGGGCCGCGCCCCGCTGCCGTAGAAATGGGCGAAGATCAGCCGCCCGCCGCGCTTCATCATCTTGTAGGCGGCTACCGCCGAATCGAATCCGCCGGAAAGCAGGCATACCAGCTTCCCTGCGGTTCCCGGCGGCAAACCGCCGGGTCCGGGGACCTTTCGCGCATACACCAGCGCCGGACCCGGAGTGATTTCGATGCGACAGGTCAGTTCGGGCTCGTTCAGATTTACCCGCGCGTCCCGGCCCGCGGCGCGCAGCCGCTCGAGTAGGTGAGCGCCCACTTGGCGCTCGATCTCCGAGCTGTGAAACGGAAAAGATTTGTCGCTCCGTTTCGCGCGGACGGCGAAGGTGCCGAAGGAAAGGCTCTCGAGCTCCTGCCATGCGGCGTGGCAGATGGCGTCCATGTCACGCTCGACTGGGCGGGCCGCCGCCAGATGGGCAATGCCGGATACCCGCCCGAGCCGCCGGATGGCCTCGTCGATATCGGCGCCGTCGCCAAACCAGATTAGCACCCGATCGCCGGGCCGGTCGATGCGCTCGACCGCCACGCCCTCCAGGGTCCGGCGAATGGCATCGAGCAGCCGGTTGAGGAAAAAACCGCGGTTGCGGCCCTTGAGCCACAGTTCGTGATAGTGAACGACGATGACGCGTTGCGACATGGGAGCCGGCAAGCGATGAGGCTGAAACCGACTCAGTATAGCAGCCCGGCCGTGGGCCGAAACAGCCTTGGGGAAGGCCCCGGCTTTGGCGATCGCGAGGGGGAAAATGCACCGTTCGGACCCTAAGCCTTTTCGGTTGTGACCGTTAAGCGCAAGCGCGTCGCCACTTGACCTGTTGGCGGGAAGCGGTACACTCTCTACTTTTTGATGGCGACCACCGCGGCCAGCATCGGGGAGGAGCGGGACTACGAATTCCCGCAGCGGGAGGCGGCCTTCTTCTATGGGCTGTTCCTGCGAGGGCATTCGATTGCCCAGTTGCGGCGCGACATCGAAGTGCCGGAAGCCGTCATCCAGAAATGGATTCGTGATGCCGAGATGCGCCCCGAGCAACGGGCGCTCCTGCACCGCGTCCTGGAATACCGCCGGCATGTGCTCGCCATTTTCGATTCGCTGGTAGAGAGCGAATCCACCTACCGCTTGGTCCAGTAGCCCCCTCCCTCGCCGCCGGCCGTGGCACCGGTTTCAGGCTGGTTTCAAGGTTCAAAGGTTCAAGCGTAGCGCCGCGGCCTTCAGCGCGGCACCCCGCGTCATGCCCCAACCGACCCCCGCGGGGTGCCTCGATTGACAGCCTGAATGGTGTTGTTTAGACTCCCCTCGTTGCTCGTTTCCAGCTCCTCCCGTTCCCCGGTAGCTCAACGGTAGAGCATTCGGCTGTTAACCGAAGGGTTGCTAGTTCGAATCTAGCCCGGGGAGCCACTTTCCGACGGCCTTCTTCGTCTATATTCTGGTCAACCCGGAGGGCAAGACCTACGTCGGCCAGAGCAGTGACTTGCCCCGCCGCCTCGCCCAGCACAACGACCTCACGTCCCGCCTAACGCGGCACACGAAACGGCACAAGGAACCCTGGAAGTTGCTTCCCTCCGAGCGCCTGCCGACGCGCTCCACCCCCATGCGCCGTGAAAGCGAACTCAAAACAGGCAGGGGGCGCGACTGGATCCGACGGACTCTCCTTCATGGCTGTTAATCCGCCGCGGCGAATTGCTGCGGAGTTTACCCCGTTGTCCTTCGTCGGGGAATCTAGTCCGGGGAGCCATTCTTCCTCTTTAATTTCAGCTCCTTACGCTGAATCTGATCGCAACTCACTTGGGGTGCAATGGGGTGCAACTTCGCGGGATCGGCGAAGATCGCTGCCAGGTGCGCTCTGCGATTCCAACCTCCCAACTGCCGGTCTCGCGGTGACGCAAACAGACTGGCGATCCCACGCTGGCCGACGGCATCCTCGATCGGCTCGTGCACAACGCCTACCGCATCGAGATGCCGGGCGATTCGATGCGCAAGAATCGCGGGAAATCGGACGCCTAGCTATCGAGTAGCTGCAAAGGAGCGCTATCAGGCTTGTTTCCGAGTACTATGAATCCCGCACCCGTCCTCAGACGATGAGGATGCTGCTCGGCGTTGGAATGCCGCCAGCCCGACGCGACCAGGTGCGACCGGTGTCGGTTGATACGTAGAGGTTGCCTCCCCTGTCGGCGAGCGCGACTGCCGAGCCATGGGCGGCGATGCAACCAGTGTCGGCTTTCCCGTCGAGCCAGGCGGGCAGGCCGCCGGCGACCTTAACCAGTGGACAACGTTCATCCACCCCCCGACGATAGATCGCGCCCTCCGGGGCAAAGGGGCCCACCGCTGCGGCCACGAGTACGTCGTCGCCCGCGAACTCGACCGCGGAGCAATACGGGGCATGAAGGCCCGCGTGTTCCACCATCCATGTCGCCCCACCGTCGCTGCTGGTGCAAAGCCCGACTGCGGCGGCGGCCACCACCGCGCCGGCGCGGTTCGGGTGCGCGCGAACCTCATGGACGTCGCTCGCGATGTCGATCGTGGGCTGCCAGGTAACGCCACCGTCCACCGATCGCGGGATACCGCCGACATGGACATTGGCGAGGAGCACCGCCCCATCCGAAGTTGCGGTTAGGGAGCGGATCCCGAGCGGCGGTCCGACGCGCTTGCCGTTTATCATCGCACTGCCTGCGTACCACTGATCGCGTCCGGCGACCCCGTCGAAGCCGCGGAGTTGCTCGATCTCTCCGCCCGCGCTGACGCGCAAGACGTGCGCATCGTCGGTCCCGGCGTAGACAACGTCGCCGACCGTCACACAACAAGCGAGATCGCACTCCGCGGTAGCGATCGTGCTCCATACGCCGTCGGGCGCGCGGCGGTAAAGCGAGCGTCGGTCGACGATAGCGAGCGCGCCGCCATGCCCGTCAGGGGCGAGCGCTCTCACCGGGCGATTGGCGAGTTCCTGGTCGCGCGACCCGGCGGAGACGACGAACAGCCCGTCGCGCCATGTAGCCACAAGTACCGTTGAAGCCGTCACGCGAATCCTTCCGCCCGCTCCTTCCGCGCGAACCCCCAACGTCCGAGTGTATTCAAAACAAATCACAACCTGCAACGCCCGGCTGCGGAGTTCGCGCTTCGCTGCGATGCGGCGCGAAAGCGAACGCAAAAGCAGCCTCGCTTCCCGGCCCGGGCGCCCGCCCGCAGGGATTCCGTCGCCAGAAACCAGGCGCCCGTCCGCCACCGGTCCCTCGGCGGGTCCAAACCCCCCGTGTCCAACTCGCGTCGCGACCGCACCCCCGAACTTCCCAAACGGCTGGCGCACACGGCGAACTGTTGCGGCCACTCCTCCCTTTGTGGTATTTGAGCGCATCTCCCGCGGAGATGCTATCGGGCGAGCGGGCGACGGAGCGGAAAGGAATCGGGGTGAGCGTCAACGTGATGAATTCATCGGTAGGCGTGGCTCTCCTCGCCATTCCCAGCCAGGTGATTTGGTCGTATTCCGTCGGTGGAGCGGTTCTCGCCATCGGGCTGGCCTCGATTCTGCTTCGCGGCGATTGGCAAAAGGCGCGAGGATTCGACAAGCTGATCTTGTTCGGGCCGCTTTTCTACGCGGCGCCAATCGCCGCCTTCGGCACCCAACATTTCACGGTGACCGAGGCGATCGCGTCGATCGTGCCGGCGTGGATTCCGTGGCATCGGTTTTGGGCGTACTTGGTAGGCGCTTGCTTCATCGCCGCAGCGCTGAGCCTGGTGACGAGGATTCAGGCGCGTCTCGCGGCGAGTTTGCTCGCCTTGACGTTTTTCCTTTTCGTGGTGCTGATGGACGCCCCGGGGTGGGCACACCATCCGCGAGATCGGTTTGCGCTGACGCTCGCGCTGCGGGAATTATCTTTCAGCGGCGGCGCCCTGGCGCTGGCAGCCAGCCTCACCGGGCGGTGGCGCGAGCGCGGCACGCACATCCTTGCGACGATTGCGCGATACTTCGTTGCCATTCCGGTGCTGTTTTACAGTTTCGAGCAATTCCTGCACGGCGATCACGTTCCCGGCATTCCGCTGAAACTGGTGACTCCCGAGTGGGTCTACGGACACGCCATTTGGACCTACCTGGCGGCCGTGGTCTATGCAGTCGCGGGTACTCTGCTGCTCCTTGGCAAGAAAACGCGCGCGGCAGCGACGTGGGTGGGGTTGACCGTGCTCTTCGTGGAGTTGGTCGTCTACGTGCCGATCGGAGTAGTGGAACGCGCCAGCCTCATCGGCATCAATTACCTGGGGGATACACTGCTGTATTGCGGCGCCGTTCTTCTGCTCGCGGGCGCCATGCCGCGCGAAGCGTAGCGGTGGGAATCATCGGTTGATCAGTGAACCACGAAACCCGCCCTCCCAAAGCAGCAGGCCGATCCATTTCACATCTCCCTTTCCGCGAATAGAGCGGAGTACTCACTTCGCCTGCTCTGGGAAGGCGCGGGAAACGTCCGCATTTTGCTGGACAGTATTCAGGTGGAAGAGATGGAAGTTACCAGGGCAATCCACCGAGGGGGAGGCCTCATTCCCTGCAGTGATCGCTGCTAGTAGAGAGAGCCCACCGCACACGGGCACGGATTCGTTGCGTCCCGTGCGCCGGTTGTCGCGGTCGTTCCGGACGAGCTCAGTCCCGGAAACACGCCGACGATGATCATTTCATAGGGCAAGGGAATCGTCACCGGCGCTCCGCCGCTCGATTGCATCGCGAAGGACACCCGTTCCAGATTCACCCGCGGTATCGCCAGGACATGAAGCTGGTCGCCCGCATTCAGGCCTTTCACCGCCTCGGCCGGGGCCGTTCCCCCGACGAATACCATCCGTCGCGGATCGCTCACCACAGTGTTGCCTTCCAGGTCCTTCACTGTTGCCAGCACGAAGTAGCCGTCATCCACCGCCGTCGGCGGGCCGGCCAGTTCGATCGCAAAGTCGGCATAGTTATGTCCGGCTTTTTGCGAGGTGATTTGGGTTGCCGAATCGTTCGCTTGAATGGTGGCCTGGAGATGTTCGTAGTCGCCGAATGCCGTCTGGGCATCGTAGCCGGTGAAGCCGGGAATGGGCACGAAAGCCTGGGAGACGGCGTTGCCGGCCACCTGAAGGACAGGGTGCATTTCGAAAACGTGGTCGGGGTTCGTGTTGCCGGGAACCGGCACCGGATCGCCCTGCACCTGCTGGCCACCGCCGCCCGGCGGGTGCTCGAACCATATCCGCCAAGCGCCGGCAAGCGACACGGAGTTGGTGGTCCCCTCGGCCTGGTGCACCGAGTCGACGGCAGGTTGCTGCGTGGCTGCCGCTGCATTCACAATTTCAGCCACCATCGGCAGACCTACATCCTGGGTCCGCCCGGCGAAGTGCAGGTCGCCGTCCTGGCCGTCGCTTTTGATGGCGTTTGGCTTCTTGTGCGCGTGGTCGACCAGATAAGAGACGCTGATCGTCGCGCGGTTCTTGTAGTGCTCGATGAACGTATTCCTCAAGACGAGCGTCGATTGAGCCGCGGCGCATCGCGTGCCGGCCGCCAGCACCAGGCAGCCAAAGAAGAGTCGGAGATTGGATGGCAGCCTCATCCTGCCGATCCTCCCGAGGCAGAGCCTCCGGGCTGCGCCCCGCCCTGCTTCTCCGACGGCGACACTCCCGAGGACCGGATGTTGACCAGCTTCTGCAATGCCCCAAACCAGAATGGCGCGCCCAGCGAAATGGCGAAGATGGTGAGCAGCCAACCGATGATTCGCGAGGGCACGAGCCACCACAGCCATTCCCCCAGGGCCATCGGCGCGCCAAAGAACCTCAGTCCGGGAAACGATCCGTCCGTCGCCGCTTCATCCACCTTCCGCGCCGCTACCGCGCATCGCTGGTCGGCGAGTATCTTGCGGGCCGCTTCGCAGTCGGGAATCGGCGTGGGGCTATACCCGGTGCAAAGCATCGAGCGCACTGTGTCCTGCGCCTGCAGGCAGGCGCGCACCTGCTGGCCAGGGTCCCCTGCGCCCCCGGCATGGAAGCCGGCCTCTGCTCGCCGCTGGGCCACCATGCGGTGGAACACGCGGAAATCATCCGACCAACTCAGCAGTTGGGCGAGGGCATCCCGTTCATCGGGCGACACGATGGGTTCGGCTGACGAAGGCGTCGCCACCGGCTGGGTCGGCACCGCCGATTGTCCGGTGTAGCCGAGTTGAAGCGGCGGTGGTTGTTTTGCCCGAGCTTCCGCATGAGCTACCACCGCGGCCCTCATCGCGGGGTTGACCCATAGACGGTGAATGATCGCGAGAGTGTCGGCGTTGGCTACGATGGTCACAGCCGACGCCACCACCAGGGTCACCACCTGCATACGCCGCTTGTACCAGCCCGAGACTCGGTCCATCCCATCGTCGAACCATGCCTCGATTTTCTGAAGCGCTTCCTCATCATCGCTCTTCGCCGTACTCGCCAGCGACTGAAGCTCCTGCTTCAAATCGCCGGTGGGCATTTGGTCGATGGCTTGACGGATGGTTGCCGGAGGCGCGTCGGGGGAGGCGATCCGCTTTGCGGCATCCACCAGCGCCAGCGCGAATACTCGCGAGGAAAGATAAGAGGGATGGTCATCTTCGCGGCTGAGTCCGCGAATGAGGGGGTTGCTGTAGAACGCCTGCGTCACCGCGTTACCCTGCGGCCAGGCTGCCAGCAGCCGGTGGATCCCTTCCCTCAGAAACTGGCTCCGGAGACGCCGCTTGCGTGACCACCATTCGTTGATTCCGGTGCAGAGCAGCGACAGGGTCAGATACACGAACGTCAAGCCGATGGCCACATCGAGAGCGGTCAAGTCGGGCATGGCACCTCCCCGCTGGACGATCAAAGATTGACGCTTCGATACACGAAAGTAACTAAGTTGTCAAGAGAGCCTATCGCGCCGTGCAAAATGTTACCGAAGGGGCCAACGTCGCGCCATTTAGGATGTTCCCCAACCCAAATGCGAAAGGGAGGGCACCAGGTTGGGCAATCGAGGGCGATGGGGGTATCTGTGGGCGATCTATGGGCGCTACCGCGCGGCGTCACGAAGGGCCAAGGCGGCAATTTTGAGCGAGTTCTGCGCCAACACCAACGACCACCGAAAGCATGCCATCCGCCTGCTGAACGGGCTGCCGCCCGAGCGGCGGTCGACAGGGACGCGGGCGCGGCGCCGGGGGGATGCTTCGGACGACTCAGAACAGGCGCAACTGGCGGCCTTCGAGCGCGAGCAATTTGTGCTTGATGAGGAGGCCGCCGCCGTAGCCGGTGAGGGCGCCGTTCGAGCCGACGACCCGGTGACAAGGAAGGATGATGGCAACGGGATTCGAGCCGTTGGCCAGGCCGACAGCGCGCGCAGCTCCGGGCCGGCCGATTTCGCGGGCGAGTTCGCCGTAGGAAATCGTCTCGCCGTAGGGGATTCCGGGAAGGCGTTGCCAGACGCGGAGCTGGAACGGGGTGCCTTCCAAATCGAGTGGCAAGTCGAATTCGCGCAGCCGGCCGGCGAAATAGGATTCAAGCTGGCGAATGGCTCTGGCAAAAGGCGCTCTGGCTCGCTTCCAACCCGGCACCGGCGCCACCGAATGCCTGCCGGCCATAAAGCTGAGGCGGCAGATGCCTCGCTCGGTTGCCGCCAGGAGCAGCGGGCCGACCGGGCTTTGGAGCTTCGTGTAGAACATGGGTTCCCTTGCGTACGGCCGGCGGCACAAAGTGAGACGGCGCAGAAAGTTTGCATCGGAATTGTAGCAGAGCGGGGCGGGCGGCTGAAGAGGCGGTGGTCTGCCGGCACCGTTACCCTTCGGGCCTTGGGCGGGGCCATTACGCTTGTAATATTTTGCCCTGATAATCGCCTTGGACGCGTCCACGGTGATCTCGCTGCAATGCTTCTTCGCAGATCGGAGGAATCCGGCCCTGTCGTCCGGGCGTAGATCGTCCCCATGGGTTCCGGATGCGCGTAGGGAAGGCCTTTCAATAGCAGCGCGTTCACCATCGAAAAGATGGCTGTGTTTGCCCCTATGGAAAGCGCCCGGGTGAGGACTACCGTAACGGTAGAGCCGGGATTGCGCCTTAACTGACGGGCAGCAAGCCTCACATGTTGAACCAGACCGTCCATCAAGCGCCCACTCCGGGCGAGGCCCTCGCGATGCCCGCAACTTATCTTACGGAAGGGGTCTGGCCAAGTTCCCATTCTTTCGTTCCAGCAGCGGCCCCGGCCGGGGAGGCAGCATGCAGACGATTTGCTGGTATCGCTTGCAACCAGCCTATCGGATACTGCTACGGGCCGGGGAGGGTCAGGCTTCGCATGGATGATTCCTTCAATCACCGCAAAAGTCAGAACCGCCCGAATCACCCGGGTGACGTCGAATCGCTGCTTCTGGGCCTGGCAGCTTGCGTTTCGGGGCCGGGAACGCGGACCGAAAAGCTCCGGAAAGCCGCGAATGCGCTGCGCCAAGGCGGCGGTTATCGGTGGGTTGGCCTCTACGACGTGGACCACGTCCGCGGGGTAGTCTCCAATATGGTTTGGGACGGCCCGTCGCCGCCGGCCCATCCGGTGTTTCCCGCCGACAAGGGCTTGACGGGGAGGGCCATCCGTACCCGCGCTGCGGTGAACGTTGGCGACGTGGCCAGCGACCCGGATTATCTGAATGCGTTGGGAGATACGCGATCGGAAATCATCGTGCCCGTCCTCGACTCAAGAGGCTCAGTCGCCGGCACGATCGATATCGAAAGCGAGCATCGCGACGCCTTTACGCTGGAAGCGCAGAAACTCCTCGAACGATGCGCCGCCGTCATCCGGCCGCTCTGGACCAGGTCCGGGCGTCATTAGCCTGTTCTCGAAGACTGCGATTCCGCCCGTGGTTCTGCCCTCGCATCGGGACATTCCAGCCGCTGCTATCGGCAGTTTCGGTTGCTTGCATTGTTACCGATTGAAGAAGTAGGCTTTCGAAAAGGGGAAACTCCATGACCGCCATTTCCGCGCGATACGTCGGCGTAGAGCTTTATTTCGATGATCTCGAACGGGCGAAAAGTTTTTACACCGAAACTCTCGGACTCAAAGTCTCGGAAGAGGAGCCCGGTCACCACGCGAAATTCGATGGCGATTCCGGTTTCCTCTGCCTCGAGCGGAAAGGCGTCGAATCCTATCCTTCGCCGGACAAGGCAGCGCTGTTTTTCGAAGTCGCCGACTTGGCGGCGGCGATCGTCGCCGTTGGAAAGCACTCTATCGTTCAATCCGGGCCTCGCTGGGCGGTGCTTCACGATCCTGAAGGGCACAACGTTCTGCTGCTCGAGCGGTGAGGCGCCGCCGGTCGTGGACTCGAGAAGCGCTTCGCCTTCACGCAAGGGGATGAAAGCGGTTTCCTTTTTGAATGCATTTTTTGGGCGAGGAGAGCCAACAGGATGATTCCCGGGATGAACCTCCGGATATCTCTCGGAAAGGCCCGGCAGCAGGCCGCACGGCGCGCCCTTCAGATAAACGTCGAAAAGCGCGTGCACGCAGTCGGCGGTGATGGCCAGCCCGCGGCGGCACTCCTGGCCGCGCTGCCGCCGGTGATCGGCGCGCCTCGCATCCACCCGGCCCCCATGCTGCGCGCCGAGTAACCCCCCGGTGTAGCTCCCGGGGAAACCTGGGGGCCGTGCCGTCGATTTCTTCGACGCGATTTCAGAATGGTGGACCGGCGTTGACAGGGAACCGAGCGCGAGCGATCCTAAAAAAATAGGCGGCCCGGTCTTTCAATGAATTCCCGGCCGACGTGGTACTCTCCGCACCTCAGGCGGCCGGGCGTGGCCGAAATGCAGCGAGGGAAGGATGCGAAGTCGGATAAGCATGGCGAGGCGAGGGCGAGTTTGCTCCCTCCTGGCGGCCTCTGTCTTATTTTTTGGCTGGCCCGTACAGACGTCGGCTTACGCCGTCCTCTCCCATGAAGCCATCATCGACAGCGCCTGGATCACCAGCATCCAACCGCTTCTCCTGAGACGTTTTCCCCTGGCCACTCCCGATGAACTCAACGAAGCGCACGGCTACGCCTATGGCGGCGCCATTATCCAGGACATGGGTTATTACCCGCACGGCAATCGCTTCTTCACCGACTTGACCCACTACGTTCGCAGCGGAGATTTCGTTTTGGCGCTATTGCGGGATTCCAAAGATCTGAACGGCTACGCGTTCGCGCTCGGGGCTCTCTCTCACTACGCCGCGGACAACCAGGGTCACCGCATCGGCGTGAATCGGTCCGTTCCCCGCCTGTATCCCCAGCTGGCGAGGAAATACGGCGATGTGGTCACCTTTGAAGAAAGCCCGCTGGCGCATGTCAAGACGGAGTTTGGATTCGACGTATCGCAAGTGGCGAAGGCGCGTTACGCTCCCGACAGCTATCACGACTTTATCGGCTTCGGAGTTTCGGCCTCTCTGCTGGAGCAAGCCTTTCGGGAAACTTACGGCTTGGAACTCAAGAGCGTGCTCCCGGACGAGGACCAGGTGCTTGGCTCGTACCGCCACGACGTGAGCCAACTGATCCCCAAAGCGACCCGCATTGCCTGGAGCCTCCAAAAGGACGCAATCATGAAGGACGAGCCCGGCATGACCAAGAAGAGGTTTATTTACAATCTTTCGCGGGCGAGCTATCGAAAGAACTGGGGCAGGGATTATCGGGGGCCGACGATGGGGGAGAGGTTGATCGCGTTTCTGATCAGGATTATCCCGAAGATCGGCCCGCTCAAGGTGCTGCAATTCCGGGCGCCCACGCCGGAAACACAACGCCTGTTTGAGGCAAGCTTTAACGCAACCCTGAACCAATATCGAGAGCTGCTGGCGCAGGTGGGCGCCGGCAAGCTGGACGTGCCCAACGACAACCTGGACACCGACCAAGTGAGCGGCCCCGGAGATTACAGGATGGACGACGAAACGCAGGCGCGCTTGCTCGACGCGCTGGCAAAACAGGATTTCGCCGGCATGCCGGCGGCGCTCCGCACCGAACTTTTGGATTTTTTTGGGCATCCCAATGCTCCTTACGCGATCCGGCGAAAGCCGAAGGAGTGGGCTAAGGTTCAGGCTGAACTTGACAGATTGAAGCAAACAGCTCCGCCAGCAGTCATCACGGGAGCGGACTCCTTGCCAAACGAGCGGGAGGACACCGCGCCCAGAAGCTACCATTTTTGACCCGGGAAACAATATCGCCAACAATGTCGATACTGCCAGCGAGTCAACTGTGCCAGCCTCTTTCCTCCGCCTGCGAAGCTGGAGGAACGCCGTCCGCTATCGTTTTCCCGCGTGGCCTTGCCTGCTTGTCTGTCGGCGAACGAATGAAACAGGATTTGCGAGACGGGAGATTCCATGAGGGAAAGATCAGCGGGATTCGTCGGTGTCGAGCTTTACCTCGAGATTCGTGGAATCAAGAAAGCCTTCGAAGCGATTGGCGGAGGAGTGATCTCGCCGGGATTCGAATTCAACTTCAACCTCCGGATACCTCTTGGAAATGCTGGTTAGCAGGTCGGACGGCGCGCCTTTCAGATAAACGTCGAAAAACGTGTGCACGTAGTCGGCGGTGATAGCGAGCCCGCGGCGGCCTTCGAGGGGAGCGAACCCCGCTGTACGCAACAGACGGATCACCAATGGGCTCTTGAGCAGCATCTGGTCGCTGAAGCTGAAGTGATTCGCCCCGCGAATCGTTACGAAGAGCCGCCCGTTCGGAAGGCGGTCGTAAATGGATTCGATGTCCGCGAGGATCTTCCGGCTCGCCGGATCGGACATCTCGCCCTTATGATCGCTGAGAAGAAACAAGAAAGGCTGTTTGAGACCCTCCTGAACGACGCTGCCGTACGGAGCTCCATCAAGATCGATTCCCGCCTTGCACCGGGGATCGTCATGACAGAATTGCAGCGCCTGCGCGCCGCCGAACGAGTGCCCGAATATGCCCAGCCGTTGCATATCCAGTCGGCCGGTGAACCTGCCGGACGCATCGACGGCATCGAGTTGTTGCAATTGGCCCACCACGAATTTCACGTCGCTCACCCACATGGGCAAGAGTCTCTCGATCAGGTGATCCGCTCCGTCGGGCGACAGGTTCTCGGGATCGTTCGCTAACGGTCTTGTGACTACCCGCTCGTCCGGAAAGACAAAAATGCCCGTCCTGTAGGGCGCGTCGAATCCCACGACAACGTAGCCATGACTCGCCAGATCTTCAGCGAGCGTCGTGAAGTCCGTCGTCAAGGCTCCGCCACCAGCCCGCATGATCACCACCGGATAGGAGTGCTCGTCCGGCGACACGGCCGGATCGGCCGCGCTATGGACTCGGACGAGCGCGAGGTCTCGCGTAAGGAAATGGCTCATCAAGACGCCCGTGTGCTGCGTGAGAGCCAGGCGCCACGGCCCAGGCAGGTATTGAGCCGGCGAGGCGCTCGTCGTCGCCGTCGCCGGATACCAGATCCACGCCGCTACCTCTCGCCTCGCTCCTGGTGACGGCGCCAATTCGTCCGTCTCGGCATTGTTCACCCACGTGTAAGCCGCTCTCCCAACGGCAAAGCGGCCCGTGGGCGCCGGCAACGTGATTCCTTTTCTGTGCTCTCCCCACAGCAGAATGAGTAGGGCCGTGACGGCCAGGATGCCCAGCGTGGCAAGCACCGCGATGCTTCTGGCGAGCCACCGCAGGAGCCGTCCGTCGAACATGACCGATCGTCCCTCCGCGGTGAGCATGCGGCGGGAGCATTCTATATAAAGTACTTTGAAATGTAAAGTAGAGCCGTTCGCCTTCTTGCCCCGGCGCGCTTTCTGCGCCCCGGATGCCCGCCTTAGAACGCACTCGCCACTACCTCCTAGCCACTGCCTTACTTTAACTGCCGCTTTCTACGGCCCGCCAACGCCGGCAAAATAAATCGCAACGCGTCTGTCTCTCCTGAGGAGTTTCGTCACCGGGGCGCCGCACCCTTCGTCCCGCACAGCAGGAGTGCGGAAGTTGCCTTCAATTGTCTTTTATTCGCCTTTTTCACGCGAAAAGCCCTAATTTGGAGCGATCAGAAAAAATCAAGTCGTTCATTTCACGGGATTTGAGCGAAATTCTGATATTCCTGGAGCGATTTGCTCTTATCAAATCGCCCTTGGGAATCAACATGTTAGCAGCCGGTGCGGCCCCACTGCTGACGGATGGTTCGATCAAAAACCGGCTTCTCGCACCGCGCCAGCCCGCCGCGGCGCGCCGAGCGATCCGCTGGGGTTTTGCAACGGGCTCTAATGAGAATCTCTGCCCTGTCCGGTTTTTCGCCCATGCTTCCAGGCCGCTTGTTTCCCGCCGTCCAGGAGCTTTGCTTGCACCTTCTTCGGCAGTCTCGAAGCCACCAGCCCGTGGGATTGACGAATCAATCTCTCAACCTCTTCGCGGGAGAGCGCGCTTTCGGTTTCCAGTGACACCCAATGCGCGCGAGCCAGATAGGCAGCGGGCCGGATCTCCGGCCGCTCGATGAGCTCGGCAAAATCCTCGGGCGAGCACTTGAACGACAACCACGGGCCGCCCGGCTCCAGTGGCATGACCGCGAACAGCTTCCCGCCGACCTTGAAAACCAAGTCGCTTCCCCATTGCACCTGCTCGGTCGCGCTTGGCAGCGACAGGCAGAACCGCCGGACCCATTCGATGTTCATGAGCCGGAGATTACAGCAGGCAGGCTGGCAGGTCGAGCGCAGCGCGCTGCGAGGTGAATCGGTCTGCAGGGCGCGAGAGAAGCATTGAGACTTCGCGACCAAGGGATTCGCGGGACGAAAGTCCGCTTCTGCCAGCGCCGGGTTCATTTGTACATGACCTCGCCCGGTGCCATACAGCGGTCCCGCTCCTTGAGGGTCATCGGCCTGACTGGCTGGCCGAAAGGCACCGACGTGCACCGCATGTAGTTCTCGTATCCCGGAGCTGAGAACACGAAAACCATACCGATCGATTCCGAGCCGGTATTCTTCACCGAGATCCACGTTCCCTGGGGGATAAACACCGTTGCGCCACCGTGCACATCTTGCTCGCGGCTCCCCAGCGTGACATGAGCCGTTCCGTTCTGAATGAACAGGATTTCATCTTGCTCAAGGTGCTTATGCATGGGAATAACGCCTCCCGGCGCCATTTGTTCCAGGCCCATGACGAGATGTTTGGATCCGCCATTCTTCGGATCAATCTTCAGGAAGAACACGGAGGCGGCGGGCTTCGATCCTTCGATCGGGCGGCGCACGCGCTTCTCGCCGTCGGCTTTCTCAAGTATGAGTGGCTGCGCCGCTAGCTTGGTGGCCGGTTTGTGTGGTGTCCGCGCCGGTGTGATGGCGGCCGTCATCAGTGAGAGAAGCAGGACATAGAGCCCGCGCATATCCGTTACCTCCGGGCAGAATTTGCGCGGATTGTAGCACCAAGCCGGTACTTCGCCTCGAGGGAGGCCGGAATACCCCCCCACACATACTGTCGCCGATCTGCCGTCGATGGAAATGGCTGAAGCGGGCGGAGCAATCATGGTATTCATAGCCAGCCTGTTCATGGCGGACACGACGCCAAAGAAGGCGGGCCGCTCGGCGGTCCCGCCGGAGCACTCCGCCATGGCTGCTTGAGCACGGCCATCCTGAGACCTGGCGACGCACGAACGTGGATATTCGCGACTGGGAAAGACGTTACCGATTGGCGGAGCGGCCGTTGGAAGATCTGGAAGCCGGGCCGAGCCCGCTCTTGACCGAATTCGCACGGCAATGGCCTCCGGGGACGGCGCTCGATCTGGCTTGCGGAGCGGGGCGCAATGCGCTCTGGCTTGCCCAGCGTGGCTGGCAGGTCACCGCCGTTGACGGAGCCGCCGCCGCAATCGAAATACTGCGAAGCCGCGCAATCCAGCTCGGTCTGCCGGTGGACGCGCGAGTGGCGAATCTCGAAATAGGTGAATACCGGATCGAGCCGTCAAGCTGGGATCTCATCGTCATCGCCTACTATCTGCAGCGCGACCTCTTTGAGGCGGCAAGAGAGGGATTGGTTCCCGGCGGCATCTTGCTGGCAATCGTCCACCTCGCCGAACCAGGCGAAGAGCCGACCGCTCATCGACTGCGGCCAGGCGAACTCGACAATGATTTCCCAGGCTGGGAGATTCTCCATCGCTACGAAGGCAAGCCGAACGATCCGGCTCATCGGCGCCTGGTGGCCGAAATCGTAGCGCGGCGGCCAGTCATTGGCGCGCGATGAGCGCCTCGAGCGCGTTGAGGTCGCCCGTCTCGAGCGCCACCTCGGCCGCTAAGCTCACGCGGTCGCGGCCCAAGGTCGCCAGCGCCACCGCCTTCCCGCCGCGGCGATAGACCGCGGCGCCATCCTGCCGCTCGAAATCGCCGTGAATTTCGACGCCATCCCAGGCCGGCGCGTACCCGACGTAGGAAATCGTCACATCGTAGTGCTGGCTCCAGAAGAAGGGGGCATCGCGGTAGGGCCCGCCGATGCCCAGCATGGCTCGCGCTACCGCCTGTCCCTGGCGCTCGGCCACCGCCCAATGTTCGATTCTCGCCAGTTCGCCGGAGATGGGGTCGGGATAGCGGGCAACGTCGCCGGCCGCGTATACGCCGGCAGCGCTCGTGCGCAGCCTTTCGTCAACCACGATACCGTTGTTCACTTTCAATCCCGCCGCCTCCGCCAGCTTCGTTCGGGGCACGACGCCGACGCCCAGCACCACCAACTGGGCATCGAGCGACTGGCCGTCGCCGAGTTCCACCCGGTCCTCCCGGATAGCGCGGAGCTGCTGTCCCAAATGGAATTTCACGCCGTTTTTCTCGTGAAGCTTCTGGACAAACGAGCCGAGTTCCGGCCCCAGGATGCGCGCCAGTGGTATCGCCTCGGGGCCGACGACGGCTACATCGAGGCCCCGGCGCCGGAGCGCGGCCGCCACTTCTAGGCCGATGAAGCTCGCTCCGATCACAACGCATTGTTTGGCTCGAGCGGCTCCCTCGATGATAGCCCTGCTATCGGCAAGGGTGCGGAGCGTGCGCACATGCGGGCGGGCGACCCCGTCGACGGGGAGCGACCGAGCTTCGGCGCCGGTGGCGAGCAAAAGCGCCTCGTAGGAGAGTTGTTTGCTGCTGCGTAATTTTACCTTGCGCGCCTCGGTGTCCAGCGCAACCGCGGGATCGCCCAGATGGAAGTCGACGTGAATGGTTTCGTAGTACTCGCGGGTTCGCAGGGGAATCCACTCCTCCGGCGCCGTTCCGGCCAGATAATCTTTCGAGAGGTTCGGCCGGTCCACCGGGCCCGGCTCCTCGTCGCCTACCAGGTTGAGCGAACCCGAATAGCCCTGTGCGCGCAGCATGTCGGCGCAAGCGGCGCCGGCCGCGCCGGCGCCGACGATCACCACGGCCCCCGGACCTTGCCTCCGGACGCCGGGCTTGGCGCTTTCCCGCTTGCCGGTCACTCTCACCAGGTCCCCATCCCGCTCCACGGCAAAGCAGGGAAGAGGGGAGAGCGCCGGCGCTCGCTCCACTTCGCCGGTTCGCAAATGGAAACAGGCATGGTGCCAGGGACAACGAATGGTTTCGCCCACCACCAGCCCTTCGGCCAAGGGACCGCCGTAGTGCGTGCAAGTGGCGCCGACGGCGAAGGCTTCCTTGCCCCGTCGCACCAGTATCGCCGCTTCGCCGTCCACGGTACCGGCGAGCGGAGTAGCTTCGCGCAGGCTGTCGAAGGGGACGCCCGCTTTCAAATCGATTGGCGCTTTTTCCTTGTCATCCATCGCTCATCCGCGGCTGATTCGCCGCCCCCCTTTGGAAACCGGCGGGCGGAATCGTTTGCGGCAATCAAGATAGGGCGTGGATTGGCTCGGGGCAAGCGCTACGTTGCCGGTGACGCCGCGAATGCTCCGGTCGAGGAGCGGCGGGCGGGTGGAGGGATGGGACACCGGCCAGCGGGTGCAGACTCGACGGATGGCAGGAGGCGTGGTAAACGGAAAGGGACCATGGGTGAGCTTCGCAAGCGCTGGGTGCGGCGAACGATCTGGACGGTGGTGATTATCGACGCGCTCCTCGTTGGCGCTTACCTCTTGTCGTCCTGGATGAGGAATGCGAGCGAGGCGAATGCGCCCTCCGCGCAAGCGCCGTACACCGATTACCGGGCAGAGCGGCCCGGCAGGGTCCACAGAATCACCATCAACGACCTTCCCGAACCCCATGCCACCAACTCCGTCTTCAACCTGCCTGAAGTCGAGGCGCGCCCGGCGGATGCATGGCCCCAAGCGCCGGCGGGATTCGAAGTGCAGCTCTACGCGACGGGCCTGGCCAATCCCCGGCTGATTCGCGCGGCGCCGAATGGCGATTTGTTCCTCGCCGAGAGCGCCGCCGGCCGGATCGTGGTTTTTCGCGGGATCTCACAAGACGGCAAACCCAAGACGGTGGCGACCTTTGCCAGCGGCTTGGAACTCCCTTTCGGCCTCGCTTTCTATCCTCCCGGGCCGAATCCACGGTACCTCTACGTGGCCAATACCGGCTCGGTGGTTCGCATCCGTTACCAGAACGGCGATCTGAAGGCCCGCGGCACGGCCGAGACGGTGGTGGCCGGGTTGCCTTCGGGCGGGCGGCTCACCGGCGGGGGGCATTGGACTCGCGATATCGCGTTTTCACTCGATGGGAAGCAAATGTTCGTTTCCGTCGGCTCGCGCTCCAACGTCGACGACACCGATAACAATCCGCGGGAATACCATCGAGCTGACATTCTCGAGGCAAACCCCGACGGTACCGGCCTGCGCGTCTACGCCTGGGGCATCCGCAACCCCGTCGGCATCGCCATCGATCCGCAAACCCGAGAGCTTTGGGCCTCGGTAAACGAGCGAGACGCGCTCGGCGACGACCTCCCACCCGACTACATCACCCACATTCAGGAAAACGGCTTCTACGGCTGGCCCTGGTATTACATCGGCGGCCATCAGGACCCCCGCCATGCCGGAAAGCATCCCGAACTGAAGGACAAGGTCATCGTTCCCGATGTGCTGCTCGAGCCGCACGATGCCTCGCTCGAAATGACTTTCTACGACGGGCGCCAATTCCCTGTCGGCTATTTCGGCAACATCTTCGCCGCCGAACACGGCTCGTGGAACCGATCGGTGCGCACGGGCTATGAAGTGATTTGCGTGCCGCTCGTAAACGGCCGCGCCAACGGAGAATACTCGGATTTTCTTACCGGATTCCTCACGCCCACCGGCCGAGCGTGGGGCCGTCCGGTAGGGGTAGCGGTCGCCCAAGACGGTTCCCTGATGGTTTCGGACGACGGCTCGAACTCGATCTGGCGGGTTCGCGCGGTGACGAAACAGGCGAGCGGTGCCGCCCCGAACGCGCTTCCGATGAAAGGGAGTGTGCGCTGACCGGATCTTACGCCGTCGGGCGGCCGGGAAGAGCGGGGCGCTTGCCGGCGGGGGAAGCGGAGAAGAGGCGGGGCAGAAAGCGCGGTTTGCCGCCCATTTTCGCCAGGTATTCGGGATCCGCCAGAAGCACTCTATCTTCGGCCCGGACGCGCGTTCCCAAGACCGCCAGATGCGCCGCCCCACCGAATACCGCGGTGAGCCATGCCGTATGAATCAGGGGCAAGGCAAGCATCTCGGCGAAGACGGCGATGTAGTTCGGGTGGCGGACCCAGCGATACGGTCCGGTGGTAATGACCCCCAGTCCTTCGGCGTCGATTACCTGCACGCTCCAGTGTTCCCCCAGCGTGCGGATCACCCACCAGCGTAATCCATTGGCCGCGAGGAACACGGCGCCCATCGTGGCGGCCAGAAAGGGCAGAAACGGCCGGCGCAGCAGGAACACTTCGGCTGCCGCGCCTGCCAGCAGCCCGGCATGCAGCAGCACCATCCAGGGAAAACTGGGATCTTCGGCGCGTAGAGCCCCGCGGGATAGCAGCCGTCGCTGATTGCGGCGCGAGATGCGCAACTCGACCAGCCGCAGCATCCCCACCGCGCCGAGGAGCCCGAGAAACGCGTAACGCGTCAGCTCCATTGCAACAGCACCATCTCGGCGCTGAAACCGGGACCGAATCCGGCGAGCAGGCCGTATTCCCCGGCGACGACGCGATGTTCGGACAGCCAGCGTTCCAGAACGAACAGCACCGACGCGCTGGACAGATTGCCGCACTCGCGGAGCACGTCCCAGGAAGGCCGCGTTTGTTCGGCGGAGAGGCCCAGTTCCTCCTGAACGAAGGCCAGGAGCTTCTGGCCGCCCGGATGCAGCACCCATGCGGCGATTTCTTCCTGACGAAGCCCATTTCGCCCCAGGAAACCCAGCACCAGTTCCTTGATTCGAGATCGAATCAATTCGGGCACTTCCTTCGCCAGAATGATATGGAACCCGGTTTCCCGCAGATCGAATCCCATGGCGTCGAGCGATTCGGGAAATAGGAAGGATTCAACGCCCAGCATGCGCGCGCCGCCGGCGGCGGCCTCGCCGGTGATGACCGCGGCGGCAGCGCCGTCGCCGAACAGCGCGCAGGATATGAGATTGGCCTGGGACAAGTCGTGCCGCTGGAAAGTGAGGGTCGGCAACTCGACCGCCAGCACCAGAACCCGACGCTGCGGAAACGCCTTCAAGTATTGCCAGGCCTGCGCCAGCGCGGCTGCGCCGGCGGCGCAGCCAAGCTCGGTGATCGGCAACCGGCGAGCATCCGGGCGGAACCCAAGCTGGTTCATCAAGTGCGCATCCACCGACGGAATCATCACCCCGGTGCAGGACACGGTGATGAACAAATCGATGTCCGAAGGCTTCAGGCCGGCGCCGGTGAGCGCGGCGCACACGGCTTGACCCCCCAGCCGGAATGCGTGGTCGCGGTATTCACGGCTGAGCTGGGCGAGGGGCCTGGGCTCGGTGAAGTAATCCATGGGGAAAATGCTGTAGCGCTGATCGATTCGGGCGTTATCGACGATCGAGAAAATCGCTTTCAGCCGCCGCTCGCCGAGGGGAAACACTAACTGCATGTAACGCTTCACTTCTTCGCGGTGCATCGGGTAGGGCGGCAGGGCGGTGGCCACCGAGAGTATTGTCCCGTTGGCCGAAGGTCCCGCCGCTTCGCGAGAAGTCGTTGCTCTCACTGGGATCTCCCTCCCTCCAGGCATTCGTTCGATTCGTCGTTCACCCAGGCCGGCTCCGCCGCCATCGGCGACCCCATGCCTGGCATACCAGAACAGGCTGCCTCGGGCCCAGACTACCTCGGGTCGCAACCCGCCTAGTGTATATCGCCTTCGGCGTGCGGCAAGTCAGCCAGGTCGACCATTCGAAAATCTGCGCGCACGGCTTCGAACCGGCCGGGCGCCAGGCGGGCTTCCCGGGGTGTGGCCGGTGCCTCCTGCCAGCATGCGGCATGGCCAGACACCGGCGGGCACCGGAGCGTAGTGCCTCGCCGAGCAAGGCGACAGGGGAAAACATGTGGCGCCTTCATACCCCCACCACCTCGCCTGCGGGACTCCACCACGCTGCCGGTTATACGCCTTTTGGTGGCCTGGATACCACGCGATTCTTCTAAACGAGCGGCTCAGGAGGTCACGAGGGATTTCCAAGAACGGCCGGCTGACGTTGCTCCCCCGCGCGGTATGGTTAGGGGAGCGGAGGAAGCCGAAACCAGAAAATGTCCGATTCTGGCTTTCGGCTCCTCCCTCCCCTCTAGCTACCCCGGGTGTCCTGGAGGAGTTTCCCCGCTCCGTACAGGAGCGGCCCTCCGCTATCAAATCAAACGCGAATGGAGGGGAATTCCCGTTTGGGTTTCGGCGGGGGAGAGCCTTGGCGAGGGGGTTTAGCGTGGCCGATGTGCTGCCTGGGAACATGGCCCGATGTTTCCCGGTGGCGGCCGGTGTAGAATCCGTTACGTTTCTATGCCTCATAGTGGCTTGAAAGTTAACGAATTGGTTCGTAGCTGCCTCGACTTGGCTGACCACGACGCCTGGGTGCAATTCGTCCGCAGGTTTCAGCCCACTATCGCCTCCGTGGTCATTCACAGCAGCCGGCGCTGGGGCGAGCCTTCGCTGCCCTTGATCGAAGATCTGGTTCAGGAGACTTTCCTGAAACTATGCGACGAGAGGTGCCGGCTGCTGCGGGAGTTCACGCCACGACATGGGGAAGCCATTTTCGGCTTCGTGAAGATAGTGGCCTTGCGCGTCGTTCACGATTTTTTCCGGCGCGCGCGCACGTTCAAGAGGGGCGCGGGCGAACCCCCGTCTCCCATCGCCATGGCGGAGCAGGGCTCCATTGACACCCAAGCCGCCGAGCGCATGGAGCAACAGGGGATCGTCGACGAAATCGACCGCTGGCTCGCGGGGAAGAAATTGGGGACTTTCGGCCAGCGCGATCGCCGCATCTTTTGGCTCTATTACCGGTGGGGGTTCACGGCTCGGGCCATTGCCAGCCTGCCGGGCACCAGATTGGCTACTGCTGGCGTGGAGAGCGCGATCCTCCGCCTCACCCGGCTGGTGCGGGAGGAATTCGCGGGTGACAGGCACGCTGGGGTTGACCCGGAAAGGTTCGATGGAGGGGGGCGGCGCAGAAGGGAAACCTCTCGAAAAGGCGTTTGATGTAATAGGGAGGGCTTCTTGACCGAGTCCGGGGGACATCCGAGTCCCGAGGTGCTGCACCGCCTCCTCGAGCCCGGCGGCGAAACCGATCGAACGCCGGCGCTGGAGGATGCCCGGCGGCATGTGGCCGCCTGCGCTCTCTGCCGTGAGCGCTTCAGCGATTTTCGGGCCGCCGAACGAAAGTTGCAGGGGCTGAGCATGAGCGCCGGCCAGTCAAGGGAACGCGGCGCCGGTTGTCCCGCGGACGGGGAATGGGCGCAACTGGCTGCCGGCCTTCTGGATGAGTCCCAGGCCGAACGTTTCGTGGAACACGCGGCAGGTTGCGAATATTGCGGCCGGCAATTGAGCGAAACCTTCGAGGATCTGGCCGGGGAACTCACCCCTGAAGACGAGCGTCTCCTGAATCTGCTGCCGAGTTCCCAGCCGGAAGGGCGGAAGAGGCTGGCGTCTCAACTGGCGGCTGCGGCGAAAGCGCAAACCTCCAACCGGCAATGGCCGCAACGCCAATGGCCGTGGGCAATCGCCTCAGCGGTGGTCGTGGCGATAGTGATTGCCGGGGTAGGGCTCCGCGGCCGTTTCGGCGGGCGTCCCGGCGACGCAGCGAGCCTCTTGGCCGAGGCGTATTCCACTCATCGCGAGATGGAGTTGCGGATACCCGGCGCGCGCTATGCCACTCTCAGCACCGAGCGCGGCGCCGTCGACCGTTCCCGCCGGCTGGCCCTGCTTCGCGCCGAAGTGATGATCGATCGCCATTTGGACGAACAGACGGCCAGCGCCGTCTGGCTCGCACTCAACGGCCGCGCGGACCTGCTAGAGGGAAAATTTCGGCAAGCCCAGGCCACGCTCGAGCGCGCCCTGCGGCTCGAGCCGAATTCACCTGAGATTTTCACCGACCTTGCGACAGCCTATGACGAGTTGGCGCAACAGGAAAGCCGCGATGACGATTACCTGCTTGCCGCGGCGCGGCTCACCGACGCTTTGCGAGTGGAACCGGACAATGCCGTCGCGCTGTTTAACCGGGCGCTGGTCTACGAACAGATCGGCTCGTATCCGCTGGCCATCGAGGACTGGGAGCGGTACTTGCGAGTCGATCCGAGTAGTGCGTGGGCCGAGCAGGAAGCCAAGCAGCACCTCGTTCGCCTCAAGAAGCGCGTGAACGCGCCGCCTCAAAGTGAATTGGCGCCGACCGCTCCAATTGAGGCCACAGCATGGCTCGAGCAGCGTGGGGCAGCGCATCCGCTCGCGAATTCCGGCGAGGAGCAATTGCTCGATGTGGCCCTCTCCCAATGGCTGCCGGACGCTCTTGCCCCATCGGCGAGTTCATCGGGTTCCCGGAAGGCTGCCGAGCGCGCCGCTGTCGCTCGGCTGGCGACGGTTTTGGCCGCAAGGCACGGAGATCGCTGGCTCTCCGACGTTCTTGTCGCGCCTCGGTCGATGACGCTGGCGGCCGGCGCGACCGCCCTGGCCGCGGCCATCCGATCGAACGCGAAAGGGCATCCCGATGCCGCGGAAGTTCACGCCGTTCGAGCGGAAAGCCTGCTGCGGGCCGCGGACGACCCCGCGGCCGCACTGCGAGCGAAGTTGGAATTGGCCTACGCGCTCCAGCGCGAGGAGAAAGACCTTGCGCGCTGCGCCGCCACCGCTCGTTCCGCCCTGCAATCGCTGGGCGGGCGTCGCTACCCCTGGATCCAAGCGCAATTGTTGCTCGAGCTGGCTTCCGGCGAAGCGATGCAGAACCATTTTGGCGCCGCCCAACAGGCCGCGCGGGATGCCATTCAAATCTCGCGAGAGAGCGATTACGGCACACTCTACCTGCGCAGTATCGGCTTCGCCGGCGGGATTGCTAGCGAACTCAGCGATTATCGCCAGGCGTGGAAGTGGGATCGCCTCGGCCTCGAGCAGTACTGGGCAGGCTCGTACCCCAGGGCGAGGGAATATCAGTTTTATGCGGATATGGACTTTGCCGCCGAAGCTGCCCGCGAGTGGCCGCTGGCCGAGGCATTGGCTCGCGAGGCTCTCGGTTCCAGCGGCCATTCGTCGAATCTGGCTCTCGAAGCGCTGGCGCGGTTTCGCGTCGCCAAGCTGGCCACCGCGGCTGGAGACCGGGCAATTGCCCGGGAAGAATTCCAGCATTCCGCCAGGATTTTTGCGAGCCTGCCTCCCGATCCCACATTCGCGACTTATCGCGCCTGGTGCCAGATCGATCTCGCCGGCCTGGAAGTGGAGACCGGCGCGCCGGACCGGGCCCTGGCCCGGCTGCACTGGGCATCGCCGCTGATTCGCCAGAGCGAGAACAGCGAGTTGAACCTTCGTTTTTACCGCGGCCTGGGCGAGGCGTATTTGGCACGAGGGGACGTGCCCGATGCGGAGGAGGCGCTGCTTACGGCGGTGAGGCTCGCGGAGCGCGGCTTGGGGTCGCTCGCGACCGAAACCGACCGCGTTGCCTGGGCCTCGTCCACCTCCGACGCCTATCGCAGCCTGGTGCGGGCCGAGCTGAAAGGACGAGCTGACCCCGTTGGAGCGCTTGGTGTCTGGGAATGGTACCGGTCGGGACCTGCCAGGGTGGGGGGGCCGGCAAACAGTCCCACCGCCGCACCCCCTGCGGCAATGGGCCCGCGATCGACGCTGCCGGAGTCATTCCCCGCGGACTCCGCGAAGTGGCTTCGCAGAGAGGAAGCCCAACTAGGGAGAGAGACGGTCGTCAGTTACGCGCAATTCTCCGATGGAATCGAGATTTGGGCCTTTGACAACGCCGGAATCGCAAACCAATGGGTGGCGCTGCCAGCCTCGGAGTTGAAGCCAGCAGCGCGGAGATTCGGGGAAGAATGCGCCGACCCCGGTTCGGATCTCGCCGGGCTGCGCCAAGACGGCCGGCAGCTTTACCGATGGTTGATCGCGCCGATCGAGAACCGGCTCAGCCCGGATCGGGTGCTGGTTTTTGAAACCGATGGGGTGATTTCCCGGGTTCCGTTCCCAGCGCTGCTCGATGCAGCGGGAAGCTATTTGGGCAGCCGCTACGCGGTGGTCATGTCTCGCAGCTTGGATGTCGGCCGACCGGGGCAACGCCGAGTCCAATTCTCGGCGAACGACAGCCTGCTCGCCATTGGCGCGCCGGCCATCGATGGCGAGTGGCAAACGATGCTGGCTGCACTGCCCGAGGCCGACAACGAGGCACGGGCGGTGGCTTCCAATTTCCATTCGGCGGTGGTGTTGTCGGGCGAGCAGGCAACGCTTCCCCAGGTGCTCGATCGCCTGGCCGAAGCGCGGATCTTTCATTTCGCCGGCCACGCGCTCGTTGGAGGCAGGCAAACGGGTTTGGTGCTGGCCCCGGAAGGCCGGCGAAGCGCCGCTGACGAAGGAGGAGCGGCGCTGCTGGCGGCCGACCGGCTCACACCGCGCCGGCTTCGCCAGTGCAGGCTCGCCGTGCTGTCCGCTTGCTCGACGGCAAGCGCCAAGAGCGATACGATCGTCGACCCCGAGAGCCTGGTGGGCGCGTTCCTGCTGGCCGGTGTGCCGGACGTGGTGGCGAGCCGGTGGAATGTGAATTCGGCGGTGACTGCCGAGCTCATGAAGGTCTTTTATCGCCACCTGCTCGCCGGCGAATCCGTGGCGGGCGCCCTCCAGGGCGCTGCGGAGACGATCCGTCGGAACCCGCAAACGGCCCATCCCTATTACTGGGCCGCGTTCAGTGTGTACGGACAGGGGTGATTCGCTCGGACGACTTGGAGAAAACAGATGAAATCGATTACCAGGCGCGATCTCTTGCGGGGGCTGGCGGCCTCCTCGGTATTCGCGGTGTTCCGGCCGCTGGCCGGAGGGGCGACGGGCTGGGCTCAACAAACGGCCGCCAGTCCCTTTCAGCGATTGAATGTGCTGTTTCACGGGATGTTCGTCGTGGATTTCGGGACCGATGAAGTGGATGTCTACGCGCCGAACATTTCCGAGCACGGGTATCTGGCGGGCACGTGGATGCAGGAAGCCAACGTCGCCCAGGGGCAGGACTACCGCCTGTCGGGAGTGGTCACCGGGCCGCGGCCCGATCTCGCCAGTCTCAACCCGAAGCAGAACGCCATCTTCAAGCGGCAGCCGGTGAACGCGAGTTATTCGTTTTGCCGGTACGTCCTACCCTTTCCCGATCATGTCGCCTCGCTGCGGCTGTTCAAGAAGATCCGCGGGAAGAACTTTTTCCTGGGTTCGCCCGCGCCGATCCTGCAGCCCTCGGAGCTGCCGGACATCCTCGTTTTCACCTACGCTCGGCCCGATCCCACGTCGGTGCTCGAATGCAAGCCGCTCACCTGGACGCCGGTCATCGAGGACGGAGTGGTGAATCTCCACGTCTGGGCTTTGCCGGCGCAAGCGCCCGGCCCCAACCATTCGCAACAGGCTTTCCAGCAATTGAGCAAGCTGATGGGGTCGTCGACGCTCGCGCTCAATCCCGTCTACGCCAGCATCCGGCCGCCGCAACCGGACCTGAAGCCGACGGTGCAGGGTGTAAGCTGCCAGGAGGAATTGAGCTTGGTCGAACGAATGAGCGGGGGGGCGAGTTGTGGGAAGCAGGGAGGGATGTCTCCTCGCGTCTTCACGCCCTACGATTGCATTTCCGCGATTCTTTATTGAGTCGGCGACCGCCGCTCGGGCTCGTGGGACGCACGCCGCCGAGTAGCCGGAGATCGCCGGCGCGATGCGAAACGCCCGAGCCAAGCGGCGGGCATGCCCGACCTTCTCACGTACTGGCCCCTGGTTGCGAGGGCCATCGTCGGGATGGGCTCATCCGGATTCGGCGCTTGCGACTCCCGTGCATTTTCGATCATCCTAAGCACCAGACCGGGGCGACGCCCGGAGGAGGGGAGCCATGAGCGGCGAGGGAATCAAGGACATCGTTCGTGACAAGTATGCCGAAGCGGCGCGGCGGGTGAAATCCGGTCAACCTTCCTGCGGCTGTGGCACCACCGATGCGCCCGGCGGCTGCGATCCGATCACGTCAAATCTTTACTCCGCCAGCCAGATCGAGGGCCTGCCCGAGCAGGCGGTGGAAGCTTCGCTCGGCTGCGGCAATCCCACCGCGCTTGCGGAATTGAAACCGGGAGAAACGGTGCTGGATCTGGGCTCCGGTGGCGGTATCGATGTGCTGCTTTCGGCTCGCAGGGTGGGGCCATCGGGCAAGGCCTATGGCCTCGATATGACCGACGAAATGCTCGAAATCGCCCGCGAGAATCAGCGGAAGGCGAAAGTCGGCAACGTGGAGTTTCTCAAGGGAGAGATGGAAAACGTCCCTCTTCCCGACGGCACGATCGACGTGATTCTCTCGAATTGCGTCGTCAACCTCTCCGTCGACAAGGACCGCGTATTCGCCGAGGCGTTCCGGGTGCTGAAGCCGGGCGGCCGACTGGCGATATCCGACGTGGTTTTTCGCGGCGAGGTGCCGGCGGCCATCCGCCGAAGCATCGAGCTATGGGTGGGGTGCGTCGCCGGAGCGCTCGAGCAAGCCGATTACCGCGCCAAACTGGAAGCCGCCGGGTTCGATGCGGTGGAAGTCGAGCCGACCCGAATCTACCATGTGGAAGACGCCAGGCAATTCCTGGCGGCGAAAGGGATCGACGCCGCCGCTATCGCTCCCCTCGTCGACGGCAAGGTGATGAGTGCTTTCATCCGCGCGCGCAAGCCAGCGCGCAGCTGACCGCGCTCGCTGGCAGGCGTCGCTCGCACGATTTCCCGCTTTCCTCCGGCTCACTGCGCCGGCTGAACCCGAATCAGGCCCACGCTGCCCTGGATTTCAATGGCCGTTCCAAACGGTTTCGACAGGTCGGCGAGCCTCTCGAGGATGGAACGAGCGACGTCGGGCGAAGCCAGGCGCGGCACCCCTCGCTGGTTCCAACGGCGGTCGATCCCCAGGTCGATCGGGTAAAGGTGGATTTCCGAAACCTGGCCGCGTTCGTAAGTGCTCACCGCGATCACGCTGGTGTAGTACTGGCTGCCGCCAAACTCCCGGGAGGCGCGCACATCCTGAAATTCTGCGGGAATCCCGGTATTGGGGTCGACGTTGAATCCGGCGTAGAGCGCGGCGGGAATCACCTGTTGCTGGTATTCCTCGAAATAGTAATTGGCCAGGCTGTAAAAGATCGGCTTCCCTTTGTAGATTTCGATGCCTCGCAATTGGTGGGGACCGTGGCCGATGAAAACGTCGGCGCCATTGTCGATGGCGTCGTGCGCCAGCGTCACCAGGAAGTCGGGCGGCTTCGTGCTCCAATTACCCGGCTCGTGACAGTGGATCGTCGCGATCAGGAAATCGGCGCTTTCCTTACCCTCGCGGATGTTGCGCAGGATCGCCGCCAGGTCGGTTTGATTCATCTCGAAGTCGTACCCGAATTGATCGCTCAGGCGATAGTGTGTCCCCAGAAGGACGAGTTGCTTTGGCGTGCCGGTGATGGGCTTGTCGGCTTGGTCGGGCAGGCCGTTGTGCAGCTTCACCAGCGCTTGCATCGCCTCCGGCGTCACCGTCACCCACCGGGTGGTGTGCATCGCGTCGACTCCGCCGCGGCCGGGCACGATGCCGGAAGGATCGGCTGCGACCGACATCGGCGTGAAGCTCGAGGCCATCCCCACCAATGCCACCCGCCCTTTCGGGATTTGCAAGTACTGCGGCGCTCGAGCCGCCGCCAAATCTTTGCCGGTGCCCGCGTGGACGATTCCGGCCTGGTCGAGCAGGCGATCGGTTTCCGCCATCCCGGCAACCCCCCAGTCGGTGGTGTGATTGTTGGCCCGGTTCATCATGGTGAATCCCATGTTCTTCAGGTCGGCGGGTACGAGCGGGGAATCGACGATCCACGCCCCGCCACTCTCCGCCTGCGGGGAGCCCGGGAAATGGCGGATGTCGATGGCGGTACCCTCGAAATTCCCGAATGTGACGTCGGCGCCGCGGAGGAGCTTCAGTTGCGCCTGGAATTCCGGATTGTCGTTGGCTGATTCCGGATTGGAGATGATGACGTCGCCGACGGCCGCCAGGGTGAAGCCGTCGCGAACGGTGCATTGCAGCGGAGCGGGGGAAGCGCTCTGGGGCGGCGCGGCGTAGCCGGGCGCGAAACAACCTGTGGCCAGCAGGCAAACTGCCGCGGTGGCGATCGACATGGCAGCGAGCCCTCTGGCCCGGGCTCGGTTGATCTTGGGGGACATCGTGGACACCTCCTCGGGGCGTTGGCCGGCAATTTCCGGAGGCTCCGTATACCGCGGGGCGACCACTTTGGCAAGCGCTTATGTTTCGGCCTGTCGTTAGCACATGATATGTCCGGTCGAATTAGCACATGAAATGTCCGCTTTTCTGAGGCGGCTTGGGGTAGACCTCCCCGCCGGGGCATTCCCGGAGACGCGCTGGACCAAGTTGAAGTTACCCGCATCGGCAGGCCGCGCTTGCCAGAGTCCGAGACGCTTGCTAGACTGCCAGTCGCTTCCAGACTCAGGTCCTGCCGATCTGAGTCTCATGCAGAGTGGCCGAGGGAACGGGCCCGACGACGCCACGGCAACCGGATCAGGGGCGACCTGATCGACCGGTGCCAATTCCCTCCCCGAGTTCTGGGGGGAACATGAGGCCAAGCCAAGTCATTCTGGTAACCCTCGCTACCCCCACTCGGCGCCGCCGGCGCTTGCGCTGATCCGATTTCGCCATTTCACCTGGCTGAATCGGCTGGCGGATCACCGGCGAGCCCGGCTCGCCCCGCGCTTTCGCGGGGTCGCCGGTCCGCGCCCGCCCCGAGGAAGCAGAAGGAGCCAATGATGCCAATTCGAGTGCAGATTCCCACCGCGCTGCGCCGCTTCACCGGCGGCGCCGCCAGCGTGGAGTGTCCCGCCGAAACGTTGGCGGAATTGCTTGACGAGCTCGCGCGCCGCCACCCCGAATTGAACCGGCACCTGCGCGACGAGGCCGGCCAATTGCGGCCTTTCGTAAACGTCTACGTGAACGAGGAAGACATCCGCTTCCTCGGGGGAACCGCTTACCGTTTCCGGGACGGCGACCAGGTGATGCTGGTACCGTCGATCGCCGGCGGGACGCGGGGCGCGGCTTGAGGGAATCCCGTCCATGAATCGTGCCCGCCGACGATTGCAAGTTCTGAAATTCGGAGGCACGTCGGTTGGCAACGCCGACCGCATCCGGAGGGTGGCGCTCCGTGCCGCCGCCGCGGCCCGCGGTCGGCGCACGATCATCGTCGTATCGGCCATGGCGGGAACGACCGACCTGCTGGTGCGCACCGCCCGTGCCGCCGCCTCCGACGGCAACCGGCCCTGGCGCGAAGCCGCGGCCCTGATTCGGAACCGGCATCTGGAAGCCGCCCGCGTTCTGCTGCCTTTGGCCCAACAAGCTCAATTCGCTCGTCGGCTGGGCGAATGCATTCATGATTTCGAGAACATCTGCCGGGGCTTCTCGCTGGTGGGGGAAGCAACCGCGCGCGGACTCGATCACGTGGCCGGGCTGGGCGAAGTGATATCGGCGGAACTGCTGGCCGCCACTCTCGAAGCCGGCGGAACGCGTTCCCGGGCCATCGACGCCGTCGATTTGATCCTGACCGACGACCGGTTCGGCGACGCGGCGGTGCTGGCCGAGCCTACCGCCGTCAGGCTGCGGGAACGCCTGCTGCCGGTGGTCAACCGTGGCGTGTTGCCTGTGGTCACCGGATTCCGGGGGGCAACCCGCACCGGTGTTCCCACGACGCTCGGACGTGGTTCCTCCGACTACACCGCGACGCTCATCGGCAGCCTTCTCAACGCCGAGGAAATTACCATCTGGACCGACGTCGATGGCGTGATGACCGCCGATCCGTCGCTGGTTCCCGGCGCCCGGGTCATTCCCCGCCTGTCCTACGGCGAAGCCATCGAGTTGGCGTTCTTCGGCGCCAAAGTGGTGCACTGGAAAGCGATTTTGCCGGTGATGGATCGGGGCATCCCCGTGCGGGTGCGAAACTCCTTTCGTCCCGCGGTTCCCGGTACTCGCATCGAGCGCGCCAGCGCCAGTTGGTGCGCGGTGGCCGCCGTCACCACCATGGCGCGCGTCCGCCTGCTGACGGTCCGGGCAGACCGCAGCATCGGCCCGCTGGAAATGATGGCGCGGGTGCTTGCCCTGCTCGAGGCGGGCCAGACGCATCCCCTGCTGGTGATTCAATCGTCGGCGGAAAACACGCTGTCGCTGGCGCTGCCTCCTGAGGACGGAAGGGTTCTCGGGCGGCTGGAACAGCACCTTTCGATCCGCGGAATGCGCCACGGCCTGACGCTCGATTCCAACCAGGAAGTCGGCCTGGTGGCCGCCATCGGCGAGAAGCTGCAACAATCGCCGGCAATCGCCGCGAAACTCTTCGGCGCGCTCTCCCGCAAGCACATCAACGTGTTTGCCGTGGCCAACGGTCCCTCGGGACAGGGAGTGGCGCTGGCAGTCCGGCCGGCGCAACTGGGTGCGGCGGTACGGGCGCTCCACCAGGCTTTCCGGCTGGACAGACCCTGAACCAGGCAAATCGAATGCCGGCGTGACCGCTGCGCTGTTCGTCCGGCGCCGGCGACCGCGCTCGCCCGGTCCCGCCGGTTTCCGTCGCGCCTGGGCCGCTTCCTCCGGCTGCCGGACGGGCCGGCCGAGGAAAACTGCTTGTAACTTCAGGCCCACCCGTTAACATCTATCGTCTTGCGAGGGAGCGATGAAAATTAAAAAACATCTTTTTCTCATTGTCGTCTTATGGGCCGCTTCGGCTGCCGTGGCCTCGGCCCAGAACCAAGCCGTCGTGCTGCGGGTGAGCACGCTGCTCGACGGCAAAGGCCGCGTTCTCCACGACACCAGCGTCGTCATCGAAAACGGCAAGATCTCCCGGATCGACCCGCGCGCCTCCGGACGCGTTTACGACCTGCGCGGGCTGACGGTCATGCCCGGCTGGATCGATTGCCACGTCCACATCAGCTGGCACTTCGGGCCCGACGGCAAACTGGCGAGCCGGCAAACCAAGGAAACGCCCGAGCAAGCGGCGCTAGCGATTGCCGGAAACGCCTGGGATACGCTGATGGGCGGATTCACCACCGTGCAGAGCGTCGGCTCGCCCGAAGACGCGCCGCTGCGCGACGCGATCGCTCGCGGCGTGATTCCCGGGCCGCGCATCCTCACCGCGATCCGGCCGCTCAGCGGCGGCGGACGGGAGAACCGGACGCCCGAACAGATTCGCGCTTACGTCGACGAGGACAAGGCGATGGGCGCGGACCTGATGAAAATCTTCGCGTCGGAATCGATTCGCCAGGGCGGCGGCATGACCCTCTCGCAGGAACAGCTCGACGCCGCCTGCGACGAAGCGCGGAAAGACGGCCTGCGAACCCTGGTGCACGCCTACGGACCGGCGGTGAAAGCGGCAGTCGACGCCGGCTGCACCGAAGTCGAGCACGGGATGATGGCCACCCCGGACGACCTCAAGCTGATGGCCAGCCGCGGCACGTATTTCGATCCCCAGGCCGGGCTGGTGTTCCAGAACTATTTCGACAACGCGCAACGCTACGTCGGTGTCGGCGCCTACAGCGAAGCCGGCTTCGACGCGATGCGGAAGATTTGGCCGAGCGATATCGAACTGATCAAACAGGCACTGCACACCCCGCGACTGAAGATCGTGTTCGGCACCGATGCCGTCGCCGGCGCCGACGGCCACAACGCCGAGGAGTTCGTCTTCCGGGTGCAGCGGGCGGGCATGGATCCGATGCGGGCGCTGGTTTCGGCGAATTCCACCGCCGCCGAATCGATGAATCTCCAGGATCAAATCGGCTCGATCGCGCCCGGGCTCGATGCGGATATCATCGCGGTCGACGGCAACCCGCTCGACGACATCACCGCGGTGCGGCGAGTGGTGTTCGTGATGCGGCACGGCGTCATCTACAAGAACGCGGTGTTCGAGCGCCCCCACCCGGGCTTGGTTCCCGCGCGCCGGTAACGGGCGGCGAGCCGCCGTTTCCATCGCCGGCAGATATCCACGAGGAGGGAATCGGTGAACCGAACAGGGCGGTGGTGGGTTGTGGCGGCGCTGGCGGTTGGCGCCGGGGCGCTTGCCCGGGCGCAGGCGCCCGCGTCGGCACTGATGGGTTTTTCGCCGCAGGCCGCGCAGGACGAAGCGCAATGGGAGGAGAAATTCCGCGCGATTCCGCAGCCGGCGAACATCCGCCAGTTCATGTACGTGCTGAGCAAGGAGCCGCACGCCGTCGGCCAGCCCTACGACGAGCGAAACGCTCAATACATCCTGCAACAATTCAAGAGTTTCAGCCTCGACGCTCACATCGAAACGTTTTACGTGCTGTTCCCCACGCCGCTTGAGCGCGAGGTGGAAATGGTCCAGCCCACCAGGTACGCGCTACGGCTGAAGGAGCGGGCGATACCCGAGGATGCGGATTCCTCGGACGAGGGGCAGCTGCCCACCTACAACGCTTACTCGAGCGACGGCGACGTCACCGCGCCGCTCGTCTACGTCAATTACGGCCTCCCGGCCGATTACGAGCAATTGGCGAAGATGCACATCGACGTCACCGGCAAAATCGTGCTCGCCCGGTACGGCGAGAGCTGGCGGGGCATCAAGCCCAAGGTTGCCGCCGAGCATGGAGCCGTGGGCTGCCTAATTTACTCCGATCCCCGCGACGACGGCTATTTCGAGGGCGACACGTTTCCCAAGGGTCCCTACCGTCCTCCCGATGCCGTCCAGCGAGGCAGTGTCGCCGACGACGCCTTGTACGAGGGAGACCCGCTCACCCCGGGCATCGGCGCCACCAAGGACGCGAAGCGGCTGACGCTCGAGCAGGCCAAGGACCTGTTCACAAAGATACCGACCTTGCCGATCAGTTATGCCGATGCCCTGCCCCTGCTCAAGGCGGTTGGGGGCCCGGTGGCGCCGGAGGACTGGCGCGGCGCCCTGCCCATCACCTACCACGTCGGCCCCGGAGAAACCGCGGTACACCTGAAGGTGAAGTTCGATTGGAGCCTGCATCCGGTGAACGATGTCGTCGCCGTGATTCCCGGCGCTGTATGGCCCGATCAGTGGGTTATCCAAGGAAATCACCACGACGCCTGGGTGAATGGCGCCAACGATCCGGTGAGCGGCATGTCGGCCGAAATGGAAGAGGCGCGGACCCTGGGGGCGCTGCTGAAACAGGGCTGGCGGCCGAAGCGCACGATCGTCCTGGCGGCCTGGGACGGCGAGGAACCCGGCCTGCTCGGCTCGACGGAATGGGCGGAAACCCACGCGGCGGAGTTGCAGCAGAAGGCCGTCGCTTACATCAATTGCGACAACAGCACCAGCGGCGTCCTGCGGGTGCAGGGCTCGCACACCCTCGAGAAATTCATCAACCAGCTCATGAAAGCCGTTCCCGATCCCGAAACCGGCAAATCCCTCTGGGAAATGACTCGCGAGCGGGAACTCCGGATGGCGCGCTCTGACGCCGCGCGCCAGGCGATCGCGAACCGGCCGGATTTGCGCATCGGCGCGCTGGGTTCAGGGTCCGATTACGCCACGTTCATCGATCATCTGGGCATCGCCGCCGCCGATTTGCGATTCACCGGCGCCGGCTACGGCGTCTACCACTCCATCTATGACGATTTCTACTGGTACACGCACTTCGGCGATCCCGATTTCATCTACGAACGCACCCTGGCGGAAACGATGGGCACGCTGATGATGCGGCTGGCCGCCGCCCAGGCGCTTCCCTTCGACTTCACCGATTTCGCCGATACCGTCGCGACGTACGTCCAGCAATTGAAGGAGCTACATCAGAATGCGGCCAACGCGCCGGCGTTCGACTTCACCGCGCTCGACGCCGGCCTCGGACGCCTACGGAAAGCGGCCGCCGACTACGCGCAGGCTTACCAGTCGGCGGCCGGTTCGGGGGCGCTGTTCGAGGAATCGCCCGCCGCGCTGGGCGCCTTGAACCAGTTGCTGTACCAGGCCGAGCGGAAGATGACCACGCCCGAAGGCCTGCCCGCTCCCCGCGGATGGTACAAAAACGAACTCTACGCGCCCGGGGCTTACACCGGCTATGCGGTGAAGACGCTGCCGGCGATCCGCGAGGCGATGGAACAGAATCAGTGGCGAGTCGCTCAGGAACAAGAGCGCACGGTGGGCGAGGTGCTTCAGGCGGTGGCGGCGCAAATCGATAGCGCGCGGGAAAAGCTGTAACCAGCGCGCGGCCGCTGGCGCGCTGCCCAGCCGATTGCCGCGCGACGCCACGAGCGATTCCCGCAGAGGTGCCGGCCAGTCGCCGAATCCCGGCAAGAAGGAGTAGGTCATGCACAACCACAGGGCAATTTTCTCCGTAAGTCTGGCGAGCGCCGGCGTATGTCTGATTGCGGCCGCGCTGGCGGCGGCTCCGGCCCAAAACGGCGAACAGCCGGCCGGACGGCCATCCTTCGATCCGTTTTCCTCACTCCGTTTCCGCAACCTCGGTCCGGCGGTGGCAGGCGGCCGACTGAGCTCAGTTGTGGGGGTGCCCGGCCAGCCGAACATCTATTACGTGGGCGCCGCCGCCGGGGGAGTGTTTAAGACGGTCGATGGCGGAATCTCCTGGATGCCTTTGTTCCAGCACGAGGCGGTGTCGTCGGTCGGCGCCATCGCCCTGGCGCCGTCGAATCCGAATTCCGTCTGGGTGGGCACGGGCGAGCCGAACCTGCGCAACGACATCTCGACCGGCGGCGGCGTGTATTACTCGCCGGACGGCGGAATCACGTGGCGGTTCATGGGCCTGGCGAATGTGGGACAAATCAACTCGATCGTCGTTTCCCCGAGCGACCCGAGCACGGTGTTCGTCGGGGTCACCGGCCATGCCTGGGGGCCAGGCCCGGACCGCGGGGTCTATCGCACCACCGACGGCGGCAAAACATGGAACAAAGTGCTCTACGTCGGCGACACGACCGGCGTCTCGGACATGGTGATGGAACCGGGCAATCCCAAAATCCTTTACGCGGGGATGTGGCAGGTACTGCGCCACCCGTGGGTGCTGGAGAGTGGCGGGAACTCGAGCGGGATCTATCGCAGCACCGACGGCGGCGATAGCTGGCAGAAGCTCACCGCCGGCCTGCCGGCGCCGCCAACCGGCCGGATCGGCCTCGCCATCGCGCCGAGCAATCCCGCGCACCTCTACGCCCTGATCGAATCGAAGAATGGGGTGCTGTGGGACTCGCTGGATCGCGGGGAGCACTGGACGCTCGCGAGCAGTTTCCGCAGCTTGCAGGCGCGGCCGTTCTATTTCTCTCACCTCTACGTCGCGCCGAACAACCAGGAGAAAGTGTATTTCCTGTCGTTCGACATTCTGGAATCAACCGACGGCGGCCGCACCGCTCACTTGATCGCTCGCGGCGTCCATCCCGACCACCATGCCCTTTGGATCGACCCGGGCAATCCCGACCGCATGATCGAGGGCAATGATGGCGGCGCCTACGTCACAACCGACGGGGCGCGCACTTGGCGACACCTGGACAACATTCCTATCGAACAGTTCTACAGTGTCACCGTCGATCCCTACGATCACCCCTACGGCCTTTGCGGCGGGCTCCAGGACAACAGCGCCTGGTGCGGCCCGTCAAACAGCCTGAATCGCGGACCGATGCCGGGCTCGGCTTGGTTCATCACTGCGGGCGGGGACGGCCAATACGCCGTGCCCGCGCCGGGCACGCCGTACATTTATTCCGATTCGCAGCAGGGGGTCATCACCCGGCTGAACCGCGAGACCGGCGAGACAGCGTCGGTGAAGCCATACTTGCCCGGGGTGGGCGATCAGCCGCTGGCCGACCTGAAGTACCGCTTCAATTGGACTTCGCCGATTGCGGTTTCCCCCGCCGATTCCAAGGAAATCTACCTCGGCGGCAACGTCCTTTTCCGCTCGACCGACTCCGGAATCCATTGGACGGTCATCAGCCCCGATTTGACCCGCAACGACAAGACCAAACAGCAAATTACCGGGGGACCCATCCTCAACGATCTGAGCAGCGCCGAGAACTACGACACCATCCTCTCGCTCGCGATCTCGACCCTGGACCCGAAGCTGATCTGGGTGGGCACCGACGACGGTTTGGTGCAGATGACCCGCGACGGCGGCCTGCATTGGGAGAACGTTACTGCCAACATTTCCGGCTTGCCTGAGTGGGGCCGCATTTCCCAGGTGGAGGCCTCGCCCTTTTCGGCAGGCGCCGCCTACGTCGCGGTCGATTTCCACGAGATGGAAAACAACCGCCCCTACGTCTTCCAGACCGGCGATTTCGGCAAGACCTGGACGAATATCACCCGCAACCTACCCGAAGGCGCGCCAGCGCACGTGGTTCGCGAAGACCCGAACCGCCGCGGCTTGCTCGTTGCCGGCACCGACACCGGCTTGTTCTACTTGATTGACGGCGGGCAGTGGCGAGCCTTCCACAGCGGGTTCCCAACGACTCCCGTTTATGACTTGCAATTCGTCAAGGCGACGCACGACCTGGCGGTGGCCACCCACGGCCGCGGGATGTGGCTGCTGGACGACCTGAGCCCCCTCGAGCAGGCCGGCGATTCCTCGCCGTCAGGGATGAAACTGTTCGCGCCGGTGGCCGCCGTTCGCTGGGCCCTCTACAACGGCCACGATCTCGACCTGGCCGCCTTCCACGCCCCCAACCCGCCCTCGGGCGCAGCGATCGATTATTTTCTCGACCGCGATTACGCCGCCCGCGGCGCCGGCGCCCGGTCCGCGGCGCGTTCGCCGGTCACCTTGACGATCACCGATGCCGCCGGTCATGCGGTTCGCACGCTGGACGTCCCCGCCACCGCCGGCTTCCACCGGGTCGTTTGGGACCTCGATTACGATCCCGCCGTCCCGCTTGCCTTAGGAGGGCCGGCGCGGGAGGCCGGCGCCTTCGGCGGTTCCGGCGCGTCGCCCGCAGCCCCGGGCAAGTACCGGATCATTTTGAGCGCCGGCGGCCAGAACCAGGCGGCGACACTCGCCGTCGAAGCCGATCCGCGGAGCCACGCCACTGCCGCCGACTACGAGGCGCAGACCCGGGCCGCGCTCCAGTCGCGCGACTTGACTTCCGGAGTCGACAACGAAATCAACCGCATCACCGCCCTCCGCCGCCAGCTCGACACCCTGGAAAGCGTGCTGCGCTCGCATTCCGACGATGCCGCCGACCAGCCGCTCCTGGACGATATCGACAAACTGGCGATGAGCTTGGATGCGCTCGAGGATCCCCTCTTCAACCGCCCCGCCGTCAACGACAGCAAAGGGTATCTTCATTACCTCTCTCGCCTGCACGATCGCGTTACCCGGCTGCAAGGCGAGATCAATTCCGGCTACGGACAGCCGCCGAGCGACGCCATGATGGAACAATTAGCGGAATTGAAGCAGGAAGCAGCCGCCAATGAACAGAAGTTCCAAGCGTTCGCGAAAGGCGCCTTGGCGGAGTTCAACCGCGCCGCCGCTTCGAGAGGCCTGAGCCAACTCTTCGTTCCCGGCATGCGCTGAGGGCAGCCTTCTTCGGCGGGAGCGGTTGATCGGGCCTGTCTCGTCCGCGCGACGGGACCGACCGGCTTCGCCGTCGGACGAATCCGGGGAGTACGAGACACTTGGGAGGATCTTCAGGCTGCGTCCCCCCGCTCGAGTAGAACCACGCCGGAGCGCCATTGCTTCATCACCCGGGCGGTGCACCGGGGCATCACGATTGCCCAAAAGCGGATCAGCCAGTCCATCGGCAGAGGCCGCTTCAACCGGCGTGCCTCGGGGAGCAACCAGCGAGACTCCGCTTCGCGCCAACCGTAGGGCCGGAAGAAATCGGTTCCTTCCGCCGGCCCGAAGCGAAACGGCGCGCCGGCAGTTCGCAGATGTTTGCCCCACAGCCGGTTGCTTCGCTGAAGCACTTTTGGCGAGCCCAGGTCGGTCAGCCAGAATCCAAACCCGGCCATCGAATGCAAATCGCCGGCCAGGGCCGCCACCTCTTCCGGCGCGAGGTAAACCAGCAGGCCCTCGGTGACGATCAAAGCCCGAGCGCTGCGGTGATTCAACCCGGTCAACAAGAGGCGGCGTTCGCCTCGGTCCCTCAGATCGATGCCCACTCTTTCCACCTGGCAAGCGGCTTTTTCCTTTTCGAGCTCTTTCCCTTTGTAGTCGATGATTTCCGGTAGATCGGCTTCGACCCAGAGCAGGGTTGGCGGGAGCGGCAGGCGGTACGGCCGGGCATCGAGTCCCGCCGCCAGGTTCAAAACCAGGTCGATCCCACTGCGCTTCACCACATCGGCGATCATTTCGTCGAAGACGGCGGTGCGAACGACCATCGGCGACTCCCCGGACTTGGCCCAGCGCATGTGGCGATAGATTCGCTCGCCGCGCTCGCCGGCCAGCCGGCGGGCGCAAGCGTCGCGAAACAGCGCGTCGGCGCGCTCGGTTTCGAGGGCCCGGTAGTACGCCATCCAGAACGCAGTATCGCCCACCGACCGCAACAGCAGTTCCGCCGGACACATGGCGCTGTAACCCTCCTTCGGCTGCTATCGAGCGACAAGCGGAAACGAATGGTTCAGCGGGTGACGATCGGCGGAACGGCGTCGACCAGAGGGGCGGCTTCGACCGCCGGAACGCCTTTGCGGTGCATCAGTTGGTTCAGCCGGACGAGATCGGTGGCTACGAGTCCTTTCCATTGGGCCACGAGGGTCCCCACCTGGTTCTGGTAGAGGGTGTAGAGATCCCAATCCTGCTTGGGGGGAGCGGAATCGGCGCTGTCGACTCCGTTGACCAGGTAACCGAGCTTACTGTTCAATTCCACCGGGTAATTCAGCTCGTCCTCGCTGGCGGTGGCCTTCGGCTCGATCAAAGCGTCCTCGACGGCAGTCATCTTCTTGTTCGTCGCTTCGGCGGCGGCAAGGATGTCCTTCGCCTGGGGATCGGCGCCCACTCTTTTTTCGAGCGCTTCCAGCTGGAGGCGGACGTCTCGAATCTGCAGCACCGCTTCGTGGTCCTGTTCCATCAGGTCGCGCAGCTTCGCCACTAGGTCGAACTGGTTGGCCAGATCGGCTGCGGCGGCTTTCACTCGCGGATCGGGTACGATTTGGATTGGCGCGGCGTAACTCTTGCCGCCAACCGTAAGCCGCGCCTGGTAGTCGCCGGGTAGCGCCAGCGGCGCCAGCGGGTCCCCTTCGTCATAGACGGCGCAAGGCACCACCACCGGCAGCTCGTAGCGCATGTCCCAAACGAATCGGTTGATGCCCGCGTTCTTGGGCAGTTCCCCGGCGCGTGCGGGTGGGTGGGGGGCTTCCGATGGGCACACCGGTTCCGATTTCTTCTTGCTGGAGAACTTGCGCACCATCCGGCCCTTGGCGTCGACAATTTCAAGGGCAACGTCGTCGCTGGGCGCCGACTGAAGGTAGTAATCGATCACCACCCCGGTGGGGGGATTCGCGGCTGCGGATTCGCCAGGCTCGATTGCGACCTCGGGGGCGCGGAAGCGCACGGCCGGAGCGGGGCGGAACAGGTGCACCGGCTCGTCGAGCGTGGTCGCGGCGAGTTGCCGCAGTGGACTAAGGTCGTCGAGACTCCAGAACGCCCGCCCATGCGTGGCAATCACCAGGTCGTTGTCCTTGATCACCAAATCCCGCACCGGCACGGTGGGCAGGTTCAGTTTCAGCGACTGCCAGTGGCTTCCGCCGTCAAACGAAGCGTAGACCCCCAATTCGGTTGCGGCAAAGAGCAGATCCGGCCGCTTGGGATCTTCCTTGACCGCGTGCATGAAGGCGCCGTCGGGAATGCCGTCGGTGATCTTGACCCACGTCCTGCCGAAGTCGGTTGTTTTCCAGGCGTAGGGCCCGAGGTCATCCAGCTTGAAGCGGTTGGCGGCGAGGTAGGCGGTGCCCGCGGCGGAAGGCGATGGTTCGATGAGGCTCACCTTGCTCCACTCGGGCAAGTCCCGGGGAGTAACGTTGCTCCAGCGTTTGCCTCCGTCGCGCGTCAGCCACACCAGGCCGTCGTCCGTTCCCACCCAAATCAGGTCCTTTTGAATCGGCGATTCGGCCACGCTGTAGATCAGGTCGTAATATTCGACACTCGCCTGGTCCTTGGTGATCGGGCCGCCGGAAGGCCCCTGCTTCGCCGGATCGTTCCGGGTCAGGTCGGGGCTGATCACCGCCCAACTCTGCCCGCGATCGAGCGATTTGAACAGCACCTGGGAAGCGAAATAGAGCACGTTCGGATCGTGCGGGGAGAGGGCAATCGGCATGGTCCAGGTGAACCGGTACTTCTGTTCAGCCGCGGGATGCCCGTCGGGGTCGTCGGGCCAGGGCGAAATCAGCAGCGCCTGCTCGGTCCGCCGGTCGTACCGCGTCAAAATGCCGAAATAACTGCCGGCATAAACGAGAGCGGGATCCGCCGGGTCGGGCACGATGTAACCGCTCTCGCCTCCGCCCACCGAATACCAATCTTCCCGGCCGATGAAACCATGAGGGGTGCGAGTGGCAATGGCGACCGTGGAGTTATCCTGCTGCGCTCCATAGACGTAGTAAGGAAACCGGGTATCGGCGGCGATGTGATAGAACTGCGCCGTCGGCTGGTTGTTCTGAGTGCTCCACGTTTTGCCCCCATCGGTAGAGATGGTCGCTCCGCCGTCGTTCCCTAGGATCATGTGCGCCGTGTTGCCGGGATCGATCCACAAGGCGTGATTGTCGCCGTGCGGGGCGCGGACAGGCGTAAAGCGCTCGCCGCCGTCGGTGGAACGATAAAGACCGGTGTTCAGAATGTAGAGGGTGCCGGCATTCCGGGGATCGGCGAAGATGTGGAGGAAGTACCAGGCTCGTTGCAGAAAGCGATGGTCGCCGTTGACGAAACGCCAGTTCGAGCCGGCGTCGTCGGAAACGTAGAGCCCGCCCCTTTCCGCTTCGATGAGAGCGTAGATCCGCTCGCCTCCGGCCGCCACCGCCAGGCCGATCTTGCCCAGCACCCCGGCTGGCAGCCCGTGACCCTGAAGCTGTTTCCAGGTGGCACCTTCGTCGGTGGATTTGTAAATGCCGCTGCCGGGGCCGCCGCTGGAGAAGGTCCAGGGCAGACGGCGCACCTGGTAGAGAGCGGCGTAAACGATCCGGGGATTCGTGGGATCGGACACCAAATCCACCGCGCCGGTGTTTTCATCCTTGTACAGCACCTTTTGCCAGTCGCGGCCGCCGTCGGTCGAGCGGAACACGCCCCGCTGGGCGTTTGGGCCGAACGCGTGGCCGATGGCAGCAACCAGGACCACATCCGGGTCGCGCGGGTCCACCAGGATAGCGGCGATGTGCCGGGTATCGTCCAGGCCGATGTGGGTCCATGTCAACCCGGCGTCGGTCGACTTGTACACGCCGTTGCCATAGGTTATGTCGCTGCGCAGGCAGGGCTCCCCGGTGCCGGCGTAGATGACGTTCGGGTCGGAAGGCGCCACGGCAATCGCGCCAATGGAAGCAATCGGCTCCTTATCGAACATCGGAATCCAGCTCAGTCCGGTGTTGTTTGTCTTCCAGACACCGCCGGCCACGCCCCCGAAATAGAACACATCGGTGCCCGGCACTCCGCCAACAGCCTCTACGCGCCCTCCACGAAACGGGCCAATGAGCCGCCACTTCAATCCCGCGAGAGAGTCCTTGCCGAGCGTCTGCCCTTGCACTCGCCCCCCGAACGCAAGCAATGCCATGGCAGCAAACAGTCCAAGGGCCAGACTGCGCCCTTTGTCTCCCCCTCCGCTCATGCGTGAAGCCCTCCGTGGCACAGAAATGCGGATTCTACAACGTCGGCCCGGGAGCCAACCATCGGGTTGCTCGTTCAAGCAAAGCCTTTGGGGGCAACGCGCGGGTAGCCCGGCGGACCAGGCGCCCCGAGGAGACGAGCTGCGGGGACGCCTCGAACGTAGAGAGTTCCCGGAATTCGCGGCAGGAATCGGGGACGCCTATGGGATGAGCGTCACAGTGCTTGAAACATTCATTCCTGCGAGGTTACTGGAAGCGGCGAAGGCGGCTTCGCCGGAGCTAGGTTTGGCCAAAAAGGCGAAGCTGCCAGCGCCCGCTCCGGGTCTTGCTCCCTTCACGGGGGTGTTGCGAGACGTCGAAAAAAGCATAGAATGGCGCCGCCACAGCGCCCGGAGGACCCTCCTGTTCCCCGAACGCCCGGGCAGGTCGAAATGCCACGCTCCGTAGGAGCCCACGTCCAAGGCCCAAAACCGTTGTACTGGAGGATGAGGAATGAGCAGGCGATCGAGGTTCCTGGCATGCACCGCACTCTTTTTCGCCGCGCTGGTCGCGCTTGTGGGAAGCAAGTACGTATTCGCGCAGGCGCAGACTTACGATGAAGCTCTCTACAACGGGCTGAAGTGGCGGTTGATTGGCCCTTTTCGCGGCGGCCGCGTCGAAGCAGTCACCGGTCTTCCCCATAACGACCTCGTCTACTACATGGGGAGCGTGGATGGGGGCGTTTGGAGGACGACCGACGCCGGTGCGGTGTGGGAACCGATTTTCGAACATGGCGGCGTTGGCTCGATCGGCGCGGTGGCCGTCGCCGACTCCGATCCCAACGTCATTTACGTGGGAACCGGAGAATATTGCCCCCGCGGCGACGCCACCTATGGCGACGGGATGTACAAATCCGCCGATGGCGGAAAAACATGGCGGCACATCGGCCTCACCGACACCCGGCACATCGCCAGGATCCTCGTCGATCCTCAGGATCCCAATCGGGTCTTCGTCGCCGCTCTCGGCCACGTCTACGGCCCCAACGAGGAGCGCGGGGTGTTCCGCTCGACCGACGGCGGCCAGACCTGGCAGAGGGTGCTCTACAAGAACGACACCACCGGCGCCGTCGACCTGATTTTCGACCCCGCCAATCCACAAACTCTCTACGCGGCGATGTGGACGGTGCAACGGAAGCCATGGAGCCTGTCGAGCGGCGGCGCGGGCGACGGCCTGTACCGCTCCACCGACGGCGGCGCCACCTGGCAATTGCTCGGCGGAACCGGCTGGCCCGAGGGCCTGTTGGGCCGGATCGGCGTAACCATCTCCAAGGCTGCTCCCAACCGGATCTACGCTCTGGTGGAAGCGGAAGGAGAAAAGCGCGGCTTGTACCGCTCCGACGACTCCGGGCGGAGCTGGCGCCAGGTGAATGCGCATCACTACCTGATCCAGCGACCGTGGTATTTCACCCACGTGTTCGCCGATCCGAGCAATGCCGACACGGTGTATATCCTCGATCTGGGGATGTGGCGTTCCACCGATAGCGGCGAGACGTTCAGCGCGATGCGCGAGCCGCATGGGGATAATCACATTCTCTGGATTGCCCCGAACAATTCCGCGCGGATGATCCTGGGGAACGACGGTGGCGCGTCGATCTCCAACGATTACGGCAAGACCTGGAGTTCGATTTTCAATCAACCCACCGCCCAGTTCTATCACGTTGCCGCCGACAACCGCTTCGACTACCGCATCTACGGCGCCCAGCAGGACAACTCCACCGTAGGCATCGCCACCCGCACCCGCCACGGCGGGATCACAATCGCCGATTTCTATGACGTCGGCGGAGGCGAGAGCGGCTACGACGTGCCCAGCCCCGCCGATCCGGACATCATCTTCTCGGGCAACAAAGAGATGGTGACCATCGCGCGCTACAACCGTCACGTCGAGCAGGACCAGGACGTCACCGAATGGCCGATCTCCACCTACGGCTGGCCCGCCGGCCCGCTCAAGTACCGGTTTCAATGGACCGAGCCCATTTTCGTTTCTCATTTCGATCCCCACACCGTGTATCACGCCGCCAACGTGCTGTTCGAATCCACCGACGACGGGGTGAGCTGGAAGGCGATCAGTCCCGACCTCAGCCGCAACGACAAGAGCAAGCAGGGAATTTCCGGCGGCCCGATCACCAAGGACAACGCGACAATCGAGTACTACGACCTGATTTTCGCGGCCGCCGAATCGCCGCTTCAGAAGGGCCTGATTTGGGCGGGTACCGACGACGGCCTGGTGTGGGTGACTCGCGACGATGGCGCGCATTGGGAAAACGTCACGCCCAGGGACCTGCCCGAATGGAGCCGGGTAAGCCAGATCGATCCCTCCCCGCACGAGGCCGGCGCGGCCTACCTGGCGGTGAATCGCTACAAGAACGACGATCTCAAGCCGTACATTTGGAAAACCACCGATTATGGAAAGACGTGGACCGCCATCACCACCGGCATTCCCACCGGCGCTTTCGTGCGGGTCGTGCGGGAAGATCCGGTGCGGCGGGGCCTGCTGTTCGCGGGAACCGAAACCGGCGCCTACGTTTCCTTCAACGATGGCGAGCAGTGGCAGCCGCTGCAATTGAATCTGCCGACGGTCTCCGTTCGCGACATGCTGGTTCACGGAGACGATCTCGTTGTCGCCACCCACGGCCGGGCGTTTTGGAGTCTCGACGATGTCACCCCTCTGCGGCAGATCAACCAGGAAGTTGCCGGTTCCGAAGTGTACCTCTACAAGCCGGCGGTCACCTACAGGGTTCGCCGAGGCGGCGGGCTGGGCCTGCCCGGCGGCGCCCCGGAAGCCCCCAATCCTCCGAGCGGCGCCGTCATCGATTATTACCTCAAGTCCGGCGGCCAGGACGTCACGCTGGACATTCTCGACAACCAGGGCAAGGCGATTCAACACTTCGCCGCCCAAACCGGAGCAGCCCAACCGACGACCGGCGGCTTCCGAAGAATCGTGCAGGCTCATTTGACCAACCGAGAAGGGCTGAACCGGTTCGTGTGGAACCTTCGCTATCCCGCTCCGCCGGCGCTGGCAAGCCATCCCGGCCCCTGGCAGGGCGGTGATGCCCGGCGACCGCTGGCGTTGCCCGGAACCTACGCCGTTCGCCTTACTGCGAATGGGAAGACCCTCACCCAGCCACTGATCGTCAAGATGGACCCGGAAGTGAAAGCCACCGGGGCCGACCTGGCAAAGCAATTTGATTTGATGAACGACATCAACGACCGGATCAATGATCTGAGGAATGCTGCCGATCAACTCCACGCCTTGCGCGGCCGCCTGGCCATGCTGCGGGGTCGGGCGCAGGGGCAAGAGCTGCAACAAATCAACAGCCTGGATCAGAAAGCCGACGCGATTGAGGGCGAACTCTACCAGCGCTACTTGCAGGAGGGAGCACCCGAGGACGATCTAGCCTCGCCGACGCTGATCCGGGAAAGACTCATCGGGCTGGAGGACACCGTGGATAGCGCCGACACGCCGCCCACACCCCAATCCTACGACGTGTATAAGTATCTAACTCAGCAACTCGACGAGCAGATCGCCAAGTGGAATGAGCTCAAGACCAATGAAATTCCCGCGCTGGACAAGGCGGTGGCCGCTGCGGGCTTGGGTCACATCATCGAGCGCGCATCAGCGCCTTCCGCCGTCCCGGTCCGAGCGGCGCGAAAGTAGCAGCGGCAAAGTGGTGCAGCCCCGGCCGACACGAACGCCTCGCCGCCGCTGGCGTCGCCGCTAGGCCGAGTCGGCTGGAGCGGAACCCGCGTTCGCTATCCACCGGCCGCGACTGGCTACTGGCGAGGAACCTCGAGGAAGGGCACACATGAACAATGCCACGACGTCTCGGGGCACTCCCCGCCGGCTGCTGCATTGCCTGGTTTTCACCGCAGTCACCACCTTCGGCTCCGCTCTGCTGCTGCCTGCGCAGGAAACGCCCTACGACGTGGTCATCGCCGGCGGGCAAATCATCGATGGCACCGGTAATCTGCCCGTGCGGGCCGATGTGGGGATCCGCGGCGACAAAATCGCGAGGGTTGGATTTCTGGAACATGCTCCGGCCAAGCTCACGATCGACGCGCATGGCCTGACCATCGTCCCCGGTTTCATCGACATGCATTCCCATGCCGACGATGCGTCCGGCGCGAGGTCCGGCCTCCGTTCGCCGGACGCACGACGAAGGGCGGCGGCCTCGCTGATCATGCAGGGAATTACCACCGTCGTCTGCAATCCCGACGGTTCCGAGCCAGCCATCTCGATTCGCGAGCAGCGAAACCAGCTTAGGACCCTGGGCATTGGTCCAAACGCCATCCTGCTCGCGGGCTACAACACGATTCGCGGGCAGGTGATGGGGTCGGATTACAAGCGGCCGGCAACGCCCGAGGAAATCCAGGCGATGCAGGCTCGCGTGAAAGAAGCCCTGGAGGAAGGCGCGTGGGGATTGTCCTCCGGTTTGGAATACGTTCCGGCGATATGGAGCACGACCGATGAGCTTGTCGCCGTCGTCCAGGCACTGGCCCCCTATCACGCGTTCTACACTGAGCACGAGCGCAGCTCCGGCGATGCGCCGATGTGGTGGAATCCCAGCCAGGGCCCTCCCGACAAGCCCACCGTTTTCGATTCGATGCGGGAATTGGTTGAAATCGGCGAGCGCACCGGGGTTCGGGTGATCGCGACGCACTTGAAGAGCCGCGGCGAGTTGTACTGGGGCGGCAGCCGGGTGCTGATCGACATGGTCGATCGCGCGCGGGCCCGGGGAGTGGACGTGTGGGGCGACGTTTATCCCTACAATACGAGCGGCAGCGACGGGGAAATCGTCCTGATACCGCGCTGGGCTTTCGGCGCCGGCGGCGAATCCGGGTCGTCATCCGGCAGCAAGGATTACGCCGCCGCGCTCCGGCGGATGATGCAGGACCCCAGGGCGGCGGCAAACGTCAAGCGGGACATCGCCCATCAATTGCAATTGCGCGGCGGAGCCGGCCGGATCCTGATCCTCGATTATCCCGACAGGCGAGACGTGGGCGAGTATCTGGCGGAATTCGCCAAACAGAAAAACCTAAGCCCGGTGGATGCCGTCATCGCCCTGCAAATGGAAGGCTACCCGAATCGTCTCGGTGGCGCCCGGGTGCGCAGCTTCTCGATGTCCGAAATCGATGTCGAGGCTCTTATCGCCGCGCCTTGGGTGGCCAGCTCCACCGATGCCGGAATCGCGCTGCCCGAGGACGGACCCAACGTTCATCCGCGCTACTACGGGAGCTATCCCAGAAAAATCCGGCGTTATGCGATGGAACGGAAAGTCGTCTCGGTGCAGGATGTCATCCGGGCGAGCACCTCGCTGCCGGCGCAGATTCTGCGAATCGAGGACCGCGGCCTGATTCGCGAAGGCTATTCCGCGGATCTGGCGGTGCTCGATCTTTCCACCATTCGCGACCGGTCCACTCCCGAAAAGCCGCATCAATACAGCGACGGAGTCGACTACGTGCTCATCAACGGCCAGATGGTCGTCGACCACACCAAACCAACTCTCGCCCTGCCTGGGCGCGTTCTGGATCCGGCCAGGCCTACCTTCTAGGAAACTCCCTTCCTCTACGAGACAGGGCCGCACGCGCCAATGGATCGTGGCGGCGTCGTAGGTAATCGTCCGCCCAAGCCATCATCGGCAGCAGCAGCGGAATTGCCACGGCGGAAAGGCCAAGCCGACGGCCGCGAAGAAATGGTGCTGACAAAAAAACGAGCCGGCCCCCCACCCGGGGGGGCCGGCCCTTGCAGGGTTCCGGGGTTTTCTGCGGGGCTAGAAGACGAAGTGAGCGCCAAATTGGATCTGGCGTTGCGCTCCGGTGTTGTTCTGGTTGGGGCCTTGGCCGATTGTGCCGACGCTGGTATCGGTAATGATACCCGTCGTGGAGTTGAAACTGCCGATTACGTTATTCGGCAGCCCGAAATTGGGATGGTTGAAAATGTTGAAAAACTGGGCTTGCAGTTCCAGATTTGCGCTCTCGTGGATGTGGATGGTCTTGATAAGCGAGAAGTCGACGTTCTTCAGGCCCGGAGCCCGCAGGATGTTGCGGCCCTCGTTGCCGAAATGCCCTTTCGGGGGCACGACAAAGGCACACGGGTTAAACCAGCTTGTCGGGTCGCGAACGACGGTGGGGCCGACGCAGCCGGGGTTGGCGGCGATATTGCCGGTCTGAAATGGATTGCCCACGACATTGGGCAAATCGTTGAAGCCGAACGTCTGGCTGTTGTCGAAGCCGCCGCTGAGCACGACGGAGAACGGCGGGCCCGACTGCAAAGTCAGAATGCCGCTCATCGACCAGTTGCCGAGCAAGGCCTGGGTGAAGCCCGAGGCGTTGCTCAGGAAACGCTTGCCGTGGCCGAAGGGCAAGGCGTAAAGGCCGTTGTAGACGAAGCGGTGCCGGATGTCGTAATCGGAGGAACCGCGGAGGTCGAGATAATCATAGGAATTTTGAGGAGTTGTATTCGAGGCATCGCTGCTGGTGCTCACGCCGTAACCCTCGTCGATCGCGTGCGAGTATTCGTAGGCGAGCAGGAACGACGACCCATTGCTGTACCGCTTCTCGAAACGAACGTTCAGCGCGTTGTAGTTGGCGTTGGTTTCGGTACGGAAAAAGAGCACTCGGGCCCAGCCGACCTCGGGCCGAGGGCCTCCCGGCGTCAGGGCTTGGCCAATATTGAGATCGATGGGCAGGTGCGTGCCTTTTGACCCCATGTAGTCAAGCCCCAGGACCGTGTTCGAGGACAACGCTCGCTGGACCCCCAGGCTCCATTCATCCTCGGTGGCGATCTTGAAATTCTGGTCAACGCCGAAGGCGTTGAGTGTTCCCACCACCGGTCCGCTGAAGGAGTTGGTGAGATTGAACGTTGTGCTGGAATTGAAAGTGGACGTGTTGATGTAGGTTTGGCTCAGGCGGAAAGGCAACGATCGGCTTGAATCCGATATCCCGTTGCCCTCTTCCTGCTGGTCGAAGAAGATTCCCGCGCCGCCGCGGACCACCCACTTGTTGCCAGCTCCAGGGCTCCAGGCAAACCCGAACCGCGGAGCCAGTGCCTTGTATTGTGTCCTCCAAAGGCGCGAAGTCACTTGCCCGTAAGGCTCGGTGACCAGGAAGGACCCCTGCCACGCCGGCCCTGTCGGGTAGTCATTCAACGCCGCCGTGTTGATGATCGGCAGTGCCTGCTGCCCGCCGGCCATGATGATCGTGTCGGTGACGGGGTTGAAGCTTGCAATCTTGTTAGTGCGTTCGGTGGGTGGAAAGTCAATCTCCCAGCGCAGTCCCAGATTCAGGCTCAGGTTCGGTTTCACCTTCCAATCGTCTTGCACGTACTGGTCGGTGGAAAAATCGCGGGTGTCGTGGTGGGGGACTCCCGGGGCGCGGGTGGCCCGGCTGGGAAGCCCGAGAAGCAAGTCGGCGACGGCATTGCCGGTGTACTGCCCGTTGAAGGTGAAGTTCCCGCGGCCGTTTGAGTTGAAGAAAGAATTGAACAGGAAGCGGCGGATGTCGACGCCCATCTTGATCGTGTGTGCGCCCTTCACCACGGTCAGGTCGGTGATGTAGTTGTAGTCGTTGTCGCCGCGGCCCTGGGGTAGGTTCGTCGCGCCGCCGATCGCCGAAATGCCGCTCACGCTCAGCCGCGGCACGCCGTTATTGAATGGCCGATCGGGCCGGCCGGCATCGAGCAAGCCGGTGATCCCCAGCGGGCCGGCGACGTTCAAATTGAAATCGTCCTGGATGCGGGAGAACCAGAGTCGGTTGAATCCGAACCGCCCTTCCCAAATCACGTGCGGATTGAAGATGTGGGTCATCGAAACCGACAGGAGCTGCGACTTATACAGCTCGGTGCAGCCGAACCCAATGACCAGGTTCGAGCCGCAGAGGGAGTTTTGGAGTGGGTAATCGTTGGGGATGTGGGCGTAGTTGTAGCTGGTGTAAACGGAGGTCTTGGGCGTAGCAATCCAATCGACCCGCCCCGAACTCTGATCTTCTTTGTTCTCTGTGGTCGTTGAACCCGGCAAGTTCCTCTTCAGACCAGGGAGCAAACCCGTCGTGGGATAGAAGGCAAGCAACCCCGCGCCCTGCTTCGAGAAGTCACTCGACGGGATCATGTCATTGGCATATGTTCCGCCGGTGAACGGGTTTCGCAGGCATTTGGGCTGGCCAGCGCCGCCACAGCCGCCCGGCGCCAATTCGCTGAAATTGCCCTGATGCATCAGCGCGGTGGGCACGGTGGCCAGGTCTGCCACCGCCGAACCCGCCCGCAAGCCGCCGTAGCTGGCGAAGAAGAACAGCTTGCCTTTCTTCATCGGCCCCCCGATCGTGGCTCCGTACTGCTTGCGGCTGAACGGAGGGTTAGTGAGGGCGAAGAAGTTCTGGGCATCCATCGAGGAGTTACGGTAGTAGAGGTAGCTCGAGCCGTGCCAATTGTTTGTGCCGCTCTTGGTCACCACCACGACGTGCCCGCCCGATTGGCGGCCGTACTCGGCGGTGTAATCCCCGCTCAAAACGCGGAATTCCTGGACGGCATCGAGCACCGGCACCAGGTTGCTTTGGTTGCTGGCTTCATCCATGTTGTCCACGCCGTCGAGGGTGAACTGGTTGCTCACCTCGCTTTGGCCGGCGATGTTGATGCCGCCGCGGAAACCGAGCGAGGAGTTCTGCGCCGGGAGGAACACGTTTGGCTGCAGCAGGGCCAGCGACTGATAGTTCAGAAGGTTCAGGGGAAGCTGGCGAATGCTCTGCTGGCTAACCACCCCGCCGATCGCCGCGTTCTCCGTCTGGAGCACGGGGATGCCAGCGGTCACTTCGACCGATTGCGTCTGGCTGCCCAAGGTCAGCTTGACATCGAGGCTCGCTTGCTGGCCCACTTCGAGCACGATGCCGGTACGGACCGCCTTCTGGAAACCGGCGGCCTCGGCGTTCAGGGTGTAGTTGCCTCGAGGCAACAGGGTGAAGGTATACAAGCCGTCCGCCCCGGTGGTGACCACATGTTGTTCATTCGTTCCGATATTCAGGATGGTGACCTTGGCGCCGGGAACCGAAGCACCGCTCGGGTCCAGGACCCGGCCACGGAGCGTGGCGGTGACGGTCTGACCACGCAAAAGGGTCGACGAGGAAGCAGCTAAAGCGAGAACCACAGCGATTACGTAGACCCACGGACAACGTCGTTTCATCGAGCCCTCCATTGCCAGCCTTGACCACGCTGCCCCGGATCGGTTTGCGAACCCGCATACGGGTTCAGCAAGCCCAACGTACTTCGCGGCTTATATCACCTCGGGCAATGGTGGTCAATGGTTGCCAGCCAGCAAAATGGGCGGCAGCGGGACACGGCCGGTGAACCACCTGTTTAATACCCCGAAACGAACGTTGCTCCTTGGGTCGTGCCGAGGGAGGAGCATGCTCGGGAATCGTTTCCGGCTGCCGGAAGGGTCCCTGCCACCGAACTGCGGCCGGCGCGCGAGCCGATTCCATGGCTTAAAGTTTGGTGTTGGAACGCCACCAGCGCTGCCGAACGGCGAAACCTGCTTCAAACAGGCAACGCATCCAGCACTCGCCGCACCCCTTCCGGACCGGCGTCCACCACGATCCGCTGGGTGCCCTCCTGGCGGGCGTACCGGCGGAGGATATAGTCGGGATCCTTTAGCTGATGGCCGGTGAGGACAGCGACCACATCTGCGTCTGGGCTGATGCGGCCTGATTGGCACAGCTTCCTGAGTCCAGCAACGGCCGCTGCCGATGCCGGCTCGCAGCCGATGCCATCGGCCGCGAGCGCCGTTTTCGCTTGCTCGATTTCCGCATCCGTGACAGTCTCCACCAACCCATCGGTCCATTGGAGTTCTCGATCGGCTTTCGGCCAGTTGGCCGGGTGTCCAATCCGGATGGCAGTCGCTTCGGTTTCGGGGTGTTCCACCGCCTGGAGCGGCTGCCGGCTGATCCAATGGCGGTGAAATGGCGCCGCCTTGGCTGCCTGCACCACCACCAAGCGCGGCACTCTTTCAAGAACATCTAATTCCCGAAGTTCCCGCAACGCTTTCCCCATCGCCGAAACGTTGCCCAGATTTCCGCCGGGAAGCACCAGAAAGTCCGGAGCCACCCACGCGCGCTGGTCCAACAGCTCCACGACCGCCGTCTTCTGACCTTCCAGGCGGAAGGGGTTGATCGAGTTCACCACGTAGAGCCCACGCTCGGCGCTTACCGCTTCGAGAAGCCGAAACGCGTCGTCAAAGCTTCCACGCACCTCGACGACCCTCGCACCGAATTCAAGCGCTTGGGCGAGTTTCGCCGCCGCGATGCCCTGAAACGGCACGAACATGATTGCCGCCAGGCCGGCCCGGGCGGCGTAGGCGGCCATCGATGCTGATGTGTTCCCCGTCGAAGCGCAGGCAACCGCGCTGACGCCAGCGGTGACCGCCCAGGTGATGCACGCGGTCATCCCCAAATCCTTGAACGAACCCGTGGGATTGCCGCCCAGATGTTTTGCCGCCAGCCGCACGCCTCCGGCCCAGAGCGCCGTTCGCGGGGCGGGAACGAGCGGCGTCCCGCCCTCGCTGAGCGTCACCGGCAAGGCGCCGGCAGGGAGAAACGGCAGCAGTTCGCGGAAGCGCCAAACCCCGCTACGGTCGATAGCGGCATCGCTCAGGCGCCGCTTCTGCCACCGCCCCCGCAACTCGCACGGTTCGATGCGGTCGAAATCGTAGGCCACTTCGAGCAAGCCGCCGCAGGCTTCGCACTTGGGCTGCGGCCACGCCAAGGCGTGTACGCGACCGCAACCAGGCTCGATGCAGCGAAGCGAGGCGCGAGTCATCGGCTCCTCTGATTCCCTCCGTCTCGTCCGGAGCATCGATCGGCCTGAGAACTCCAAGGCTGGAATGCTCACGTCCAGCCATTGTGCCCGGAAGCAGTCGGGGGCGATAGCGTCGCTGGCCCAGGGCGGGAGGCGCGCCACCCGGAGCAGCGGCGCCCCGTCAGCTCAAGCCCAGCAGGCGGCAGGCGTTGCCGCCTAGTATTGCCTGCCGGTCCCGCTCGGCAATGGCAAGGGCGGCAATGCTCGCCTTCATCCGCTCAATACTGCCAATTTGGTGCGGGTAGTCGCTGCCGGCCAGGATATGGTCGCTGCCGGCAAAGGCGATGGCCAGGCTGAGCGCCCCAGGGTCGAAATTCACCGTGTCGTAGTAAAACCGTTTCAGGAAATGGCTTGGGGGGCGATTGATGCGCGCACGGCATTCGGGGAAAGCCTCGAAGCCGCGATCGAGGCGCTCGGCCAGATAGGGTATCGCGCCGCCCAGATGGCCAAGCACCCAGCGTATCCTCGGGAATCGCTCGGCGACGCCACTGAATACCAGGTGGGCCGCGGCGAGCGTGGTATCGAACAGGAAGCCGACCAGCGGCATCAGCCAGTACTCGGTCATCGCTTCGACGGCGACCGGGTTGGTGGGATGGATGTGAAGCACCGCCTCGAGTTCGTTTGCCAGTTCGTAGAGGGGCCAGAAGCGTTCGTCGGCCAGGGCCGTACCGTTGATGTTGCTGAACAACATCGCGCCGCGAAGCTGGAGTTGGTGCATCGCCCGCTCGAGTTCCCGCGCCGAAGCCGCTGGGTCGTTCAGCGGCAGCGTCGCCAGCGCGGTGAAATGAGCCGGCCGATCCTGCGAGACGCGAGCCAGGGCGTCGTTGACCAGCGAGGCGAGGCTGGCGGCGATGGCTGGAGCTTCGATGTGGGTGCCGGGCGTGGTCAGCGTCAGTACCTGCACGTCCACTCCGCGCCGGAGAACGTCCGGTTCGCGGAAATCGATGTCGCGATGGCCGCGGACGGCCACGTTGTAATCGCCGGGATAATGCAAGCGCGGGTTGCCCTGCTCGTCGTGGGTGATTCGCACGGCGCTCGGTCCCCGTTCCAGCGCCGCAAGGTAGGTGGGCGGGTAATAATGGGTGTGGAAGTCGATCAAGGGCATTTTGCCGGCGCTCCTCGCCGTTGGCTGCTGAGCCGCCTAGGCTAAACAGTCTTTGGTTTCGAAAGCAAGAGAGAGAAACCGATTTCGGGAATCTTTCTCGAAGCGAAACGGCAGGCAAGCGCGCCGGCGCCGATTCCCTTCCCGCGTTCCCCGCCTGGCGTTCACTGCTAAACTCACTTCGAAGGACATCTGTGGGAGGGTGGCAGTGAAAGGGAGGGCGGCAACGATCGGCTTGGCCTCTTTGCTCCTGGCAGGCGCGCGGTTGCCGGCCGTTCCGCAACGAGGGGACCCGACGGCCCTGGCCCTGTTTCAGAAGGCTCTCGCCGCCGACATCGAGGAAGGTGACGCGCCTGCGTTCCGGATGCATGGGCAACTGCAAGTCCTCGACGCCTCGGGCGGGCGGGAAGCGGGAGAAGTGTTGCGGATTTGGACCCCGGTAGGACTGCGGCACGAGGAAATCGTGCTGCCGGACTTTCAAAGCGTCGTCGTTGCGGACGGCAAGAACGAGTGGATTTCCAGCAGCGCCGACCACACGCCGTTCCCCATCTTCCAGAGCCAGGAGGTATTGACGGTCGCCGGTCAGCTTCGGGCCGGGCTGCAGATGGCCGTCGAGCCGCCGGCCCCCTCGGCGGGAGGAAGCGAGGAATGCGTGCGAGCCGCCGCCAGCGACAGCCTTTACGAATTCTGCTTCGAAGCGGTCACCGGGCAGTTGACGCGGGTGGTCAGCGGCTTGTGGAACGTCACCTACGAGTATTCGAATTACGCGGCGTGGGGAAAGAAGGCGTATCCGCGAGTGCTGCGGGTGGCGAAGCGCGACGGCGAAACACTTGTGGAAATCCGCATCGACCGGCTCGCGGCCGAGTCGCGGCCCCCCCTGGCGATGTTCCTTCCGGGGAAGGGCGCCCGCGAGGGGGCCGATCCGAACGGCTGCGGAAAAATCGACGCGGCGAGAGCCGAAAAGGTGGTGAAACCCGTCTACCCGTCCGACGCCCAGCGAGCCGGAATCACCGGCACGGTGCGCCTCTACGCGGATATCGGCGGCGATGGCGTTCCTCGCGGACTGTGGCCGCTGAATTCACCTTCCCCGATACTCGCCGACGCCGCGATCCAGGCGGTCAGGCAATGGCGGTATCGGCCCATGGTCTGCCACAGCACCGGGGCCTTCATCGACGCGCCGACGTCGATTGCGCTTACCTTCTCTTCCCGCTGACCGCGCGTGCCACGGGGCTCGGCGGAATCGCTAGCGTCGGAATCGGCCATCCGGACGGGCCGGCGTCGAGGCGGGTTCAGGAACCGTTAGCTTGTGCGGCGGCTCTCAGGAGTCCGCTCAACTGGCGGATATCGTCCCGGCTGGCGTCGGTGATGAGGAAGTAGCGCAGCCCGGCATCGCTCCAGGTATCGATCGTGAATTGCTCCTGCTCGACAATCGCTTGGGCCGCTTGCAGACCGCGGCTCGCCGGGGGCCGATCCTGGAGGATGAACAGAGAGATTCGATGTTTTCGCACCTGGAAGATCAGTTGGGCGGCGGGGGAATGCTCCAGGTAAACAACTCGTCCTCCGAGCAGGGTGAACCCGGTCCCTTCGAGCGCGGGCAATTGGAAGGTGAACGGAAGCCGCCCCGCAAACCACGGCTTCACCGTGTGCTTATCGCTCGAAGTCACGTCGAGCGGAGCGGCACTGGCCAGAGCGGAGACGTGCAGGTCTGTCACCTCGCTCAACGCGGAGTTCCCGCCGGGCACGCGCCCCCGGTAAGAGAAAACGAGCAGCAGGACGATCGCGACGGCACTGACCGCCCATCCCGCAAGCCAGTTCCAGTTCGGCCGCCGCTCGGGTTTGGGTGTGAGCGATTCGACCACCCGGCGACGGAATTCGGCCGTCGGGGCATAACGCCGGCCGGCGAGTTTCGTGGCCCGTTTCCACTTCATCCGGGCCAGCACATCGGCGCTGCAGGAGGCACAGCCCTCCAGGTGCGCTTCGAATTTGCGGGCCCGTTCTTGCGCCAAGCCGCCGTCCACGTAGGCATCGATCTCTTTGTGCCACAGTGTGCAGGCCATCGGTCGTCAAGCCCTCGTCAGCTTGCCTTGCAAAGACTTGCGGAGTTCGCCCCGGGCACGCGCCAGCCGCGACATCACCGTGCCGATGGGAATCGCGAGCGCCTCGGCGATTTCCCGATACGATAGTTCCTCGACATCCGACAGCAGCAGGACCTCCCTGAAACCGACCGGGAGCTCCTCGATGGCCTGCCGGATCGCTTCGCGATCGGCAAGGTTGAGCAGTATGGATTCCGGCGTCTCCTGAGCCGACGGAGGCACGGAGGCATACTCGTCCTCTTCGATGGGGACCGTGCGCGCGGCGGCGAGGGCGGTGCGGGAATTCAAGAACGTGTTCCGCAAGATCCGAAACATCCAAGCTCGGAAATTCGTGCCCTGCTCGAAGGAGCCGAACGCGCGTAGCGCTTTGGCGTACGTCTCCTGCACCAGGTCCTCCGCCTCCGAGCGGTCCTGGGCCAGCCATCGGGCGAAATTGTAGAGGGAGTCGAATAGCGGCAAGGCCAGTTCCGCGAACGACGCCCCATTCGCCCGCTCCTCCCGCACGCTCGTCAAGAGAAGAACCAACCACCCGCCTCTTTATTCCCTAGATCGCCCCGAACCCGTTCTTTTTCGATGTGCTGCGCTGGAAAAAGACGCGCCGCCGGGAATAAAACCGCCTCCCTCCTGTTTACAAGGCTGGAGCAAGAGCGCGTGAACCGGAGGGTTGACGGAGGCGGGGGCGGTTTCGCCGACGCGGCCGGTCAAAGGGAGGGCAGGGAAAGTGAGAAAAACGGAATACATCACTCGAAACCTGGATCAGGACGGAATCGATCGGCGGGGTTTCCTGAAATGTATGGCCTGGGCCGGCACCGGGGCCTACTGCGTGCTGCAGGGCGGTGTACTGAAGTCATTCCCCCTGAGCGATGCGATCGAGCGGGGCGGCGGGGGGACGGCAGGCGAATTGTCTTTCGTGCAGATCAGCGACAGTCACATCGGTTTCCACCTGGCGGCGAATCCGGACGTGACGGCGACCCTCGGGGAAGCGATCGCGAAAATCAACGCGCTTCCCGCGCCTCCAGCCTTCATCCTCCACACCGGCGACTTGACGCACCTGTCGAAGCCGGAACAGTTCGACACCCTGAACGAGTCGCTGAAAAGCGCCCGGACGGAGCGCATTTTCTACGTGCCCGGCGAACACGACGTCCTCGAGGACAACGGGAAATCCTTTCTGGAACGCTACGGCAAAGGCACGCGAGGAGACGGCTGGTACAGCTTTGACGCCCAGGGAGCGCACTTCATCGGCTTGGTGAACGTCGTGAACCTGAAAGCGGGCGGGTTGGGCAATCTCGGCTCGGAGCAGCTCGCATGGCTCGAAAAGGACGTTCGCGGTTTGAAATCGAGCACGCCGGTCGTCGTCTTCGCGCACATACCGCTTTGGACGGTTTATCCCGATTGGGGATGGGGAACCGACGACAGCGCCCAGGCGCTTTCCTACTTGAAGCGATTCGGCTCGGTCACCGTCCTGAACGGCCACATCCACCAGATCATGCGCAAGGTGGAAGGAAACGTGACTTTCCATACCGCGATGTCCACCGCCTTCCCACAACCCCAACCCGGCATGGCGCCCGGTCCGGGCCCGATGAAGGTGCCGGCGGAGAAGCTGCGCAGCTTGCTGGGCGTGACCGACGTCAGCTTCCTTCGCGGGCGGCGCAGCCTGGCCATTCTCGATTCCGCGCTCGAAAGCTGACGCGGCGGCAATCGCATTCGTACGAAAGGAGAAGAGATGAAGAAAACTATTTGCAGAGTTGGCCTGGTGACGGCGGCACTGCTGCTCTCACTCGGCATGAAGACGGCCGCGCGGCACCATGCTTCCGCAGGCGTACTCGAACGCTCGCCGCAGGCGCTCACGGTCGAACTGAAGGACTTCAGCTTTCAGCCGGCAACGCTCGCGGTCGCCACCGGAACCGAAGTCACCTGGGTGAACCGGGACGAGGAACCTCATACCGTCGTCAGCACCACTCAACTGTTTGCGTCCAAGGCGCTCGATTCCGCCGACCGGTTCTCCCACACCTTCTCCCAGCCGGGAACGTTCCGATACTTCTGCTCGATCCACCCCAAAATGGTGGGAACCATAATCGTGAAGGATCCGGGCAGTGGTTTCTCCGCGCACCGCCGGTAAAGCGGCGCGCCGCCGAAAACGGAGCGGCGCGAGCAAGCACGCGGCCGGGCCGCCGGGGAACTCTCCCCGCCGGTGCCCGCCGCGTTTCCTGCTATAGGGGCCTGCCGGAACCGCCGCTACATCGTGCCCGACGGGTGTTCGGGCCCGATCGAGATAAAGGGCAAATCGTCCTGCTTCATGCGTTCGTTCAAGGAGGCCAGGTCTTTGGCTTGCAGGTTGCGCCAGGCGGCCAGTTCGTCGTCGATCTGGCTCTTGAGTTGGGTGAATACAGTATAGGAGGCCTCGGTGGGAGCCGAGTCGGCCCTTCCCACCGAGTTGGCCAGCGCCATCATCTGGTCGGCAAGCATCACCGGGAAGTTGAGCGGATCCTCGCCGCTCTTGGACTTGGTTTGAATCAGGTTGTTCTCGATGGCGACCGCTCGATCGTCCAATTTCCTGGCGGCATCGGTGACGTCGCTGTGCGCCGCGCCGACTCGCCGTTCGACCGCTTCGAGCTGCTGGTGCAGGCTGCGGATTTGGTTGACGGCGTCGTGGGCGGAATTGACCACAGCCTGGATCTGGAGCGACAGGGCAAGTTGCTTTTCGAGATCCGCCAGGGTGGCGTGAATGCGCGGATCGGCCTTAAGGACAAGTGGGGCGGTGGAACTCGCACCACCAGCCGTCAATTTCACCTGGTAGGTTCCCGGGACGGCGATGGGGCCAAGCGGCGAGCCAGCCCAGGCAATGGCACCGGGAACGACGTGGCTGGGGCTGTATCGAAGATCCCATTGGAAGCGGTTCAGCCCGGCATGCTCCGGCAAGGTTGTTGGGGCCATCCGGGCGAAAGGGGAGGCCGGCGCCTCGGCGCGCGGGTTCGGTTTGCTCGAGTAGCGTCGAACCACCGCGCCCTTGCCATCGAGGATCTCCAGGGTGACGTCGCCGGCCGGTGGAGACTTCAGCCAGTAGTCCATGGTTGCCCCCGACGGCGCGGCGCCGCCGAAGCCAAAGCCGGAGATGAAATGGGCGCGATAAGCCGTCGCTGGCTTGAACAGATGAACGTCTTCGCTCTGGACCTGCTCGGTCAATTGCCGCAACGGAGTGACGTCGTCCAGGCTCCAGAACGCGCGCCCATGGGTCGCCACCAACAAGTCGTCGCCCTTGATCGTCAGATCGCGGACAGAAGCTGCGGGCATGTTCAGGCGCAACGATTGCCAGCGGGCGCCGTCGTCGAAGGAAACGTACACGCCGAGTTCGGTCCCAGCGTAGAGCAGCCCGCGCCGGCCGGGGTCCTCGATCACCGCGTGAACGTAAGCCCCGTCGGGGATGCCATCGTTGATGCGGGTCCATGACTTCCCGAAGTCGGTTGTCTTGTAGATGTAGGGATGTTGATCGTCGAGCTTGCTTCCGTTGACGGCGACGTAAGCGGCGCCGGCGGCGAAGGGCGAGGGATTGATCCCGCTGATCTTGTGCCACTCGGGAAGGTCTTTGGGGGTGACGTTCTGCCAGTGCAGCCCGTCGTCGCGAGTCAGGTGGATCAGCCCGTCGTCCGCCCCAACCCAGATTTGGCCGCGAGCCAGCGGCGAAGGAGCGATCACGAAAATCACGTCGTAATATTCGACGCTGGTGTTGTCCTGGGTGATGGGCCCGCCCGCGGATTGCTGCTTCGACTTGTCGTTGCGGGTCAAATCGGGGCTGATCGCCTTCCAGGTATGGCCCGCGTCGATGGTCTTGAACAACACATTTCCGCCAAAGTAAATGGTTTTCGGATCGAACGGCGAGGCGGCTATCGGCGCAGTCCACTGGAAGCGGTACTTCAATTTCTCGGCGGGGTGACCCATCGGGTTGAGCGGCCAGGGTGAGGCGTCGATGATCTGGCCGCTGTCGCGCTCGAAGTGAGTGATCTCGCCGTCATACGAATCGGCGTAGACGTTGTTGCCGGACGGGTCCGGCACCACCCAGCCGCTTTCTCCGCCTCCCACGCCATAGAAGTCGTTGGGATTGCCGTGGCTGGCGATGGCCACGGTACCGCTGTCCTGCTGCGCGCCATAGACGTAATAGGGAAACCGGTTGTCGGTGGCGACGTGATAGAACTGGGCGGTGGGCTGGTTCATGCGCGTCGACCAGGTCTTCCCGCCATTCAGCGATACCGTCGCGCCGCCATCGTTCCCGTCGATCATGTGTGCCGGGTTCGTAGGATCGATCCACAGGATGTGCGTGTCCCCGCCGATAATGGTTTGCCAGCTATGCCCGCCGTCCGTCGAGCGGAAGACACCGGTATTCATCGCGTAGACGGTGTTGACGTCTTTTGGATCGGCGGTGAGGTGGGTGAAATACCACGCGCGCTGCCGGAAGCGGTGGTCGTCGGTGACCAGGCTCCAGTGCTCGCCGGCGTCGTTCGATGCGTACAGGCCGCCCTTCTCCGCTTCGATAAGCGCGTAAACGCGCTCGCCGTCGGCGCCAACGGCCAATCCGATCTTACCCAGCACGCCCGCCGGCAGTCCGTTGCCTTCCAGGTGCTTCCAGGTGAGGCCTTCATCGGCGGACTTGTAGATACCGCTGCCCGGACCGCCGCTCGCGAACCCCCATGGCATCCGTACCACTTGATAGAGCGCGGCATAAACGATACGCGGATTCAGGGGATCGAAAACCAAATCGACGGCGCCGGTCTTGTCGTCGTGATAGAGCACCTTCTGCCAGGTCGCCCCGCCGTCGGTCGAGCGAAACACACCCCGTTCGGCGTTCGCTCCCCAGGCATGCCCGATCGCCGCTACCAGCACAATATTGGGGTCCTGCGGATCGACCAGAATCGCGCCGATGTGGCGGGTATCGTCCAGTCCCAGGTGGGTCCACGTCTTGCCCCCGTCGGTGGACTTGTAGACGCCGTCGCCGTAACTGATGTCGCCGCGCAGGCAAGGTTCCCCGGTTCCCACGTACATGATGTTGGGGTCCGAAGGCGCGATGGCGATCGCGCCCACCGAAGCCACAGGCTCTTCATCGAAAAGAGGCGCCCACGCCTGCCCGGCGTCGATCGATTTCCACACTCCACCGTCCACGCTCCCGAAATAGTAGGTATTGGTCCCGGGAACCCCCGCTGCCGCTTCCACCCGGCCTCCCCGAAGCGGTCCAACGAGGCGGTAGCTGAGATTTCCCACCGTTGGCTTGTCCAGTCGCTGGCCCCAAGCCGACGGACAGGCGATCAGTGCGATTGTCAAGAGAATCCAGTGGTATGACGCTGCTCGCCAAGCCCTGCTGCGATCCATTCGTGCCTCCTCCCTAAAAGGTCGGCAGGATTTTACACCCAACATCCCGGGTACCCTCGGCGCATCCCTGAGAGAACAGAGGTGTTTCGAGGACCGATGGTTTCGTGTTTATTGCCGCGAGTGGAACCTCACCGCTGCGCCTACGGTCGAGCGATGGCGTGCCGCTGGCGGGCACGGCCCACTCCGTAGAGGATCGGCCCCAGCGCGATCAAAAGCAGGCATAGGGATAGGGCGTCGAAGTGGGTGGTGTGCTCGGTCCAATTCCGCAGGAACGCCAGCGCTATAAGGGACGCCGGGCCGATCCCGATGGCGATCGCTCCCGTCAGGCCCCCGGGCACGCGATAGGGACGCGGCAGGTTGGGTTCGTGGACCCGCAGAGCTACCAGCGCCCAAAATTCGAGCAAAACGCTCAGGCCCGTCAACAACACGTCCATCACCGCGAGCGCCACGAAACCCAGACGAAACGCCACCGCCCAGCCGAAGGCGCAGGCGACGATGGCGACCCACGGCATTCCTGTCTTCGGATGTTTCCGTGCGAACACTCGCGGTAAATAACCGTCCATCGTCATGACGAGCGGCAGCCGGGAAAGGGAAAGCATAAGCGCGTTGAAGGATCCGATGGCCCCAATCACCCCGCCCGCCGCCAGCGCCATCGCCAGCCCTTCGCCGCCGAAGTGCCGGCCCAGGTCCACCCAGCCGCCTGTGGTCCAGCTGTTGGGATCGATTCCTGCATGGGCGACAGCTCCAATGGGCGCCAGGTAAGTCACCACGATCAGCAGCAACGCACCGGCCATCGTTAGCGGGTAAGTGCGCTGGGGATTCCGGACCTCGCCGGCAATCGTCGACGGGTTGTCCCATCCCATCAGGTTCCACATCGCAATCAGCACGGCGCCCAGCCAATCGGCGTGGCCGAGGGCCATCGGCGAGCGCTCGGCGGAGCCGGAAGCAGAGAACGTCAGAGCGATCAGTGCCAGGAACGGTACGAACAGCACCAGCGCCATGACAATCGAGCCTTCGCCCACCGCCCGCGTGCCAAAGATGTTCCACACCGTGCAAACGAAGATCATCCCAAGCCCGAGGAGCGCGGGCCAATGGCCGCGGGCGAGCGACGGAATGAAATGCGCGATGTAGTAAACGAACAGGGTGGGGTACAGCGCCATGTCGAAGACACTTCCGGCAAGAGTCAGCCACGCTTCCTGGAAGCCCCAAAACGGCCCCATTCCGCGCTTCACCCACTGGTAAAAACCGCCTTCTTCGGGAAGCGCGCTGGCCAGCTCCGACACCATCAGCGCCGAGGGAAGGCTCCACAGCAACGGCACAATCAGGAAGATCAGGAGCGCACCGGCATAGCCGGCCTTGTCGACGACTTCTTCGGTGCCGTAGGGTCCGCCGGACACCATGAAGAACGTGGCGGCGATCAGTGGGAGCAGCGCGAGCTTGCGGGAATTCCCCAGCCCGTTTCCGCGCCCAGACTTCACCGCTCCCCCCGGCGGATTCTTGCGATTCCCGCCGCGCGAGAGTGTAGCACCGGCATGCGTCCTGCCCGAGGTTTCTCGGCCCGGGGCGTGCATCACGGTGAGGCTATCAAGGACAGGGAGGTCGCAACTTCAGTTCCAAGCCCCGAGTGCCACTCCCCGTCCCGCCAGCCAACAAGCGATTCACCATCCGCTCGGCCACCTGCGTCGACGGAGTGCGCGAACGTCTGAAGCTCCAGTTTACAAGCGATTTCCCACAATCCGGCTCCGCAGCCACTCCGCAGCTACCGAGACCTGCTTACCCGGTCGGCTGCGCTCTGCGCGTCTGTGGTGGGGAAGAACTTAATCAATATCGGAGCAGCGCGGAACGATCGCGAGGAGTCCCGAGGGGCGGCGGAGTCGTGGATGAGGTCCTCACAGTTTTGTTTGTGTTCCAAGCGTCAAGGTCTGGGCTTGAGGCGCGCGCGTGACCGCAACCCTCCGTGCCCCGGCCAAATTCCGTCGGGCTCGTGACCGCAAGCCTATTGACCGGCTCCCTTTCCGCAGCGAGACGCAACGCGAATCGGCCCAAGGACCATCAGTCACCGTGGAAAATGACGCCAGGGCAGGCTCCGGAAGGCGACAGCCCTCATCTCTTACAGAACTATTACAAACGCATTTCTTCGCTCTTGATAGGCTGGCATCGTAGCCCGGAACACGACAGTTGGAGATGGATGACGACCATGAAGGTGGAAGATCTGAGCAGGAAAGGGAGCAGGCAGGACGGAATCAACTGGATAACCGCCTCGTTTATGCTCCTGTTTCACTTGGGAGCGGTGGCGGCATTTTTCTTTTTCACCTGGAAGGCATTTTTTGTGGCGGTATTCCTCTGGTGGGTTGCCGGAAGCCTCGGAATCGGCATGGGCTATCACCGCCTGCTCACCCACCGTGGCTACAAGACTCCCCTCTGGGTGGAATATTTTCTGACGGTGTGTGCCGTTCTGGCACTCGAGGGCGGCCCGATTTTCTGGGTGGCAACGCACCGGATTCATCATCAACACTCCGATCAGGATGGCGATCCGCACTCCCCCCGCGACGGGAAGTGGTGGTCGCACATGGGGTGGATACTGGTGGGGAAATCCATGCACCACGACGCCTCGACACTGGCCCACTACGTTCCCGACCTTGCCAAGAGCAAATTCCACATCTGGATCACGAGATACCACTACCTGCCGATGATCGCTCTCGGCGTCGTCCTTTTGGTTCTCGGAGGACTCCCGTTCCTCCTCTGGGGTATTTTCCTCCGCACGGTGGTTGGACTGCATGCGACCTGGCTGGTGAATTCCGCCACCCATATGTGGGGCTCGCGCCGGTTCGCTACGAAAGACTGGTCGACGAACAACTGGTTGGTGGCTCTGCTGACCTTTGGCGAAGGCTGGCACAACAATCACCATGCGCATCCCGCGTCTGCCAGGCACGGACTCAAGTGGTATGAAATCGACTTGAACTGGTACGGCATCTGGGCGCTCAAGAAGCTTCGGCTGGCGCGTCAGGTTTATTGCGCCAGGGTCCGCCCCGGATCGCCCGCCGAGGCCACGGCTCGCTCGGAATCCCGGACATCGGCCGATTTCGCCGCGCTGGTGGACTTTCCCCGCTCCCGCGTCCCTGGAACCGAGGCCTGAGTCCCCGGCACGCTTCGTCGGTGCCGCTTTCTCCCTCTGCCTGGACCCGGGGGGGCGCTGTACAATCTCCCTAAGCTGCCATGCGGATCACCAGCCGCCGGAAGGCCATCGCTTTCTTCGTCGTTCTGGGCGTGTGTCTGGTGGCGCTGGCGGTGGCGCTGGACGTCGGCTGGATCATCCTCAACTGGCGCCAGGGAATACTGCTGTTCCTCGGGGTAATTTTCTTCGTCGCGATTATCGCCGGCTTGATTCTGAACACCAGTTTCCTGGTCCACGAAATCCGTCTGAACGAACAGCACAGCAGCTTCATCGACGCTGTCACCCACGAATTGAAAACGCCGATCGCTTCCATCCGCTTGTACCTGGAAACGCTGCAGCGCCGCGACGTGGAAGAAGCTCAGCGCCAGCAGTTCTACCGGCTCATGCTGCTGGACACCGATCGCTTGCTCGGCAGTGTGGAACAGGTGTTGAAGGCCGGGGAGGTCGGATACAAAAAAGCTTCCGGCGCCGCCGAAATCGATTTCGGCAACCTGGTCCGCGAATGTATTGAACTCACCCGCACGCGGCACCATCTGCAGCCCGAGGCCCTGCGCTGCCAGAACGGGATGGACCCCGCCGAAATCAAGGTGCGGGGCGATGCCGAGGACTTGCGGACCGCGGTGATGAACGTTCTGGACAACGCGGTGAAATATTCCGCCGGCAACGTGGATGTGTCGGTCCAAATCGATTCACCCAACGAGAATCGCGTCGCGCTGCGGGTCCGCGATCACGGGGTCGGCATTCCCCCCGGCGAGCTGAAGCGCGTCTTCCGGCGCTTCTATCGCGTGACTGCGCGGCCCCATTCCCGGATGAAGGGCACCGGTCTGGGGCTGTTTATCGTGCGCTCGATCGTGCGCAAGCACGGCGGCACGGTGTCCGCGGAAAGCGAGGGGGAGGGACGGGGAACCACGATCACCCTTGAATTGCCGGCGAGGGAACCATGAGCCGCGTGCTGATCGTCGAAGACGAAACGCACCTGGCCGACGGTTTGAAGTTCAATCTGGAAGCGGAAGGGTATTCGGTGGAAGTGGTGGGCGACGGCGAATCAGCGTTGAATCAGCTTCTCGAGAAACGGGAGATGTTTGACGTGATGGTGCTGGACGTGATGCTGCCGGGCGTCGATGGCTTCAGCGTCGTCGCCACGCTGCGCAAGGCTAAGAACTACATCCCGGTGCTGATCCTGACGGCCCGCGGACGCGCCGAAGACGTGCTCGAAGGATTCAGCGCCGGAGCTGACGATTACGTCCCCAAGCCCTTCCAACTCCCCATCTTCCTCGCGCGGCTGCAAGGCCTGCTGCGCCGTAAGGAATGGCTGCGTGACGATTCGCGGCGAGTAGCCGGGGGAACGCCACCGGTCCAGGCCCAGGCGAACTCGGGGCAGGCCGCCTTCGGCGACGTGTTCACGTTCGGCGGAACGACCATTGATTTCGGCGCCCTCGAACTGCGCGCGAACGGCGCCACCATCCATCTCACTTTGATGGAAGCCAAGTTGCTGCGCTGCCTGGTCCTTAACTGCGGACGCATCGTTTCCCGCAAATCCATCCTCGAGGATGTTTGGGGCCTGCACGAAGACACCGACACCCGCGCCATCGACAATTTCATCGTGCGATTGCGGCGCTACCTGGAGGAGAATCCGGCCGAGCCTCGCCACCTGCTGACGGTGCGAGGCGTCGGCTATCGTTTCGTCGGCTAGGAGATCTCCCGCAAATCCTGAAGGCCTCCCGCCACCCAACCGGAGCCAGAGGCTTTCACGGTCAAAATCGCGATTGCCGGAGCCGGAACTCGTTACCACGGCCGCGTACCGCGCTCAATTGCCCGGCTGACTCCCGGACGCGGGCAAGGCAGCCTCGGCCCTTCTTATTCTTCCATCGGCCGTTTCGGCGCCGCGCCCGGCCCAATCGGCGAGCCGGCAAATCGATACCAACTGCCTTCACTGGCGTTCAAACCGCGTGGCTCGACCATGTGCAGTTCTACCGCCATCTGGTAACCGTTCCGAACGGCCATGGGAGCGTCCTGTGGCCGCAGTGGCGCCATCGCGCGTCCAATCCGTGCGGCGCAAGGGCGACAAACCGCTCGCCCTCCGCATTCCACTTCCGCTCGCGATGCGCATTCCTCGTAGTAGTAGCAAGGCGGCAGTCCGGTCAGAACCTGCGGCTCGATTCGACGTGGGGTCTCGGCTGCGTGCATCGCTCAAACTCCCCGCACCTGCCAGCCGCGCCAGTGTTCGATCGGATTGGCTCCCTCAGCCATGGCGGCGAGCATTTGCCTGAGCAAGCGGCAGCCAAAATCGAGGCCAACGCCGGGTTCGAGCAGTTCCGCCAGCCGTCCTTCATACCCGGCAAGCCGGGCGCGATGGCCGAGGATACCCATCAAGCCCCAACGGAACGCGCGGGCACGCGCCTCGGTGAGGTTCGTCAACATACGGTTCTCGACGAGCGGCGCGACATGCGAGACGTAGAACATTCCGTCGTACTCGACCCGCCACGGGTCCCAGTTGCTGGCGTCCTGGCAAATCGATGCGACCAAATCGCCATCGAGATCGTATTGACTCGCTATCTTGCGGGACATCGCTTCGAGATTCGAAGCTCCAGGCGGAGCGAGGATTTCCCTTCCTCGCCTCAGCGAATCGCTCGGGGAACTATCCAACTGGGCCACCGCTGCAATTGCCGGGTCGGTTGCCAGCGCTTCGGTTGGTGCCACATCGAAATCAGCCATAGTCACCCCTCCTGTTCCTCGCCGTCCCAAATTTGCAACTTTGCCTGGGGGCGCAGTCACTGCCAGCAGGGCTCGGGAGACGAGGTTTCCCGGGAGCCCCTCGAGCCGACGTTCTGCCAGCCGTCCCGTCTGCGGGCGAGCGCCTACCTCGATTTGTTCGGAACTGTCCCTCCTCCGCAGAATATCGCCAAGCCGCCCATACGCAAGGACTAGCCCTACGTAAACATCCTGACACCCCAGCCTCGGACGCCCCAGAAAAAGCTTGTCGAGATCGCCCTATCGTGCCCGCTCGAACCGGCCCCGATGACACTTCGACGAATTCCGGCCGGGCCTTGTGGTTGTGTTGGCAGGGAATTCTGGGCACTTCACCGAAACGAAGCGCGGGCTGGTGTCATTTCCTCCTGACCTGATCCGCTGCCCGCCTGCGCTAGGAATGACAGAGCTGGTAGCGGTACCGGGAATCGAACCCGGGTTTCCAGATTGAGAATCTGGCGTCCTAACCCCTAGACGATACCGCCACGGGAAGTATAGTACAGCGTTCACCGGAACCGGAACCGTCATCCGCCGGATCGATGCGGCGAAACCGCTTGGCTGCGCGCCTTTTGTCGGCTTGCACGTCTGCCGCTACAATGCCCTCTTGCGGTGCCTCCCGCCCGCCAGGAGGTTCTCATGCCCGGGTATACCGCCGCCCACGCCCGCGCCGGCATCAACGCTCATCTGCCCCCGCTCCAAACCTGGCCGAACCAGTTTCCCGGCTATTCGATCGCGATCCGCGTTCCCGAGTACACTTCGGTCTGCCCGAAGACCGGTCTGCCGGACTTCGGCGTGCTCAACATCGAATACGAGCCCGACCGTTCGTGTCTGGAGTTGAAATCGTTGAAAGTCTATCTGCTCGCCTATCGCAATCTGGGCATTTTTTACGAGAACGCAGTGAACTGTATTCTCCGGGACATCGTTCGCGCTGTGCGGCCGAAATCGTGCGTGGTGCGCGGGGAGTTCACGCCGCGCGGCGGGATCACCACCACCGTTGAAGCCCGGTGGCCTCGGCGCCGCGGCCGGTGATCTCGCGCTGACTTCACACCGAGCCCCTCGCTCCCGCCCCCAGGCTGCAAGCGTGCTGCCCTCCGGCCGCCCGAGCGCGGTGGCTCTCTATTGCGGACGATAGCCGCGGGAACGTAACCAGGGCGTGCAACCCCTCCAGCCGCTTGGGTAATCTAACTGGCGAAAGCGGATTACACCGCTAGGAGGCATTCCCCATGAGCACGACCCCGACTCGGCCGGAAATGCCGCAAGCAGAGCAGCAGGCGCCCGCTTACGGAACTCCACGCTGGATTCCCATTCTGTTCGTGATCCTGTTCCTACTTGGCGGGTACCTGATCTTCGCAGGCGTTCATGCCGGCCAAGGCATTCAAAGTTTGCAAAGCCAGATGAGTCAATCCAATCAGCAAGTCGGCCAACTCGGCACCACCCTTCAAAAGACCGGCAACCAGCTCGACGACCTGAAGGCGGAGCTGGACTTGACCAGTCAAAAGCTCGGCCTCACCCAAGCTCAACTCGAGCAGGCCAAGAGGAACGCCGTTGCGCTCCGGCGCGAACAGGTCGCTGCCAGCACGAAGCTGCAGGACCAGATCGGCCAGGTCCAGCAGCAAACCCAGGCTGGCATGGGCCAATTGTCGACCGAGCTGGGCGGGGCGAAAAACGATATCGCCACCACCAAGTCGTCCCTCGACGAAACCCGCGCCAAACTGGATACCACCGTGGGCGATATGGGCGTCATGAGCGGCTTGGTGGCCCACAACAAGGCGCAGGTCGAGCAACTGATCCGGCTCGGCCAGCGTAATTACTACGAGTTCGATCTGCACCGAGCCAAGTTTCCCAGCCGTGTTGGGCCCATCATGATTCAGCTCAGCAAGGCCGATGCGAAGCACTGGCGCTACACGATGAACGTCACCGTGGAGGACAAGCGGATCGAAAAGAAGGACAAGACCCTGTTTGAACCGGTGCAGTTCTATACGAGCAAGGCTCCCGCCCCGCTCGAGATCGTGGTCTACCAAATCAACAAGAACGAGGCCGTTGGGTATCTCTCCACACCGAAGGAGCAGGGTGCCCAAGGCTCGGCGTCGCCAACCACACAGCAGTAAAATCTGTTTCCCTTCGCCCCGCTCCGGCAACCCGGAGCGGGGCGTTTTTCTTTGCGCTCACGCCGTTCGGTCGCAGCCCCGGCCGCGGCCTGCCGGGTATAGAATGAAACGCGGCCCCATGAGAAAACCTCCGAAGAGGCCCGCACCGCCACTGAAATCGATCGCCTTGCTGTTTGTCGCTTTCCTGTTCACAGCGGCCTCGGCCGGCCGGGCGCAGGCACCGGAACTCGAAAACCGGCTTCCGGCGGACACCCTGTTCTACCTTTATTGGCGGGGTGCCGACTCGCTCGGGCCGCAGAACACCGATCCGCTGGTGGGCCTGTGGAACGATCCCGACTTCGCTGCTGTTCGCGACTTTGTCCGACAAGATGTGGCGGCTGGCTTGGCGCGAAACCCGCGCTTGGCACGCGTCCCCTTGGACCAATGGGAAGCGCTACTGCGGAATCCGCTGGTTGTAGGCGCCCGGCTCGGGCCGGCGACTGTGGGATTGAAGCAGCGGCCGCAAGGGTTTTTGATAGTGGCAGCGCAGGGGAAGACTGCGCCGAACGCGCGGGCCGTCCTCGCTGCCGCCGGGCCGGGAGCGGCCGCCATCGCCCGGCTCACTCCAGCCGACTACCTAGTGCTTTCGCGCGACCCGCCCACCCTGGATGAGCTCGCCCGGCGGTTTGTCTCGCCCTCGCCGGCAGCCGGCGACACTCTCGCCGCGCTCCCTGCCTATCGCGACGCTCGCCAGGAACTCGACGGGACCCCGCCGCTTGAATTTTTCCTTCGCGTGCCGGATCTGTCGCAGTTTCAGGCCGGCACACCGCAGGGCCTCAACTTTGCGGATTTTGCCCGCGCGCTCCACCTGGAGCGCATTCACACTCTCTGCGGCGGGCTCGATCTCCGCTCGCCGACCGCGGCTGCCCGGTTCTCGATCCTAGGAGATACGACCCCCGGCAGCCCGCTCGATTTCTTCGGCGCCAATTCGGCTTCCTTCGCCACGCTCGCCGCCGCCCCCACCGGAGCTTCGGTCAACATCTCGAAACTCGACTTCGGCGCGCTGGTATCCGACCTTCTCAACGCCGTATCGGCGTCATCCAACCAAGACCAAGCCGCTCAGATAAAAATGCTGGGTGGATTGATTACGAGCAGCGTGATCCCCGTTCTGGGTGGTGAGTTTGCGGAGATCTGGATCCATCCCGGGCTCCCCCCAAGCGGAAATCCGCCGCTGGTTGCGATAACGATCCGGCAAGCCGAAGCCGCCAATCAGCTCTTCCAGACCACCCTCGCTCCGTTCGTCAAACCCGAGGGCCAGGAAGGCCAGATCCGTTATTTCCGTACGAACTCCCGTCAGTCTGCCGCCGCACCGGCTCGACCGGGGAAGGCGGGCGCCGGCATCGAATCCAACTTTCTCGCACTCACGCCCCAACTTCTGCTCGGCGGCAAGGACGAACGGATCGTGCGCGAGCGGGCTGCGGTCGTTGTCTCGGGCGTGCCGGGCGGATTGACCACCGACCCTCGCTTTCGTACGGCTCGCGCCGACCTGCCGCCGGAATTGTCGGGGCTCGCCTATTTCGATTTCGAGCGGTTCAACTGGTCCCAATGGGCTGAGCAGATGGCCGCGCAGACGGCGAAAAATCCTCGCTCGAGCAGCCGCGCGGAGGAACTCTCTGCCTGGGCCGAGCGAGGCGGCGCGGCCGTTTATGCCCGCTACCTTCATCAGCTCATCATCGGCTCCTGGAAGGACGGGCAGGGGATTCACTGGCGCGGCTACCTCCACTGACCGGGACCATCGGCAACCCCATCCGGAAGATACGCAAACGCATGAGCCGGTCCGATAGCCGGGAGCGACAGCAATTGCGCGAACTGCAACGGGAGATCCAGCGCGCCGAACGGCTCATCCGTCCCTACGTTCGAGAAACCCCGGTCGACTACTCCGTCCCGCTGAGCCGGCGGGGAAACGCCAACGTCTATCTGAAGCTCGAGCACTTGCAGCATACCGGTTCGTTCAAGCTGCGCGGCGCAATGAGCAAGATGCTCTCCCTCTCGCGCCCGGAACGAAGCCGTGGCGTCGTCGCTGCCTCCTCCGGGAACCACGGAATCGCCGTGTGCTACGCCGCGAAGCAACTGGGAATTCCAGCGACGATCTGCATGCCCCACGGAGCGGCTGCGGTGAAAGTTCGCTCCATCGGCATGCTGGGAGGGAAGACGGTCTTTCACGGCCGGAATACGCTCGAAGCCGAGCGTCTCGCGAGAGAGCTTGCCGGTCACACCGGCTTCACAATCGTCCCGCCCTACAACGATCTCCGCGTGGTTGCCGGCCAGGGCACTTTGGCGGTGGAGTTGGTGAGGCAATTGCCCAAGATGGATGCCGTCTTTGTCGCCGTGGGGGGCGGCGGCCTTGTCTCCGGAGTGGCTTGCTATCTGAAGGCGTTAAGCCCTGGGATAAGGATCGTTGGCTGCTGGCCGGCGAATTCACGGGTACTGTACGAATCCCTCCGGGCCGGGCGCATAGTGGAGTTTCCCGAGCGAGCCACGATTTCTGATGGCACCGCCGGCGGCGTGGAGCCCGGGGCCTTGACATTCGGGTTGTGTCGCGCGCTCCTCGACCGATGCGTGCTCGTCTCCGAAAAGGAGATTTGGCGGGCGATGCGGGTTCTGCTCGAGGAGGAGCGTTGGCTGGTGGAAGGCGCCGCCGGCGTCGCCCTGGCGGCATTCCTCAAGACTCGGCGGGAGTACGCCGGCAAGAACGTTGTGGTCGTGCTGTGCGGCAGAAATATCTCTGTGAGAAAGGCCTGGAGGATCCTGCCCACGCGCGCTTGACCAGCCCGGGTTGCGGACCTGGCATCGATGAACATTCTTCCCGTCCCCATTCCTCTCCGGCCGCCCCGCTCTCACCGGTGCTTGCGGTCCGTTTCCGGCGCCGGTCTCTTTGCCTCCGCGGCCTTGCTCGTCGTTCACCCGGATCCCGCCGCCGGTCGGAGAGCCCGGACGGGCCAACAACCACCCTCCACTCCTGCCCTGACCATCCGCTTTGCCCACGGCGGCAACGCGGCGGAACTGCCGATGGAGTTGGCCGGCAACGCGGTGTTCGTCGCGGCTCAGTTGAACCGGGCCCGGCCCGTCAGTTGGCTGCTCGATACCGCTTCGGCGAGGAGTTCGATAGATCCGGACGCAGCGCGGGAAACCGGATTCAGCCCTCCGTCTCAAGCATTGCTTGCCTTGCCGGGCGTCGAGATCGCAGACGCTCATCTGGATGTCAAATCATTCGACTCCCTCGGCGCGTGGTACGGCCACCCCGTTCGCGGAGTCCTTGGCGTCGATCTCCTGACCCATCTCGTTGCTGAAATCGATTATGCCCGCCTCTCCAGCGAACTCTACGACCAGAATTCATTCGGCTCCGCTGGCCGTGCCGAGAAACTAGACATTCGTTGGATCTCCGGCCTGCCCGCCGTCCGCGCCAGGCTCCGCCTCGCCGGCCGAACCCTGGACGGCGATTTCCTCTTGAACACCGCCGGCTCGGTCGGGATCGTCGTCTCCCATGGTTTTCTCGCTTCGCATCGAATGCTTCCCTTTGCCGGGAAAACAACGCCGACCGCCCTCATCGAGGCAGCTGGGGAAACCACCGTCCCGCTAACGCGCGGCGAGTGGCTGGAACTGGGCTCCGTTCGAATTTCCCAGCCGCTCGTAGCCATCGCCCCGGAGGAGAATCCGTCCGGCGCTGCCGGCTGGATCGGCGGTGAAATCCTGCGCAAATTTCGGCTGGTTCTGGATTTCTCCGCCAGCCGGATATTCCTCGAGCCAAATCGCGACTTCATTTTTCCGCTCGCAGCAGACGCGAGCGGAATCACCTTGGTGGCCGCCGGTCCCGGCTCCAACGTGTTCGAAATCCACGACGTGGCCGACAACTCGCCCGCCGCGCAAGCCGGACTGGCGCCCGGCGACCGAATCGTAGCCGTCGATGGGGCACCGGTTTCCGATCTCAGCCTCGACCAGGTGCGCGACTGGCTTCGTCAAGCGGGTGAAACACGCGACCTCACCATCCGCCGGCTCGGCCGCGAACTCAAGCTACAAATCAAGCTTCGCAGCCTGCTCTAGATTGACGGTCCGGCGCCTGCGGCGCCGGACGCCGGTCATTCGTATTGGTGGAGGATCTCGGCCATCTGGGCCAAACGCTGATCGGCGAGAGCGTAAACCGTGCCTGGCGGAAACTTTCCCGACGAATCTCTTTGGCCGGCGTCGACGCCGGTGAGAGCAGCGATGCCTTGCTCGACTGACTCGACCGGATAGATGTGGAATCTCCCTTCGCTCACCGCCTCGATCAGGTCGCCTCTGAGCATCAGATCTTCGATGTTTTCCCGCGGAATGATGACGCCCTGCGCCCCGGTCAGCTCACCTCTCGCCCGGCATACGTCGAAGAAACCCTCGATCTTCTCGTTCACCCCGCCGATCGGCTGGATGTCGCCCTGCTGATTCACCGAGCCGGTGACCGCCACCTCCTGATTGATGGGCAGGTCGGAAAGGGCCGATAACAGCGCGTAGATTTCCGTCGAGCTGGCGCTGTCGCCGTCAACCCCGGCATAGGATTGTTCGAAGCAGAGGCTGGCGGAAAGCGAGAGCGGCTTGTCCTGGGCAAACACTTGGCGCAGGTAACCGGCGATGATCTGGACGCCCTTGTCGTGCAGCCGCCCGCTCAGGTTTGCTTCCCGCTCGATGTTGATGAGTCCGGTTTTTCCCAGGGCGACGGAAGCGGTGATCCGCACCGGCTTGCCGAAGGCGTAACCTCCCACTTCCAGCACGCTCAACCCGTTCACTTGGCCGACGCGCCTGCCGGTGGTGTCAATCAACAGCATTCCCTGCTCGATCATTTCGCGGATCTTCGTTTCCGTCAGGTTGTGCCGCTCGATCTTCGCTTCCAGAGCGCGGTGCACGTGCGAGGCAATCACCACCCGCTCGCCTGCCTGCCGGGCAAGATATGAGGCCTCGCGGGCGACGTCCGCCAGTTCCGAGAAGCGCGCCGTCAGCTTCCCGCGACGGCCGGCGCGGCGGACGCCGAATTCGAGCACCGCGGCAACGGCGGTTCGGTCCAGCGGCAGCAGACCTTCTTCGTCGGCGATCTTGTGCACTCGCCCGCCATAGTGCTTCACCAGGGCGTCGCTCCAATCGACAACTTCGTCGAATTCCACCCGGACCTTGAAGATCTTCCGGAACTCCTCCTCGAATTCATACAGCAGCTCGTACAGACGTTGGTCCCCCACCAAGACCACTTTGACGTCCACACTGATCGGCTCGGGCTTCAGCGCCGGAGTCCCGAAAGGATAGAAGGCATCGACCGGCTGAATCTCGAGCCGGCGGTGGTTCAGCGTCCGCTTCAGCGTCGGCCACACGCCGCGCTCGCCGAGAGCATCGAGCGCATAAAGAATCAAAAAGCCGCCGTCGGCCTGCAGCAACGATCCCGCACGCAAATCCATATAGTCCGAGCGCCAACTGGCGAAGCCCTCGAAGCTGCGCTGGACGGTGCCGAACAGGTTCGCATAGGTGGGCACCGTCTCGAAAATCACCGGACAGCCCGGCTCGCCGTCGTGCGCGAGAATGACGTTGACCCCGTACACGCGGAAAGGATCGCGCTCGCCTCGCGGCGGGTGCTCCGGCCCCCCATCGTCCGGCCGTTCCTCTTCTCCCTCCCCCTGCTTGAAGGACTCGAGATTGTTGAGGATGTGCAGGCGAACCTCCTCGATGTATTCCGCCACGTCCTTGCCCGGGTAATGGTCTTTGAGTTCCTGGAGAACCCCATCGACGATGGCCGACGCCGCCTCCTGCTCGAGGTAATTCAACTCTCCCGAGAGTTCGCGCGACAACGACAGCGTCTTGCGGTAGACGCTGCTGAATTCCTGCCGGAACTCCTCGTACCGCTTGCCCAGATCCTGCGCCGCCGTCGCTGTCAGTTTCCCCGCTTCCACCAATCGCGGCACTTCCTCCATCGGCACCGCCTGCCCGTCGATCAGCGGGGCGATTTCCGGCATGGCCGCTGGGCCGACGTTGACCCGCACCAGGGCGAATTGCTCCCTCCCCATGCGCCGGGTGAACTCGTCCATCAGTTCTCTCTCTCGCAAGCTGTAGCGCTCGACGATCCGTCCCTTGCGCCGCTCGAAAGTTTCGCTCTCGAACAATTGCGGGATTCGCCGGCGCAGGAAATCGATCGCCGCCGCCACCTCCTTTTTGAAGGAGTTGGCGCTGCCCCGAGCGAGCGTCAGCAATAGCGGTTGGTCGGGATTCTTGAAATTGTTGACGAAGCAACGGTCGAACGACGGCCGCGGCGCAGGTTTCATCTCACAGATGAGCCGGGCGATCGTGTCGCCTCGGCTGGCTCCTGCCAGCCCGCAGACGAACATGTTGAATCCCGGAGCGTTTAGCTCGACTCCCGTTCGGAGCGCCCGCAACGCCCGCTCCTGCATCGACTCGCTCTCAGCGGGTTCCGCTTCGGTGGTGGTCGGGAAAGGAATCGATGCAGGGTCGCACCGCCAGCGCAGCTTGTCGGGAGGCAATTCCACGGGCGGCTGCGCCGGTCGGGTGTCCATGGAGAAGCGGTTTACTCTATCACAGGGGAAGTTGCACCTTCAGACGAGCCGTGTGAAGCGGCGGGCAGGGTGTAGGTGCGGAGCATGCTTGTTGCCGTGGCCAGAATGACCGGTCCCAGCACCAGCCCGATGAGCCCGAACACGGCGATTCCCCCCAGCACGCCGATCAACACCAGCAGGCCGTTCATCCTCATCCGGCCGATCATCGCCGGCCGGAGGACATAGTCGATGCCCGCCACCGTGACGCTGCATATCGCCAGCAGCGCGATGGCTCGTCCGGGATGCCCTTCCGCCAGCAGCCACATCGCCGCCGGAACCCAGATGATCCACGACCCCACAAATGGCAGCAGGGAGCTAAACGCCGTCACCACCCCCCAAAAGATCACCCGGTGTATCCCCACGACGAAAAACGCCAGCCCCCCTACCAGGCCCGCCAGCCCTGCTCCCGCCAGGCTGGAAGCCACGGTCACGAACACTAGATCGTGCGCCTCGTCGATCATTCGCTCGCGCTGCGCCGCGCCGAACGGCAACAACCGGCGGAGCCACGCCATAATGGAACCGGCGTCGCGGAAAAAATAGAACATCGCGATGATGGCGATGAGCAGGTCGAACAGAAACAGGAGGAATTGCCGCACCACGCCGCCCAATTCGCCGGCCAGCATCGTCGTCGCGCGCTCCGCGGTGTTCCGCGCCAAACTGGTCAGGTCGATCGCCGGGCCTCCGTGCAGATGAATCGCCAGCCACGTCCACATTCGATTGAGCCGGTCGATATGGCCGGCGAACCCGCCTACCTCGATGTCCGCGAGCGTTCCAAGCGCTTGGTGAACGAACCCGGTCATGACGAACAGCGCCGGCACAATCAGGATGGTTGTCACAACCACCGTGCTGACCAAAGCGGACTGCGTCGGGCGCCAGTGACGTTCCAGGCGCTGATGCCAGGGATAGAAGAGAATGACCAGCACCGCCGCCCATACCAGCGGCGTGAGAAACGGTTCGAGGACCAGGAAGACCATCCAGGCCAGTATCGCCAGAAAGCCATAGAACAAAACCGTCCTTACCCGTTGGGTGGCGGTGGTTTCCGGCATGGTCCTCCCCTGCCAATACCCGTTGACGCGTCGTTTGTCAATTCCGGCCCGCACCGCGTGCGCGCCGCCGACCGCACGCAACCCGAAGTCTCGAGGCGGCGAGGTGTAGAATGGCAGGAGCGTCCTTTCATGAACCAACCCACCCCATGCCGGCACGAGCGCTGGCGGCTCATCGCCCGGGATCAGGATGCCGAATACCGCGAGTGTCTCGATTGCGGGGAAATCCTCGAAAAGGCGGAACTGCGGGAGCCGGCAAGTTTCGACGAGTCTCTTTCCGACGCTTGACCGGCGCGGGCTTCAAAGGATGCTCCCTCCACAGGATGAGCCAGCTCCGGCGGCGCAGCCGTAACAGTGGTTGCCGGTCGCGATGCGCCGGGAGTTGAGCCGGACGACATCGAATTCGCCGATGTCCTGCGGGGCGCCGAAACCCGCCTCCCAGCCGAGCATCTGGTTGAAATCGCAATCGTAGAGCCTGCCGTCCCAGCCGATCGAAATGGTGTAGCGGCACATGAGGCCGGCGACAGCCGCGGGATTGAAGGCGTTGGCCAGCCGCTGCATGTAGTCGTGATAATTGCCGGTCGCCAACAGGAACTCCAGGAACCGGCTGATCGGCATGTTGGTAAGGGTATACAAATGGTTGAACGCGATGCCCCAGCGCCGGGCCAATTCCCGGCGGAACTGCGCCTCGATCTCCGATTGTTTCGGGGCGAGGAAAGCGCCCACCGGGTTGTAAACCAAGTTCAAGATCAGATCCGAGCCCGGTTTGGCATACCCCAGGTCATTGAGCATCCGCAGGGCTTCGATCGACTTGTCGAAAACGCCGGCACCCCGCTGGGCGTCGGTTTGCTCCGCACGGTAATAGGGCAGCGACGCAATGATTTCCACGTTGTGGCGCGCCAGAAACTCGCCCAAATCGGTCTGGGGCGGGACGCAGAGGACGGTCAGGTTGCAGCGATCCATCACGTGCCGCCCGAGGGCGCGGGACCGCTCCACCAGCCAGCGAAAATTCGGATTCAATTCCGGCGCGCCCCCGGTGATGTCGACTGTCGGGATATCGGTTCGCGCGAGCGCACTCATGCAGCGCTCGGCCGTCTCCCTGGACATCTGCTCCCGGCGGTCCGGCCCGGCGTCAACGTGACAATGAGCGCACGTTTGGTTGCACAGTTTCCCGACGTTGATTTGGAAAACCGTGATTCCGGTGGCGTGGAGCGGAAACAGACCCGCCGCAGCCATTCGTTCTTGAAAGGCCGGAACGCCACCCGGCTGGCCGAGGATCCGCAACTGCTCCTCCACGGCGGCTAGCGGGCTGGCGCGCGCTTGCAGGCTCTGTACCATGATTCCCGCTCACATGGAAAGTTTGGTGGCCACGTTGCGCATCTGCACGCCGTGCACCAAGGCAGCTCCGCCGCGGACGGCGCAAGCCACGTGAACGGCTTCGGTCATCTCTTCCATGTTCGAGCCTTTCTCCAGGCAAGCCTGCGTGTACGCATCGATGCAGTAGGGACACTGAACCGCGTGGGCCACGGCCAGCCCCACCAGCGCCTTCTCCCGTTCGGTCAGAGTCCCTTCGGCGAATACCGCTTGGTAATAGGCTTGAAATTTGTTCCACAACTCCTCGTTCGCGCGCCCCATGTCGGAGAATTTGCCGAGGTCCGAAGGGCGATAATAGGTTTCCATGCCTTTCCTCCTCTCCCAAGGCGACTGACGGATTGTACCCGGTCCGTCGCCGTCGCGCTGGCGACCCTCCGCGAACTGGCGGAAGTTCACTCGCCGCGCTCTCAGGCGGGTCGGCCGCTATGGTAGCTTTAGCACCAGGACCGATCGATGCCGGAATTGGCGGAAGTGGAAACGGTGGCTCGGGGGCTGCGGTCTCTGGTCGGACGGCGCATCGCCGAGGTGCGCACGGGCAAGACCGACTTTATCGACCAGCCCGGCCGGCTGATATCGCTCCTGCCGGGAAGCCGGATCGAGCGAGTGCGCCGGCACGGCAAATGGCTCCTGCTGGCGTTCGCGCGCCGGCAATCGCCGCCGGATCGTTTCTGGCTCGTTATCCATTTGGGGATGACCGGGCAACTGGTGATCCACGAACCCACTGATGCGGCGGCGCGGCACACGCACGTGTGGTTCAGGCTCGATGACGGCCGAGAACTCCGTTACATCGATATCCGCAGGTTCGGCCACATCGGAATTCTCTCCACCGATCAATTGGCTGCGCGTCTCGCCAAGCTTGGGGCCGATCCGCTCGAGTTGGGCGAGGCGGCATTCCGCCAGCGGCTCGCGCCGAGACGCACGCGGGTGAAGGCCCTGCTTCTGGACCAGCGGGTATTGCGCGGGCTGGGTAACATTTACGCCGACGAGAGTTTGTGGCGCGCGAGGTTGCATCCGATGCGCTGTGCTTCGGGGCTGACCCGGAAAGAACTGGCCCGCTTGTGGCGTGCGATCCGAACGGTGGTCCGGGAAGCGATTCGCCACGGTGGCACCTCGGTAGCCAACTACGTAAACCTCGGCGGCCGACGCGGGGGCTACCAGAAACACCTGCGAGTGTATCGCCGCGCCGGCCGTCCTTGCCCGCGTTGCCGGGCGAGAATCGGCCGCGTTACCGTTGCCGGCCGCTCCAGCCATTTCTGTCCGCACTGCCAGCCGGCCCCCTCCGTCCGAGATAGCTAGCCGCACCGGTCGCCGTGGACCTCGGTGGCCATGGGCAGCTTACACCCCCACACCGCCTGCGCTAAGGCCGGCAAGCGGAATCATGGGAATGGCAGAAGACCGGCGAAGCTGCGCTAGTTGCTGCCCGGCGCCGCAGCAGCAGAGAAGAACAACTCGATCGAAGGCGCGCAGGGATCGCTGCCTTCGAACATCGTGGTCGAGCGGAAAAATGACGCTCCCCAGGCCATTGGGGGCAGGAGCCGCGGCTGTTATCCTAGTGCCGGAGAGCCGCTGATGCGAGCAGTGGTGCAGCGAGTTAGTCGTGGCCGGGTGGTAGTTGACGGGCGGGTCACCGGGGAAATTGGCGCGGGGTTGGTGGTGTTCTTAGGGGTCGGCCGGGGCGATGGCGCCGCAGCGGCCGCCTATCTCGCCGACAAAATCACGCACTTGCGCATATTTGAGGACGCCGAGGGCAAGATGAATCGCTCGCTCCTCGAGGCGGGTGGCGCTGTCTTGGTGGTCTCCCAATTCACCCTCTATGGCGATGTGCGCAGCGGCCGACGTCCCGGCTTCGGCCGCGCTGCACGCGCGGCCGAAGCCAACATCCTCTACAATAAATTTCTCGCCGACTTAACGGCTGCCGGCGTTCCCTTCGAAACTGGTATTTTCCATGCACGCATGACGGTCGAGTTGGCCAATGAGGGTCCGGTGACAATCTTGCTCGATTCCGAGGGGGAAATTTAGAATCGCGCAAGTTCCGGGCAGGGGATCCCGGCGAAATTAGACGTCGGAAGCGGCTTGGGCCGGGCGCGGGTTCGACGGCGCGGTGCCCGGCGGGAAACCTCGTCAGAAGGGAGTGTGTGCATGAGCGATCCTGGCATCGCAAACGATTGCGCGATACGCCCGGCGCGAAGGGAAGACGCTCCCGCCCTGGCGCCGCTCTCCGACCAACTGGGCTATCCCGCCACTCCCGCTCAAATCGCTTCTCGCCTCGGCCGCATCCTCGCCGCTCCGGCCGAAATCGTTCTGGTGGCCGAATCGGGCGCGCGTCTCGTCGGCTGGGTGCACGCCGCGCTCACCGAAACGGTGCAATCCGACCGCTCGGCTGAGGTCCGCGGGTTGGTGATCGACCGGGAGTTGCGCGGCGCTGGAGTGGGCCGGGCGCTGATGGGGCAAGTCGAGTCCTGGGCTCGAGAGCAGCGTTGCGCGGTGGTCACCCTGCGCTCGAACATCGTTCGCAGCGGAGCCCACGCCTTCTACCGGCGGCTGGGTTATACGATCGTCAAGACGCAACACGCCTTCCGCAAAAACCTGCTCTGAATGCGACCGGGTCGTTTTACGATGGAATTTCCGGTAACTCTTTGCTCGCCCGCCGCATCGGACTGTTAGGGTTTCCCGGGGAGGGATCCGGGGCGGGTACTCTTTGACACCTGCCGGGTAAGTCGTTACTATATCGCAAAGCGATATAAGCCCGGTGGACCGGGGGTGTGACTGGATGACAAACGAGGACTATCGCGCGCTGGCCGAGTTCCGGTACCAGATCCGCACCTTTCTCAATTTGAGCGAGCAGGCTTCCCGCGCCGCCGGCCTCGAGCCCCAGCACCACCAGTTGCTCCTCGCCCTCAAGGGCCTGCCCGCGGGCAGCCGAGCGACCGTGGGCTATCTTGCCGAGCGCTTGCACCTGCAGCACCACAGCCTAGTCGAGTTGATCGACCGGCTCGAGTCTCGGCGGCTCGTGCGCCGGGTGCGCAGTCGCAACGACCGCCGGGTCGTTCACATCTACATCACCCGCCGCGGCGAAAAGGTGTTGGGAGAACTCTCCGTGCACCACCGCAATTTGGTTCGCACGGCCGGCCCGGCCTTGGTTCGCTCCCTTGAGTACATCCTTGCCGCCGGCGGGGGTTATTACCGCACCCATCGTACGGACGGCCGATCGGGTTCCAAGCAGCGCACCGCCCGAGCAATGAAATCGCACTGATCGCCCCATCCGAACCTGGAGGAATCGTGGAGGGTGTCCCAGAAGACCTACGTGAAGCGGGGCGGCGAACCCAAGGCTACCGAATCGGATTCGTCTCCTTGCTGGCCGCCTTGATCGGCATCCTTGCCGGCTTTATCGCGTACCTCCTGTATCACTTGATCGGATTCTTCACTAATCTCGTCTTTTACGGCCAGCTTTCCTTCCGTTTCCTCAGCCCCACGCCCGACCAGGTGCATCATCTTGGGCCCTGGGTGATCGGGATTCCGGTCCTGGGCGCGATTGTCGTCGGATTCATGGTGAAGTACGGATCGAAAAAAATCGAGGGCCACGGCATCCCCGAGGCCATGGAAGCCGTCGTCGCCTCCCGTTCCCGCATCGAACCGAAAGTCGCCATCCTAAAGCCGCTTTCCGCAGCTATCGCCATCGGCACCGGCGGACCCTTCGGCGCCGAGGGTCCGATCATTCAAACCGGCGGAGCCTTCGGTTCCCTCATCGGACAGATGATTTCGATGACCGCCGCCGAGCGGCGGGTGCTGCTCGCTTGCGGCGCCGGCGCCGGCATGGCGGCGACGTTCAGCACGCCGATCGCCGGTGTGATTGTCGCCATCGAACTCCTCCTCCTGGAGTTCCGTTCCCGGTCGTTTATCCCGCTGGTGATTTCCAGCGTGATGGCCACCGGCATCCGATTCTGGCTGATTGGGCGACAACCCATGTTCACCTTCACTCATCCGGCCGATTTCGGAGTGCCCGGAGGGTTGCCCTGGTATCTGTTGCTGGGAGCCATTTGCGGCATCGCCGCCGTCTACTTCACCCGTTTTCTCTACTGGGTGGAGGACCTGTTCGACCGCCTGCCGATCGACGATTTGTGGCATCCGGCGATCGGTGCATTGGGACTGGGAATCATCGGTTTCTTCGTGCCGCGGGTGTTGGGGGTGGGCTACAACTGGATTGGAGATATTCTGAATAATCAGTTCACTCTAAAAGTACTCCTGATTCTGCTGGTGGCGAAGGCGCTGGCGCTGGTGATTTCGCTCAGTTCGGGAACCTCGGGGGGACTGCTGGCGCCCATGTTCATGTCGAGCGCGGCGCTGGGCGGAGCGTTTGCCATGGGGGTGAACCGGCTGGCGCCGGGGGCGCATCTGGATCCCGGCGCTTATGCACTGGTGGCGATGGGGGCGATTTTTGGGGCGGCGGCGCGCTCGACGTTCGCCTTCATCGTGTTCGCATTCGAAATCACCCGCGACTACAACGCCATTCTGCCTCTGATGCTGGTGGCCGTCATCGCCGATGGCATCGCCATTCGCTATCTGCCGCATTCGATCATGACCGAGAAGCTGGCGCGCCGCGGCGTCGAGCCGGAACTCGATTACCAGGCCGATGTGCTCAAGCACGTCCGCGTCAGCGACGTGATGCGCACGAGCCCGGTTACCGTTCCGCCAGAAATCACCGTGCGCGAATTGGCCGATCTGCTAAGCCGGGATCCCCGCTATGGACAGCACCGCGGTCTGCCGATTGTCGACGCCGAAGGCAAGCTGGTCGGAGTGGTCACACAAGGCGACTTGCTGCGCGCCCTGCGCGCCGATCCTTCGGGCAGTCTGACCGTGGACGCGCTTGCCGGGGGCAAGCCGGTGATCGCCTATCCCGACGAGCGCGTCTTCGACGCCTTGTTCCGCATGCTCCAGAACAATATCGGCCGCCTGCCGGTTGTCGCCCGGGATGATCCGCGGAAGCTTGTCGGGATGATTGGCCGACCCAACGTCTTGAGCGCCTGGACGCGGCAACTCGAAGAGGAATATCAGCGAGAACACGGCTGGCTGAATCATCTGCGCAGCGGCGGCCAGCCGGACAAGAAAAGGCCTTGACGGCTCGCGCGATTCGACGGTTCCTTTCTCCGAAGATCCTCAGCGGTCCTACCAACCGACCGCGTCTGGGTGGGAGGCGAATCGCCGCGCCCGGACTCGCTGAGCCCCTAAGACCAATACGTACGATCGAGCGAACGGTATTGCACCGCCTCCATCAAGTGTTTCGGCTCGATGTCGGCCGCGCCACCCAAATCGGCGATGGTGCGAGCGACCTTCAAGACCCGATCATGCGCCCGGGCGGATAGGCCGAGTTTCGTCATTGCCGCTTCCAGCATCCGCTCTCCTTCGGTCGATATCGGGCAGTGTTTTCGAATCAGTTTTGGCGGCATCTGGGCGTTCGCGTAGACGTTCCTTTCGCTGGCAAAGCGTTCCAACTGGATTCGCCGCGCCTGCATCACCCGCCCGCGCACCTCGGCGGAGCCCTCCACGGCCGGTGAGCCCCGCAATTCCTTGTACCGGACCGCGGGAACCTCGATGTGAATATCGATGCGATCCAGCAGCGGTCCCGAGATTTTCGAGACGTACCGCTGGATCTGCGCCGGGGTACAGCGGCACTCGCGGCTGGGATCGCCGAAAAAACCGCAGGGACAGGGATTCATCGCTCCCGCGAGCATGAAGCGCGCCGGGAAACTCACAGAAAACGCGGCCCGGGCAATCGTCACCGCGCCTTCCTCCAGCGGCTGCCGGAGCACCTCCAGCACGTTGCGCTGGAATTCCGGCAACTCATCCAGAAACAGGACGCCGTTGTGGCTCACTGACACCTCGCCCGGCCGCGGCACTGCCCCGCCGCCGATCAGTCCCGCGTCGCTGATCGTGTGGTGCGGGGAGCGGAAGGGGCGGATGCCCACCAGTCCGCGCGCGTCCTCGAGCATGCCGGCGACGCTGTGGATGCGGGTGGTTTCGATCGCTTCTTCGAGCGACATCGGCGGCAGGATGGTGGGAATACGCTTGGCGAGCATCGTCTTGCCGGCGCCGGGCGGACCGATGAAGAGGATGTTGTGGCCGCCCGCGCAGGCAACCTCCAGCGCGCGCTTGGCGACCATTTGCCCGCGCACATCGTGCAAATCCACCGGATACTGGCTCGCCTCGGCCAGCATCTGCTGGGCATCGACGCGGACAGGCGAGAAATTTTCCGGCGCATTCACCAAGTCGACGGCCTGGGGCAGCGTCCGCACCCCGTAGACTTCGATCCCCTCCACCACCGCCGCCTCGCGCGCGTTCGCCTCAGGTACCACGATCGTGCCGATGCCCTGTTCCCGCGCCGCGAGCGCCGCCGAAAGCGCTCCGCGGACGGACCGCACGCTCCCGTCCAGTGACAACTCGCCCAGAAATACGTGCTTATCAAGCTTCTTGCCGTAGAAGACTCCCTGGCAACCCAGCAGACCTAGCGCCATCGGCAAATCGAAACCCGAACCTTCCTTGCGAACATCCGCTGGCGCCAGATTGATGGTGACCCCCTGCGGGGAGGGAAACTCGAACCCGCAGTTCTTCAACGCCGCCTTGATCCGCTCCCGGCTCTCCTTTACCGCCGGGTCGGGCAAGCCAACGACGTTGAATTCAGTCATGCGGCCCGAGCCAACGTCCACCTCGACTTGCACGAGATAAGCTTCGATGCCGTAGACGGAAGCGCTCTGCGCCTTGAACAGCACGGGAAACAGATAGCGCGCGCGATGCTGCCAACGCAAGCAAAAACCGTTGCCGGCTGCGTCCCCGGCCCGGTCGACCCTGTTTACAACGGAGCTTGCCGCCGGAAAGCTAAGTTTGCTCCTCGCGCCACCGGGCCGGTATGATTACGGCGAAGGGCATGGTATGTCCGCGGCCCACAATCACAAGACTATCGAAGTGACCGCCGAAACCGCCTGGCAGACGATTGACCTGACTCAGGCGATCACCGAGAGGGTGGCGCAAGCGCTGGGCTTCGAAGAGGAGGACATCCACAAAATCGGCATGTCGGTGCGCGAGGGTGTGATCAACGCCTTGCACTACGGCAATCACATGCAGCGCGGAAAACGGGTTTTCCTGACCTACGTCCTCGAGCCCGATCGCCTGGTGATTCGCGTCCTCGATCAAGGCTCGGGGTTCGAATCAAACGGCCTGGACGACCCCCTCGCCGAGGAAAACCTGCTGAAAACTTCCGGCCGAGGCCTGCTGATCGTTCGCGCCTTCATGGACGACATGCGGGTGGGTCACGGGCCGAGTGGCGGGGCCGAGTTGATGATGGCCAAGCACTACCCGAAGCGACTGGAGAAGCCCAAGGAGAGTTGAACGTGGCTCACATCAGCCGCAAAGAACTGAAAAAAGACGAATTCCGCGAGACGCTGGCCCACGGCGCCGAGGCCATTTCCTCACACAAGGAAACACTGTGGCAGGTGACGGTGGTGGTGCTGGTGGTAGTCTGCGCGGTGCTGGGCTGGCGACTGTACTGGAATCGCTTGAATTCGCGGGCTTCCGCCGCCCTGGCCGAAGCGATGAAGATTTACGACGCGCCCGTCACCGCCAACGGCGATCAGCCGGTTCCGGGTGAGCCGGTGTATCATCAGGAGCAAGAGAAGTACGCCGCCGCCCAGCAGGCATTGGGAGCGGTGGCCATCCGCTTCAAGCACGCTCACGCCGGGCAAATGGCTGGCTACTACGCCGCGGTCAGCCTGGAGCACTTGGGCCGCTACCAGGATGCCGCCAACCGGCTGGCTCCGATGGTCAAGGGGGGCGATACGCAGTTGCAGGCGCTCGCCCGTTTCGAGCTGGCCCAGGTGAACGACGCGATGGGTAAGCCCGATCAGGCCGTGGCCTTGTACCAGGAATTGCTGAACCAACCCTCGGTATTCGTACCTAAGCCGGAGGTCCTGTTCGCCTTGGGAGACCACTATCGCGCTTCGAATCCCCAGCAGGCCGCAAAATACTACCAAGAGGTCAAATCCGAATACCCGAACACCGGCCTGGCCGACCAGGCAGACCAACGTCTGCAAATGCTCGGCAAGACGTAGCCCGCCGGCCATGACTCCGGCTCTCTATGCGATGGACGTTCGCCAGTCGCGCGGGCGCCGTTTTCCGGAGCCGGCTCACCCCTATCGTAACGATTACGCCCGTGACCGCGATCGCATCATCCATTCGCGCGCTTTCCGGCGGCTGGAAGCCAAGACCCAGGTTTTCACCACCCGGTACTCCGACCATTTCCGCAATCGCCTCACTCACACGCTGGAAGTGGCGCAAATCGCCCGCACCGTCGCTGCCGCGCTCGGTCTGAACGCCGATCTGGCCGAGGCCCTGGCGCTGGCGCACGACATCGGTCATCCTCCCTTTGGCCATGCCGGCGAGCAACGCCTGGATCAGTTGATGCGGCGATCTGGCGACCGATTCGAACACAACCGGCATGCGCTCCGTATCGTCGAATCCTTCGAGCAGCGTTACCTGGATTTTCCCGGCTTGAACCTTACCTTCGAAGTGCGCGAAGGTATCGTCAAGCATTCGCGCGATTATTCTCCCGCCGAGGCTCCCGATCTGGCGGATTATCTGCTCGACCAGCTTCCTCCGCTCGAAGCCCAAGTCATCGACTTGGCGGATGAGATCGCCTACAACGTCTCCGATGCCGATGACGCTTTCGAAGCGCGGCTGGTGGAACCGGAGCGGCTGGCAAGCCAAGTGGAATTGTTTGCGACGGCCTACCAGGCGGTCGACGTGCAGTATCCGCAGGGCGGCCGGTGGATGAAAGTGACCGAAGCGCTACGCCGCACCCTGAATCGCATGGTCACCGATCTGATCGACAATACCCGCCTTGCCGCCCAGGAACTGGGCGCTCGCTCTGTTGAAGACATCCGCCGCGCGCCACGCCGCCTCGCCGCATTCTCCCCGGCCATGGCGGAGCGGGTCGGGCAATGGAAACGGTTTCTCACCGGCAGCCTCTACGAGCACCCTGCCATCGTCGAGGACCGCCAGCGCCTGGTGGATGCCCTGGACCGGCTGTTCCGTTTCTTCCTCGAACACCCGGAACGCATGCCCGGCTTTTTTGCCGATCAGGCGCGCCAGAAGCCAGTGCATCGGGTGGTTTGCGACTACATTGCCGGAATGACCGACACTTATCTGATCCACCTGCACGAAGAATGGCTCGGTGCCAGCCCGGGAAACAAGGTGGCTTAAGTTATTGAAAATCAGACGGTTGGCCAACGTGTCGCCGGGTCACTCCCTAAGCACCCTTCTCCTGGAGCTGGCCTTAGTTTTCTTGACTCAGCTTGGCTCGCTTCTATAATGGCTTCTGGGCAGTTCTCGATGTTCCTCGATATTCACGAACTCGCCTTACACAGGATCCCGATTCGTAAGAGCTACTCGCCGGGAAGCCTGGATTTTCATACCACCGAGTTCAAGCAGGTGGAAGCGCTGGCTGTCCGGGCGACTGCCGAATTGGTCGACAACCAGATCCACATTTTTGGCACCCTCCACACCCGGCTGGAGTTATCTTGCGCTCGCTGCCTGGATGCGGTGATGGAAGAAGTGAGCAGGGATTTCGATTTGATTTACCGGCCACTGAGTTGGGTGCGAGGTCAAGAAGAGATGCAACTGCGGCTCGACGACACCGAAATCGCCTTTTTCCAAGGCGACGGGCTCTTCCTCGCCGACATCCTCGCCGAGCAGGTGAACCTGGCCGTGCCGATGAAGGCCATCTGCCGAAGCGACTGTCGCGGCCTTTGTCCCCATTGCGGCGCCAATTTGAATTACGAGCAGTGCGGCTGCGAAGCCCGCGCGGCCGATCCCCGCCTGGCCTCGCTCGAGCGCTTCAAGCTCGAGTGGTTCAAGAAGCACTGACAACAGCTCGCATCGAACCCGGCACGACCGGGCTTGGCCCAGGGTCGTGCGGCGGGTTGGCAAAATTCATAGATTGGTGAGGCTCGATTATGGCAAATCCCAAACGGCGGCATTCGAAACGACGGAGAGATCAGCGTCGCTCTCACGATCATCTGCAGGCGCCTCAGCATTCCCGATGCCCAAACTGTCATGAAATGAAACTCCCTCACCATGCTTGCCCCCACTGCGGGTACTATAAGGGCCGGGCAGTGATTGCGGCGAAGAGCTGACTCCCGCCGCCGAGAGGTGTTTCCCCTTTTCCGAACAGGCCAGGAACATGACCACTATTGCTCTGGATGCCATGGGCGGCGATCATGCTCCTCGAGTCGAGGTCGAAGGGGCGGTTCTCGCCGCTCGTGAATTGGGTGTGCGGATACTGCTGACCGGCCGGCCCGAAGCAATCAAGTCGGAATTGGCCCGGCATCCGCATCGCGGGCTGGCGCTGGAGGTGGTTCCGGCGAGCGAGGTCATCACCATGACCGACGTGCCGGCCCAGGCGCTGCGAAAGAAGCGCGACAGCTCGGCGCACGTTGCCGCCCACCTGGTTCGGGAGGGCGTCGCCGAGGCGATGGCCAGCGCGGGAAATACCGGCGCGGTTCTGGCGGTGGCGCGCTTTGTGCTGGGCACGCTCCCCTCGGTCAGCCGGCCCGCCCTGGCGGCGCCGTTCCCCACCGGCCGGGGCGGAGTGGCGATCATTTTGGACGTCGGCGCCAACGTCGATTCGAAGGTCAGCCACCTGGTGCAGTTCGCGGTGATGGGCGAAATCTACTGCCGGACGGTGTTTCGGGTTCGGCGGCCGCGGGTGGGGCTGCTGTCGATCGGCGAGGAAGAGAGCAAGGGAAACGAGTTGGTGCGCGAGGCGCACTACGAACTGAAACAATTGCCGCTCCATTTCGTGGGTAACGTCGAAGGCCGGGACGTTTTCACCGGGCAGGTTGCCGACGTGATCGTTTGCGACGGATTCATCGGCAACATTGCCTTGAAAATCAGCGAGGGCGCGGCCGAATTGATTGCCGCCAAACTGAAGGAAGCATTGAGGAGTAATCTTCGCGCCCAGGTGGGCTACGTGCTTTCCAGGCGCGCTTACGAAGAGTTCCGCCGCAATATCGATTACTCCGAATACGGCGGGGCTCCGCTGCTGGGCGTACGCGGCGTCGCCATCATCGCCCACGGCCGCTCGAACCCGAATGCCATCAAGAACGCCATCCGCGTGGCTGCGGAAATGGCCCAAGGGCGCGTAAACGAAAAGATCGAGCGGGACCTGGCAGCCGCATCCGTTGCGCTGGGCACGTAGACACCGAGGCGGAGCATGGGCAGAGTTGCGTTCCTATTCCCCGGCCAGGCGTCGCAATACGCCGGCATGGGCCTCGAGCTCTACCGGAAATTCCCCGTTGCCAAAGCCGTTTTCGAGGAGGCCGACGGCGTCCTTGGCTGGTCGCTTTCCAACTTGTGCTTCGCTGGTTCCGAAAACGACCTGAAACTCACCGAGAACACCCAGCCGGCCATTCTGACGGTCTCTGTCGCCGCTTACCGAGTGCTCCAAGAGAAAGGCCCAACGCCGGATTACGCCGCCGGGCACAGCCTGGGCGAGTATTCGGCGCTGGTGGCCGCCGGAGCTATGGGCTTCCCCGAGGCGGTTCGGCTGGTGCGCGATCGCGGCCGCTACATGCAGGCAGCCGTGCCGGCGGGGCAAGGGGCGATGGCCGCGATTCTGGGCCTTGCCCCGGCGTTGGTGGCGGAGATTTGCCGCCGCGCCGCCAACGGCGAAGTGTTGGCGCCCGCCAATCTCAATTCGCCGGAGCAAACGGTGATTTCGGGTTCGGCGGCGGCGGTGAAACGAGCCGTCGAGTTGGCTTCGCAGAGCGGGGCCAAGCGCGCGGTGCTGTTGCCAGTTTCCGCGCCATTCCATTGCGAGCTGATGCGTCCCGCCGCCGAGCGCCTGGAAACGGATCTGCGTCGCACCGCATTTCACCCGTTGAAGTTCCCCGTAGTCACCAACGTCGACGCGGAGCCCGTCGCCTCCGGCGAGGAGGCGCGGGATGCGCTGATTCGGCAGGTGTGTCAACCGGTGCTGTGGGAGGAGTCGGTGCGATACATGATCGACAATGGCGTCGGCTTGTTTATCGAGGTGGGCCCGGGCCGAGTGCTGAGCGGTCTGGTGCGCCAATTGGATCGTTCGGTTCGCGTCGCCAATGTCGAAGACGAGGCGAGCCTGACGGCAACCATCGAGAAGCTCTCCCGGGCTCGGGTCGAGGATATCGAGGCGTAGTTCCTTGTTGCCAACATGTTCAAATTGAACGGCCGCGTCGCGCTCGTCACCGGCGCCTCGCAGGGCATTGGCGAGGCCATCGCTCGCGCCATGGCCGCTGCCGGTGCGAAAGTCACTGCCGCCGCTCGCAATGCGGAAAAGCTGGCGGAGGTCGTTGGCGCGATTTCCTCCGCTGGCGGCGAGGCCCTGGCGGTTACCCTGGACGTCGCCGATGCCGGGCAGGTGAAAGCCGGGTTCCGCCGGGCGCTCGATCGATTTGGCCGGCTCGACATTCTGGTGAACAACGCCGGCATCACCCGGGACGGCCTCGCCATCCGCATGAAACTCGAGGACTGGGAGGCGGTGCTTCGCACGAACCTGACTGGAGCCCACCTCTGCGCCCAGCAGGCGATGGGGCCGATGCTGCGCCAGCGCTGGGGCCGCATCATCAATATCAGTTCGGTGGTTGCCCAGAGGGGAAATCCCGGCCAGGCGAATTACGTGGCGACGAAGGCGGGGCTGATCGGGCTCACCAAGGCCTTGGCCGCGGAGTTGGCTTCACGCAACGTCACCGTGAACGCCATCGCTCCGGGCTTCATCGCCACCGCGATGACCGGGTCTCTCGCGCCCGGCGTCGTCGAACAGCTTTCCTCCCGCATTCCCCTCGGCCGGCTGGGCGCCCCCGCCGACGTCGCCGCTGCAGCCGTGTTCCTGGCGAGCGAGGAAGCCGGTTATATCACCGGCCAGGTGCTTTCGGTGAATGGCGGGATGTATATGGCGTAGGTTCGGCTTGGATTCACCCTGGTCCGCGCGAACCGGGCGCCACCGACTCGCCTCCCCCGCGGCCCGCCCGCTGTCGATCAGCCGGTTCGGGGTCGCCAAGGACCGGGAAAGACAGCCAGAAGGGGCCGGCTCTCAGGCCGCACGGCCGGCATCGGACGCGCAAGGAGCGTGGGGGGCACAAGTTGACCGGTTAAGAAGCGGTGACTAGAATGGGCGGGTCTGTTGCGGGGAGCGACGTAAGAGCCCCATCCTGAGCGGGAACAGCCGAGCCAACCCGAGGAGCGTAAAGAATGGCCAGCGTCGAAGAGCGCGTGAAACAGATCATCGTCGAGCAGCTCGGCGTGGACGAAGCAGAGGTGACGCCCACCGCCTCCTTCGTGGACGATCTGGGCGCCGATTCGCTCGACACCGTAGAACTGGTGATGGCATTCGAAGAGGAGTTCGGGATCGAGATTCCCGACGAGGACGCCGAGAAGATCGCCACCGTCCAGGACGCGATCGGTTACATCGACAAGCACACTCAGGCCAAGAAATAGCTGCCTGTTCCCGGATCCTTTCTCCGAACGAGGGGTGGGTACGCCTTGAATCGTCGCGTGGTCGTCACCGGCGTGGGGCTGGTCTGCGCCTGCGGGATCGGCGCCGACGAAGTGTGGTCGAATCTTCTGGCCGGCTCGAGCGGCATCCGCCGCGTCAGCCAATTCGACGTCAGCGGCTACGACTGCCAGATCGCCGGCGAAGTGCGCGGGTTCGAGCCGCTGCGCTGGGTGGAGAAAAAAGAGCTGAAGAAGATGGGCCGCTTCATTCAGCTCGCCATCGCTGCCGCTGACGACGCGATGAAAATGGCCTGCCTGAAAATCACTCCCGAACTCGCCGAGCGCGTCGGCGTGTTTATCGGCTCGGGCATCGGCGGGTTCGACGTTATCGAGCGGGAGCATTCGAAGTTGCTCCAGGGCGGTCCGGGCCGGATCTCTCCGTTCTTCATTCCCTCGGCCATCATCAATCTCGCGTCGGGATTCGTGTCCATCCGCACCGGCGCTCGCGGCCCGAACTCCGCCACCGCCACCGCCTGTTCCGCCTCCGCCCACGCCGTTGGCGACAGTTTCCGCATCATCGCCCGGGGCGAAGCCGACGTGATGATCTCCGGCGGATCGGAAGGCGCCATCACCCCGATGTGCATCGGCGGCTTCGGCGCCATGCGCGCGCTCTCCACCCGCAACGACCAGCCTGAACGGGCCAGCCGCCCGTTCGACGCCCAGCGGGACGGTTTCGTGGTGGGCGAGGGCTCGGGAATTCTGGTGCTCGAGGCGCTCGAGCACGCCGAGCGCCGGGGCGCACGGATTTTGGCGGAAATCGTCGCCTACGGCATGACCGGCGATGCTTACCACATCACCCAGCCCGCCGAAGGCGGCGACGGCGCGTACCGGGTGATGAAAATCACTATCGAGCAGTTGGGCATCCCTCCCGCGGAAATCGGTTATATCAACGCCCACGGCACTTCCACCCAGATCGGCGACGCCATCGAAACCACCGCCATCAAGCGCCTGTTCGGCCCCGCCGCCTACAAGATTCCGATCAGCTCCACCAAGTCGATGACCGGCCATCTGCTGGGCGGTGCCGGCGGGCTCGAGGCGGGCATCAGCGTCCTCGCCCTTCGCGATCAAATCCTGCCGCCGACCATCAATCAGGAGAACCCCGACCCGGCCTGCGACCTCGATTACGTCCCTAACCACGCCCGGCGCGCCGCGGTGCGTTACGCCTTGTCGAATTCGTTTGGTTTCGGCGGCACCAACGCCGCCCTGATTTTCAAGCGCTGGGAAGGACGCTAGCCCGGCAGAACGGCGGTCGCGAGGAGATGCCGTTGAAAATCGGCGTTTGCATCAAGCAAGTGCCCGCGCGCGACGCGCCGCTCGCGATCGCCGACGACGGCGGGTGGATTCGCGAAGCCGATATCGGGTTCGAAATGAACGAGCCCGACGGCTACGCCCTCGAGGAGGCGCTGCGGCTGAAGGAAAAGCATGGGGGCGAAGTGGTGGTCGTTTCGCTCGGTCCGGAGCGCGCCAAGCAAACCATCAAGGAGGCTTTGGCCAAGGGCGCCGACCGCGCCATCCATGTGGTCGACGCCGGATTCTACCGGCTCGATCCGCTGGCCTCGGCCCGCTCGCTCGCTGAGGTGCTCCGCCCCGAATCCCCCGACCTGATCCTCACCGGCCTCCAGAGCGACGACAACGGCTTCGGCCAGACCGGGGTGTTGCTGGCCCAGTTGCTCGGCCTGCCGCACAGCACCATCATCATGCAAATCGAAATGACCGAAGGGAAATTGAAAGTGAAACGTGAGCTGGAAGCCGGCTGGTTCCAATTGATGGAACTGCCGTTACCCGCCGTGCTCACCATCCAATCGGGCATCAACAAGCCGCGTTACGCCACTCTCAAGGGCATCATGGCGGCAAAGAAAAAGGAGATCCGGTCAGTCGGGCGCGAGAGTCTCGGCCTTGCCGACCAGCCCACTCAGAAGCTCCAGCGCATTTACGTCCCGCAGAAATCCAAGAAAACCGAATTTCTCACCGGTTCGGCCAAAGACGCCGCCGCCAAGCTGCTCGAAAAACTGCGGCATGAAGCGCGAGTCGTGTAGAAGGACGCTCATCGGGAAGGCGGATCACAGCAATGAAGATTCTGGTCGTGGCGGAACAGCGGCAGGGCAAATGGAATCCGGTGAGCTTCGAGACGCTGGCTGCCGCGCAACAACTGGCCGAGAAGACATCCGGGTCGCTCGTGGCAGCCCTTCTCGGCAGCGGCGTCGCGCCCCTGGCCGAGGAACTCGCTGCGCGGCAGGTAGATGAAGTCCTGCTGGCCGATCATCCGCTGCTCGAGCCCTACACCGCCGATGGCTTCACCGCGACGCTGCTTCAGGTGGTGGCTCGTGCCAGCCCCGACCTTGTCCTTTTCCCCCATACCTACCAGGTGCGCGATTTCGCTCCCAAGCTGGCTGCCGCGCTTGGCAAGGGCATGATCGGCGATACGGTGGGCTACCGCTACGAGAACGGGCAATTCGTATTCGTGCGCCAGATGTTCCAGGGCCGCACCAACGCCGATGTCGCCTTCGCCGGCGACCCGCCGTGGTTCGCGTCGATCCAGGCAGGAGCGTTTCGCTCCGATTTGTCGGCGGGACGTTCCCAGGGCAAAGCGCCGGTAGCGAAGATCGCGATCGATTTGGAGCCCGGACAGATTCGCGCGAAGCCGCTCGAATTGTTCCGCGAAGCGAAGCAGGCCGTCGATCTCACTCAGGCGCAGATCATCGTTTCCATCGGCCGCGGCATCAAGGAAAAGGCGAACATCGCTCTGGCGGAAAAACTCGCGAAACTGTTGGGCGGCGAGCTGGCCGCTTCACGACCCATTTGCGACGAAGGCTGGCTGCCGATGGATCGCCAGATCGGCAGCTCCGGCCAAACCGTGGCGCCGAAACTCTATCTAGCTCTCGGAATCAGCGGCGCCATCCAGCACGTGGTGGGTATGAAAGGGGCCCGCACCATCGCCGCCATCAACAAGGATCCCAACGCCCCCATCTTCGAGGTCGCCGATTACGGCATCGTCGGCGATTTGTTCGAAATCGTTCCGGCGCTGATCGCCCTGCTCGAGTCTTCCGGCAGCCAGTAAGCCCAGAGTCCGGCTGGCGAGAAGCAACATCAATCGCTTCTGCCAACTGCTGCCCCACGCCCTCGCGGCATGGGCGAAGTGCCATTGCGTTACAATCCAAGGCGATGCCCACCGAACGCGAACGGCTGGACGCAGATGTGGTGATTGTTGGCGGGGGGCCGGCCGGCTTGTCCTGCGCGCTGCGCCTGGCGCAATTGGCCTCTGCGGACGCTCGGGCCGGGCGGAAAGTCGCCGTGCTGCCGGAAAACGTCTACGTTCTCGAAAAGGGCCGCGAAATCGGCGCGCATCAGCTCTCCGGCGCGATCATGGATCCACGAGGACTGCGCGAGCTGGTGCCCGATTTCGAGAAAACCGCTCCCCTGGACGCGGCGGTGAGCGGCGATGCCGCTTATTTCCTCACCGAATCTTCCGCCTTCCGGTTCCCCTTCACGCCCCCACCGCTGCGCAATCACGGCAACTTCGTCGTTTCATTGAGCCGCGTCGCGAAATGGCTGGGCGGCTTGGCGGAGCAGACCGGGGTGAACGTGTTCACCCAGTTCGCCGGCGCCCAACTGATCTACGACGGCGACGGCATCGCCGGAGTGATCACCGGCGACAAGGGCCTGGACAAACGAGGCGAGCCAAAGCCGAATTTCACTCCCGGGTACGAATTGCGCGCCAGGATCACCGTTCTGGCCGAGGGTACCCGCGGCTCGCTGACCAAGGATCTGGTGAATCATTACAAGCTCGATGGATTGAATCCGCAAGCCTACGCGGTCGGCATCAAGGAACTTTGGGAGGTGCCGCCGGGGCGGATTCCTCCCGGCTGGGTGGCGCACTCGATGGGCTGGCCGCTCGATTCCCACACTTATGGCGGCGGCTGGATTTACGGAATGCGCGACAACCGGGTTTCGGTGGGATTGGTGGTTGGCTTGGAGTATCACGACCCGCTGCTCGACCAGCATGAGCAGATGCAACGGATGAAGACGCATCCCTTCTTCCGCCGCATTCTGGAGGGAGGCAAACGGATCCGCTATGGGGCGAAGAGCTTGCCCGAGGGCGGCTGGTATTCGATGCCCCGGCCCTACATTTCCGGCGGCATCGTGATCGGCGATTCCGCCGGCATGTTGAATTCCCAGCGGCTGAAGGGCATTCACATGGCGATCAAGAGCGGCATCCTGGCGGCGGAAACCGCTTACGAGGCGCTCGGCTCGAGCGACACTTCCGCCGCTTCCCTCTGCTCGTTCCAGCGCCGCCTGGAAGGAAGCTGGATTCGCGAGGAACTTCGGAGCGTGCGCAATTTCCATCAAGGCTTCCGCCGCGGCTTATGGTCCGGCCTGTTCCAGGCTGGCCTCCAGATGATGACGGGGGGCCGCGGCATGGCCGACCCGCTTCGCGTTGGCCCGGGCCATCTCGAGTACAACAAGCTGCCGAATGGTCATTGGAAGCCGCTCCAGCGGTTCCGCGGCGACGGAACGCTCACTTTCGACGTGCTGACCGATCTCTATCACTCGGGCACGCGCCACGAGGACGACCAGCCATGCCACCTCCACGTTCTCGATCCCGGGATTTGCGTCACTCGTTGCGTGGCTGAATATGGCAATCCGTGCCAATACTTCTGCCCGGCAATGGTCTACGAAATGGTGCGCGAAAACGAGCAATTGCGCTTGAAAATCAACGCCGCCAACTGCGTTCACTGCAAAACTTGCGACATCGCCGACCCTTACCAGATCATCGTGTGGGTTCCTCCCGAAGGCGGCGGAGGACCGAACTTCGAAGGGATGTAAGCCGCCGAGCGCCGCTTCTGGCGCGAGTTGGGCCGCAATGCCGAATCCCGCTGCCGATCCCGCTCCCTCGCCCGCGAACGTCCATTACGAGTTGCGCTACCCAGAACTCACGCGCTGGCGCCGGATGCAGATTCCGGTGCTCGGCTGGCTGGGAATCTTGCTAGTCCGCGCCATCGGCCCCACCCTGCGTTTCGAGGTTCTCGGCTACCAGCACTACCAGCGAGCCCGGGCCGCGGGACGGCCCGTCGTCGCGGCCTTCTGGCACCGCTCGATTTTTCCGGCGGTCTGGTGGTGGCGGAACCGGGAAGTGGTGGTGATGAACACCACCAACTTCGACGGCCAATGGACGCGCCGGGTGATCGAGAATCTCGGTTTCTGGACGGCGCAAGGCAGTTCGAGCCGCGGGGGGTTGCGCGGGCTGGCGGTGATGGCCGAGCGGTTGGAGCAAGGCCACGACGTCGCTTTCACCATCGACGGGCCGCGCGGCCCCCGCTACGTTGCCAAGCCCGGCCCCGCCATCCTGGCACGGAAAACGGGCAATCCCATCATGGTGTTCCATATCGGCGTCGAGCGCGGCCACACGTTCGAGCGAAGCTGGGATCTGTTTCGCATTCCCTGGCCGTTCAGCCGGGCGGTGATGATCATTGCGCCGACGATCGAGGTGCCCGGCGAGGCCGATCGCGACGCGCTCGAACGGAAACACGCGGAAATGCAGACCGCGCTCGATCGCGTGCGGGTCCTGGCCGAGAACTGGTTCCGCTTGGGCGAAGCCGAGCGCGACCGGGTTCGCCGCAGTTGGCAGGAAGGCTCGAAGCGGCAATGACTCGGCGGAACATTCCCCGGCGCCGGCCCGTATCCATCGGGAGAGGCAGGAGGCGTGCCGATGCGAGTTCTCCGGATGATGGCAATGAGCGTGGGGGCGCTGGCGGTGGCAGCGACGCCTGCGAGCGCTGATGTCTGGTCGAAAACATATAACCTCTCCGGCAAACCCGAACTCGTGGTCGACGCCGACGATGCCGCGGTGGTCATCGTGTCGCGGGCTCAGAACCAGATCGACGCCCATCTCACCACCGTCGGCTTGCGCATCGGTTCCGACGTCCAAATTCGCGAAAGCCAGGTCGCCAATCGCGTCGAAATCGACGTGCGCGTCCCCCATCTGAGTTTCCATCTGTTCGGTGGCAGCCGGAGCATCCGACTCGAACTTGCCGTGCCCCGCGCCGCCGACCTCGATATCCACACCGGCGACGGCTCGATCAACGCTGATCCCGTCTCCGGCAATATCCGCCTGGACACCGGCGACGGCTCGATTTCCGCCACCGGCCTTTCCGGGGACGCTCGCTTGCACAGCGGCGACGGCTCGATCAACGCTACCGGGCTCGATGGCGCGCTCGACGCCAACTCGGGCGACGGCCGGATCTCCGTACGTGGCCGCTTCGATTCGCTCACTCTGAGATCGGGCGACGGCTCGATCGACGCCACCGCCGCGGATGGCTCGAAAATCGCCGGCTCCTGGTCGGTGCGCACCGGCGACGGCTCGGTCACCCTCCGGCTGCCGCAAAGCTTCGCCGCCGACCTCGACGCCCACACCGGCGACGGCAGCATCACGCTGGACTTCCCGGTAACCGTCTCCGGCACTTTCAATCGAAATACGATACGGGGGAAACTGCAAGGCGGCGGGCCGCCGCTCTACGTTCGCAGCGGCGACGGCTCGATCCGGATCGAAAAGCTCTAGAATAAGCTGCATAGGTGGCACAGCCGCTCGTCATTCCGAGCCCGCCCCTCGACGCCACTCGGGACAAGCCGCAGCGGGCGGTTAGCGGAAGCGAGCGGGGTCTTCCCGATCGATACGGCAGCGGAATCACAGTAGCAGGTTCGCTAAGTTAATGATTCCAAGGGGCGATTTCTCCAACCAAATCGCGACGCGCTCCGATTACAATTTCGCGTAAGTGCTGCGGAATGAGCTGCTTAATTTTTTCAAATCGCGACGCTTTGGACCTTTTCTCGAGTGGAAAGCGAAGAAAAGACGAGCGCAGGGCCAATGAGGAGTTTCGGAGGCACACGCGTTGCGACTTATTTTAGCTTCGCTAGCCGGATGGTGAAAGGGAGAGCTTTGAGTGAACTCCTCGAGCGAGCCTTCCCTTGCGCTAAGGGGGTAAGAGCGACGCTTCGCAGCAGCGGGCGTGGGGGGCGTCGCAAGATCGCCGCGGTTCGTATCGCCGCCACTTGAATGCCGAAGGGGAGTGGATTCAGCCAGGCGAGCGCATCTACGACGTCGGGATTCCCCGTAGACCCGTCCGGGACGCAGGAGGCGCGGCTGGGTTCGGGTCCGATTGGGAGTCATCGGACTCCAGAAGGCGGAGATGACATCGCGGTGTGGGTGCGGGAAAGCGCACGGGCATGCGTGCCCGCGCCACTGGCGGCTTGCCAGGGTCGCCGCGGTTCGTGTCGCCGCCGGCGTGGCTTGGAGAGCGGTGATGGGGAAGACCTGGAGGTTCGGCGCTTCGGCTCAAAATGGGGATGCGGGTTTCATTGGTCGCCGAGGGTCACCGGGATTTGCAGGGTGCGGTTATTGCGCTCGATCGTCAGGGTGACGCGGTCGCCGGGCAGTTTCTGGTTGAGCGCCAGTTCCAGGTCCATTTGACTGGCGACCTTTCGGCCATCCACTGCGACCAAGACGTCGCCGCCAATCAGAATCTGCTGAAACCCGATCAGCGCCATGCGGTCGCCACCGCGAATCCCCGCCCGCGCAGCGGCGCTCGCCGGCTGGACCTGCTCGATCAGAAGGCCTTCGGTCGCCGCGAGACCCAGCGCCCGCGCCAGACTCGACCATAGCGGCTCCGCGGCGGTGATGCCCAGCGTCGCCCGACGCACATGGCCGTAGCGGAGCAGATCGTCGACCACCCGCCGGGCGGTGTTGATGGGAATAGCGAAGCCGATGCCGGTGATGCCCTCGGTCCCTCCCGGCGCGTAAATTGCCGCGTTGATTCCCACCACCCGCCCTTGCGTGTCGAGCAACGGACCGCCGGAATTGCCGCGATTGATTGGCGCGTCGGTCTGGATGGCATTTTCAATGAAGGTGTCGGGGCCGGTTTGCACCGTGCGGCCAAGCGCGCTGACGATTCCGGTGGTGAGCGTGCTCTGGAATCCAAAGGGATTGCCGATAGCGAGCACGCGCTGGCCGACCAGCAACCGGGAGGCGTCGCCGGGCACCAGCGGGACGAGCTTGTGGGCGCCGGGACTGATTTCCAGAAGGGCGATATCGTTGCGGGGATCGCCACCCACCAGCTTCGCGGTGAAGTGGCTCGCGCCGAGCGCCACCGCAATCGAACTGGCGCCGGCGATCACGTGGTAGTTGGTGAGGATGTGACCTGCAGCGTCGATCACGAAGCCCGATCCGGCGCCTTCGACCGGAATCGCATTGAGGAAGAAATCGTACTGCACCGCGCGAGTGATGATGTTGGCCACCGAGGGAGAAGCCTGGCGATAGATGCGAACGTTGACGGTTTCTTCCGGTGTGAGAACTTCCTGCCCGGGCGGCGCAGGCGGCAACGGCTGATTGGCTCGCGCCACCACCGGCGCGCGAGCGCCCCACCGTTCACCAACCCAATAACCGGCCAGGCCAACGAGCAGCGCGAGCGCCAGCCAGGTCCAGCGTTTTCCGGTTCCCGCGCTCATTGGCCCGCCTCGTCTCCTCCCTGGCTCTCGCCGGCGAGCAGGCGCAGTTTTTCCACCCATCGAGCGACCTCGCCGCGCGTCCGGTCGAGCGCGCCCGAATTATCGATCACGTCGTTGGCCATTCCGCGCTTCTCTTCGATCGGCATCTGCGCTGCAATGCGCCGCTCGGCGTCGGTGCGGCTCATGCCGCGCGCGGCCAGCCGCTCGAGCTGCTGCTCCGGCCTGCACCAGACCACCGCCAGCCGGTCGAATTCGCGGTGATAGCCGCCTTCGATCAGCAGCGGCGCCTCGACAATCGCCACCGCCTCGCCCGCCCGCTGCTGCTCCTCCAGCCAGCGGCTGGTCCGCTCAATAACCCGAGGATGGACGATCCGATTCAGCTTTTCGAGGTCCTCCGCCGAAGCGAAGACGACGGCCGCAAGGAGGGCCCGATCGATTTCCCCGGCGGGTTGGAGAATGCGGGGACCGAAGGCAGCAAGGATCTCCTGGTAGGCAGGCTGGCCCGCGCGAGTGACTTCGCGCGCCGCGTCGTCGGCTTCGATTACCGGCAGTTTCCACTCGCGGAGCATGCGTACGACCGTCGATTTGCCCGAGCCGATGCCGCCGGTGAGACCGACGCGCAGCATTACTGCGAACAGGCAGCCGGCTGCGCGGCGCGGCGGCGCAAGGTCGCCGCGCGCACGGTATTGCTCATCAGCATGGCGATCGTGAGCGGCCCCACGCCTCCGGGAACCGGAGTGTACGCGCCCGCCATTTGAACGACGTCGGGATGGACGTCACCGACCAGCACCGAGCCCTTCTTGCGGAACGCTTCGATTTTCTCGGGGAAGTTCGCGAAGATGCGCTCGACCGCGGCCGCTTCGGTGAGGACGTTTTGGCCGACGTCGATCACCGTCGCTCCCCGGCGAATAAAGTCCGGAGCGACCATGGCGGCCCGGCCCATCGCCGCGACGACGATGTCGGCTCTGGCGACGGTTTCCTTCAGGTCGCGCGTCTTCGAATGACAGATGGTCACCGTCGCGTTCGCGTGAAGCAGCAGCAGCGCCATCGGCTTGCCAACGATGTCGCTGCGCCCCATCACCACGGCGTTTGCGCCCTCGATCGGGATGCCGCTGCGGCGAAGAATTTCCATCACGCCGGCTGGGGTGCAGGCCACCAGGCTTGGCCGCCCCGCCACCAGCCTGCCGACGTTCGCCGGGTGGAAACCATCCACGTCCTTTGCCGGATCGACCGCTTCCAGGATCTTCTTTGCGTCCACGCGCGGAGGCAGAGGCATCTGCACCAGGATTCCGTCGACGTCTTCCCGGCGATTCAGCTCGTCGACCACCGTGGCCAATTCCCCGGTGGTTACCGAGGCCGGGGGCGTGATCAGGAAACTTGCCAGACCCAGCTTGGCACAGGCGGCGATCTTGCTGTTCACGTACAGTTTCGACGCCGGATTGTCGCCCACGAGCACCGCCGCCAGTCCGGGTTGAATCCCATCGCTCTTCAGCCGGCCGATTTCGCCGGCCAACTCGGCGTAGATTTCATCGCGGATCGCGGTGCCGTTGAGGATGCGCGCTGTCAATCGTGGGTCCCTGGACGATGAATTTTCCTTATCAAACCGCATGATAGCACAGCCATCTCGCTGCTCCGGCCGCCCTGCGACCGGCAGAGCGGCGCTGCGTCTCATTGAATGTAGCGAGGGTGCCGGCCCGGGGCCCACGGATCGTAGTGCAAGGCAAACTGCACCCGCTCGTCGACGGGAGGGTGATTGTAGAGCCAGAACTTGATGAGCGGGCTGGGGTGGGGGTCGGCGAGATCGACTTCACCCAGAATCTGGAACGCTCGCGCCGCCACCTGCGACGAGTTGGGGATGATGCCGTGCGTCACTTCCAGTCCGAAACGATCGGCTTCGTGCTCGAAATGACGGCTGACGCCGTTGGTGAGCGGCGAGGCCAGAAAGCCGAAAATGGAGAGCCATAACAGCAAGGCTGGCAGCGACGCCCAGTCCTCGACTCCCCGAATCGCCCAACGCGTTCCCCAGCGCCTCAGGCTCCATCCCAGCGCCTGATAGCCCAGCCGGAGAAACACCAGCAGCGCCGCCGCGCCCAGGGCCAGGCCCCAGGCAACGTGGTGGAGAACGTAGTGGCCCATTTCGTGGCCGAAAACAAAGGTGATTTCCGGCGTGGTCATGTCCCGGATGGTCGTGTCCCAAACGACCACCCGTTTCGAGGCGCCGAAACCGGTGACGTACGCATTCACCGAATTCACTTTCCGGCTCGCCTCCATCAAAAACATGCGCTGGACGGGAATGGGCCGACCGGCATGCTCGGTCACCTTTACGAGCTCGGCGGCAAGCGGAGCGTCGCGCTGGGAAAGGGGAACGAATTTGTTGAACAGGGGCGCCAGAACGTAAGGCGAGATGAAAATCAGGAAGCACAAAATCGGCAGCGCCGCCAGCCAGAAATAGAACCACCAGCGCCGGGGGCTGCGGCGGATCACCGCGTACAGAATCCAAAGCAGTAACGCGCCGATGACGAAGGAGATCAGTTCTCCTTTCGTCCAGTCCCACGCCCACGAACCCCAACCCTGCACCGATTGCTGGTAGTGCTGCTCCACCCACTGCCCGAGCACGTCGATCGGCAGCCCGAGCGCGTCGACCGTCAACAGAAGGAGTGGAACGAAGATGGCCGCCTGCCCCAGCCGATGCGATGTGGCGCGCTCGGCCCAGTCGCGATACCGCGGCGCGAGCCGCCAGCCGAGCACCAACAGCAAAATCATCAGCCCATAGGCGATGCCGCCGAAGTAGAGCCAATTCTGCGCGCGCGAATAATTCACCGCCTCCCGGTACTTATCCTCGGGAAGCGTATACTCGGTCACCGGGGACGAAGGTTGCGGCGAAGTTTGGGAGGGCGGCGGCTGTTGCTGGAGGGCGGTGGATGACACCGCAGCCAGGGCAGCCGCCCGCGCGGCGGCGGGAACAGCCGCAGCCAGCGCGCCGAGGGAGAGAGCGGCGCCCAGAACCAGGGAAAGGCTGCGCGGTTTCATGCCTGCGGCCAGCGTCCTGTAAATCATGGGGGTTCAGAGTAGGGCCGTTTCCACGGGAATACAAGCCTTCCTGAAGCCTGTTTGCCGACGTCACGGCGCCCTGGTTCCCAGGTCGACCGCCGCCACGGAAGGCCGACGCCGGGAGGTTCCGGTCCAGGCATCATCCAGGCGAGCGATGAACTCTAAGCTTGGTGGAAGGTGAAACGTGCGGCGGTTTCCAATACTGGCGCGAAGAACCGGCCGAGCCGCCTGGATTGGGTTTGTAGCACTCGCCGCTGCCGCCCTGGCGGCACAGCAGCCCCAGAGCCGGTCCCAGCAACAAGCACCTGGCCAAACCCAGCAACCCGCGACTCCCGCCCCGGCCGCCCAACCGCCATCGGCGAACCCGAAATCCACTCTGGACGATATCCTCGATCAACTGAAGCAACCGCAGCCCAGCCAGCCGGGGGCCACTGCCGAGCCGCAGCAAGCCAAGCCCAAGCTCTCGATGGACGAGATTCTAAGCCGCGTGCCCCAGCGGGTGACGTCGAAAGACGGCAAGCCGGGTGACATGGTCAATTTCATACTGGTTGGCTCGCGGGAGCAGGTGCAAGGGGCGATGAAAGCCGCCGGCTGGGTGACGGTCGACCGCAGCGTGCAGGACGCCATCACCCACGCGCTCGACGACGTGCTGCAGCACCAAGCCTACAACGCGATGCCGATGAGCCAGCTATTCCTGTTTGGCAGGCCGCAGGATTTCGGCTATGCGTCGGGTATCCCGCTCGAAGTGATGCAGAATCGCGATCACTGCCGGCTGTGGGAAGCGCCCTGGCTTACTCCGGAGGGCCGGTCGGTGTGGGTGGGCGCGGGAACCCACGACACCAATTTCGAGCGCGATCCCACAGGCAAAGTCACTCATTCGATCGATCCCAACGTCGACCATGAGCGCGACAATATCGTTCAAAGCCTCCAAGGCGCCGCGCAGGTGAAAAATCTGTGCTACTTCACGCCCGGGAAACCGCTTCGCGAGGGCTTGACGGCCACCGGCGATAAATTCACCTCCGACGGCCGCCTCGCCCTGATTTTCCTCAAGCAATAGGCGCTGGAGCAGCTAGCGGAGCTTCACCTCAAACCGACGGAGACCGGGCGAGCCACCGGCTCGGCCCTACCAAGAGATTCGCCGCCCTGCGCTACTATCGGCGAATTTGCTCGCGCGCCGCGAAGTTTGGGCGCAATTCAAAGGCCTACGGTCCCGTCCCGCGAAGCGGGACGGGACCGTGGCTACCAGGGCGCGAGGGGCCGGCGTCGGTCGTGGCGCGCGCTTCTTCGGCATTGGCGGCATCCAGCGCTCCCGCACTGCGGGACGGGCTCAGGATGACAAGGCTGCCTTGTCGGCGGGTTGCGGCTGGGGGGCGAGACGTCGGCGAACAAGAAATATGCGAGGCCGGACCCGGCGCCGCCTCGCACGAGGGAAGCGAGGCCTTGAACTCTTTGCTGGAGCGGCCGGTGGGGGTGACCGCCCGCTCCTCTGTGCCGACGAGGGGTGCCGGCGGGGACCGGGAGCAAGATGGCTGTCCTGCTCCAGGTTGCCAGCACGGGAGCGAGTTTCGCAGAAGAGCCACTGGGCGTCGATGGCTCGAAAGTCTCAATTTGCTGATTACCGGAGTACCGGAACCCGCACAGGCGCCGGGAGGAACTCGCGCAGGTCAGCTGGTGCGGCGAAGGGCCATCACGGTGAGGTCGTCGGTGAGGGGCGAATTCGAGCGGAATTGAGCGACATCCTCCAGACAGGCGTTTACGAGGGCGTCGGCGCTCGAGCAGGGAGTCTCGGCGAGTTTCGCCGCGCGCGCGACGCCGTATTCATCGCCACGGGAGTTGGTGGCTTCCACCAATCCGTCTGTATACAACAGCAGTGCTTGCCGCGGTGAAAGCTCCAGCCGGTTCATCGGGAAGGCGCCATCGCAAAAGAGGCCGAGCGGATGGCTGCTGGATTCGAGCTGCCTGGCGCGCCCTCCCTCGACCAGGAGCGGAGTGGGGTGACCCGCATTCACCCATTCGACGCGGCCCGACGGCGAGGCCCGGCCGCAGACCAGCGTGGCGAATTGACCGCTGAGCGTGGCCTCGCAGAAGATGCGGTTGGCGCGCTCGATCATCATTTCGAGCGGCAACTCGAGCGCCACCAGCGTTCGAAACAGACCGTGAAGCTGCGCCGCCAAAAGCGATGCCGCCACTCCCTTTCCCGAAACGTCGCCGAGAAAGAAGAAAAAGTCGTTGCTGGCCGTTCGCACGAGGTCGCAATAGTCACCGCCCACCAGACCCATCGGCTGGTAGCTGTACGACACCTCCCAGCCTGCCAGCCGCAGTTCCCGCTCGGGCAGCAAACGCGCCTGAACCCGGGCTGCCAGCTCGAGGTCGTCTTGCAGGCGGCGCCGCTCGGGCGCGCTCAGATGGTCGAGGCAAAAGCCAATCAGAGGATTGGCGGCGAGCGTTTGCGGCTCGATGCTTTCGTGGCAGGATTCGCAGACGCCGTAACGCCCGCCTTGCATTCGTTCGAGCGCCTGAGTCACTTCCGCGAGCAACTGGTCCAGCCGCGGGTCAGATCTGGAGTCCAGCGCCTGGCGAAGCCGTCCCTGTTGGCGCTCGAACTCCTTACGGTAGGCGCTCTCGGTCGGAGCTGGTGTCGGGAGTGGCATGACAAGACCTATCCTACAGAGATGAGAAGGGCCCGGGCGGGGATTCGGCTAACCCGGCGGGACAGCCTACCCGGCGCACCGCCGGTGGCAACGGAAAGTAGAGTTGATCGCAAACAGGCTGTTTTTGTCGGTGTAGTAGGCCAGCGGACGTCCGTACCGCCGCAGCGTCTCCCGGCTGACCACCCACCCGTCCTCCTTCAAGTGCTCGGCCGCCAGCGTCGGGCCAAAGTCGGCGTACCGCTGCCGGACTCGGGCCAAGATGCGCTGCTGGAGCTTGCCGGGAATCTTGCGGTTCGACGGCCGGCCCCGCAGCCGGTGGATCAGGGCGCGGTCCCCTTCAGTGTCCACTCGGACCTGCAGGCGGCGCACCTGGCGGTCGCTCAGCAACAGCCGCTTGGCCGCTTCCCCCTGCAGTAAATGCCCCTGTTCGACCTCGTGCAGCACCTTCAACCGATCCCGCTCGCGCTGGCTCATCTCGATTCGCTCCGGTTCCATCGGGCCTCCCGGCCCCCATGAAACCGGACATTTCTACTTTGCACAAACCGGACATTCTCACTTTGCACTGACACTTTTCGCCCACGCGTTGACTTGGCGCGCAGCTTGGCCTTAGGATTCCCTTCCGCTCTCCCAACATGATCGGCGAAACCATCTCTCATTACCGCGTCCTCGAAAAACTCGGCGGGGGCGGGATGGGTGTCGTTTACAAGGCCGAGGACACCCGGCTGAAGCGCCTGGTGGCATTGAAATTCCTTCCCGACGACGTAGCCCGCGATTCCGCTGCGCTCGAACGGTTTCAGCGGGAGGCGCGCGCGGCGAGCGCGCTGAACCATCCGAATATCTGCGTCATCTACGACATCGGCGAAGACGCCGGACGGCCGTTCATCGCCATGGAACTGCTGGAAGGGGCCACCCTGAAGCACCGCATCGAAAACCATCCCCTTTCGGCCGACCAGGTGCTCGACCTTGGAGCGCAGATTGCCGACGCGCTCGACGCCGCCCACGCGCAAGGCATCATCCATCGCGACATCAAGCCGGCCAACATTTTCCTGACGAAGCGCGGCCAGGCGAAGATTCTGGATTTCGGCCTCGCCAAGCTGGCTCCGGCGCGCCACCAAACCTCGCAAGCGGCCGCCGAGTCCACCATCGCCGCCACTGCCACTGAAGCCCTGCTGACCAGCCCCGGCTCCGCCATCGGCACGGTAGCCTATATGTCGCCGGAGCAGGCGCGGGGCGAAGAGCTTGACACCCGCACCGACATTTTCAGTCTCGGCGCGGTCCTCTATGAGATGGCTACCGGCGAGGCGCCTTTTACCGGGCCGACTGCCGCGGTCATCTTCCACGGGATTCTCGAGCGCACGCCCCCGCTTCCCACCCGGCGGAACCCGAAGCTGCCGGCGAAGCTGGACGAGATTATCGGTGAAGCCCTCGAAAAGGACCGCGAGTTGCGGTGCCAGACCGCCGCCGAGCTCCGCGCCGAATTGAAGCGCCTGAAGCGCGACCTGGAATCGACCCGGACGTCGGCCACGCTGGCTGCGGCCGCTGCGGCAAGCCCGGCGGCGGAGCCGCGGCGAGCGGCTTCACGCGGCGTTTGGAGGCTGCTGGCGCTGGCCGCGGCCTTGATTGCGACCGGGATTGGCGGATGGTACGCCGGAAGGGTCACGAGCCTCCCGGCTGCCGGCGTCGCCCAGTTTCACGAGCTGACATTCCGTCGCGGCCGAATCGTGTCGGCGATGTACGCGCCCGACGGACAAACGGTGGTGTACACGGCGGTGTGGGGCGGCGATCCTCCGGAGATTTTTTCGGTAAGGCCGCCAAGCCCGGAATCGCGCTCGCTGGGCTTGAAGAACGCGGTGTTGATGAGCGTTTCGAAGAACGGAGAGATGGCGCTGTTGATGAACCCCACCCCTGGGGGCTTCACGTTTACCGGCACGTTGGCGCGGGCGCCACTGTCGGGCGGCGCGCCAAGGGAACTGTTGAACAACGTCACCTACGCTGACTGGTCTCCCGACGGCTCCCAACTCGCGGTGGCGCATGTGATTGGCGCGCGCCGGCAGATCGAGTACCCCATCGGCAAGGTGCTTTACCAGACAAGCGGCTGGATCAGTTGGCTGCGCATTTCCCCGAAGGGAGACCGCATCGCGTTTCTCGATCATCCCGCGCTCGGCGACGACGCAGGTTCGGTGGCGGTGGTGGACCTGACCGGCAAGAAAATCACCCTGGCTGACGGCGGCACCAGCGAGGAAGGGTTGGCCTGGTCCGGCGACGGCAGCGAGGTGTGGTTTGCCGCCAAGCGCGGCATAGCCTCGCGGGGCCTCTATGCCGTGAGTTTATCGGGCCGTGTGCGAGAACTGGCTCATGCTCCGGGAGCGCTGACGCTGCTCGATATCAGTCCCGACGGCCGGACGCTCGCCGCGCGCGACACCTGGAGGCGGGAAGTTGCCGGTCTGTTCCCCCGCGACCAGCAGCCGCGCGACCTCACCTGGTTTGATTATTCCTACCCTTCGGATCTCTCCGCCGACGGCAGCGAATTACTGTTCGACGAAGAGGGGGAGGCGGGCGGGGCGACGTACGCCGTGTACCTGCGCAAGACGGACGGTACGCCGGCCGTGCGCCTGGGCGAGGGCGCTGCCGGAGCGCTTTCCCCCGACGGGCTGTGGGCGATTGCGCTTTCGCCGGACTCGCCCTCCCAGTTGGTGCTGCTGCCGACCGGGCCGGGCGAACCCCGCGCCATCACCCACGACAAGATCAACCACTTGTCGGCCCGCTACCTGCCCGACGGCAAGCGCTGCGTCTTCGCGGGGATCGAGCCGGGCAAAACGCTCCGCCTGTACGTGCAGGATCTCGCCGGCGGTCAGCCGCGGGCCATCACTCCCGAGGGATCGGCGCGTTTCGCCGCCTCGAATGCTTTCAGCACTGCGGTTTCGCCCGACGGAAAATACGTGGCGGCAACCGGGGGGGACGGAAAAGGCTATTTATATCCGGTGGATGGCGGGGAGCCCCGGGCGATTCCCGGGTTCCAGGCGTCGGACCGGCCAGTGAGATACAGCGCCGACGGCGGCTCGCTCTACGTGGACGCGATTGCGCCGGCGAGCGTGGAGGTATACCGAATCGATTCGGCGACCGGGCGGCGCACCGAAGTGAAGACGTTCGCGCCAGCGGATCCCGCGGGAGTCTCTTCGATTGGGCCGGTGCTGATGACGCCCGACGCGAAGGCTTACATCATCGGCTACTCACGCTTCCTGTCCGATCTCTACCAGGTGGATCACCTTCGCTGATCCCCGGCGCCGGGCGATGGCCCCGGGCGCTCGCCGTCTGATTCATTCGGAGCGGAGTGTGGCGGCGGGATCGACTCGAGTGGCGCGCCAGGCCGGAACCAGGCAGGCGGCAATCGCTACCGAGCCGAGCAGCACCGACACTGCCACCAGAGTCGCAGGATCGTCGGGAGCAATCTGGTAGAGCAGGCTAGCGAGAAATCGCGTCAATACCAGGGCTCCGCATACCCCGAGAACAATCCCCGCGAGCGCCAAGCCCACTCCCTGGCCAACCACGAGCTTGAGCACATCGGCGCGGCCGGCGCCGAGCGCCATCCGCAGGCCGACCTCGTGCGTTCGCTGGCCGGCCGCGTAGGAAACCACCCCGTAGATTCCGATCACCGCCAGCACCAGCGCCAGGGCCGCGAAACCGGCCAGCAGGAATAAATTGAACCGGCGCGGAGTGAGCGAGCTATCGACAACGTCGGTCATCGTGCCGAGCTGGTAAATCGCCAACTGGCTGTCGAGGCTCCAGACCTCGGTGCGAACGGCGGCGGCCAGACCCGCCGGGTCACCCGAGGCGCGGATGGCGAAATACATCGACGGAATGTGCTCGACGTAGTCGGCGCTCGCCTGGGAGTAAGGCTCGTAGGTGTGCGGCTGGGTGACGCTATCGAGCGGTCCCTGCTTCACTTCTCCGACGACGCCGGCGACGGTAAGCCACGGACTGCGCGACTGCGCGACACCCCACTTCAGCCGCTTCCCGATGGGATTCTGGCCGGGCCAATAACGCTCGGCGATGGCTTGGCTGATGATAACCACCGGCGTCGCCGCGAGAGTGTCGCCATCGTTGAAGGTGCGGCCGCGAAGCAGAGGAATCCGCAAGGCGTCGAAATAGCCGTCCGAAACGATCGAGTTGACACAGAAGTTCAGCGGGGCATTCGGCGCGGGATGGTAGTCCTCGGGTGTGAAAATGTGGTTCCAGTTGGCCATCATCGGCAAATCGGTGGAAAAGCCGGCCGACCGGACGCCGGGCAGGCCAGCCAGGCCCGAGCGCAACTGCCGATAGAAGGAACGGACCTGCTCGGGTTGAGGGTAAGAGGCGGAAGGCAGGGCCACGTTGAAGGAAAGCACGTGTTCGGGCTGGAAGCCGGGATTGACCTGGCGGGCGCGAAGGAAACTGCGGATCAGCAGGCCGGCGCCGGCCAGCAGCAGCAGGGCCAGGGCGATTTCCGAGGTGACCAGAACCGAACGAATCCTCTGGTGGCGCCGGCTGGAGGAAGCGCCACGAGCCCCTTCCTTCAGCGCCTCGTTCACGTTGCTGTCCGAGGCGGCGATCGCCGGGGCCGCGCCGACGATCCAAGCGGCGAGAATCGAAAGCGCGAGAGTAAAGAGCAAAACGGGAAAGTCGAGGCCGGCGTTCCGAGCGCGGGGAATCTCCGCCGGGACCAGGCGAACCAGGGCGCGATCCCCCCCATACGCGATGGCGAGCGCCAGGACGCCGCTGGCGAGGGCGAGGGCGGTGACCTCGGTGATGAATTGGCGCAGCAGCCGGGCGCGGCCGGCGCCAAGCGCCATCCTCAACGCGATCTCCTTCCTGCGGTTCAGCGTGCGCGCAAGAAGGAGGATGGCGACGTTGGCGCAGGCCACCAGCAGTACCAGCCCGACCGCGCCCAGCAGAATGGTCATCAGCGCCCGCACGTCCCCGACGATGGCGTCGAGCAGCGGAGTCACAACGCCCTCGACGTTGAGTTCGTTGCGCACTTCGGGCGGGTACTCCCGTTCGATCCCGGCGGCGATGAGCGAGGCGTCAGCTTTGGCCCGGGCCAGCGAAACGCCGGGCTTGAGCCGGGCGAGGAGGCCGTAGTTGAAGTTGTCGCCGAAGTGGGCTCGTTCCTCGGCGGTGAAGCTCATCGGCAGCCACAGCTCCGCCGGATCGAAATTCTCGAGTCCTTCGATCGGAAAAGCGAAATTCGCGGGCATGACGCCAACGACGGTGTAGGGTTTGCGGTCAAGCGCGATGGCGCGTCCGACGATCGAACGATCGCCGCCGAATTGCTGCTTCCAGAGCGCATAGCCCAGCACCACCACCTTGCGGCCGGGATCGTCCTCTTCCGGCCTGAACGCACGGCCCACGAGTGGCTGAACGTCGAGCACCGGGAACAACGTCCAGGAAACGCGCGCCGCGCGGATCCGCCGGGGCCTGCCCCCGCCGGTCAAATCATAGAACTCGTCCTGGTATCCGGCGGCAGCGGTGAACACGCGGTTCTTCTGCTGGAAGGTGAGGACGTCGGGCGCGGGAACGGAAACAGGCCGCTCGGTCAATTTCGAGATTCGCTCCTGAACGATCACCAGACGATCGGGAGCGTGGTAGGGAAGGGGATGGAGCACGACGGCGTTGACGACGCTGAAAATCACGGTATTGGCCCCGATGCCCAGGGCGAGGGTGGCGATAGCGACAGTGGCGAACCCCGGATTCCTCAGCAGCATCCGCAGGCCGAAGCGAAGGTCCTGGAGCAGCGACTCGACCCAAGGCAGGCTTCGCTGGTCGTGATAGGCCTCGCGGATGCGTTCTCTGTGCCCCAGGCTCCGCCGTGCGGCAGCCCGAGCCTGCTCCCCAGGCATTCCTTTCCTGCGGTTTTCCTCCACCAGCCGCTCGAAATGTTCGCGAAGCTCTTCGTCCAGGCGGCCGGCCTCGCGGTCATGGCCGAGTAGGGCGAGCAGGCGGAAAATGGATTGGCGCAAGAAGCTCATCTCTGCCTCGCTCTTGTCGCGGTGCGGCTCATTCGTAGCGCAGGGCGATGGTGGGATCGACCCGCATCGCTCGCCGCGCCGGCAGGTAACAGGCGGCGAGGGCGACACCGGCCAGCAAAATGGCGGTCGCGGCAAACGTCCAGGGATCGTCGGCGCCGACGCCGTAGAGCTGGCTTTCGAGCAACCGGGTCAGGTAAAGCCCAGCCGCAGTGCCGATTCCCAGTCCGGCGGCGGCCAGAATTCCTCCCTCGCGCAACACCATCCGGCGAATCGACGGCGGCGTCGCTCCCAGCGCCATCCGGATTCCCAGTTCGTGCGTCCGCCGGGAAACGGAATAGGAGAGGACCCCGAAAATCCCCGCCGAGGCCAGCACCAGCGCGATCAGGCCCAACAAGCCGAACACCAGCGCGCGGAAGCGCGCCGGCGACGCTGTGGCCTGCACCGCGTAAGAAATCGATTCGAAATCGGTGACCGGCAGATCAGGATCGATGGCGTGCGCTTGCCGGCGAATGGCGGCGGCGATGGCCGCCGGGCTCAGCTCGCTTCTTACCACCACCGCTCCGCCCCAGAGCGGCGCCTGATCGAAAGGCACGTACATCATCGGCCCCGAGGGGTGCTCGAGCGACTTGTCGCGGATGTCGCCCACCACGCCGACGATCTCGCGGGCGACGGCCTTGTCGCGGGGGAAAGCGAAAATCATCCGCCGGCCAATCGGATTTTCCCCGGGGAAATAGCGCCGCACCAGAGCCTCGCTGACGAGGGTGACTGGCGGGGCGGCGATCGAATCCTGCCGGTTGAAATTGCGGCCGGCGAGAAGCGGGATGGCCATCACCCGGAAATAGTCGGGACTGACGGAAACGTAGTCGGCGGTGTCGGAAACTCCTTGCGGCAAGGGCGGGTTGCCGGCGATGGTGAAGCTCAGATTCACGAATTGCTGGAACACGGGCAGCGGCACCGCCAGCGCCGAATCCCGCAGGCCGGGTTGCGTCTGGATTCGCGGCAGCAACTGGTCGGCGAAGGCGGTCCACTGCTGCGGGGTCGAGTATTCGTACTGCGGCAGCGACACGTCCGCTTTCCACACCTGCCGGCCATCGAAGCCCGGATTCACGTAGGTGAGAGAGAGGAAACTGTGGAGCAGCAGGCCGGCGCCAACCAGCAAAACCATCGCCAAGGCGATTTCCGCCACCGCAAGCACGTTGCGCGCCCGCCGGCGCCCGCCGCCATCCCCCGATCGTCCGGCGCCCTCTCGCAGGCTGGTTCGCAGGCAGGCGTCGGCGGAAAGGATCGCCGGAGCGAGCCCGAACAGGATGCTCGCGGCGAGCGAAAGCAGAAGACCGAAGCCGAGCACCCGGCCATCAACCGCGACGGCGCGGAGGCCTGGCAAATCCGCTGGCAGAATCGAAACCATCGCCTGGACCCCCGCGTACGCCAGCAGCACCCCACCGCCGCCGCCCAGCAGGCCGAGCACCACGCTTTCCGTCAGCAATTGACGGACGATGCGCGAGCGACCGGCCCCCAGCACAAGCCGTATGCCCATTTCCTTGCCGCGGGCGCTGGCCCGCGCCAGCAGCAAATTGGCGATGTTCACGCAGGCGATCAGCAACACCAGGCCAACCGCGCCCAGCAGGACGAGCAGGGCCGCCTTCACGTCGCCCACGAGGATCTGCTGGAGTAACACGACGTGAATGGACAGGCTTTCGTCCGCACCCGGGAAATTCGCGGCGAGGCGCTCGGCGATGCCCGCCATCTGGGATTGCGCCTGCTCGAGCGATACGCCCGGCTTCAGCCGGGCCAGAACTCCCAGCAGGCTGCCCGCACGGAACCTCATCAAAGGGCCGAAAACCGGGTCCTGGTGGACGGGAATCCAAACTTGCGCGGTGGAAGCGAAGAACGGATCCCGAAATCCCGCTGGCATGATGCCGACAACCGTAAAAGGACGCTTGTCGAGAGTGATCGAGCTGCCAACGATTTTGGGGTCGGCGCCAAGCCTGCCGCGCCAGATGTTCTCGCTCAGCAGCACCACCGGCGCGGCGCCCAGCTTTGTATCCTCGGGAAGTATCGTGCGTCCTGCAAGCGGCTTCGCCTGCAATACCGGGAAATAATCGCCGCTCACCACGACGGTGTTGGCCAGCGAAGGCTCGCCCCGGCCGGTGAGCGTCAACTGGTGGGCGTTCGAACCGCCCATCCCGGTGAACGCGGTGTTCCAAGCGCGCTCGTCTTCCAGATTCGGGTAGGAAGTGCCTTCGAAGGTGTTCGCCGGCCGGCGTGTGGCGAAAACGGAAACCAGTTGTGAGGGATGCGGGTACGGCAGCGGCCGCAACAGCACCGCGTCGACCACGCTGAAAATCGCGGTATTGGCGCCGATGCCCAGCGCCAGCGTGGCGATGGCCAAAGCGGCGAAGCCCGGGTGCTTGCGCATCATCCGCAGTCCGAGGACCGCGTCCCTGGCAAACGTTTCCACCCAGGGAACGCCGCGCTGCTCGCGCCATGCCTGGCCGATTCGCAGGTCGCTGCCCAGGGTGCGCCGCGCCGCCTGCCGCGCTTGTGCGGCGGTCATGCCACGCCGCACGTTCTCCTCGGCCAGCATCTGGAGATGCGATTCCAGTTCGGCGCGCAACCGCTGGTCCGCGCGTTCGCGGTGAAACAACCCGGCCACTCGCGCCAGCCATTGTCTCAGCCGACTCACGTCAGGCCTCCCTGGCGCCGTCCAGCACGCGAGCGATGAACGCCGCCATGCGTAGCCAATCTTTCGCCTCCCGGGCAAGCTGGCGCTTGCCCGCCCGAGTGAGCGAGTAGTAGCGGGCGCGACGATTGCTGTCCGAGGCGCCCCAGCGGGATGAGATCCAGCCTCTCTGCTCCAGCCGAAGCAGCGCCGGATAGACGGTGCCGTGGTTGAGTTCAAGCAGGTGGCCCGAAACCTGCTCGATGCGCCGGGCGACGCCGTAGCCGTGCATCGCGCCGAGGGTATCCAGGGTCTTCAGGATGAGCAGGTCGAGCGTGCCCATGAGGACTTCGGCTTTGGTTCCGCCCACCGCGTTCTCCTATGGATTCTCTACAGGGCGATCCTGCCTGAAGACCTATGGACTGTCAATAGGGAAAAGAGCGAGCCCGCCGCCGCGCAGCAGGCCGGCTCTCGCCGGCTCGAAGACCCGCAACCCCTTCGGATCGGGGAAGCGGACCCGGCCTACGGCTGCGGACTGGTCGACGGCGCCGAAGGCGGCTGTCCGAGACCATCGGCACCGGCGAGACAGCTCATGCGCCGGGCAGCGGAGTCCTTGGTAATTGGCTGGTTCGTGGCAGTGTCGAGAATACCCGAAAGCGCCCAGCGATAGGGAGGCGGATCGCCGATTTTAGCGCCGCCGCCGGGAACGAACCCGAATTGCAGATGCCGATCCTGATATTCGAGGACGCGAAAGGGAATCGGCGGAGGCGGATCGTTATCGGCGGTGGAAACATCGCGGTCGGGAGGTCCGCAGCGCTCGATCAGGATTTGCGCCTGGTCGACGGCGCCGGACGCCCCAACTCCTGCTGCTTGCACGCTGGCGGCCACAGAATGCAGCCCCGGCCTTCGCATCTGGCGGGCAATCACCAGGAAGCAAGGAACGGCGGTTGCGACGAATACCGCCAGCAACAGGGTGACCGTTCCCGGGCGGCGCTGCGGTTCGGGTCGCGGCACCGGCACCATGCAGCGCGGGCAGTAGAGCGCGTGCTCGTTCAGTTCGCCTGCGCAATACAGGCAACGGCCCATCGTTCCACCCCGGGCGAACATTTTAGCCGAAGCGTCGGCAGCGCCGCCGTCAATCCTGGCGGCCCGTCCGTATTGATTACTATCTAGTAAATACACTCCTCCCTCGGTTCCGCGCGCTCCGGTGGGGGCGAGCGCACCTCGCCCGGGGGGTGCCGCCAGAAAGCGTTGTCGGCGAATCACCGCTTGGCGCCGAGCAGGGCCTCCAGGCGGGCGGCAAGATGGGAGAGGTGGTTGAGGGAAGAGAGGTGGGTACGGTCGACAACCAGCGGCGTGATCGCCGCCTGGTTGGCACGCAAGACGGCGTAGTCGCTCGCGGGTTCCAGGGGTTCGACCACTTGAACCTCTTGCAGCCAGAAGATCGGGCCGCGCGCACCCGCTTCCTCGCGCAGCAGGTTGCGGGTGATCCCTTGCGATTGGCGGGTGAAACGAACCTGCCCATTCCAGTTTTCCGGCACATTCACGTTCAAGAGAACGCCTTCGGGAAGCTCCTCGTTGAGCAGAAGCCGCGCCAACTCGAGGCCGAGCGCCGCCGCGGGCCGGCAGTCGCACTGGGGATCGCGTGAGGCCAGCGACAGCGCGAATGCGGGTATCCGATTGACCGCCGCCTCCATCGCCGCGCCCACGGTGCCCGAATAATAAACGTTCTGGCCCACGTTGGCGCCCAGGTTGATTCCTGAGACCACCAGGTCCGGCCGCTCTTCCAGCAGCTTGTGCAACGCGACGATAACCGCGTCGGCTGGCGTCCCGTCCACCGACCAGCGCCCGGCGTCCACTTGCTCGCAGGCAACCGGCTGGCGAACGCTGATCGATTGCGCCGCCCCGCTCCGTTCCCGCGACGGAGCCACGATGGTCACACGGCCGAGGGCAGCCAATTCCCCGGCGAGGATGCCAAGGCCCGGCGCGTCGATTCCATCGTCGTTAGTGAGCAGGATGTTGGGCATCGGTTTGTCCGGGGCGGCTGGCCGGGAAAACGGGGCGGAAAGAGATGGTCGGGACGACTGGATTTGAACCAGCGACCTCACGCACCCCAAGCGTGCGCGCTACCAGGCTGCGCCACGTCCCGACAACCAAAAAGGAAGACTATCACTCGCTTTCGAGCAGCGTCAAGATTGTCCGCAGCTCGCCCTCCAGGTCCGCCAGCAGTTTCCTGGCCGCCGAAGAGCCGGCCGGCAGCGTGGGGGGAGGGGACGCTTCGGGCTCGGCGCCGGGACTGTTTCTCGATTCCAGCCATCGGCGAGCGCCGGCAATCGTAAAGCCTTGCTCGTATAGCAGCCGCTTGATTTCGAACACGAGGTCCACATCCTCGCCGCGATACAGCCGGTGGCCCTTGGGACTCTTGATCGGCGCGAGCATGGGAAATTCGGTTTCCCAGTAACGCAGCACAAACGCCTTGGTGCCGGTCAAGCGACAGACTTCGCCGATCCGGAACTGCGTCTTGGACGGAATCGGTTCTCCGCCTCGCTCGCCGCTCGACGCGACCCCGGCGGGCTTAGCGGGGATCGGTGCTTCAGCCATGAACGTTTCCTCTCCGTTCGGGCGCCGGCCGGTTGGCCTTCCCCGTCGGTCAGCGGAGCTCTCGAACGGCTTGGCGGCGCTGCCGGTCCGCCGCCGGCCCGCAAGGGCCACATGGCTATCGTATGCCAGCCCGGGAAGGTGTCAACGGGCACGCGCGCGGCGGCGGGGGGCGTGCTCCCGGGCGCGAACCACAAACCGGATGGGCGACCCGGTGAAATCGAATTGTTCCCGCAGCCGGTTTTCGAGAAAGCGCTGGAAGCTGAAATGCAGTTTCGGCGCGCCGCGGGTGAACAGGACGAAAGTGGGGGGATTGGCGGATGCCTGGGTCAAATACAGGATTTGCGGAGCGCGGCCGGCGGGAGAACTCGATCGGCCCAGGTCGATCTCTCCGAGCCAGCGATTGAGTTCAGCGGTTGGGATGCGTCGCCGGCGGGTCTGGGCCACACGATCGATCAGCCCGAACACACGCTCGACCCCCTCTCCGGTGAGAGCGGAGAGGAAAGCGACCGGAGCATAGCCGATGAAACCCAGCCGGGACCGCACCAGGCGCTCGTACTCGTCCCGCAAATCAGCGGGGCCGGACTTCTTGGCGCCGCCCGCCCGCGCCTGCTCGACCGCCAGATCCCACTTGTTCATCACCACGATCAGGGAGCGGCCGGCTTCGTCGGCATAGCCGGCGATGGCCGCGTCCTGGGCGGTGACGCCCAGCGAAGCGTCGGCGACCACCAGGGCGACGTCGGCGCGCTCGAGGTGCCGGCGGGCCATGACGACGCTCAATTTCTCCGCCGCGAGCTTCGTTTTCGCTTTCCGGCGAATGCCCGCGGTGTCGATGAACAGGTAGTGGCGGCCGTCCCGCTCGACCAGCGTATCCACCGCATCGCGGGTGGTGCCCGGCTCGGCGGCGACAATCGAGCGTTCCTCTCCGACCAGGCGGTTGAGCAAGGTGGACTTGCCCACGTTCGGCCGGCCCAGAATCGCAATGCGAACCGCCGGAGCGGCCGGCTCGACCGCCGATTCCGGAAATCCGCCGGTGAGGTGATCGAGCAAATCGTCGACACCCAAGCCGTGCTCGGCGGAGAGGGGATACACCGGCACCCCCAGTTCGTAGAACGCCGCCGCGGCGGACATCAGGTTCACCTTGTCCACCTTGTTGGCGGCGACCACCAGCGGCTTGCCGAATACGCGCAGCCGGCGGGCCAGGTCGGCATCCGCCGGCGTCAGACCGGCGCGGCTGTCGGTCACCAGCACGATGCCATCCGCCTCGGCCAGCGCCAACCGGGCCTGGCGGAAGATCTCGGCGGGAATGCCGGCACGCTCGTCGGGCACCAGCCCGCCGGTATCCACCACCCGAAAGGGGCGGCCGCGCCAATCCACCGTGCCGTAGATACGGTCGCGGGTGATGCCCGGTTCATCGGTGACGATCGAGCGCCGCCGGCCCACCAGGCGATTGAACAGCGTCGATTTACCCACATTGGGCCGGCCGACAATCGCCACCAGCGGAAGCGCTTGTTTCATCTGCGGAGAGCCGGAGATGCGGTCGCCCGCCGCGGCGGGCGTGCCGATGCATTCTATGCTATTTTACTAGGGAGCCGCTGGCCGGGCGGCGTTTCCTCGAATGCCCTCGTCCGCTTCTTCACACGATCCCTCCACGTTCACGCTCCCGAAGATCTTCGGGCCCGACGGCTTGCTCGCGTGCTGCCACAACACGTTCGAATTCCGGCCCTCGCAGCTCGAGATGGCGGAAATGGTCGAGCAGGCGTTCGAGAAGAAGCAGCAGGTGATTGTCGAAGCGGGCACCGGCACGGGGAAGACGCTGGCCTACCTTGTTCCGGCCATCCGCAGCGGGCGAAGGGTGGTGATTTCGACGGCGACGAAATCGCTCCAGGAGCAGTTGTTCCAGAAGGACGTTCCCTTTCTGCAGCGCCACCTGGCGCCGGGCTTGAAGGCGACGCTGATGAAAGGCCGAAGCAATTTCCTGTGCCGGGAGAAATTGTACCAGCTTGAGCAGCGGCCCCTGCTGAAAGATCTGGACGAGGTGGACTGGGTGGAGCGGATCAGGCGTTGGGAACGCGAAACCGAGACCGGGGACCGCGCCGAGCTGGATTTCCTGCCCGACGCCGCCGAGCTGTGGACGCGGATCGATGCCCGCAGCGAGACCTGCACCGGCCAGAAGTGCCCGGCGTTCCAACGCTGTTTCATCACCTGGATGCATCAACGGGCCCGGGAAGCCGATCTGGTGATCGTCAACCATCATTTGTTCTTCGCCGACCTGGCGATCCGCCAGCAGGATTTCGGTTCGATCTTGCCGGAATACTCGGCGGTGATTTTCGACGAAGCGCACGAAATCGAAGACGTCGCAAGCGAATATTTTGGCCGCGAGATCTCGAACTATCGATTCGAGGAACTGGCCAGGGACACCGAACAGGCGGTGCGGCTGGGCGCCGGCGGCTCGGCCGAACTGCTTCGTCTGGTGGCCCGGATGCGCGAGCACGCGCGGGAATTCTTCAGCCGGTTTCCCGAACGGGAAGGCAAATCCTCCTTCGAGAAAACGGCCCGGATCCAATTCCTGGAGGAAAGCCGCGAGCCCTACGACCGTTTGTCCACGGCACTGCGAAGGCTGGAAACCGAGCTGGGGGCAGTGAAGGACAGGCCGGAGGAACTCGTGCTTTTGGCGCGGCGGGCGGCAGCGCTGCGGGGCGAACTCGCCTTCCTCGCCGAAAGCGACGAACGCGGCTTCGTGTACTGGTTCGAGCGGCGTGGCAAGGGCGTGTTCCTGGCCGCCACGCCGATCGACGTGAGCGCCATCCTGCGGGACAAGCTCTTCGGCGCCTTCGACACGGTGGTGTTGACGTCGGCGACGCTGGCGGTCGGAGGAAATTTCGATTTCCTGCGACAACGGCTGGGAATCGAGCCGGCGCAGGGACGGGTGCTGCCCCAGGAATTCGATTACCGGAGCCAGGCGCTGCTCTACGTACCCGCGGGGCTTCCTGACGTCCGCGATCCTGGCTTTCTCGAGCGAGCCTGCGAGGAAATCTCAGGGATCCTGGCGATCACCCGGGGCCGCGCGTTCTGCCTGTTCACCAGCTACGCCCAGATGCGCGAGGCCTATCGGCGGCTGGAAGGGCGGCTGCAATATCCGCTGCTGCTCCAGGGCACGGCTCCGCGATCGGCGCTGCTCGAACGTTTTCGCCGAACTCCCGGAGCGGTGTTGTTCGCCACCGCGAGCTTCTGGCAGGGTATCGACGTGCCCGGCGACCAACTGTCCTGCGTGGTGGTGGACCGGCTTCCCTTTGCCGTGCCCACCGATCCGATCGTGGCGGCACGCGTGCGGGCGCTTGGCGAGGAAGGGAGGAACGCCTTCTTCGAATACCAGGTGCCGCAGGCGGTGCTCGCGCTTAAACAGGGCTTCGGACGACTGGTCCGGTCGCGAAGCGACCGGGGCGTGCTCGCCATTCTCGACAACCGAATCCGCCGGAAGGCGTATGGTAGAATTTTCCTGGAATCGTTGCCCGAGTACGCCTTCTCCGAGAGCCTGGCCGACGTTCGGTCGTTCATGAACGGGCGGCCGCCGAGCCAAGCAGGGTCCGAGGCCAGCGAACTTGGCGGAACCAGCCATGTTTGAAATCTTTGTCGAGGGCAGTTTCTCCGCTGGACACGCCTTGCGCGGCTACAAGGGCAAGTGCGAAAACCAGCATGGCCACAATTACAAGGTCCGTTTGACCCTGGAGGGCGCCACGCTGGACCGCACCGGTCTGCTCTGCGATTTCGTCGTCCTGAAGCAGTCGATGCGCGAGGTGATGGCTGCGCTCGATCACAAGTATTTGAACGATCAGGCTCCTTTCGACTTGGTGAATCCTTCGGCTGAGAATCTGGCGAAATATTTTTACGACGAGGCTGTCCGGAGCTTTCCTCCCGGCGACGACCGGCCGCGCCTCGCCAGCGTCACCGTCTGGGAAACCGACCTGACCGCAGCCACCTACCGGCCCGACGGCCGAGCCGGGGCGGGCGAACCCTCTCGATGAACAACGCGCTCGCGATCATCGGCGTGCCGGCAATCGTGATGGCTGCGGCCTATGCGGGGGTATTGTGGGGGCGGTGGGCGGCGGCGCCAGTGGCCATCGTACTTTCGCTGGCATTGGGAATCGTTGCGATGGTCGATCGTCGCCGCCGGCGAGCCACCCGCGAGGCGCCCATCGAGCGTTAGGGCCAGTGCGATCATGGTAGTGACTGAAATCTTCCGGTCGATCCAGGGGGAGAGCAGCCACGCGGGCCGGCTCTGCGTGTTCGTGCGCCTGACCGGCTGCAATCTCCGCTGCCGATGGTGCGACACCGCCTACGCCTTCCACGGCGGCCGCCGCCTGTCCCTGGACGAGGTGCTCGATCAAGTCCACGAGTTGGCAGGGCGAAACGAATCGCGCATTCGGTTGGTCGAAATCACCGGGGGCGAACCCTTGCTCCAGCCGGAGACGGTCCCGCTGGCGGAGCAGCTTATCCGGGACGGGTTCGAGGTGATGATCGAAACCAGCGGCGAGCGCTTCGTCGGCGAGTTGCCGCGGGCGGTGCTGAAGATCGTCGATGTGAAATGCCCCGATTCCGGCGAGGGAGGCACGTTCGACATGGCGAATTTGGACGCCATCGGCACCAAAGATGAGGTGAAATTCGTGCTCGCCAGCCGGCGTGACTACGAGTTCGCGCGGGGGTTCACCCGGGAGCATCGCCTGGAACAAAGAGTGGGCCAGGTGATCTTTTCGCCGGTGGCTGCCGATCCCGACGGCGGGTGGGAGGGCGTGGAACCGCGGGCGGTGGCCGAATGGATCCTGGCCGACCGTCTGCCGGTGCGGCTGGGCCTGCAATTGCACAAGTACATTTGGGACCCGGCATCGCGTGGCGTCTAGGACGAATCCAACAGAGCAGGAGCCGATGAGCCGACGGGCGTCGAAAGCGGTGGTGCTCTTGAGCGGGGGAATGGATTCGTGCGTGACCGCGGCCATCGCGAGTCGAACCCATGAACTGGCACTCGTGCACGTGAGCTACGGCCAGCTGACCGAGCGCAGGGAGAGGCGAGCGTTCGAAGACATCGCGAATTTCTATCAGGCGCCGGAGCGGCTCGTGGTCCGGCTGGAACACTTCCGGCAGATTGGCGGCTCGGCGCTGACCGATCCGTCGATTCCAGTGCCGGAGACGGGTACCGGGAGGGGAATTCCGGCGACTTATGTTCCGTTCCGGAACGCCCACTTCCTCTCCGTCGCCGTGAGTTGGGCGGAGGTCATCGGCGCTCGGGCGGTGTTCATCGGGGCGGTCGCCGAAGATAGCTCGGGGTATCCCGACTGCCGTCCGGAGTATTATCAGGCGTTTGGCGAACTTGTGCGGACGGGCACGCGGCCGGAGAGCGGCATCGAAATCCGCACCCCGGTGATTGGGATGAGCAAGGAGGCGATCGTGCGTAAGGGAATCGAGCTGGGCGCGCCCCTGCAGCATACGTGGTCGTGTTACCAGTTCGAAGACGAGGCGTGCGGGGTGTGCGATAGCTGCGCTCTGCGTCTGCGGGCATTCGCCCGGGCGGGAGTGACCGATCCGATTCCCTACCGGGCGCGAGTTACTCAGTGAGCAAAGGCACGAAACGTTCCGAGGAGGAATGTTTTATGAGGCACTGGAGAATGGCGTTGGCAGCACTAGCAATAGCCGGAGCCTTGGCCGTCGCAGCCTCGGCCCAGTTGACCGGCCGCTTGAGCGGCACGGTCTCCGACGAAAACGGCAAGCCGTGGCCGGACGTCACGGTGGTGATCACCAATCAGGCGAATGGGACGAAACTGACGCTCAAGACGGACAAGAGCGGGTTCTATTCGCAGATGGGGCTGGGTTCGGGCGTCTACATCGTCGAATTTCAGACCGACCGGTTCCCGCCGCAGGACTTTCAGGTGCAAATCAGCGCCAGCAGCCAGGTGACGCAGGACCTGAACTTCAAGGCGTTGCTGGCCAAGAATCCGCAAATTGCCGAGGAGATGAAGAAACAGGCGGCGGCGCAGAAACAATTCAACGACATGAAGCTGCATTTCGACGCCGGTCGCAAGGCCATCGACCAGATCGGCACCCTCCGCGGGCAGTTGGCGTCGCAATCCCCCGATCAGCGCACCCAGACCCAGCAGCAGATCGCTCAGCTTAGCCAGACGGCCGTCACCGAACTCGAGCAGGCGCAGACCACCGCGGGGCCGACGAATTCGAACTTGCCCACGATCCTGGGCAATCTCGGCACCGCCTACGAGGACGCCGGCCAGCACGACAAGGCTGCCGACGCGTTTTCGAAGGCGGCGACGATGAAGCCGACCGACCCGAATTTCCTGTTGGGCGCGGCCACCAATCTGGCCTACGCCGGCAAGCTTGACGAAGCCGGCGCCGAATGCGAAAAAGCGACCCAGCTCGCCCCGCAAAACGGGGCGGTGTGCTGGCGCAACATCGGCGTGGTGCTTTACAACACCAACAAGCTCCAGGACGCCGTCGTGCCGTTGCAGAAGGCCGCCCAGGCCGATCCCAACAACGCCGACACGTGGTACCTGTACGGGAACGCCCTGATGAACACCATGCAGAGCAAGATGGTGGATGGAAAGCTGACGGCGGTGGTCAATCCGGGCACCGTCGAAGCCTATCAGAAGTATCTGCAATTGGCGCCCAACGGGCCGCACGCGGGCGATTGCCAGCAGGCGCTCGAGGTGCTGAAGCAGCTTGGCGCTGGCGTGGAAACAAAATTCGCCGCCCCACCCAAGAAGCACTGATTCGGAGGCATTTTCGCAGTTGGCAGCCACCGTCCCCCCTCGGACGGGAGCGGAGGTCAGCGCTTTCCTCACCGCGGCCTTTGCTAGAAGTGGGTAAGGGTTCCGGTGACTTTGGTTCGGCGGAGCGCCCAGGCGAACACCGCGAACGAAACCGGCAGCAGCACCGCGGCGAAAATGGCGAGCGCGGCCACCTGGGGCCCTAACCGGGCGAGGCTGGCGCCGTCGAGCAGCGCCGCGCGCATCCCTTCGAGCGAATAGGTCAAGGGAATCACCCGCGCCAAGTCTTGCAGCAGGGGCGGCAATACCCGCACCGGATACATCATTCCGCCGAGCAAACCCGAAAGACCCAGAAAGATCCACTTGGCCGGATTGCCGCGTTTGAAGAGCATCTGGTAGCTGGTCGAGAGAATCCCCAGCCCAATGAACGCCAGAATCGAGAACGAAAGAATCAGAATCGCTCCCGGCCAGTTCGCCGATCCTAGTTGTAGATGGAACAGCAAAACTCCCCAAGCCAGGTATACCGCCGTGCGTACCGAGGTGAAAACGAAGGGGTAAATGGCCGAACCCAGCAGAATCACCGGCAGCGACGCTTCGGTGACCAGCAGTGCTTCGAGCGTGCGGTTCAGCCGGGCTTCGCCGAGACTGCTGTCGAACGCGTTGATTGCCGCGCCCATGTAGTCGAAGACGGCGATTCCGATCAAAGCAAAGCCAAGGTAGGTGGTTCCGGCGGGCAAGGCGCGAGCCAGCTTGTCGCTCTGGACAAACTGGGACAAAAAATACAAAGAGGCTGCTCCGAACAGCGTGTTCACCACGCTGAACAGGAATTGGCTTCGGTAGGCGCGCGCCACAAGCAGATCGCGCCAGAAACAAGCGGCCATTTGCCGTAGGATTCCGGCCCGCCGGGTGGAGAGGTGGTTCATCAGGCAGTCCTGCCGGAGGCCGAGGCCCGGAGGAGCAGCGTTTCCACGGCGCCCTGGAGGGAAGTCGCCTTTGCCGCTGCCAGCAGACCCCCCGGTTTGTCGTAAGCGATCAGGCTGCCGTTGTCGATCAGGGCGACACGGCCGGCGAGTTCCTCGACCTCGCTCAGGATGTGTGAAGCGAAGACGACCGTGGTTCCGTGACGATGCACGATGTCCTTGAGAAGGCTGCGGAACTCAGCCGCAGCGAGCGGATCCAGGCTGCGAGTAGGTTCGTCGAGCAAGAGCACCGTCGGTCGATGAATCAGCGCCCGCGCCAGACCCAGACGGTTGATCGTTCCCGAGGAAAGCCCGCGCGTTTGACGGTCCAGCGCCGGCCCGAGGCCGAGATGCTCGGTGAGTTCCCCGATGCGGTCCCGGGCCTCCTGGAACCGCAGGCCGGACATGAGGGCAAAGAATTCCAGATTCTCGCGGCCGGTGAGCCGGCCGTAAAACCCGAAATCGGCCCCGCTGTGATAGCCGATCCGCCGGCGAACCTGGGCGGATTGGCGCTCGGCGTCGAAGCCGGCCACCAGCGCCCGGCCGGCGGTGGGCATCAGCAGCGTGGCCAGGATGCGTAGCAGCGTCGATTTGCCTGCGCCGTTGGCTCCCACCACGGCAACCACTTCGTCGGCATCCGCCTGGAGCGAAACCCCTGCCAGCGCCCGCAGGCTGGCCGGAGCGACAATCTGGAGAAAGGTTCGCCAGCCCGAGTACGCCGGGGGAAATCGTTTCGTAAGGTTCTCAACGACGATAGCTTGCACGTCTGGCCTTTGCGTTTGGCCCTTATAACGAAACGCGGGGCAAAAATCCAGCGGCGCAGCACCGGCTTGTGCCGAGAGCCACTGCGCAGGAAACAGTATGAGCCACGAGAAATACGGGTCGGGAATGCCGAAAAATCAACGAGATACGCGGTTGATTCGCGAGTTGCTTTTCAGATTGGGGCACCCGCCAGCGACCGAGGGCCTCGTGATAAGAAGCAGAGAAGGCGCGGCCATTTACTTTGCTGCTAATGCCTCTCAAGCTCATGCGTTTTGGTACCGCCGGTACCGCCGCGCGGCGCACGCGGTCTATCGCGTTGCATTCTCGTTTGCTACAATCGCCGGCGAGTGGAACCCGAGGCATCTCTAACTTCAGGCCGCAACGGAGTGCTGCTTTGGCGATATCCTTCAGCGCGCGCGTCGTGGTGCCTTCGCACGTGCTACTCCAGCAGGTGGGCGAAGAATCGGTGTTGCTGAACCTGGAGAAAGAAAGCTATTACGGCCTCGATCCCGTGGGCACGCGGATGTGGGGTGCGCTGACGAGAGCAGTCACGGTCGAAGCGGCCTATCAGGAGTTGCTGGCTGAGTACGAGGTCGATGCGGCCCAACTGCGGCGGGATATGGCTGGGCTGATTGAGAAATTGGTGGAAAACGGCTTACTGGAAACAAGCCCCTCCCCCGCTCCGCCGCGGCGGGCTTCGGAGGGCAGGCGTGAGTAAGTGGCGCAAATTCCGCGGGCTTCCAGCCGAGGAGAAGAAGCTGTTCCTCCGCGCGGCCCTGCTTCTGCCGCTCGTTCGTGTGGGATTGAAAGCACTGGGGCTGAAGCGCGTCGCGGCGCTGCTCCAGAGCTCGCCTCCCCCACCACCTTTGGGGAACCCGTCTGACAGGCTGGGGGAGGCTCGGCGTGCAGCCCGGCTGGTTGCCATCGCTGCGCGATACGCGGGCGGCGCTTGTTTGGCGCAGGCGCTGGTGTCGGTTTGGCTGCTCGAGCGCCGAGGGATTCCGGCGGACTTGCGAATCGGCGTGCGCAAGAGCGATCGAGGATTGGAAGCGCACGCGTGGGTCGAGCTGCTGGGAACCGTGTTGAATGACGGCCAGGACGTCACCGAGCGGTTTGCAGCCTTCGACCGAAGCTTCGCCCCGGCGCGACTGGACTGGCGATGAGCGGAATCGCAGGCATCGTAAATCTGGACGGCGCCCCGGTCGATCGGGACCTGCTCGAGCGAATGGCGTCGTCGGTCGCCTACCGCGGCCCGGACGCGAGTGAAGTTTGGACCCGGGGACCGACAGGCTTCGTGCATACTTCGTTCCGCACCACCTTCGAGGCCCAACGAGAACGGCAGCCGATGAGCCTCGACGGCGAGGTGTGGATCACCGCCGATGCGCGGATCGACGGCCGCGAGGACTTGCTGGCAGAACTGCGCGGCCACGGCTGCACCTGTTCCCCGGACGCCACCGATCCCGAATTGATCCTTCACGCGTACGCCGTTTGGCGCGAGCGCTCGGTCGAGCACCTGATTGGCGATTTCGCCTTCGCCATCTGGGACCACCGCGAACGGAAACTCTTCTGCGCGCGGGATCATTTCGGGGTCAAACCGTTCTTCTACGCCCACGTCAACGAGGCTCTGGTTTTCAGCAACGCGATGGATTGCCCGCGCCTGCATCCCGACGCTCCCGACGATCTGTACGAGCCGGAGATCGCCGATTTTTTGGTTCTGGGAGCCGGGTTTGACCTGGAGCGCACGGCGCGCGAGGTGATTCGCCGGTTGGCGCCGGCGCACGTGTTGATCGCCGTTGATGACAAGGTGTGCACACGGCGCTATTGGACCTTGCCGGTCGATCCGCCAACGGTTTTCCGCCGCTCGCAAGAGTACGTCGAACGGTTTCTCGAACTGTTCGAGCAGGCGGTCGCCGACCGGCTGAGGACCGACCGGGCCGCGGTGCTGATGAGCGGAGGAATGGATTCGACCTCGGTGGCGGCGATGGCGAAGCGAGCGGCCGGCAAGAGTGGCAGCCCCTGTGCAATTTCGGCGCACAGCCAAGTCTATCATCGCCTGATTCAGGACCGGGAAGCACGTTTTGCGAGTGCTGCGGCGCGGTACATTGGAATCCCGCTCACCGAGTTTGCACTCGATGACAGGCAGTTGCTCGGCTTCTGGGACCGGCCCGAGTTTCGGCGGGCCGAACCTTGGAAGACGCCGCTGTTCGACGGGACCCTGTCCGACGTACTGGGAAGACCTGTGTCAGCGCGGGTGGTGTTGACGGGTCAGGGCGGCGATGGGATTTTTTCGAGCTTGCGAAAACGTCACTGCCTCGACCGAATCCGGAGTGGCGATTGGGTGCGCTTGGCGGGTGAATTGAGCCGTTATGTGCTGTCGGAGGGCCGGCGGCACCGCCTCCAACTGCGATTCCGCTGGCAGGCTCTCGCCGGCCGCGGCGCTACCCCCAGGCCGTTCCCCGTATGGTTGAACCCGGAGTTCGAGCGGCGCTTGCATCTGCGCGAGCGTTACGAGCGGTACGAAGCGGCGCCGGTATGGAGTCGGACGCCCGTAGATGCGGTTCGGCCCGAGGCCCACGGATTGATGAGTTCCCCGATATGGGCGGGCCTTTTCGAGGAGTACGATCCGGACAACTTCGGAGCGTGCGTGGATGCACGGCACCCGTTTTTTGACCTCCGCCTGGTTCGTTACGTTCTGAGCCTGCCGGCATTGCCCTGGTGCTCCGACAAGGAATTGCTGCGGCGCTCGATGCGTGGTTTGCTTCCGGACGAGGTGCGGCTGCGGAGAAAGCAACCGATCGCCTCCGACCTGCTGACGGCTTTTTACCAAAGCAGCCGAAAGTCGTGGCTGGACGACTTCGAGCCAGACGAAGCATTAGGCCAGTATGTCGATTTCAAGCGTGCGAAGGAGTGCATCCAAAACCCTCCTCCGTGGGAAGTTATGGTGCACCTTCGTCCTATGGTTCTGAATTTTTGGTTGAAATGGCAATGCCAATCTGCGTATAAGGTTCACAAGGAGGAGTTTCGTGTCCCAACCCACTAAGGTCCCCTATAGGAGTCCGGAGTTGCGCGTTTACGGCACGTTGCGCGACTTGACGCTCACAGCGTCGGGAACAGGCATCGATTTCACACCCAGTTGCGCCAGCAGCCCCCACCACGTCAGCGTGTCCACCTGCCCGTAGGCGCCGTCGCGGGTGCTGCGAGACGCCGCTTTGGTGCACTACAAGCTCTATGGGCTGGAAGTGGAGTCCGACCGGCCTCTGCCGGGAGTGACGCCGTGTGACCGGGTTTCTAGCCCGGACATCTCCTGCCACCTCGGCGAACTCCCTGCCCGGCTTGCCCCAACCCAGATGCGAGCAGAGCACCCGATCTACTCAAGCCCGTTCAAGGATTCGAACGGCCTGCCCATTTTGCGGATCTGGCGTTTCTCGCGAACGGGACACTACTGCTTCCAATATTGCGAGGGAGCGACTTTTGTCATCGACCGGAACGGAGGAGAGATCTGGGCCGAGTGGTCCGATGGCGCAACACTGGAAGAGGTGACGGCTTTCCTGTTGCATCAGGTGTTCGGGTTCGTTCTTCATCTTCGCAATTGCATGTGCGTGCACGCCAGCGCGGTGGTCATCGACGGCTGGGCGGTGCTCTTTGCCGGAAATGCGGGCGCGGGGAAGTCGAGCACTGCGGCGGCATTCGCCGAGCGAGGGCATCCGGTCCTCGCCGACGACGTCTCGACGCTCAAGATGGAGGCGGACGGAGAATTGATGGCGATCCCGAGCGTTCCGGGGATTTGCTTGTGGCCGGATTCAGCCGAGATGATCTACGGCGGCAGCGCGGCGGAGCGCTTTCCCCGGCTTCAGCCACGGGAAGAAAAGAAGCTGGTGCGCCTCGATTCTGCACCCGGCAAGTTTCAGAGCGAGCCGGCGCCGCTCGGCGCCCTTTATCTGCTTGCCCGGAGGAGCGCAGATCCGACGGCCCCGCGGATCGAGCCGCTGGGGGATTCCGAGGGCTTGATTCAGCTGCTGACGAATGGATACGTGAGTGGAGCGCTCGAGCCCTGGTGGCGCGCCCGCGAGTTTCAGATGCAGGGCGAGATCGCTCGGCGGGTGCCGGTGCAGAGGTTGGTCCCGTCGAACGACCCGAAGCTGCTCGGCCGGCTTTGTGATTTGATTGTGAGCGACGTCCGCGCAGCGAAGCTTCCCCTTGCTAGCGGCCGCTAGGGCGCAGCGGCGGGCCGAATCCGCGGCACTTCTCCCAGTTGCTCCCCATTTCAGAACATAATGTGCTTGCGGAGACTGCTGTGACGCAGCGCAATTTGCGTGAGGTGGCAACTCGTCGGCCGGAACACCGGCTGCTGCTGGCGCTCGCAAGGACTAAGATGAGCGAAGGGCAGCAGGAGGCCTTGCGGAAACTCCTGGCAACTGCGCAGGACTGGCGGATTGTGCTCCACGCAGCGCGCGGACATCGAGTGGCGGCGCTCTGTTATCCGCAGCTTCTGGCAGCAGGCGGCTGTGCAGCGCCCCCCGAAATCCTCGAAGGCTTCCGCAGGCAGGCGATAGCCACAGCGGCGCGTAATTTGCGGCTGGCTAGCCGGCTGGCGGAAGTCATCTCAAATGCCGAGCGAGCGGGTATCGAGCTGGTTCCTTACAAGGGGCCGGTGCTGGCGGAAATGGCCTACGGCAATTTGGGGCTGCGTGAATTTGTTGACCTGGACTTCATCGTTCCGCAGCGCCAGCTTGCGGAGACTGCGAAGGTACTTGGGGAACTCGGATACCGGAGCGCGACTCCAGCGCTGGTCGAAGAAGGCTCGCCGATTCCCGGGGAATATGTTTTCCTGGCTGACGAAGGCGATTTCCAAATCGAGGTGCACACCGAATTCACCCTGCGTCATTTCCCAGTCCCGCCGGACCTTGAATCACTCATGTGTACGCTAAGGCCGGTGTCCCTGGCCGGCCGCCCGGTCTTCACGTTCTCGAGGGAAGACACTCTGACGCTGCTAGCGGTGCACGGGTCGAAGGATTTCTGGGCCCAGCTACTGTGGATTTGCGATATCGTGGCGCTGGTCCGGGAAGCGGGCTTCGACTGGGATCGAGCGCTGGCGCAGGCAGGACGAATGCGTTGCCGGCGAATGGTGAACGTGGCCCTGCTACTGGCCGGTGATATGCTCGATGCGCCGATCCCAGCCTCGATGAAGCGTCGAGCCGAGGCCGATGCCGTGGCTGGAGAACATGCACGATGGGTTGCTGAAAGGCTGTTTGCGCCTCGGCCGATCGCACCTTGGGGACAGGTGCGGTACCGGATGCGGATGGTGGAAGGGTTTTGGCCCGGGATGCGGTACGCCACGCGCTTGGCCACGACGCCGGGGGCGGATGACTGGAATCGGGTGCGCCTGCCAGGACGCTTGAGGTTCGCTTATAGTTTGATTCGGCCCCTGCGCCTCTTTCGAGGCCAGAATTCTTGAGAGTTCCTTCGTTATTCAAAGGTAATTGTTTTCCTTCCCGGACGATCGCGCGCTCCCTCCGGCTGGTCGCAGACCGGGGTATGCTGGGGCGGTGTAGAAAGGCACCGCTGCGGCGCCTGTCGGCTCCGCCGCCGGCCGCCTTTCATGTTCCCCTCGGCGGAACACCGCGCTCCCGCTGCGGCCTTGCGCCCCGGATGTCCCGGCGGGCCACGGCCGGCACGGCACTCGAACAGGTTTAGTGCACGTGCGCCGCTTGCTAGGCCACGATGGGAGGGTGGGATGAAGGCGCGGCCCACGGTATCTGTCATCATGCCGACCCGGAACCGCGTCGCATTTCTGCGTCAAGCCGCCGGCAGTGTGCTGGCGCAATCGCTTGGCCGGGAGGAGCTGGAGTTGTGGGTTGTTGACGACGCCTCCGAGGACGGCACTTGGGAGTGGTTACGGTCCCAGAACGAACCCATTCTGTACCGGCTCCGTATGGAGCGTCAGCGGGAGCGATCGGCGGCGAGAAACGCGGCCTTGCGCGAAGCTCGAGGAGAATTCGTGCTTTTTTTGGACGATGACGACCGGCTGTTCCCCGGAGCGCTGGCCGCCATGCTTCAGGCGCTGCGCCGCAAGCAATCGGCGATTGCCGCGGTGGGAGCTGCTGCCTACAGCACCCCCTGGGGCACTTGGCGCCGCATCCCGCACTATCCGCGCCCTCGCGTCCGCTCGGCGTGGCGGGAGGCGTTGTTTGCGTGGTCACCGATTTTTGGGCAAGTGCTAATTGGGAGATCGGCGGTGGCGGAAGCGGGGGGTTGGAACGAGCGGCTGAGCCTCGCGGAAGACTTTGAGCTTTGGCTGCGCTTAGCGCGGCTTGGACCCGTCGCGTTCATCCCCGATACGGTTCTCGCCTATCGCATCCATCCCGGACGAACGTCGAGAACAGGGGTCGAATCACAGACGGTTGCTCTCCGTCGGGCGGCGGTGAGGGCTTTGGAGCCTAGGGAGCGGACGGTCGCCGAGCGGTCGATCCGCGCGCAGCGGCATAGCCGGAAAGCGTTGGCGGAATATCTGCGAGAACGTTACCCCTCAGCCTGCCTTCATTACTGGCTCGCGATCCGCCGGGCGCCCTGGCTGCTCGCTTCCCCCCTATGCCGGGGAAACCTGGCGGGCAAATTCCCACAAGCTCTTACGAAAGCGATACTGGGCGACCGAGGCTATCGCGTGCTCCGCAGAACCAAGCACCTTGTGCTCAAGGCGATCGGGCGAGCGCCGGAGCGATCGCGGAAGGACGTGCCCGGCCCCGAGCTGGGGCCTCACGACCCCCGGTGAAACGCAGGGCGCTCCGCGTGACGCCTGTCCCGAAGAGCCACGGACTTCCCCGGCTCCCCGACGTGGCAACGCCAACCGGATGCAGGAGGGGGGGAAGCGTCGACAGGTGAGGACAGCCCTTGCTGTACGTCGCAGTTCCGGACCACTCAAACGAGGATGCCGCCCAGCAGTTGGCCAAGAGCTTCGACCGAGTGTTCCTCGGCCAATTCCTTGCGCTTCTGCCGCAGCGGGCTGTCGGGCGGCTCCGCCAGCGCAGCTTCCACCGCTCGCTCCAGTTCCTTGGCCGTGTCGCCCAGGTACACCAGGCCCTCGTATTCCCACAGGTGGATGAGCGGCGTGGCCACCACTGGCAAGCCCAGCGCGAAGTAATCCCACAGCTTCATCGGCGGGCCGTTGAATAACACCACATTCGAGCAGTCGTAAGGCATAAAGCCAATGTCAAAACCGGCCACGCACCGAGCGAATCCCTCCGGCCCTTGCCAGGGCAGCACGTGGGCATTCGACGTGGATACGGCCGGCTTCATGCCCAAGTGGGCGGGCCGCCACTGAAACGAGATGAAGTTCCAGTCCGGACGACGCTCGAGCAGGTCGCGCAGCACGCGCGTATTCAAGTGTTCTTCGGCCGCTCCCCCCGCATACCCCAGGCGCGGGCGGGGAATGGCTGCGAGTAGCGGGGGAGCCTGCTCGGGGCAGGCGTGAAGCCGGCGGAAGTAGCGCAAGTCCACCCCGTGCGGAATGTGATGAATCTTATCGCCCCAGCGAGCGCGCAGCCGGTGGAAAGCGGTTCGAGAAATTACCAGTGTCAAGTCGGATTGCTCGACGTGCTCCCGCTCCATTCCCTCCCAGTAATTCGCGTACACGTGCACGAGGAGATAGCCGCGCGCCTTCATCGCTTGGCACAACGGGACGAGGAGCAGACCGGGGTAGGCATACACGAAGCTCGGTTGCTTCAACCCGAGCGCGTCGGCATGCGCGAGGATTTGACTGGCGACGGCAGCGCCCTGGATCCGGGACATTCCCGGATAGCGATTCAGGCGGGAAGCGAGCACCCGAGGCTTGATGGTGAAGAGGTTGGACTCCAATTCATGGAGGCTGGTGTGGGCTCTGCGGAACACCGAGCCGGGACCCTCGCAATACAGGACCTTGGCGCCCGCCCGCGCCGCCGCCAAAGCCACCCGCGTGATGGTGCCTGCTCCGGCCCAGTCGTATCCGTAGATGATGGCATCCCTCATGCTGCTCCGCTGCAGTTAGCCCTCAATTCACTGCTCGCCGACGATATCCACCAGGCAATCGGCGACGTACTCGGCTTGCTCGGCGGTCAACTCGGGAAAAATCGGCAGGCAGAGTACTCGAGCGCATGCCCGCTCGGTGGCGGGAAGGCTGCCGGGAGCCGGAGCCCAGGCGGCGCAGGCCTTCTGCAAATGCAGGGGCAGGGGGTAGTGCACGGCGGTGGCGACGCCCTTGGCGGCCATCTTTTCTTGGACGGCATCGCGGTGGTCGACATAGACGGCGAAAATGTGGTAGACGGGCCGGGATCCGGGATCGTCCTCGGGCAGCTCGAGTCGCGCGCCGGCCAGCCGCCGGCGGTAGAGCTCGGCAATGCGGCGCCGACCCTCGGTCCATTCTCCCAGCCGGCGCAACTTGACGCGCAACACCGCCGCCTGCCAGGCCTCCATGCGGTAGTTGAATCCGATGCGGTCGTGTACGTACCGGCCGCTCTGGCCGTGATTGCGAAGCGAACGCGCCAATTCCGCGACGCCGGGATCGTCGGTCACCAGCGCCCCGCCTTCGCCGCAGGCGTTGAGGTTCTTGGTCGGGTAAAAGCTGAAGGCGCCCGCCACGCCAAAAGTTCCCACGGGCCGGCCATGGCAACAAGCACCGTGCGCCTGGCAGGCGTCTTCGACGAGAGCGACGTCATGCTGCCGTGCGAGGCGGCGGAATTCCTCCATTGCCGCCGGGCGCCCGTAGAGATGCACCGGGAGGATGGCGCCAGTGGACCGCGACAAGGCGCGAGCCGTGCTTGCGGGATCGAGGTTGGCGGTGCGGGGATCGATATCGGCGAAGACCGGCCGCGCCCCGGCGTAAGCGATGGCCTCGACGGTGGCGATGAAGGAATTCGAGCTGGTGATGACTTCGTCGCCGGGCTTGACGCCGGCGGCGATGAGCGCCAGGTGCAAGGCGCTGGTTCCAGAATTCAGCGCGACGGCAAACCGAGCCCCGGAGAATGCGGCGAATTCGCGCTCGAAGGCTTCCACTTCCTCGCCGAGAATAAACTGCGCCTTTTGCGACACTCGTTCTAGTGCTACTACTAGCTCCTCGCGAAGCGCCAGGTACTGTGACCGCAAATCCAGAAAGGGAACTTCCATGCTATGTCGCTGATTTGCCGCCGATTATCTCCGCCAGACTCGTGCACCGCTTCAGCCGAAGCCCCGCGACGCTGATGCTACCTTGCCGCGGGCTGCGAAGTCCATCCAACGGTAATGCCAAGTTTGTGTCTTGACAAGGTAAGGCGCACATAGTCGAATGATGGGCACACAGAACAAAGCCGGTGTTGTGCTTGGGAGGAACTCTGATGAGTTCGGTCGGTCGTCGGACACTTGTCTTCCTTTTTTCCGGAGCTCTCATGGGGCTCGCCGCTTACGCCGCAACTCCGCGCGGGTTGGTGGGCGTGGCGCAAGGGGCGGGCGCGATTCAGATCAATGGCCAGCCGTTCGAGGGCCAAGCCAGCCTGTGGAGCGGAGACCAGATTCTCACCGGAGCCGGCTCGCCGCTGACCGTGATTTCATCGCCCTCCGAGCGCATTCGGTTCGAGCCCGGCACGTCGGCCGAGGTGACCAAGCAGGACGCCAGCACGCTCGTCAATCTCGCTAACGGCGCGATCGAGTTTCAGACGGCGGGAGCAACGAAAACCGACCTGCCGAACGGCATTGCGGTGCTGCCATCGGGCTCGGCGGTGACGCTGGCGCAGGTAACACGGCTCGCGAATGGGGGCGCGCAGGTAGCGGTGTACAAAGGCGCTCTCGAGATCGTCGACGCGGATGGAGCGGTTACCGTGGGCGCCGGGCATACCGCGGTTCTCAACGCCGCGCAGAATTCGGGTTCCGACGATCAGACCGATCAGAACAAGAAGAAAAAGAAGAAAGTGTGGGCGCTCTTCGTCACCATCGGGCTGAGCGCCGGAGCCACCGCAGCGATTATCGCCAACGAGCCGTCGCGGAAGGAAAGCGCCATCGATCCGTAGAGGTCATTGCGCAGCCTCGGGCGCGCCCCTTCGGGGGCTATTGACGCCCGCCTAACTAACGTCCTACGTTGTCATCCCGAGCGCAGCGAGGAATCTGCTTTTCTCGTCTGCTCAAGGGGACACTTCTTTTGCAGCATTCAGTAAAGCCCCGTGTTTTAGGCGGCCCGGCTCTCCAGGAAATTCAGCGCAGCGAGGGCGCGCAATGTGACGACCGACTTCCTTGCCATCGGCGCCGCCTCTCCCCGCCGGTCGGTTTATTACCAGCCCCCGGCCCGTCCTCCAGGAGCCTCCTGGGGCGAGCGATAACCAGGGGTGACGAGGCCCGATCAGTGACCTCCGACTAAGCTCCGCACGTGCGACATGGCGTAAAGCACAATCGCCACGACAACGAAAGCGGCGGTAACAATTGCCGCTCGGCCGCGGGACATGCCCACGTACTGCCAGGGGCGCCTCATCACCCACCACGCGCAGACCGCCAGGAATAGCACGAGCGCCAGGTAGCTAGCGAAGTCGGTTAGTCCCGCCGGCGCGCCCCTCAAGCGCGCTACCAGCAGGAGCGAGAGTGCGGCCCACACCAGGACGAACGGGATGAGGAGGCTCGTCCTCGGGACGGGCTGCGCCCCGGGGGCGCGGGGTGAGTAGCCCCGGGCGGCCCAGACGCCCACCAGGGTGAAAACGAGCGGCGACAGAATGCCGATGGCAACCACGACGGCAGGGTGCCGATCAAGGAAGAACAAATAACGGAGGATGAGCAACAGCGCGACACCGCCTCCCGCTACGGCGGCGAGGACGCGCCGTTCCAAGCGTGTGAGCATCGAAGTGCTCCCTAAGGCCGCGCTCGGCCCCAAATGGTGGCCCGACTTAAGCGCGCGGCCCTGGGCATCCAATAGAGAGAAGACACCGTCCTAAGGCCCCCTCGCATGCTGCCAGGCAACTGTCGAAAAAGGCGAGGCAAGTGGCCTGGCACCCGATCAACAAAGCTTCCCCGAACGGGGGCGGCACGAACACAAAGAAGAAACAGGTGGTTTCGCAGCCGAACTCCGAAATAAGGCAGATATCGAGGCAGAGCTGGGTAAACTCGATGGTGGTTCCGGCCGAATCGACGAGCGAGGCGGGACTGTTGAGAACGTAGGGGTACCTGTTGAGCGTCTGCGGGCTCATCAGCGCGTTGCCGCCGGCCGAGGCTGCGGAGCAGCCGCAGCCTTGGCACCCCGGTCCGGCCAGGGGAACCTGCCCGCCCAGGGATTGCACCTGCGGCGCTGGAGCGCGCTTCGTCGTCGAAAGGCTAAGGGGGGCGAGCACGTCGCCGCTGAGCGTTGCGGAGAGTGCAACGAGCCCCGGAACGGGGTAGCTGACCTGTGGCACGCCCCCGTTAACCGGATCCGGCGTCATGAAGCGGTGCGATCCCGAAAATCCGCAACGCCCCGTATCCGTGAAGGCATCGGGGCGGCCCAGCGTCGGCGAGTAGTAACGAGCCGGCGCGTGCGCGAGGGCGTACTCACTGTCGCGCTCCCCGACCAAGCGAGCTGGGGAGCAGAAAATGCGAAGATCCGCCACGCGACGTTCAACTCCTGACACCCGGCTTCGAGCCTACAGAGGGGGGGCTCAAGCCCGGTGCTCCAGCAACAATAGAAAAAGCGCGACGACAACCAGGGGCGACGCGAAAAAGGCCAGCGCGTCCAGTGCTGTCGTCGGAGAGCGCACCGACGCATGCCAGAGGAGAAGGAGCGCAAGGCAAAGGAGAGCGGCGGCGGCCATCCGAAGGGGCGTCAACCTGGCGACGCGACCGCCAAAGCATCTCAGGGTAAACCAAAAGAGGCCGGCGAATGCCACCGCAGTCACAATCGGGAACGCCATCCGAGCCCACACGCCGGCCCGCCCCGCCGCCTGGCCGGCGGGTAGGAGCTTGATCGCGGCGACGCAGACGAGGTACCAGGCCACGAGCGCCACTCGTGCGCGGCGGGGCGCGCCCGGAGCGGAGGGCTTACCCAGGACCACGAGGGCGATGATCAGCGGCAAAACCCAAGCGATCAAACGGAGCGCCACCGAGGAGCCCCGTGGCAAGTCGGGGCCGGTAGCCGGGGATGCCGCGAGCAGGCTGACCGCGACAACCGCCGCCAGCCCAGGCACGCGCCGCGATGCCACCGACAACCTCCTCGAGACAGGCCGAGCCTCACAGCGGGGGCAGTTGCCCGAATCCCTACATCTCCAGGTACGGCGCCTCTCCCTGGCACTCGATCTCGCAGCGGCGCGCGCCAGCGAGCCAGCCCGCCGAACACGCGACCGCCCGGAGGTCGAAGGGAGGGGGCGATAGGCCGACGGCCAGGCATCCCGTCTCGCAGACCACCTCTTTAAACAGGCAGCTGTCAAGGCAGAACTGCACGACCGTTCCCCGGGGGTCTATCCGGGAGCTCGGGCTGTTGAGCAGATACGCATACCTGTCGAGAAACTGCGGGTTCGAGAGCGCGCCGCCTGCCGAGGCTGCGGAGCAGCCGCAGCCTGCGCACCCGGGCTCGCCGAGGGGAACCTGCCCGTCCAGGGATTGCACCTGCGGCCCTGGAGCGCGCTTCGTCGTCGAAAGGCTAAGGGGAGCGAGCACGTGACCGCTGAGCGTTGCGGAGAGTGCAGCGAGTCCCGGATCGGGGTAGCTGACCTGCGGCACGCCGCCGTCCAGCGGGTCGGGCGTCATGAAGCGGCCCACCGCCGGCGAGTAGTATCGAGCCGGCGCGTGCGCGAGGCCGTACTCATTGTCGCGCTCGTAGCCCGCGAACCGCCCAAGCGGCTCGCCGCTGGTGCAGGACTGGTCGTCGCCAAATGGCATATTCATGCAGGTATCGTCAACAGTTCCGCTGCCGGCTGTGCGGACGCGCTCGGTGCCGAGCTGATCGGAGTGGAAGAAGCTCGTGGTGTTGTTCCCGTAGATGGCCAAGTGTCGAGAGCCAGCATACACATCGCCCTGCGCGTTGGCGCCGGACGTATTCACTTCGCCGATTTCGCGGCCCGCGAGGTCGTAGAGGTAGACGAGGCCCGTACTTCCCGCGGTTTTTTCGATACGGCGGCCGAATGCGTCGTAAACGTAAGCGCCGGTCCCATCGGCCGTCAGCATGCGGCCTTCGGCGTCGTAGCTGTAAGCGTCGCTCTGGCTGTCCGCGCCCCGCCGGGCCACTTACTTGCGGACGTGCGGAAGGTGGCGGATGGCGTAGGAAGCGACAAGGGCCACGAGCGACGTGCCAAATGTCGCCATTAGAAACAGCCCCACAAACCCTCCCCTCGCCGCGGGGCACTCGGCGGCGAACATCCTCCTCGCCGGCAGGAACCGGGCAAAGTAGTACCAGATGAAGTATGCCTGGAGGAAGACGACGCCGGGGAGAGACATCGCCGTTAGCGCCACCCGACCCGTAAGCAACATCAGGGAGTCGATGACGGTCGTCGAGGCGATCAACACCAGAAGCCCGGCCGCCGGGGGCCAATCGGGGCCCGCGCTATGGGCTTTCGGGTCGCGGCTCGTGTCGCCCACTCTCTCCTCCACCGATCGCGCCTCCGTCACCCCTCCAGCCCTAGCGGCGGGCGTGGGCGAGAGCCGAAACCAACGTCCACGCAACGATCGCGGCTATCGCGGGAGCCACGGTCGCGAGCCGAAACGCGTGGGCGTAAATCGCCCGTAGATCGCCGCGCCCCTCGGGAAGCCTCTCGAACGCGGGCACGACGCTGCGGAAGAAGAGGAGGAGGAGGGCGGCCTGCCACGCCAGCAGCAAAGGGATCGCGACGAAAGCGGCCCCCTGGCACTTCGCACCGATCATCAAGGCGAGGCCGTCGATGCCCAGGGAAAAGAAAGCGAGTCCCACCACCCATGTCCCCATCTCATCGATGTACGGCCTCAGGCCATCCGGCGGCCTCATCGGTGCGCCTCCCTCTGCGCGGGTCGCGCGCCCTACCCGCGCTGGCAATCCTACTGGAACGTTGCTATCGGGGAAAATACGCGCAGGCCAGCCCGTGCAGGCCCGCGGACACTGACAAGGCGCCCAAGAACACGTCCCCGGTGAGCAAACTTGCCGCGCCAAACACAACCGCGGCCGTATTTATCGCCTCGCAAAGCCACCACTTGCCCGAGGCATCGACAAGGCTGGACGGGGTATTCGTGACGTAGGCGTAGGCGTCCCACCCCTGCGGATCGGCGATGGCTGCCTGTGTCGCAATCGCCGCTTCGCCCGTGGGCCACGAGCCGCCACTCATGTAGCCGGCTCCGACCCACGGCGCCGCTTGGCCCGGCTCGGCCTGCGCCATCGAGCTCACCGCGTCGAGTCGGTTCCCGAATAGGGTCGCGATGTGCGCGTCGGAACCAAAATCTGCCCAAGCAGCGGCGCCAGCCTTCGGCACCGCTTCGCTGAGCGGGTCGGGCGTCATGAAACGGCCCAGCGCCGGCGAGTAGTACCGAACCGGCGCATGCCCCAAGCCATATTCATTGTCTCGCTCGTAGCCCGCGAACCGCCCGAGCGGCTCGCCGCCGGTGCAAGATTGGCTATCCCCGAACGGAAGGCTCGTGCAAGTGCTATCAACAGTTCCGGTCACCGTAGTGCGAGCGCGCTCGGCGCCCACCTGGTCTGCGTGGAAGAACGAAGTGGTGGCGTTCGTGTACATCGCCAGATGCCGCGACCCAACGTAGATATCGTCTTGAAGATTTCCGCCCGCCGCGCTCACGACCGCGATTTCATGGCCCGAGAGATCGTACAGATAGATCACGCTCGTGCTGCCGGTCGTTTTCTCGATCCGCCGGCCGAACGCATCGTATACGTAAGCGCCCGTTCCGCCGTCAACCGTCAGGATACGCCCTTCGGCGTCGTACGTGTAGCCGTGGACGGTGTCGTTGGTCATATTGCCGGCGGCGTCGTAGTGGTAGCCGCTGGGCGATGTGATTTGGTTGTTCGTGTTGAACCCTAGCGAGGACGTGGGACACGTGCCGCTCGTCACGGATTGCGCCGTGCGGTTGCCGACGGAGTCGTAGGTCCAGGAGAGGCCGTAGCAGCCGGTGGGACTGCTCGGAGCAGACATGGTCGCGAGGCGGTTCACGTTATCGTACGTGAGGGTGGAATTACCGTTCACGCTATCGTTGGCCGTGGTGACGCTGCCATTGGCAGCGTAGCCGAGCGAGAGACTGTAGACTGAGCCGGTCGTCGCCGAACTCGGCCACAGACGACTATTATACCCGAACGTCTCGGTGAGGCTGTTGCCGAGCGTGTCCCCGGCCGGCTTTCCGGCGGCGCTGTAGGCTGCGCCGCTCAGCAGGGTGGCTGGATGGGTCGAGTCGGACCAACTGCTCGTGATGCCGCTCAGTTGCCCGATTCCGTTGTACGCGTAGGAAAGCGTGAAGTTGAATGCGCCGGAGTAGTCCTGCTGCTGGAGCGAGGTGGCGTCGCCCAGCAGATCGTAGACGTATTGCGCCGCGAGGTTGGGCGCGGTCGCGCAACTCTGCGGCTGGCACTCCTCGCTGACGGTCACCCGGCCCATCGGGTCGTACTCGAAGAGGGTTGCGGTTTGCACTGTTGAGGAGCCTGGTGGAATGGTTTGCGTGGTCGTCAGCCTTCCCACGGGGTTGGTGACGGTCCCGCCCCACGCGCTCGATTGGTCGTAGACGAAGTAAGCGGCTGGCGTGGTGCTGTCGTTGTAGCTCTTTTCGGTGAGCCGGTTGAGCGCGTCATAGGAGTACGTGGTGGTCACGGTGACTGAGGGGCTGGTTTGGTTCTCCTTGGGCGCGACTCTCGAGAGAACGTTGCCATTCCCGTCGTAGCTATACGAGACGTTCCCGCCCTCCGGGGTCGCGGCCGAGGTGAGGCGCGAAAGAGCGTCGTAGGAGAACGTGCGCGTCGCCCCGTTCGGCGCAACAACCTGCCTGAGGTTGTTGTTTGCGTCATACAGGTAGCAGGTGGCTTGGGTCAGGTTGTTGCTCGAGTCCGGCTCGTCGGCTTCAATCATACGGCCGAGGCCGTCGGCCCACGTCTCGCGTTTCTTGCCGGCCTCGTCCACCTCGAATGCCCCATAGCCGATACCGTAGGTCGAGGACGAACAGAGTTGGGAACCACTGGAGCCATAGGAGTAGCTGATGGCGATTTCTTCGCAGGGCGCTGATGTCTGCGTTTCCTTCGTGATCGCCGTTGGAACACGAGACGCCCGGGGGAATCGGCGGATGAATTTCGGCCCTGGGGGCGACTTGCGCGGCGGGGAGTGCGAACGTCAAAGATTCAACGCGGCGAGCCCGGACAACGGCGGCGAGGGCCGCGGAGATAAACCGCCGGGGCGCGGGGGGACGACGACCGGGACTGGCCCTGGGCGCGGGAAAGCGAACCGGACAACGGGCCGGGCGGGATGGGGAAGCGGCGGAAAAGGTCGAACTTGCGCAGGCGCGGCGGGCGGCGTTGACTTGGGCGGGAGCGGCCTCTAAGATTCAGGTGCCGTGGCGGAACCCGCTTCTCTCATTGGCAGGACGATCACCCATTACCGCATCGTCGAGAGACTCGGCGGGGGCGGGATGGGCGTGGTTTACAAGGCCGAGGACACCAAGCTCGGCCGGTTCGTCGCCCTGAAGTTCCTTCCCGAAGAACTCGCTCGGGACCGGAACGCCCTCGAGCGATTCGAGCGGGAAGCGCGCGCCGCTTCCGCGCTGGACCACCCGAACATCTGCACGATCCACGAAATCGACGAGTTCGAAGGCAAGCCGTTCATCGTAATGCAGTGCCTGGAAGGGCAGACGCTCAAGCACCGCATCAACGCCAAGCCGCTTCCGCTGGGGCTGCTGCTGGAATTGGGCGGCGAGATCGCCGACGCGCTCGACGCCGCTCACGCCAAGGGAATCGTCCACCGCGACATCAAGCCGGCCAACATCTTCGTCACCGACCGCGGGCACGCCAAAATCCTGGATTTCGGCCTGGCGAAGCAGTCGCGGGGAGCACGAGGAGGCGCGGGAGCGGCGCCGGGCGACTTGACCATCGGCGAGGAGAATCTGACCAGTCCGGGGGCGACCGTCGGCACGGTGGCCTACATGTCGCCCGAGCAGGTGTTGGGCGAGGAAGTGGACGCGCGCACGGACCTGTTTTCCTTTGGAGCGGTGCTCTACGAAATGGCCACCGGCGAGATGCCCTTCCGAGGGGATACCACCGGGGCGATTTTCGACGGCATCCTGCATCGCGCGCCGCTCGATCCGCAGCGCCTGAGTCCCAACGCTTCGCCGAAGCTGGGGGAAATCATCGCCAAGGCGCTCGAAAAGGACCGGAAGCTGCGGTATCAGAGCGCCGCCGACGTGGGCGCCGACTTGCGCAGGATCGAACGCGACCTGGAATCGAGCCGGCACCTCCTCTCGACGGCAGCCGTGCCGAGAGCGCCGGAAACCGCGCCAGTTCCGGTATCGGCGGTCGCCTCGGTTGCCGGGCCGAAGGCGCCCAAGGCGCGCCGGCGGTGGCCGATGCTGGCGGGCGGAGCGGCGATCGTCATGGCAGCGATTGCCGCCGGCGTCTATTTCCTGGCGAGCCGTGGCGCCAAGCTCACTTCGAAAGATTCCATCGTCCTGGCCGATTTCACCAATACCACCGGCGATCCGGTATTCGACGGCACCCTGCGGCAAGGGCTGGCGGCGCAGCTCGAGCAATCGCCCTTTTTGAACATCGTCTCCGACGAGCAGATTGCCGGAACGCTGCGGTTGATGGGCCAGCCGGCGGGAGCGCGGCTGGGACGCGACTTGGCGCGTGAGGTATGCCAACGCAACGCGAGCGCGGCGGTGCTCGACGGATCGATTTCGAGCCTCGGGAACCAATACGTGATCGGGCTGAGGGCGGTGAATTGCCAAAGCGGCGCGGCGATCGCCCAGGAGCAGGCAACGGCGACCGGCAAGGAACAGGTGCTGGGGGCGCTGGGCAAGGCGGCGGCGGGCCTCCGCGAGAAGCTGGGGGAGTCGCTCGGCTCGATCGAAAAATTCAATGCGCCGCTCGAAGACGTGACGACGCCATCGCTCGAGGCACTGCAAGCCTACAGCCTGGGCTGGAAAGCCAATATCAGCGGAGATCCCCCCACCGCCATTCCCCTGCTCCAGCGCGCCATCTCGCTCGACCCGAATTTCGCGATGGCGTACGCCGTTCTCGGAAACAACTATTACAACCTTGGCGAGAGCGGGCTGGCAGCCGAGAACTTGAAGCGGGCTTACGACCTGCGGGAGCGGGTGAGCGAGCGGGAGCGATTCTACATAACCTCGCACTACGATCAGTACGTGGCGGGCGACATGGAAAAGACGGAGCAGGATTACCAGATCTGGGCGAAGACCTATCCGAGCGACCTCTTGCCGGTCGGGAACCTGGGCGTGATCTACGCCGCTCTGGGCGAATACGACAAGGGCCTGGTGGCGGCTCAACAGGCGGCCAGCCTCGCTTCCACCAGCGCTTTGAATTACGCCAACCTCGTCTCCGCCTATATTGTCCTGGGCCGGGTTGACGAGGCGCAAGACGTTGTCCAGCAGGCACTGGCCCACGGCGCCGATTCACCGGTGCTGCACGTCTATCTGTATCAACTTGCGTTTCTGAAGGGCGACGCGGCGGGAATGGCGCGAGAATCGGCGTGGGGGATGGGCAAGCCGGGAATCGAGGATGGCGTGCTGGATGCCGACGCCGACACCGCCGCCTATTCCGGCCAACTGGCGAAGGCGGGGCAGTTGACCGACCGGGCGATGGCATCGGCGCAGGCCGCGGGGGAAAAGGCAACCGCGGGCGTTTGGGCCGCCGACGCCGCGCTGCGCGAGGCGCTCGTTGGCAATGCAGCACGAGCGCGCCAGCGGGCGCAGCAGGCGGTCCAAGCCTCGAACGATCGCGACATCGCGGCTGGAACGGCGCTGGCGCTGGCGCTTGCCGGGGACGGCAGCGGAGCGCAAAAGCTGGCGGACGATTTAGCCCAGCGCTTCCCGCAGGATACGGTTGTGCGGTTGAACTTCTTGCCGGAGATCCGCGCCGCCATAGCACTCGGGAAGGGTGACCCTTCCAAGGCCATCGAGGAGCTGCAAGCGGCTTCTCCTTACGAACTGGGAGGACCGGGGCAGCTGCTTCCCTTGGCTCTTTATCCGGTTTACGTTCGCGGCTTGGCGTACCTGGCAGCCCATCAAGGGAGCGCAGCCGCAGCCGAGTTTCAGAAAATCGCCGATCATCCCGGCGTAGTGTTCAACGAGCCGATTGGCGCGCTGGCGCGACTGGGCCTGGGCCGCGCCTGGGCGGTGGCGGGCGACCAGGCCAGGGCCCGGAAGGCATATCAGGATTTCTTCGCTCTGTGGCAACACGCCGACCCCGAAACCCCGGTCTTGCAGGCAGCCAAAGCCGAATACGCCAGACTGCGATAGGTTCGGGCTCTTCCTCCCTTGTTTTCCCCTTCTCATTCACTTGCGTTGCGACGTTCGGGTGCGCGGTGATTCCAGCGATGCGGCGAGGGCGAAAGGTGCCTCGCCCTACCTCGGCGCCGAAGCGGCGCCGGGGCCGTTGTGCGCCGGATGGGGGAAATCGCTCGGAGGGATCGCGATCAGCGGGAGGCCCAGGTGCGGTACTGGGCGGCGGAGCCGAGTTCCTCCTCGATGCGCAGCAATTGGTTGTATTTGGCGATGCGCTCGCTGCGGGAAGCGGAGCCGGTTTTGATTTGGCCGGCGCCCATGCCGACGGCGAAATCGGCGATGAAGGGGTCTTCGGTTTCTCCCGAGCGGTGCGAGACGACGGCGCGGTAGCCGGCGGATTCCGCCATGTCGATGCAATTGACAGTTTCGGTGACGGTGCCGATCTGATTCAGCTTGATCAGAATGGCGTTGGCGATTTGTTGCTGGATACCGCGCTCGAAAATCGAGGTATTGGTGACGAAGACGTCGTCGCCGACGAGCTGGATTTGGGCGCCGAGTTCCGCGGTCAACTGTTTCCAGCCTTCCCAGTCGTTTTCGGCCAGGCCGTCCTCGATGGAGACGATGGGATACTGGCGCGCCCAGCCGGCCCAGAAGGCGATCATCTCCTCGGCGGTGTGCGCGGTGCCGTCGGACTTGCGGAATACATAGCGGCCGGTGGCGGAGTCGTAAAACTCGCTGGCCGCCGGATCGAGCGCGAGCGCCACCTGCGCGCCGGGCGCAAAGCCGGCGGCTTGGATAGCCTGGAGAATCGTTTCGATGGCTTCCTGATTCGAGCGCAGGCTGGGCGCGAAGCCGCCTTCGTCCCCGACGGCGGTGGAATAGCCCCTTTTCTTCAAGGTCGTCTTCAGGCTGTGAAACACCTCCACCCCGATGCGGAGCGCCTCGGAGAATCGCTCGGCGCCCACCGGCACGATGAGGAATTCCTGGAAATCGACGGAGTTATCGGCATGCACTCCTCCGTTGAGGATGTTCATCAGCGGGATGGGGAGGCGGGCGCCGGCGGAGCGGTGAGAGAAACCGGCGAGATAACGATAGAGGGGCAAGCGGCGGGCCTCGGCGGCGGCGCGGGCGACGGCCATCGAGACGGAGAGGATCGCGTTGGCGCCGAGGCGGGATTTATGGGGGGTGCCATCAAGCTCGATCATGCGATTGTCAATCAGTTGCTGCTCGGTGGCGTCGAGGCCGGCAAGCGCGTGAGCGATGGAGGTATTGGCGTTGGCGACGGCGTGGCGGACGCCCTTGCCGAGGTAGCGGCACGGATCGCCATCGCGCAACTCGAGCGCCTCGTTCTGGCCGGTGGACGCGCCGGAGGGAACGGCGGCGCGGCCGCGAATGCCGCTGAAGAGGAGAACGTCGGCCTCGACGGTGGGATTGCCGCGGGAATCGAGCACTTCGCGGCAATGAATCTGGGCGATGCGTGTTTCCATCCGGCCTCCCTGAGTGCTGCGGCGCGAGGACGGCTATTCGGGCTCCTCGATCATCGACTCCTCGCGGACAACGACGACGATGCCGCTTTCGCTGACGTGATAATGGCTGCGGTCGTCGTCCTGGTCGTAGCCGATCACCGTGCGTTCGGGCAGATTCACGTGGCGATCGATGATCGCGCGGCGAATGCGGCAATAGCGACCGACGCTGACGTGGTTGTAGAGAATGGAATCCTCGACTTCGGAATAGCTGTTGACACGGACATCGTATCCGAGCACCGAATGGCGGACGCGGCCGCCGGAAACGATCGATCCTCCGGAGACGATGGAATCGAGCGCGGCGCCCATGCGGTCGGGGTCGGCGAAAACGAATTTTGGGGGCGGGTATTGCTGCTGCCAGGTATTGAGCGGCCAATGCTTGTCGTAGAGATTGAAGACCGGACTGACCGAAATCAAGTCCATATTGGCTTCGTAGTAGGCGTCCAGGGTGCCGACGTCGCGCCAATAGGGGGCTTGCTTCCTGTTTTCATCGATGAAGTTGAAGGCGCGAACGGAGTGGCGCTCGAGGATGCGAGGGAGGATGTCGCGGCCGAAGTCGTGGGTGGAGGCGGCGTTTTCGGCGTCGGCGATCAGGATGGGAATCAGCGACTGGGTGTTGAAGACGTAGACTCCCATCGAGGCAAGGCACTTTGCCGGGTGGCGGGGCGAGGGCTTGGGCGTGTGGGGTTTTTCCTCGAAACCGACGATGGCGCCGGCGGCGTCCACTTCGAAAATTCCGAAGCGCCCGGCGGCCTCGGCGGAGTCCATTTCGATGACCGCGACGGTGACCTCGGCGCCGCTGGCGGCGTGGCAATCGAGCATTTTCTGGTAATTCATCTTGTAGATGTGGTCGCCGGAGAGGATGAAGACGTAACTGGAACGCTCGCTGCCGATCGAGTAGATGTTCTGGTAGACGGCGTCGGCGGTGCCCTGATACCAACTGTGCGAAACGCGCATTTGCGGGGGCAACACCTCGATGAAATCCCCCAAGCCCATCAACGCGGCCCATCCGCGGCGGATGTGGCGGTTGAGGCTGAGGGCCTTGTACTGGGTAAGGACGAAGATCCGGCGAAGATCGCTGTTGATACAGTTGGACAGGGTGACGTCGACGATGCGATAGATTCCGCCGAAGGGGACCGCCGGCTTGGCTCGGTCGCGGGTGAGCGGCCATAGGCGCTCGCCCTGGCCGCCGGCAAGCACCACCGCAATCGCATCCCGCATCGCCGACATCGGCAACTACTCCGATCGACAGCCCCCCCGTTTTGCGTTCCCCGCGGCTGCCTTCGAGCCCCGGGAAACCGGGAGGAGGCAGCGCCCATTCTAACAACATCCCCGGCCGGACCGAAGGCGGCGGAGGGGAGGGTTCTGGTAAAGTATCCCTTGACTTCCCGGGTGGCGCTCCGATAGAAGGGAGCCACCATACAGGCCAACTCAAGCTTCGACGAGCGCCATGACCGGTTGGAACCAATTCGCCAGTTCACGCCAAGGGGGAGGGGGTGAGAAATGAGTGGCTGAAGTAACGATCCAGGAGGGGGAATCGTTGGAGAACGCTCTCCGGCGCTTCAAGAGGAAGGTGCAGCAGGAAGACATCATCAAGGAAATCAAGCGGCACAGTTACTACATGAAGCCCGGTGAGAAACGGCGCGCCAAAGCAGCCTTGTCGCGAAAGCGGCTGCGAAAGAAATTGCGTCGCGAGCAGGACTAGGGTGGGACGGTGATGTTCTCGAGAACCAGGAGTGCGATGTTGGGGATGGGGTGTGTCCTTCCGTTTTCCCGAGGCGAACCTGGAGGGCAGACGCTGTCCCGGCTTGCTGTTCCCCGGGCAGGGGGGCAACGGAGCAGCACATGGAGTTTCACGACAAAATACTGAAGTGCTCGGAGTGTGGGGCGGAGTTCGTATTCACATCCGGCGAGCAGATGTTTTTCGCCGAAAAGGGCTTCAAGAACGAGCCGAAACGGTGCAAGGCTTGCAAGGCCAAGCGGGCGCAGAATCCCGGTGCAGGGGCAGTGGGGGCCGGCGGACACCGGCTGGAAACCCGGACGACTTGCTCCCAATGCGGCAAGGAAACCACGGTGCCCTTCAGACCGACGCAGGGACGTCCGGTGTATTGCCGGGAGTGTTTCCAACAGCGGCGGGCGATGGGCGCCGCCAGCCGGCCCTACTAAGCGATCGATAATCGAGCAGCAGGGACAGGCGAGGACCTGACGGAATCTCGATTCCCCGGCCGCGCAAGAGGGCCAGCGGAGTGGTGTCTCCACGCGCCGTCACGGGAGGTTTCGATGCCTAAGGCTCGCTCGAAGCAGAAGAGGAAAAAGGCGGGAGCGCGGGCCGACGCTCGCGACCGCCGGCGTCCCGCGGCCGCCGGGGCCGACCAGGCGCTCCGGCGTCAACTGGCCGCCCTGCTCGGCGGGGGCAACGCCCACGTGGATTTCGACCGCGTGATCGCCGACTTTCCCGCTCATCACCGAGGCGGGAAGATTCCCGGCGCCCCTCACACTCCCTGGCAACTGCTCGAGCATCTGCGCATCGCCCAGTGGGACATTCTCGAGTTCACGCGGAATCCGCGACACGTGTCCCCGCCGTTCCCCGCCGGCTACTGGCCGCCAACCGAAGCTCCACCCGATGCGGCGGCGTGGGAGAGAAGCGTGCGCTCGTTCCGGGCCGATTTGCAGGCGATGATCGCGCTCGTGAGGAACCCGCGAACCGACCTTTTCGCGCGCATTTCCCACGGCGAGGGCCAAACCGCGCTTCGGGAAGCGCTGCTGGTTGCCGATCACAACGCCTACCACCTGGGTCAACTGGTGCTGCTCAGGAAGCTGACCGGCTGCTGGAGCGGGACGTGAGCGGCGGAGTCGCGGGGGGCGGCGCCGGAAACAGGCATTCGCGCCGGGGCGGCCCCGAGCATAGAATTGTCCGGGCTATCCCCGGGGAGTTTCGCGCATGACTCGCTTCTTCAAAGATCGCAGCGGGAACAACGCTGAACAGGCGCCGCGGTCGGCGCTTGGCGGGCTCGAGATCAGCGTGATGGGGGTGCTCTGGGAGCGGGGGGAGAGCAGCGTGCGCGACGTCGTGGAGCGGCTGAGCCGGCCGCTGGCGTACACCACGGTCATGACCACGCTCGACCGGCTGTTCAAAAAGCGACTACTCGACCGGCGCAAAGCCGAACGGGCATTCCTCTATTCCCCGCGCCTGTCTCGACGGGAGTGGGAGCGCAAGCGCGCCGGCGATTTGGTGGCTGGTTTCTTGGCGGGACCGGAGCCGTCGCGGGAGCTGCTGCTTTCCTGCCTGGTGGAAGCCGTCGGGCAGGATGACGAAGCGCTCCTGGACGAATTGGAAAAGAAGATCCGGAATCGGCGCCGGGAGCTCTTCCGGCGAGGGCAGCGATGATCGCCCCCTACTTGATGAGGCTGTATTTGCTGCGGCTGCTGTGTCTTTCCCTGGCTTCCTTCTTCCTGGTTCATGCCACCCTCAGCCTGAGCACGTGGCTCGCAACGCCCGCGGCCATCCGCCTGGCCAAGCGGTTGCGGCCGCGCCTGGCCGCCCGCTTCCTGCTGGCGCTCCGGTTGCTGCCCGCCGGGGCGGCGCTGTTCGTGGTTGCCGGGCTGTGCGTGCCAAGCTACTTGTGGCTGGAGCCGGCAACCAAGCCCGAGCTGGTCGGGTTCGCCTGCTGGGCGGCGGCGCTGCTGGGAACCGGCGTTTGGGGAATTTCGATCGCGCGGGGACTGCGGGCGGTATGCGGCTCGCTGCAGTACTACCGGCGATGCGAGCGGGCAGGGCGCGAGGCCCGGTTGCCGAGCGGCGGCGGGTCGCCGCTGCTGGTGGTGGAAGGCGAAGCGCCGCTGGTGGCGCTCGCCGGAGTGCTTCGATCGCGAATCGTGATTTCGAGGGGAGTGCTGAGGGCGCTCTCCCCGGTTGAACTGGATGCGGTGCTGCGACACGAGCGGGCCCATCGCGCCTCCGGCGACAATTTCAAGCGGCTGCTTCTGGTGCTGGCGCCCGATATTTTCCCATTCTCCCGGGGTTCGGCCGCGCTCGATCGCGCCTGGGCGCGGTTCTCGGAATGGGCTGCGGACGATCGAGCGGTGGGCGGAGACTCGCGGCGTTCGCTTTCCCTGGCGGCGGCGCTGGTGCGGGTGGCCAGGATGGGCGCGCCGCGGCGGGAGTGGCTGCTGAGCTGCCTGCTGGCCGACGGAGCCGACCTTTCCGCACGAGTGGATCGGCTGCTGTTGGGCGATTGCCTGCAGGAAAAGCCGGCGTGGGCGATGCGCGCGCTGGCCGGCACGATCGCGATCGTCGCGACCGGCATGCTGATGGCGGCGATTTTGCAACCCGCCACGCTGTATTGGGTGCACCGGCTGCTCGAACATCTGATCCGCTGACCAGTTTCCCGGATTCCTGCCAACTGTCCTCCAGCCGGAGGAACCGCGTCCCGCCACAACCCCAATTACTACCTGTGGTAGTAATGACCTCCAGAAAGTAGCCTACCTTCGGCTCTGAAAACACATGAAGGGGGCTTCCCACTTGCGGAGCGGCGGGACGAAGGGCTGGCTCTTGCGCGTCCTGATTCTGTTGATCGTGTCGATTCCGCCGGCGGGGCGGGCACAGGAATTCCGCGGCAGCCTGGCGGGAATCGTGCAGGACCCGACCGGAGCGCGAATCCCCGCAGCCAAGATCGTGGTGCGCTCGCCCGCAAGCGCCGCCGAGCGGCAAGCGACCGCGGACGACAACGGGGAATTCCGCATTGACGACCTTCCGCCCGGGGCGTACCGGGTGGAGGTACAGGCCGCCGGGTTTGCCCAGGCGAGCGCACCGGTGACGGTGCTGGTGAGTTCGGTGCGATCGGTGACGGTGACGATGAGGCCGGCGGCGGTGCAGTTCACCGTGAACGTGCAAGGACAGGCCAGCTCGATCACCACTGAGCCAATCGACGTCACCAGCACGGTGAGCGGCGGCGCGGTGACCGCGCAGGACCTCGAGACGATTCCGCTGGCGCACCGCAGCTTCGCCAACATCGCTTACCTGGTGCCGGGAACGGAGCCGGTCGAGCCCTCCGACCCCACCAAGGCGCGGATTACGGCAGTTTCGTTCGGGGGCAGCTCCGGGCTCAACGACGTGCTGTCGGTGGACGGGGCGGATAATTCCGACGATTACATCGGCGGATTCCTGCAAAACTTTTCGCCCGATGCCATCCAAGAATTCGCCGTGCAGACGTCCCAAGAGGACACCGAAACAGGCCGAACCGTGGGCGGCTCGGTGGTGGTGACCACCAAGCGGGGCAGCAACCAGTGGCACGGCGAACTGGCTTTTTACGAGCGAGCGGCGGCGCTCAACGCCCGTTACGCCATCGAGAATCCCGCGCCGCTGCCGAAGCAGCCGTTTTCGCGGCAGAATTACGTGGCCACGCTCGGGGGACCTATCGTCAAGAGCAAGCTGTGGTTCTTCGCGGCGTTCGAAGCGGTCCATGAACGGGCGAGTATCGCCTACAGCCCGGCCAGCCTGGCTCAGTTCAATGCCCTGGCGGGTCTGGCGAGCCAGGGACTGATTCCCGGAGTGAGCTCGATCGCGGTGCCGGCAAATGTTCCGGTGCCGTTTCGAGAGGATCTCGGGTCGATCCGGCTGGACTGGTCGCAGTCGGCGCGTTCCCAGTGGTTCCTGCGGACGTCGATTGACAATTACACCACCGACAACGCCTTCGTGCAGCAGGCCACCCTGCCGTCCACCGGGGCCACCTGGCACTCGGGTTACCTGGACTTCGTGCTCGGGCAGCAGTTCACGATCAGCCCGTCCTGGCTGGGAACTCTCACGCTGGCCGCTGGCGGGCTGCACCTCACCGAGCACCGGAATGCGAACCTGGGCTTCGCGCTGGCTTTTCCCTTCAGCTCGACTTCGCAAACGATTTCGGGATTCGAGACGTTCGGCGACAATCAATTCCTAACGCCGATCACGGCTTTCCCCGTCCTGCGCAACCAGCAGAAATACCAGGTTCGTTACGGTGTCAGTCATTCCTCGGGCAGCCACTCGCCGGAATTCGGCGTCGATTTCATCCACGAGCCGGTGCTCGCCGGCGCTTTGGCCGCCACCGCGGAGAACCTGACGGTATTCGCGCAAGACCCGGCGTTTTACGCGCACAATCCTCAACAATTTGCGGTGGATCTGAGCTGCACGCCCGCGGGCCTGTTGACGGTGACCCCAGGGACGACTTGCACCAGCACGCCCGCGGGCAATGGCAGCTTCTCGCAGAACGTCCAGCGGCTGGGCCTGTATGCCCAAGACTCCTGGCGAGCCACGCCGCATCTGGTGGTGAATTACGGGTTGCGATACGACACCACGTTTGGCCTCTTCATCGCCTCCGGCCGGTCCCAACTGGCCAATCCCGCGCTGGCCACTCTGAAGGCGCTTCGGTTACCGATCTTCAGCCAGCCCGGCGCGCCGCACGATTACCGCGGCGCGCTGGCGCCGCGGCTGGGCCTGGCCTATTCCCCGGGGCACTCCGGGAAGACGGTGTTTCGAGCGGGCGTCGGTCTCTATTACAACGACCTTGCGCAGAGCGGCTGGGTGACGGCATTTCAGGCGGTGAATCAAGCGCCGGGGGTGTGCGCGAAACCGGGCGATCCTGGCTGCCTGTCTGGCGCGGCGCAGGGGGGAGCGGGAGCCCTGATCGATCCGAGCTACAAGACCCCCTACGCGCTGCACGCCACCGCCGGGTTGGAGCACGCATTCAAGAGCCAATGGCTGGTAAGCGCGGATTGGAGTCACGAAGAAGGAGTGCATGCCTACCGCCGCTACCAATACCAGGCGGGTTTCACCCTGCTCTCACCGCTTTTCCCCGCCGGCCGGGCCGACCAGATGAACAACGTGCCCAATCTGACCGTTTTTCGCGCCGACAACCGGTCGCGCTACGACGCGTTGCTGGTGCACGTGCAAGGGAACGTCACCCGCCAGCTGAATCTGGTGATGAATTACACGCTTTCGAGCGCGAAAACCTGGGGCTGCGTCCTGGGCGAACTGTTCGATTACGTAAACGGCGTCTGCAATCCGCTTCATGCTTTCGCGAAAGGTGACTATGGCCCCTCGGGGGAAGACGTGACCCATCGGTTCGTGATCGCGGGCACGATCCACGCGCCGGGAGGCCTCGAAGTGAGTACGCTCTCCCAATTCGAGAGCGCCCGGCCGTTCACGATGACGACCCCGGTGGATGTAAACGGGTTCGGGGACACGACCGACAACCGGGCGGTGATCGACGGCGTGCAGACAACCCTGGACCAGTTCCGCGGCTCGCCCTACGCGCAGATCGACCTGCGCGTCACCAGGCCCATCACCCTGCGGGAGGGCTGGTCGCTCGCCCCGTTCATCGAATTCTTCAACCTGGTCAATCGCGTCAATCCCGGAGCGAACTTCGTCACCAACCTCGCCGCCCTGCCGACGCCGGTGAACGACCTGGCGAATGCCACCGCCTTCTGCCTGAATGCGGATTGCACCGAAACCAGGCCGATCGCCAACCTGAACCAGTTACGGGTGCCGGCGGGCGCGCTGGGCGACTTCTTCGGCCCCGGCACCACCGTGGGCATACCGTTCGCCGCGCAGGTGGGTGCCCGTTTCACCTTCTGAGCTCTTCGCTCTGAACTCTGAACTCTGAATTCTGAACTTTGAACTGCTAAACCAGTCCCTGGTCGAGCATGGCGTTGGCGACTTTGAGGAAGCCGGCGATGTTCGCGCCATTCACCAGGTTCCCCGGCGTTCCGTAGGCTTCAGCGGTTTCGAAACAATTCTTGTGGATGGCAATCATGATTTTGTGGAGGCGGTCGTCGACTTCCTCCCGGGACCGACTCAGCCGCATGCTGTTCTGGGCCATTTCGAGACCCGAAGTCGCCACGCCGCCGGCATTGGCGGCCTTGGCGGCGCCGTAGAGAATCCTGGCTTGGAGGAACAGATTGGCGGCGTCGAGGGTGCTGGGCATATTGGCGCCTTCGGCGACCAGTTGGACGCCGCCTTTGACCAGGTTGGCGGCGTCGGTGGCGTTGATTTCGTTCTGGGTGGCGCTGGGGAAGGCGCAATCCGCCTTGATGGTCCACAGAGGATTCTGGTCCAGCTTGCCATTGGCAGGGATGTAGGTCGCTTTCTTGAAGCGGCTGGCATATTCGCTGATGCAGCCACGGCGCACGTTTTTGAGTTCCATGATCCAGGCAAGCTTCTCGCGGTCGATGCCGTCGGGATCGTGAATCGCGCCATTGGAATCGGAAACGGTGACCGGCTTCGCCCCCAGGTCGAGCAGCTTTTCGATGGTGTACTGGGAAACGTTTCCGCTGCCGGAGATGAGGCAGGTTTTTCCTTCGAGGGAGTCGCCCCGGGACCTCAGCATCTCGGAAGCGAAATAGACGCAGCCGTACCCGGTGGCTTCAGGCCGTATCAACGAGCCGCCCCAGGGCAGGCCTTTGCCGGTGAGCGCCCCGCTGAATTCGTTGCGCAGCCGCTTGTACTGCCCGAACAGGAAACCAATCTCCCGCCCGCCAACTCCGATATCGCCCGCCGGAACATCGGTGTCCGGGCCGATGTGGCGGCACAGCTCGGTCATGAAGCTCTGGCAGAAGCGCATCACTTCGTTGTCGCTCTTGCCCTTCGGATCGAAATCGGAGCCGCCCTTGCCGCCCCCCATCGACAGAGTGGTGAGCGAATTCTTGAACACCTGTTCGAAGGCGAGGAACTTGAGGATCCCCAAATTGACGGAGGGATGAAAACGCAGACCGCCCTTGTACGGCCCGATAGCGCTGTTCATTTCGATGCGGAACCCGCGATTGACCTGCACGTTACCCCGGTCGTCAAACCACGGCACGCGAAACATCAGCACGCGCTCCGGCTCGACCAGGCGGTCCAGGATGCGTGTGGAGATGTATTCGGGATGCCGATCGAGCACCAGGCGCAGGGAATCGAGCACTTCCCGGACGGCCTGATGAAACTCTGGTTCGGCGGGATTCTTCGATTCCACCTTCGCCATCACCTCGGCAATGTAGTCGCCGGGAGTGTTCGGACCTGATCGCGCCATGGTTCCGTCGGTCATCGTCAACTCCTCCTCTGCTTCGTCGCAGGGACGGTTTGAGGTCCGCCGTTTACCAAGGCTGGCCAGCGCCCAGGGAGTCTCTACGCGCGGGTCTTGTAATGGCCGAAATGCAAGCGTGGTTCATACCACGGCCGGAGTGGGATTGTCATCCCCGCGGGAACGGGTGTCAAAATTCTTCGGAGCCGAGGGGGGCGACAGAAGGTCCGGTTTCAAGACTCCGACAGAGTCCACCGCACTCGCTCCGATCGCTGATGGGAACCCGCAAAATCGCCGCGCGGTTCCCCCCCACGAGCATTGGTCGGCTCCTGGGATAGAACTCTGTCACTCGCCGTGGTACAAAAGCCCGGTGAGCGGCTGCTTATCGAGGTGAAGAATGCATACGGTGTTGCAGGATATCCGGTATGCGATGCGGATGCTGGCAAAGGCGCCGGCGTTCGCCGGGACCGCGATTCTGACGCTGGCCCTGGGCATCGGCGCAAACACGGCGATTTTTTCGGTGGTGAACGGCGTGTTGCTCAACCCGCTTCCCTACCCGCATCCCGAGCGCCTGGTCGCGATCTACGGATGGGCGCCCGGATTCACCCACGGGGCCATCACCTACGTGAATTTCCTCGATTGGCAGCGCGACTCCCAAACGTTTTCCGCCATGGCCATCTACCGCAACCAGGACTACAACTTCACGGGCGCGGGTGAGGCCGAGCGCCTGGGCGGTTCGATGATCTCCCCCGGCTTCTTCTCCACGCTCGGCGTAAGGCCCGTTCTTGGCCGCTCCTTCCGCCCCGACGACGATCATCCCGGCGCCGCGCCGGTTGTGATTCTCGGTGGCGGCTTCTGGAAGGCCAAATTCGGCTCTTCGCCCGGCATCATCGGAAAATCGGTCATTCTCAACGGCGCGTCGTACACCGTCGTGGGCGTGATTCCCTCCAGTTTCACCTTCTATGGCCAGGACCGCGACGTCTACACGTGCATTGGCCAGTGGAACGATCCCTCCTTCCGCGATCGCCGCGTCTCCGTCAGCGCCTACGCCATCGGCCGGCTCAAGCCCGGCATCGCTCTCCCGCAAGCCCAGGCCGATATGGACGCCATCGCTCGCAACCTCGCTGCCGCTTATCCGGAAGCCGACAAGGCCACCGGCATCGCCCTTGTTTCCCTGAAGGAAGATATCGTCGGCAACGTCCAGCCGTTTTTGCTTGTCCTTCTCGCCGCAGTCGGTTTCGTTTTGCTGATTGCGTGCGCCAACGTCGCCAATCTCCTCCTGGCCCGCTCCACCGGCCGGTCGCGCGAATTTGCGATTCGCGCTGCGCTGGGTGCGAGCCACCCGCGCGTCATCCGCCAGCTCCTCACCGAAAGCGTGCTGCTCTCCGGCTTGGGCGGCGCGCTGGGACTCTTGCTCGCCTTCGCCGGCGTCAAACTCGTGCTGGGCATGCTGCCCGGCGCATTGCCGCGCGCAAGCGAAGTTTCCCTCGACTCTCGCGTCCTGCTGTTCACTGCCTGCGTATCGCTTTTCGCCGGAATTCTATTCGGGCTTGTCCCGGCGCTGAAAATTTCCCGCGTAAGCCTGCAGGAAATACTCAAGGAAAGCGGCCGCGGCTCGAGCGGGGCTCGCCACCGCCTTCAGGGCGTTTTCGTCGTCGTCGAAATGGCGATGGCCCTGGTGCTGCTGGTTGGCGCCGGATTGATGATTCGCAGCCTTGCCGCGCTTTGGCGCGTGAATCCCGGGTTCAATCCCAGCCACGCCATCACTTTCGATTTGTCTCTGCCGGCTTCCTCCGCTGTCAGTTCCGCCGAAACCCGCGCCCGCCTCCGCCGTTTCGACGCCAAAATGAGCTCCCTCCCCGGCGTCGAAGCTGTTTCCGTCACTCTCGGCTCGCGCCCGATGATTCATGATTCCTCGGAGCCGTTCTGGATCGAGGGCCAGCCGAAACCCGCGGAAATCCAGGAGATGCACCAGGCGATGTTTTCTCTCGTCGAAGCCGGTTTTCGGCAGGCGATGGGAATCACTCTCGAGCGCGGCCGCTTCGTCACCCCGCAGGATGACGAGCGCGCGCCGGTGGTAATCGACATCGACGATGTTTTCGCGCGCACCTATTTCCCGCGCGAAAATCCCATCGGCAAGCGCATCCATCTGGCGGTGTTCAACGTGGAAGCCGAAATCGTCGGCGTCGTCGGCCACGTAAAGCAGTGGGGACTGGGCGCCGACGCTACCTCCGCCATCGAGGCGGAGTTCTTCTACCCCTTCATGCAGCTCCCCGAGAAGCTGATGCCGCTGGTGGCCTCGGCCGTCGCCGTCGTGCTGCGCACCGAGGGCGATCCGGCGGCCGTCATGGTCCCGGTACGCCGCGCGGTCGAGGAAATCGACCCGCGCGAAGTGGTTTACGCCGTGGAACCGATGGACGAAGTGGTTTCCCGTTCCCTGGCGGCGCGCAGGCTAGCGATGATTCTTCTTGGCGTCTTCGCGGCGCTCGCGCTGGCGCTTTCCTGCGTGGGAATTTATGGCGTGATTTCCTGTTTGGTGGGGCAGCGGACCCAGGAAATCGGAGTGCGCGTGGCCCTCGGCGCGCAGCGCGGGGACGTGCTGCGCTTGGTGCTCGGCCAGGGCGCGCGGATGGCGCTCGCCGGCGTGGCCATCGGCGTTGCCGCCGCGCTGGGCTTGACGCGGCTCATGGCGAGCGAGCTTTTTGGCGTCACCGCGCATGATCCCTTGACGTTTGTCGGCGTCGCCCTCCTGCTGATGCTCGTTGCCCTCGCCGCCTGCTACATTCCCGCGCGCCGTGCCATGCGCGTGGATCCGATGGTTGCCCTCCGCCACGAATGACGGCGTCACAGTGGACCGTCGGCGGAGGCAATTTGATGCCCCTCCGCCGGGGCATCGATCGGACCGCGCTTAGTGCGAGCTGGCCTTAAAGCTGCACGACGGGTCGGTGAGCTTGGTGGGCGCGACGTTGAGCTCCTGCAGGTGGTTCTTGGCCAGCACGACGTTAAACTCGCCGATCCGTTGCTTTTGCATCGCCTTCCAGGCGGCGACGGTGCGGTTGTAGTTGCTGCAGTCGCTCTCCCAAGTGGCGATCTGGGTGGGGGTGGGCGCCATGTCGAGACCCACCTGCATCATGCTGACCATCGTGTTGTAGTTGTCGTTCAGCGTAAGAAAGGATTGCAGCGCGTTGGGCTCGGGAGCAGGACGGCGGAAGAAGGAACCGGGACCGCCGGCCGGCATCTCGCCGCCAATCTTGGTCAGGCTGGCATCGAGCATCTTGGCCTGCGAAGCGACATCGCCGGGCAGGCTGCTCTGCATCAGGGACGCAAGCTGGGCCTTGACAGCGTCCACTTCGTTACGGCCTTCGTAGCTCTGCTGCATGCCGTGATACGCGAGCAGCGTGAGCTGGTTCTGGGCGCGCAGGGCGGCCATAAGCTCGGGGCTCTCGCCGACCCGCGGATCGTTTATGACGGTGACGTGGCGGGTGTAGACCCGGCCGTCCACGGTGAGCTTGAGTGTATAAACGCCCGGAATCACCTGCGGCCCGCGCGGACCAGGGGTGGTGGCGCCAGCCACCATGTTCATCTGGTTTTCGAGGTCGTGCCGGAAGGCGGGCGGGTCGTCATACTGAAGGTTCCAGTTGACGCGGTTCAGACCGATATCGGTGGTGAGGGCTCGCGCCTGGGGCGAGGCCAGCCAGTAGCGGGGATAAGCTTGGCCCTCGATGGGCGGCGGTAGCGTGCTGGACATGCTGCGCACTAGATTGCCGTGGGAGTCGACGACCTGGAGTTGAATCGGCCCGTCGGGCTTCCGGCTGAGGTAATAATCCACGATCACGCCATACGGCGGGTTGGGCGCGTGGGGTACTTCGACGGAAGTGGGCTGATCCCAGTTGCTGTTGATCCGGGCGCGAATGGCCTCCTCGGGCTTAAAGAGATAGGCGGAGGAGGAGCTGATGGCCTTGGGGTCGGCGGCGATCTGGCGCAGCGGGGTGATGTCGTCGAGAATCCAGAAGCCGCGGCCGTAAGTGCCAATCACCAGGTCGTTCATGTGGTAATCGGTGTGGACGACGAGGTCGCGGATGGAGGTGCTGGGCAGGTTCTGGCGCAGCGACTGCCAGTGATCGCCGTTGTCGAAGCTGACGTAGAGTGTCGTCTCGGTGCCGGCGAAGAGCAGGCCGGGCTGCTGGGGATCGGCGCGCAGAACGTTCACCCAGCTTCCGGTGCGCTGGTCGCGGGGCAGGCCGTTGACGATGCTGGTCCAGGTCTTGCCGCCGTCGGTGGTGCGCCAGGCCAACGGCACGTCGTCGTCCTGCTCGGCGGGCGCGGTGGCGGCGGGGCCGCGCTGGCCGCCGATGCGGCCGGTCACGTAGGCGGTATTGACGTAATCGCCCGCTTCGATGGTATTGAGGTTGGTGTCAGGCGGCACGCCGGTGATGTTGCTGACGTTGTTCCATTGCTTGCCGCCATCCATGGTGTTGTAGATCTTGCCGTTGCTGCTCACGGTCCACACCACGCCGCGCTTCACCTTGGAGATGGAGAAGTCGTTGATGGAGGGTCCGGCGGGGCCGAGGCGGGGGCCGGCCTGCGGAGGCTGCTTCGGCGGCGGCAGGGGCGTGCCGCAGGCCACCCCGGGCGCGCCCTTGGCCGTGGTGAGGTCGGGGCTGAAGGCGTGCCAGGAATACGCCCCGTCGCGCGAGACTAGCAAGCACTGGTAGGCAACGTAGAGAGCGCTGGGATCGAAGCCGGTGTCGAACTTCTTCTGGAAGTCGCGACCGGCGCGATACTTGGTGGCATCAGCGCCGAAGTTGGGCGCGACGTTCTCCCACTGCCCGGTCGACATATCGATTTTGATCAGGCCGTTGCCGCCGCCGCCGCCGGGGCCATAGCCGACGCCATAGAGGATGTGTGGATTTTGGGGATCGGGCGTGATGACGCCGAATTCGGAGGAGGGCAGCGGGCTCCAGTCGGTGAAGTCGATCTGGCCCCAGTTGCTGCGGCTGCTGATCATGACCGCGCCGGTATCCTGCTGCGAAGCCATGATCCAGTAGGGATACTGGCTGTCGGTCGCGACGTAGTACACCTGCGAGATGGGCTGGGTGTACCAGAGGCTCCAGGTCTGGCCGCCATCGAGAGTGACGCTGGCGCCCTGGTCGGCGCCGACCACCATGCGGTTGCCGTTGGTGGGATCGATCCAGACCTTGTGGTAATCCTCGCCGCCGGGCGCGCCCTTGAAAGCGTGGAAGGTGACGCCGCCGTCAGTCGAGCGGTACAGGGCGGTGCTGACGGTGTAGACGATGTCAGGGTTCTGCGGGTCCACGAAGACGCCGCTGCTATAGGAGCCCTGGCCGTTGCTAATGCGGGTGTCCTTGCCCGCCATGTGCTGCCAGGTGGCGCCGCCGTCGTCTGAGCGGAACAGCCCGGATCCCTTTTCGATAGCGTTGCCGACGATGTAGATACGCTGGCCATTGGTGCGCCCGGCGATCGCCACGGCAACGCGGCCCGGGAAGGGCGGAATCTTGATCTCGGTCCAGGTCTGGCCTTCGTCGGTGGATTTGAAAACCAGCGGCGGCTTGGTTTTGGGCCGAGGGCCGCCGCCGAAGAAACCCCCACCCGTGCCCTGCGTGTCGGCCAGCATGATGCTGGGGTGGTCGTAGGCGTACTCCACTTCGCGGGTGCCGTCGTAGCCGGCGGGCTTGAGGACGTTGGTCCAGGTCTGGCCGCCATCAGTGGAACGGTAGACACCACCGCCGTGGTGGGTGGCATCGCCGAGGGCGGAGACGATCACCAGGTTGGGATCGGTGGGATCGACAAGGATGCTGTCGATCTTCACGGTGTCCTCCAGGCCGATGTGCCTCCAGGTCTTGCCGGCATCGGTGGACTTCCACATGCCGTCGCCGAGGCTGCCGCCAATCGGGTCGCCGGCGCCGGCATAAACGATTTCGGGATTGGAGGGAGCGACCTGGATTGCGCCGACGCTATCCACGCTCTGCACCTGGTCGAAGATGGGGAACCAGGTGACGCCGGCGCTGGTGGTTTTCCAGATGCCCCCCAGGGGCGTGCCGGTGTAGAACACACCGCTCAGGCCGATCGCGCCGGTGACGGAGGAGATGCGGCCGCCGTGGAAAGGCCCGGCGTTGCGCCACTTGAGGCCGGCATAGAGGTCGGGATTGACCTGAGCCGCCGCCCCCAGGCTGGAGACCAACAGGCTGGCGAAAGCCAGCCCCCAATACGCTACCCGCGAAATTCGCGTCATGATGCAGCCACCCTTCGGAAGAATGCACGCGCACGAACCGGGAAAGTATACTGCCGCGTTTCCCTTTGCGCTCAATTTCCGGATCCTCATGATGGCCGTACTCATGATGTTCATGTTGATGGGAACCTGATGAAGATGCCCGGGAGGCCGGTACACGGTGAGTGAGTTGCCAAATCAGCCTTTCGATCCCTGCTTCAACCCGTGCCTCGAGCCCGATTTCCAAGCCGGCGCTGCTCCAGATGTCGTGGGCGGCAGGATTGTCGGAGAGTGATGGGTTGGCAGTCGTATCAGAGAAAAGAGGCGTCACCGTCAGCGCATGCACGCTGAGCGGACCGCTTCTTTACCAATACTGGGGTGAGTCTTCGGCTGGCCGCATCCCCTAAGGCCTGTCCAGACGTGCCGTCATCAAAGCGCTGGCTGGTGCAGGTCGATGAGCCCGGAACGAAGCGGTAGACGGTTTTGTAATCCGCCATCCCTCACGACGACTGCCGAAGCCCCGATTTTCCATGCACTTTCGCGCCCACCTGGGCTGAAACCAGAAGGTTTATTTTACTGCTTGCAAGCGATTGAAAACATCGGTCGGGGCGGGTGGGCCCACCACGGCGGATTTCGGCAGCGGGCTCAGACACGCGCTAAACGCCCCAATTTGTTGAGCAGGTCCGCGCGCGTGAGCCGTCTTGCAGGCGTCCGAGCCCGCAGGCGAAATCTGCGGTTTCGGCAGTCCGGTTGTCCCGCGCTCGCGGGACTCGATACCGGACCGCCCTGGCCGCGAGGCGGAGGCGGAAACCAGCCCTCTATGGCCCCGGGGCCAGACAGTGGCAGGGGAATTTGGTCGGGGCGAGAGGATTTGTTGAGCCGAATTGCGGGCGTCCGAAGTATCTCGACAGGGAAACTTTTCGACGGGATTCTTGTCATGCCGAACACCAACTCGTTGGCCCTCGGCGGAGGACGCCTCCCCGTTTCCGGCCGCCAAGCTCGGGGCCAACGTGCCGCTTCCGGGGGCATCTCACACCACCCGTCGCTTGTAAGCCTGATCAGGTGACCACACCTCAGTGATTCAACACGTTGTTGGCAGCGGCAACGTCGGATTGCAGCCGTGAGACACCCGCAGCCGCATCATTGATGTATCCATCCGCCACCTGCACCATCGCGGGCGTCGGCGGCGCGAATGCCATACCTACCTGGTCCGCAATGGAGGCCAACCAGGCCCGCAGCCGAGGGGGATACACCAGGTCGCCTCTACTGGACTGGATTCTGAGATCCACCAGATCCTCTATGTCACGGTTCAGGCTGTCCAGTGCCGGTTGAGCGCCGGACGCGCTCCCGCTGGCTATCGCCTTCTCGAGCGCGTCGCGGGCGTCAATGGCCTGGTTCGCGTTGGTATCGAGCCGATTCAAGGCGTCGTGAATCCGCATCAGCAAATCGAAACGCTGCTGCAGTTCCGCTTGCGTGGTTTGCAATCGCGGGTCCAGTTTCACCACAAACGGCTGCTTCTCGGTGGTATCGCCATAGGTCAG
>DASYZK010000027.1:0-33339 GCA_035946455.1 Candidatus Acidiferrales bacterium | reverse complement strand
CACGGAGCGGCTTCTTCCACAGCCCCCTCACCCATAAATTCTGCTATAGAGCCGCAATTTAATGCTGCGTATTCAGCAGTTCTTGCTGGATCCGGAGCCACAAGGACTTCAGTTCGTTCTTCCGTCGCTTTCGGGGAGTATCGGAATGTAATGTGAAGTAGTGGGCTAACCGCTTGAGCGCTTCAGTGGACAATCCATGTTCGACGCGCTCAAAGGCATGAGAGTTGTGGTACAGCAGAAAGACGGTCTCGTCCGAAGTCCCTTTTGTCTTTTCACGCATACGGAATATGAAATCGGCGTACTGACGAGGGTCATTCCGACGGACCTTGTTTCCGGGCCAGCCTTCAAAAATACCAATAACAGCAGCAGTTCTGACCGAACGATCTGAAGCGTACCGCGGAATCAGATAATAAGACGCCCGGTCGATGTCCTCACCTTGTGCAACTTTGCAGCCCAATTCTGAAAGATCCTGGGCAAGCTCCTCCCAGCCAAAGCCATAGCTGGGATCTACCGAAACGAACAAAACCTGTCGTCCGGCAATGCCAGGCCAAATGAGCTTATCCACAGATCGCTCAAACTCGTCATGTGAAAATCGATCCAATTTCGGTCCTTCAGAAAGCCGGGAAGGTCTGCGCCGCCAAAGATGAGCGGAATCAACTGCAGCTCGCCGGCGGCGTTGAGGGAAAGCGCACGATAATACTCATTCTTGACCCAGTTTGAGTCGAGACTATCCGGTGTCACAAGTAATCCGTCGGCGCCACTTGTTGCCAGCCCTCTGTCGAGAGCTTCAGCGAAGAGGTCACCCGGCCGGATCTGGTCTTTGTCCAGCCAGACACGAACGCCTCTCGCCTCAAGTGAGTTTCGAAGGCTTTCTGCTGATTTCTTATCAGTGCTTCGATACGAGAGGAATATGTCGAAGGTTTTCATGCAATTTCGTCTTCAATCGCAATGAGCCACTCGGTCTCCTCCAGAGTTCGAGAGGGGGCAACGGCCAAGGCTACTCATGACTAATGGCCGGACAGCGCCTGGCACTGCGAATCAAGGGTACCACAGGTATGATTCGCGCCGACCGCCAACCTTGCGCGCAGCTAGTCGCGCACTCGGACACTACCTCACTGACTTGTGCATCCCCCTCCACTATCGGTGGCCAGTTGGCCGTATAGTCGGCCGTATTTCTTTAGCGCCTGGCGACAATACGGCGTGCAGGACCCACGTGAGTCGTTAGGTTCCGAAGCGGGCGGCGGGCAGCTTGCCTGAGCGGTGGCGGCAGGTCGGCGGCGCTGAGGTCCAGCGAGCGCGGCTGCGGGGAACAGAGCAAGCCAATGAGGGCAGTTTGAACGGGGTGATTTCGTTGTCCGCAAGTAGCCAGCAGACTGACCAAGATCTGTGGCGTTTGCGCTCCCCGCTCGGTACGGCTGCCGCCCCAAACCCTGCCCGCCACCACCGCTGGGCGCAGCGCCTGCTCGGCGCGCCAGTTGGTCGCTTCCAGACCCGGACAGGAAAGGAATGGGAAGATCGCCTCCCGCTCCCGCGCCAGGTGGTTGGCGAATCGTTCGTTGGCCGCCGAGCGGTAGCGTCTTCCCAGCGCCCGGTCCAGCCGGGCTTCCAGCCGCCCGCGAGCCACCGCCAGGCCCCTTTCGCTGATCTCTGCCTGGTTCCGGCGAGCGCGCAGGGCAAGCGCTTGCTGCAGAATCTCTTTGACCGCCTGCGGCAATCGGGCGGCCGCCCCGCCCGGCGGAGCCAGCTCGATCATCTCCCGGCAGCGTTGCAGCAGGTGAGCCAGGCACGTCTGGTGCACCGCCTGCCCGAAACGCCGATAGACCGCCCAACCATCCCGCACCAGAAACCCGGCAAAGTCTTCACCCAACACCGCCGCGGCCTGCTCGAACCCACGTCCCGGTTGAATCGCATACACCGTGGCTTGCGGCGTGGCGAACACCCACAGCCACCACAGGCGGCCCCCGACCCTTCAGCCCGTCTCGTGCGGCGTGACGCTGGGGCTGCTCCGAACCTGCGCGATCAAGCGCCGATAGTTGGGTTCGGCCTTGCGGCCCGCTCGGGCGATCGCTCGGCAGAGGCCGCCGCGGGTGACCGCCAGCCCGAAGGCCTGCTCCAGGATGGCGGCGGTCTTCCCATACGGCAGCCCGAAGCCCTTGTTCAGCTCGGTGGCCAGCGCGACGGCTCGTAGCCCCAGTTGCGAAGCGGCGCTACCCACCGCGTCCGAGCTCTGGCGGGGATGACGACCCTGCACCCGGCATCCGCATCTTCGGCAGCGCCCCACGCGCACGCGAAAGCGAATTCGTTCAACCCGAGGTTCGGGAATCTCCGTTTGGTATTGCTCGACGACGCCGGTCTCGACAACCCTGCCGCCACATTGCGGGCAACGCCCGGGCAACGGCGCTTCGAAACTCTGCTCGACCTCGGCCGGAACCACACGGTACGCCTTCGGGCCATAGCCGTGCCCTGCCTTGCGGCCCGGTGGTCGGGGATGGGCTTTGGGAAAACGGCGAGAAAACGGCGCCGCCTGCCGCTTCACGGCCCGCAGTGCCTCTTCCAACGGCCGACGCAGTCGCTCGTTCTCCGCTTCCAGCTGCGCGATTTTGCGTTCCAGGCGGGCGATCTTTTCGGCGTCAGTTTCTTGCGGCACGTTCCAGCATATCCGTCGGCCCGCCGCAGGCAAGCGCAATCACGCGAAAGGTTCCACCACGGTAAACAAATACCATTCGGCGTGGGCCATCACGCTCAAAAACCTCGGTTATCCCATTCGTCCTAGGAGTTCTCTCGCTGATACAGGCCAGGTGCCATAGCAGAGTTTGGGAAAAAGCGATGGCGGGCGTAGAATTTGCTTCGTCTGGCGAAAAGAGGTGTTTACGGAGTAGTGCTGTTCCATTCAAGGTTGAAAAACATCCCGTTTTGGCGCTCATAAACCTCATGAGCAGAATGCTATGTTCATTGGGGAAGTCTTCGATGCGTTACGTGGGGAAGCGGTCTTCGGCCCATAGGCCGGGACCTCAATCGCTTTATTCACGGTGGTGCTCCTCCTGCTGCGGCCCACCGGGCCGAACCTGCCGGGCCGACAAAATCCTCGATGAGACTAGGATGTACGCGCTTTTGGCACGGCTTGCCAAATCCAGGCGGCTTGTCATCCTATGTGGCGCCGGCATCTCCCACTGGCCCCCAGCAGATAAGCCGTTGGGTGATGACCTGCGTAATGAAATCCTGCGCCACTTCAACACCACGAGTGGAAGGCCGCTCGAAGACACACTTTCACGCGTAGGCTGGGGCATTGAATTTTGCCTCGAAAAAGTATTTGGCGATCCCGTGTCCAAACCGACTCTTTGGCACAGACTAATCGCATTACTGATCAAGCGTCGCCAGCTTACACTCGTTATGACGCTGAATTTCGATCGTCTCATCGAAGACGCTTTGGATGAGATCGGCCTGAGCGCGCCAACAGACTACGTAAGCATCATTACCGAGGCCTCTGCGTCTGCCCATCCACACCTCAGATTCACAAAGCCAGCTGTGTTTCATCTGCATGGCGACTACCAAGCGTCGATGATGTGCGCAACCATACCGCGCATTGTTGATCCGTCGCTCGCGCCTATCAGGCTCCAGCCATTGACCGGCGTATTGAGAAACAAACGATTGACTGTTCTGGTTGTCGGTTGTTCGTGTCGAGACGACGATATCTCACGTTTGGTGGCATCTATTTCAAGGAAGGGCGCAACCATCGTTAAGCTCAAACAGGGTTCAGGGCCGTTCTCCTGCCTCACCGATTGTTTTGCCGATTTCACAGGTTGCACGTTCAACGTCAGGAGCTATGCCCGTTTCATACGGCGCTTCGCAAAGGCCCTTGAGATCGGCATCGGCTGGGTAGTTGACTCAACACCCGTTACACTTCGCCCATACTGGAAGCGACACATCACACGGTGGGCGGATACGGTCCCCCCCGGTGCACGCCGTCTGATTGTCGCCCGTCTGGCTGCGAACCCCTGCACTTGGGCGGACCCAGCCGAGTCAGGTATTTTCTTTAATGTTGGAAGTGATCGCGTCCTAATCGTCGGAGACACGCTGGCTATCAATGGTCGGGTTCACAAAGGACGTCAGCTATGGCTGTACGAGCACAGGCCGCGGTCCCGGCAGTTTTTATGGAAATTGGAACGCGGAGACGTCGTCGGATCTCTACATATCGACGAGCGCCATTGTGTGTTTGACTGGCCGGAACTGATCTGGCGATTGCGGGCGTACGGTTACCTTGGGCGGACCAGCAAGGCGATTAAAAGGCTACGAAAAAGCACAATCAGAGATGAGCTATGCTGCGCTGAAGAAATGGAGATCGCCAGCTATGTGTCACATCTCATTGATATTGAAAGGGAGTCGCCCCTGTACCATGAGCAAAAGTACCGAGCATCGCTGTTTTTTGCTAGGAGTGTGCTAACTGGCCACATATTCTTACATCAGGTCGTCTTGGGCAACCGGCAGTCTATGCGAACTTGATTTGCGATTACTCGGCAATCTGGGAGCCGTAAGTGTGGTCGACACTGGACCCTTGAGCGAATATGAAGATAACTAGATCGCTGACACTAGTCCTGCAAGAACTCAACTCCACGGGCGTGAAGCAATCTGAGGGCTTCCTGCTTAGGAAGCGCCAACATTTAGCAAGATATAAAGATGTGCAGGACTTGGGCATTGAGCTAGCAGATGGCGTGCCTCTGGAACTGCGGGGTGTAGAGCACCACTTTGTCCTGGTCAGGGCTAAGCTACTGAAGGCATTCGCAGCCAAAGAAATCTTCATTGGAACGGGTGTGCTTGATGAACTGATTTTGAGTGCGATTCAGGACCCCAGGACCAAGGACCTTTTCCGTTCAGTTGTGATGAGCATAATGAGGTATGGGATCCACAAGCCGGGAATTCTGGTTGTGCCCATTCATTCTTTCGGAATTGCGGGGTTTGGCTTCTATCGGCATTTCACCAAATCTGCCGCGACAGTTAAGTTCCCCGAGCTGGGCCTAGTCCTTACCCATCAAACCAACGATTTGAAGTCAACATTAGATTTCCTGGATTCTGCAAGACGCATACTCCGGGTCAGCGGAAGAGTCCCACACGATTCGATTCGCCACTACTTTCGGTCCCGCTCGACTTCTTGGCTGGAACGTAATCCCATGCTTGTGCTGCGCATCCGAGGAGCCTCCGCCTCCAATTACGACAATCAACGGTTTTTCGTCTACAGACTTCAAATCGCAACGTCGCTTGTGTTTCTGCTGGTAGCCCTGACGTCCGATTTTGACGACGGAACGGACAGCCACTTCGGGAGCACGTCAAGACTCAATAATTCCGAGACCCTCGATATAAAGCACTATCTGCTGCTCGAAACCAGCGGGAAGACACGCGGGACACTGCGCGGAGCTTGTGTGCCAATTCACGTAGATGCTGCGATTTTTGCGGAATTGGTGAACCTCAATGTCGACCTGAACCTAAGGCGACTCCAGAAACGTCAGGGGATGGTTTCTACTGCCCTCACGGTTCTGGGGCAGCTAGAGACACTGTACTTTGCCCACTTATTTGACAACGCGACTCCTTCTCCGCGACTGATAGTACATCGGAAGATCTTTGATTCTCTGGCTTATTTCAGAAGATCATTCCGCGTAGCGGCCAATCCGGGCGAGCCGATTGTAAATCTAGCGATTGCCTTTGAGATGCTTCTTACGGACAACTACGCAAAAGGCGTGAAGGCGCGGGTGGTTCGTCGGGTGGGAATTGCTCTGAAGGGGCTACCGCGAAGCCGGTCCATGCGAGATGAGGTGGCCAGGCTCTTTGAAGCGAGGGGCGAGGTAGTCCATCAGGGCAAGCACACGACGCAAACGGATTTGATTGTCGCACGTAAGGCCTATGCGCTCTCTCTCATCCGCTTAGCCAAACTGTCAATAAAGCACGAGAGACTTTTGAAAACGTGCGAGCCCATTGGCGAAGTCCTGGCTGACCTCTAGCCAGCGACGATATTGTGAGGCTTCGTTCGGCCGGCCTCCGCGCTTCGTACGAAGCCGCGCACACGACCGAACGGTTTCCCCGCCAAGCGACAATTACCGGTTTACCGCGCAGTTGCGGATCGTCCCGCTGCTCCACGGACGCGTAGAACGGATCCAAATCGATGTGCACACTTTTGCGCATCGGCATATGGGAAGTATTCTATTTCCTGGTCGACCGCCTTTGCCGGTTTTGGATGCTGAAGAATCTTACATGCCTAAGCGTCCTGTGGGTCGGCCCCACAATCCGATAACTCCCACGGCGGCGAAGCAGCAGATCGACGCGCTCCAAAAGCTGCTGGGCGACGGCGATATCTCGATGAAGCAGTTCCATGCGCTGAAGGACGCCATCATCGCCCGGCTCGTCGGGGGCGAGTGGTGCCATGCCGAGCCGCAAGGGTCAGCCGTGAAGCAAGGCGCTAGGCTCGCTTGGAAGCGCAGCGAAGACGTACTCAATGCAGTTCTGTGGTAGAATCTCGCCCAAATGGGACCCCTCATCGCGCTGATATTTCTGGCGCTATTCGCGGTGCCATGCTGCAACGAAGCCATGCGCACCGCCCCCGACGCCGGGACGGAGGTTCAAGTTTGTCGTGGGGAGAAGAGTGAAAAAGCGCAAACAGGCTAACCCGCACTGCCCGGTGCCGGGCTGCAACACTAAGGCACCGCATCGAGCAGACCCGGCTGTCCAAGCGCTGCTTAGCCAGTCCCCGGCGACCGTCATAGACTGGACGAAGAGGTGCATCGTGGAATTGATTCAGTCGGTGATCGCCGACATACACGCCCCCGGAGCAGGTCGCATGTTTGCCTATCTGACCCGTTGGCGCGATCCTGAAGAGCTATATCACCGGGTGCTGTACGCCCTGCTCATCGCGCCAGCATCCCACCTTCCTCATATCTTTTCCGGTGATTTGCCCAATGGGTTTTCCGCCATGTGGCGTAAGGTGAACGAGGTCATCTACGAGGGTCGGGGGGAACTGCTCAAGGAGCGTACCGATCCAGGTGGAAGGACCTTCACGGCGATGGACCTCCTGAACCAACACGCGCACAACTCATATTTCACGATGTTGATGACGTTCGGCATTGTCAGGAAGGGCGGCAACGAGTGGAAGGCGTATGTCCAAAAGCATGTCGAATCTTGGCAGCGCCGCGTCGAGTACCTAAACCACATTGAGGGATTGTTCCGCATCGGGCGAGACAAGACCGTCGTTTTAGACGCAATCACCAATATGCACCGCCCTCTTGAAGCGTGGAAGGATGTCAAGCAGCCCGCTACGGCTGTGGTAAAGCTCGTTCGATCCGTGCTTTTGAAGAAGGGTGCGAGGCACCGTTATCTGGTCATTGACCAACCAGCCGGTATGACGGGGTTTCGTTTCCGTCTTCACGTAGGGGACACGCCTAATTGGGACGAGAAGAACTTGATTCTCGTTCGCACCGGCGCTCAAGAAGACCTTCTGAAAGCCTTTGAGGCTGACTTGGAGGCAGTAAAAGAGGAAGGCTGGATCGAAGAAGGGTCGTGGCCGTCGGCACCCCACCGAGATTGACCTTGAGTGTGGCTTCCAGAGGGCCTCAGCCGCGGACAGACTCGGTGAGTATCACGGACTGGGCTGAGCTTCGACCCGCGAGCCTCTCGGCCCCTGTATCTAAGTGGGACGGCTAATAGATTAGCGGACAGCTTTCTTCCGGGCAGGCTTCTTTCGGCGCGTCTTTTTTCGCTTCACAGTGCGCCGCTCCGGTTGGTGACCCGAACGCACTTTGCGTTTTTGTGGCTTGCTTAGGCCTTTCGCGGGTGTTGCATCGTTCAAGTCTGCTTCGCGTTTGCCTGCGAGCAACGTCTGAGTTTCCTCCGTGGACGAGCCAGTATCAGCACTCCACGCTTCCGTGTACTCAAGCGCCCTTCGCGTTCGTCTCGCTTTCAGGTTTCCATTGGTCCACTGGTACCACGCCCACCAGCGATGCCGATTGGACAGCGTGCGTCGATATTTTCGAGCCTGCTGCCCGTTGATGATGGTGATTTCCTCGTGGTGTCGAAAGCAAAGTCGCTTCGTGACAGGCGGGTCATACGTGATGTGGTGTTCGTGTACTCCCCAATCCGTGCAAGAGGGAAAGGCGCACCTCGGCGGCTTGGGCAAGAGGATCATTTCTCACCAAAGAAGGTATCGACCAGCGTCCCAGTCAGTTCACACTCGGCCAGCTTCTCGGGTCTGTAGTAGCCCTTCCGCACCGCTTCCTTCGGCACTAGGTAAATGCGGCAGTCGTCCAGCGCTAGCCTTGAGTTCTCGCCAACAAGCCGAACCAGCGCGGGAACGTGATACGACCTCTCTTGAAGCTCTTTCTGGTCGAAGGAAAAGCTCTTAGCATCGCGAGTGGCTTTCACCTGTATCGCCCGGAATTGCCTGCCTCGAATCGCGATAAGATCGTCTCCAGAATCCTTAAGAGGTGAGGCGGCTTGTACGTCACACTCCAGTAAGCGAAGCTGGACCAACAGTTCTCCCACAGTGCAAGTCACCATTTTGTCTTCCAGCGGGCTCATACTTTCCTCTTGCCTGAATGGGTATCGCAGTCGTTGTACCTCGTCTGAAGGACAACCGAGGCACAAATGTCGAGCAGTGCCTGCGGCTGGCGCGGTTCATACTATCAGTCCTGCGAACGAGATAGCATCCCGAATCTTTGCGCTTTGCCCTCAAAAAGGGCATTCTGCTGGCGTGCAACGCCAACCGATTATCAGACGCCCGAGGAGTGACGGCCGATGCATCCATTGTCGCCAGCCGTTGACCGAAGCGACGAAGGATCATGTGATCCCCAGTTCTTGGTATCCGGACACAACGCCGGATGGCGTGCAACGATGGACCGCACCAAGCTGCGAAAGCTGCAACGGACACTTTGGCGAATTGGAAAAGGAGCTGCTGGTGTTCTTGGCATGCTGCATGAATCCCACGAACCCCGCCGCGCATGGCTTGTATGAACGCGTGCGACGAACAATGGGCATCGGAGTAGAGGGTCTCAACGAAGAAGAAAAGCGATACCGCGACTCACGGCGGCGCAAGCTACTGGGTGAGGCCCGCCGGTATTCGCCAGAGGTAGACCACCACATAATTCCCGGATTGGGTCCGCACCCCGAGGCACCCGTGAGTTCGCAAATGCAACTCACGATAGAGGCTGAAGACGTCGATGCTGTGGTCACAAAGATCGTTCGCGGATGCGAATACTGGCTGGGTGGTGGGAGGATTGTAGAGCCTCCCTACGAGGTTGAGGTTTTCTTCCCAACAGACACTCCGGAGCTTGTCGGCCAACTGCTGACCGCGTGTGCTTTCGGTCCCGTGCATTTGGGCCCGGGATTGAGGATACGGCGAGCGGGTGCCCACGACGATTCGCTGTCCGCACTATACGAACTCGTCATGTGGGACACGCTGACCGTCTACGCCAGCATTTTGCCACCGGCGGCAGAGCGTGTTATTTCCCACGAGGAAATCGCCTCGCACGCCTACTATCATTGGGAACGCCGAGGCAGACCCTTCGGATCACCTGACGTGGATTGGTATTGGGCTATTGAGGATTTGAAGAGCGATTGACTTCCAACGACGCGCAACACCCGCGCCTCAACATTCTCGAGGGCCTCCCGCTTTGCGTCGTCTGGTAAATTAGATTGCGAGACTCTCGATGAGAAACAACTTCCGAGGACTGCCGTGCGTGTACTGCACAGCGCCAGCGACCACTGACGACCACGTGATAGCTGCCAAGTGTCTTCTGGAGCCACAGCGAGCGAACTTGCCGGAAGTGCGCGCCTGCCAACGGTGCAACAACGAGAAGTCGCATCTGGAGGATTACCTGATGGTGGTGCTCGGATTTGGTGCTAGGCGCCCGGCCAATCGTTGGGGCCGACAACAAGCCCTCACGGCGCGTCGTCGAGCAGGTCATCTCCGATACGCCCAAGCGCATCACTGACGAAAAGTCAGGCTTGCCCGCGTTCCGGTACGTTCGGAAGATAGACTTTCCAACGGTGTCGCCGTAGTTTCAGAGACGTTCCCAAACCTCTTGGCGACAGGATCGAACTCTTCAGGGCCGCATGATGCTCTGCGCGCGCCTGGTGGTAAACGGGAACTTTGCTCGCTATCCAAGAGCCAAAGACCGTGGTTACAACGCGGTTGCGACGCCGAGAATATAGCTGGACACGGACACACCTGGCCTGACGCGAGGTCACAATGCTACCAACCAAGAGCGACCACGCCGACACAGACTTGGGTCGAAAACCACAAGATTGGTTCCACTTGGGTTGCGGGTGCTTCTGTAGAGAATTCCGTCGTAACCAGCGGCTCGCACCGCTTCGCAAAGCTGTTGAGTGACGCCATACTCTTCAGGATTATCGTCAGATCGCACCGGCGTCGATAGCTCCTCGCCGAATCGCCCCAACAGTTCGGCTACTTCGCAGTCCCATCCCAAGTGTTCCTCCGACATTGTAAACGGATTGATAGCGGAACGGCCCTTCACCACGTCTATGACATTCAGATCACGAATCGGTCGCACCCGACATACAGATAATGGCCCATCTGGATTTCTTACACGCAATTCGACGATAGTCGTGTTTTCAGACCTAGCCGCGTACAAAACAGACACGCCCGCCCGATTCACTCGGCCCGCTCTTCCCGTACCCGGCAGTGGGGCACCTATATTCGGGCCGGTATATGGCTGTCCGCGTGACGAACAGCCTGGCCTTCCCCTGTAAAATGGCGTACCTCTTTTCAACGTCCGGCTTATTTGACTGAGATGTTCCGAAAGAGCGTCGGCCAGCTTTGCGGGAATCTCCGGGTCATCTGGGTCTTCGTTTAGGTCAGAAGTTATGTAGCCGAGCGCTTCTTCAAGAGTTACGTGCGACCAAGAAACGCGCCTTGTGTACAGATCGCTCGTATTGAATGGAGGCTCGCCGCTATCATCATCCCAGTTGCAGGTCGCAAGATGCTTTAGAAGACGTCCCGCCTTCCCCATCGTGATTAGTCGTTCCGAGAACACGCCCCCGTCATCCTGAACGAGATTTAGCAGAAGATCGCCGACACTGAGTGGGTCTTCGTCGTCTAGCATTCTGTCAGCGTCCAGTTCGCGATAGAGCGACATCATCGCCTCAAAGCGCGGCGCAAGTTCACCGGTCGGCATGATCGGGAGAGAGCGTGCTCCGCAATAATCACAATCGCCCCGTACAGTCGATTGGGCGCGGATACTAGATTTTAGCCAGCTATGGGCAAAGCATCGCGCGCAGCATCGCATGTGAGCATGGGTAGCCTACTGCGGCATGTTCGTCGCCTGAAGACATCAAGCTAGCACACGCCCTCCGGGCGCGCGCAAGTACATCCGTACATCCAGCGCGCGTAGGCGCGAATCCGGGACAGGATTCACGCGGTCAAACCGATGGTATACCGCTTCCAGCGAGGGCTTATGCCATGCGGCTCTGCGGACATCCGACAAAAGACGGAACGCCATGTCAGCGCGGGGTCTGTGCGAGCTGGCAGCATCAAGGACGGCGCGCGTTCTTGCGTCGAGCCGTGCACGCGCTAATAGCCGTGTTGGCCGTCGTCCAGGGGGCGGATTGGCTACGCAGCAAGATCGCGACGACGGTTGCTTGGCGCTAGTCTAGAATTGCACCAATTGCCGCTAAAGTGCAAGGCTCGTCGCACGTGAGCGCTTCACTCAGTATAGTCATATGTTCCCCTGAGGAACTCAAGTGACGAGTCTTTCAAACCTTCGCGCGTTGCTCCCGATCTTCGCCACCGCTTTATTGCTCGTCATCGCCTCGCAGAACGTGCGCACCGGCGGCACCACCGTTTGGTCCTGGATTGACCGGGCTTCCCTCTGAAACTCCCTCACCAAATCTCAACACTGCTCTTGGCGGGTATGCCCGCAACGGGTAGCCCTAGCGAGCGAATACCAGTAAAATGCGGAGAAGAGCGGTCGGAGACTTGTCGTGATTAACAGCCGCCCGCGCAGCCGACAACGTTGCGTGTCATTGGACGCGGAACACGGCACACAAACATACAGCGGAAAGACGCACGGCGGTTTCGCCCGACTGCTCTCCGAAGTGCTCCCCAAAATTTGGACAGGTGGTTAAGGTATAGAATCGCCGTTCCCGGAGGGGAGGCCAGATGAAGCGGCGGCGGCGGCGGCGGCAGTACAGCGCGGAGTGGAAGGCGAGGGTGGCCTTAAAGGCGGTGAAAGGGCAGCGGACCGCGCAGCAGATCGCCTCGCATTACGAGGCTCACCCGGGCTTGGTGGTGCAATGGAAGCGGCGCTTGCTGGAGGGCGCGGCGGAGATGTTTTCCGACGGCAAGCACACACCAGAGGTTGCCGACGAGGAGCCCAAGGCGGAGCTGTACCAGCAGACCGGGAAGTTGCAGGTGGAAGTGGACTGGCTTAAAAAAAAGTCCGGGCTGTCGCGTCAAAGGAGCGGCGGGAATGGATCGAAGCGAACGTAGAGGCATTGAGCGTGGCCCGGCGACGCGCGTTGGCGGGCCTCTCCCGGTCGGGGAGCTACTACCGGCCGCGGTCCGAGAGCGGCGAGAACCTGGAGCTGATGCGGCTGCTGGACGAGCAGTGCACGCGGACGCCGTTCAATGGGGCGCGGCGGATGACGCACTGGCTGGGGGAGCACGGGTGGCGAGGTGTCCAAGAAATCGCACGGGAAACGGGCAAGGTGCTGGGCGACTCGGTGGCGAATGGGCGCGGTCGGCAACCGGAGGGCCTGCCGGCTCCTCGGCGGGGAGGTTTCAGTTGCAGGCGAGCCGGACGGGCGTATAATTTCGTGGGTGAAGATGGCAAAACGGAAATCCTCGGTGCAATTGCCTAAGAGGTCGTCCCGCAGATCACGCTAACGGGAATTTACTTCGGCATTGGCCAGAGCGTTTACCAGGTGTGACAAGATTAGGTTCACAGCCTCAGTACAGTGGGTGGCAACCTCAGCTTTTGCCCGAAAACCGCGTCAGCAGCCTCTGGCGGCTGGCCCATAGCCATGGGCGCCACAATGAGGGCCTTAGCTAGCGTTGACATGTAGCGGTCATCACAGCCATGGCTAAGGAAATCGATTTCCTCGCCTAGGACTTCATGGAGGTCCGGCCGGCCCGCAGTTGGGCCGGTCGCGGATATGGCGCGCCGCAATTGCCGGCCCGGGACTGCACCGGCCATCGCTTTCATAATGTCTTTGAGCCCGTTTAGCTGGAACCGGAGGGTCTTTACCTGGTCTTTCAGTTGCTTGACTCGCTGTTCGAGGCTACTGACAGAAGAGGAGCGAGTTGGGTTAAGTGGAATGAAGTCGGGAGCCTGCTGACTATTCAATGCTCGCTGGACTTGTGCCCCGGCTGGAAACGCGAGAAACAATAGGGCTACTGCGAACTTGTAATTGACACCCATGTTCCTCCTCCTTCGTCATCTATTGAGCGTTGCACAATATCGTGACAGGCAGAGAGAGCAGGAAACCCTTCTTTGTCAGGGTTTCGACCGTCCACGATCGTCACGATATTCTGCAACATTCAGTAGCGTTCCCACAACCCGTGCAATAGCTCTTTAATCGTAGTCCGGGAGGTTTTGCAAAGAGCCCGAGCGATTCGCGAAAGTACTCAGCGCCCCTCTCAATCGTCTATCCGCACGTGTCACAAGTTCTTTCCGCTCGTGCGCAGGTCAGTTTCAATGTCCTCGCCGTCTCGTATTTGTTCATATTTGTTCAAGACAGAGCTCTCATTGTTTAGGCTTCTTCGATTTCGCACGACTCTGACAATTCTTCAAGGAACTCAGGCTTCAAATATCGAACCAATGGTCCCGCCTCTTTGAGCCGAGTCCGCAGATCCGAAAAGGAGATGAATCGACAGACCTCGAAGAGGGGTGGTGAAAGCCGCCTGAAGGTCGGCCGATTCACTTCGTCAAACACCTTCTGTCTCCGGTCGTCAGGAGCAACTAGATATAGGGGAATATTCAAATTGGGCTGCATGGCAATCAGATCGGCCATCCGCAAAAGCCCCGAGTAAATCGAGGTCGTACTTTCGATCTCGAAGGCTGCCACGATAGCATTTCCCTTCAGCCACAGCACATCGATCAACTCGATTGTCCGATTAGTAGCCTCATCGAATTGCAGGGGGAGTTCTGTTTTTAGCTTTGGCAACTCACCAAACCGCGCCCCCTTTAGCTGGCGGCCGCGATCATTCCGCGCAACCCACACATCAAAACCCATATCACAGCCAAGTTTGAGAAGGAACCATTGGATTTCCTCGTGTTCTCGTGGCTCCTTGACGGCCTCGGCCTTCTCAACAGCCAACTCTTCACTCTCTGGAACGGTGACTGACCCGATCTTCGCCTTTAGTGCTTTAGGCCGCCGCGCCAGTTTCGCTTCATCTACGGGACGCGTAGTTGGATTCTTTTCGGCCTCCGATAAAGCCTCGAGGACTGCTTCACCGTCCGTCGCATTCCATCTCGCAGGCGACCCACGGAAGTGACCTGTCCACGCGATGGCGCTCTTCATATCTCGGAAGATGCTGAGGCGATTTCGCAACTCCAAAACTGGAACTGCCGTTTCCGGCTTCAAGACGACGAGGGGTTTTACCTTAAGACGACACGGGAAGTCTTCGTCCTTCCAGATGGGGCTTGAATCCTTGAAAGGCGCAGACGTTGCTTCGAGCACGCCGATGAAGCGAGACACGCCCGTGAGATAGCAAAGCAAGTAATCGCCGGTCTTGATCTTCTGGACCGTCGGCCAGCGACTCGCTCTGAAACCAGACGTATCCCCGCCCGCCGCCAGGAATTCGTTCCACGTGACACCGGTGAACAAGTCCAGCCAATAGTTGCGGTTACTCATAATCAAACCCGGCTACAAACGGCTGTGCGCGGAGCTATAGCATACGTCCAAGCGCTGGCTTTATGTCAAGCCTCACGGGGCAGTGAACTGGGGCAGTATTCTAGAAAATTGCCCTCCGGACGGCGCCGGCGTGCTTCGTCCAAGCCTCCTGCAAGACCCTGTGGTATTGTCCAAGGACATAGTTCCTGCGCTATGGAACAGGCATTCCGGCGATTTCTAAGACGCCAGGAGGGAAACGACCCGGGTTCCCGTACCCGGGAATCGTCGTGCCTGCCGACGAGTCGAAAGAATTCATTTGCCCCGGGGAGCAGATTGAGGAAGCGAAGCGGCTTGTTCAAACATGTGACCGCGTTCTCTTCATTGGCTTCAGCGCCCAGGACGAGCACATTTTCGACATCCTGCAAGGGAATCCAGATCGGAGTCGTCTGATCATCGCTTCAGGGGGCGATGCCGCCAACATCTCAGAAAGGCTACAATCACGGACTCATGGCCTTAGTGCCAACCGCCACACGACGGAATTACATGACCAAGGCTTCGGCAGCTACATCGAGAGTTCGGATCTCGAGAGCCTCGTTGAGGAGTAGTCTGCAAGACGGTTGTCTGGTTGTTTCGTGGCCATCGGCCAGCACGCCGCGATCATGTGGCACCGCACGGGCAGCCAGCTCTGCATCGCCCCGCCCCTTGTGGTTCTTCATCCAGTATTCTCTTAATTCTGAAGGCCAGCCAGTGATCTCCTGCCCCTGGTCGGCCTCGAAATTGTCGAAGTCCATTAAAACCTGCCCCTACAACAATGCGCCGATGATTTCGCAGGGGCGGGTTTGAAACCCGCCCTTACTACGATATGGCGATGATTTCGAGCTCCTCAACCTTGCCCTCGCGGATGTGGAAGGCGCGAATCGGCCGCGGGGCTTCGGGCCGGGGCGAGAGAATGAAGTAGGCGGCGTCGGGGTAGTAGGCCTGGGCGATATCGGTTGGCGAGGGCGCATTGTCGGTGGCGGGATGCGAGTGGTAGATGCCGAGATGCTCGAGTTCGCGGCGGCGCATTTCGCGGAACAGCCGAAACACTTCTTCGGGGGCGATTTCGTAGGCGGTGGGGCTGGCGAGCGCGTTCTGCGCCGGCAGGATTTCGGTGATGGCGCCGCCGACCCCGGCGAGCAAGCCGCAGCATTCGAGCTGCGGCTGGCGCCGCGCCTCCTCGATCAGGCGGGTGAGGAGTTTCGGGAGAACGCGGATTTGGCCGGGCATCGGGCGGAAGTGTAAGTCATTCCTGGCGGTGGATCACGACGATGACGAGCCGCCGGGGCCGCCATTTCGGTCCGAATCGGCGGCTGCCGATTCGTCACCAGCAACTGCGTCCGAGCGGTTCGAAAGCGGCGTCTGGCGCCGGGCCGCTTGCCCGTCGGCGGCGCGCCAAAAGCGACTCAAGCCGCCCTCGGTCCACAGGGCGCGCAATTCGCACAGAGCCTTGGGAAATGTGGCCATCGTGCTCCTCCCTTGGCGGGCGTGGAATCCCCCGCCGTCTTTCAGTTGTACTCGGCGCCCCCGCTCTCAGCGACCCCGGTCGCCTCCCAGCCGGGCGGCCGCCAAATCGCCGAGTCCACTTAGTCCTTGCCCTTTCACAACGCGGCCGATTCCTTTAACCTGGTCGCAGCGCGTGTGCGCGGGGACCGCCCTTTCGCCATTTCTTCCCTTTTCCCTCGAAAAAAGGCCCGGAATGGATCGACTTGTAAAAATCAAGTGCTTGAAAAAACGGCACTTGCACGAAATTCTGCTCGCAAGGTGGATCGACTTGTCCGTTTCCCAAGTGCCATGCTTTCAACGCCCGACTCCCCATTTTCGGTCATCCGTGGCGATCACATACGACGCGCCGTACGGGCGAGTCGGCGGCTCGCCCCTACCACTGCCTCCTGCTTGCGATTAGAGCTTGCCTTGCGCCCGGCGCATGAACGCCGGGATATCGAGATTATCGGCAGGAGGCGGCGGCGTCACCTCGGGCATCGATTGCATCGACTGGGCCATCACCGGCTCGGCAACCGGCTCCTCGATGCCGCGCTCCGCTCGCCATTCCTTCGGCAGGTAGGACGTGCGCGGCGCGCGCTGGCCCACCTGGCGGAACCCGGCGGCGATGACCGTGATTTTCACCTGCTCCTTGAGGGCTTCGTCGTGGACGGCGCCGAAGATGATGTTGGCGTTTTCGTGGGCCGCCTTCTGGATGATGGAAGCGGCTTCATGGACTTCCTGCAGCGCGAGCGACGTCGAGCCGCTGACGTTGATGAGGATACCCTGCGCGCCCTGAATGGAATTCTCCTCGAGCAGCGGGCTGTTGATGGCGCGGTTGGCGGCATCGATGGCGCGATTCGAACCGGAAGCGACCGCGGTGCCCATGACGCCGTAGCCCTGGCCCCGCATGATGGTTTTCACGTCGGCGAAATCGCGATTGATGATCCCGGGCACGGTGATGATGTCGCTGATGCCCTGCACCGCCTGGCGGAGGATGTCGTCGGCGATGCGGAACGCCTCGAAGAAGCTGGTGCCCTGCTCGACGCATTCCATCAGCCGCTCGTTGGGAATGACGATGACGGTGTCCACCGAACCCACCAGCTCGGCCAGCGCCTGCTCCGCCTGGGCCATGCGGCGCTTGCCCTCGAAACTGAACGGCTTGGTGACGACGGCGACGGTGAGGGAACCGATCTCGCTGGCGAGGCTGGCGACGACGGGGGCGGCTCCGGAGCCGGTGCCTCCGCCGAGGCCGGAAGTGATGAAAACCATGTCGGCGCCGTCGAGCGCATCGATGATTTTGTCGGCGTCCTCGAGGGCGGCTTTGCGGCCGATTTCGGGATTGGCGCCGGCGCCCAGGCCCTTGGTGAGTTTGGCGCCAAGCTGGAGCTTGAGGGGCGCCTGGGACAATTTCAGCGCCTGCAAGTCGGTATTGGCGGCGATGAACTCGACGCCCTCGACTTTGGCGCGAATCATGCGGTTGACGGCGTTGGCGCCTCCGCCACCCACTCCGATCACCTTGATGCGAGCGCCATCCTTCGGCGCCTCACTGAACGTCACTCGCATACCCGATTCCTTTGGCTTCATCGTTCCTCCGGCAACGTCCATTCGTTTGTCGTCCTTTCTTGAATTCAACTCAAAAACACGCCCATCAACCGAGTGGTCAGGGAGGGCCGTTGTTCCACCGCCTGGGCCTCCTGCGCCCGCGCGCCGTACAGCGCCAGTCCGACGCTGGCGGCAAATTCCGGCGTCTCCGCCTCCTCGGGTAGGCCTTCGATTCCCCTCGGCCGGCCCACGCGCGCCGGCAAGGCAAAGGTCTTCTCCGCCATCTCGAGCAGCCCTTGCAGCCGCGCGCCGCCGCCGACGAAGACCAGGCCGGCGGGAATGGCGCTGGCCAGCCCGGCGCGGTCGAGTTCCCGGCGAATCAGGTGGAGCAACTCCTGCGCCCGCGCTTCGAGAACGTCCGCCACTTCCCGGGCGGAGACGCTGCGCGGCGGCCGCTCGCCCACGTTGGGGATCTCGATCCTGCGTTCCTGGCCCTGCAACTCGGCATCCGACCACACTTCCTCGCGCTTGATGCGGTCGGCTTCGACGACGGGGGTGCGCAGCCCAACCGCCAAATCATTGGTGAAATGTTCGCCGCCGATGGCGATGGCGGAGGTGTGGCGGACGGCGCCGGCGGCGTAGACGATCAGTTCGGTGGTACCGGCGCCGATATCCACCAGGCATGCTCCCAATTCGCGCTCGTCCTGGGTGAGCGCGGTTTCCGCCGCCGCCAGCGGCTCGAGCACCAGGTCGGTAACCAGCACGCCCGCGCGATTGACGGCGGCAACGACGTTCTGCGCGAGCACCGCCGGGGAAGTGACCAGGTGGACGTTGACGTCGAGCCGGCGGCCGACCATCCCGATGGGATCGCGGATGCCGTTCTGGGCATCGAGCCAGAAGCCCTGAGGAAGAACGTGCAGGACCTCGGCGCCGTCGGGCAGGCGCACCTGGCGGGCGGCGTCTACGGCGCGGCGCACGTCGTCGCGGGTGACGTCGCGCGGGCGATTGCCCAAGCCGAGCCCGCCGCGGCTGTTGATGCCCGCCACCTGGCCTCCGCCGACGCCGACGATGGCCGATTCCAGGGGCACGCCCGCCTGTTTTTCCGCCAGGTCGACGGCCTGGCGGATGGCCTGGGAGACGTGGTCGAGGTTGGCGACCTGGCCCTTGCGCATTCCTTTGGATTCGACGGCCGCCAGGGTCAGGCAACGAACATCGGTCTCGCCGGCCTGGGCCACGATCGCCACGACTTTCGCGCTGCCTACATCGAGTGCCACGACGTTACGATTTTTGGTGTTCACCGCTGCGCTATCCCCTTTCGAGTTTTCTCAGAGACTGCCACGGAATTCTTCGGCGCCGGACCCGCGGCGGCTGCCACGGGCGTTTCGGCCAAGCCGGCGGGGGCGGGAGCGACGTCGGCGGCCTGCGGCCCCGGCGTCACCAGCGCCTGCCCGTCGAATCGCAAATCGACGGCTTCGATGTTTCCGGCTTTCTGCCGCCAGCCGGCGAAATCCTCGAGTAGCGTCTGGAAGCGGCCGGCGAATTGCACGTCGCCGAAATGGACCAACACCGGCCCCTGGCCGGCGAATTCAGGCAAGCCAGCCAAAGTCACCTGAAGGTCGTCCGGGCTGGATAGGTCGGCCTCGCTGACCGCGGCGGGGGCGGCGGCGCGCACCGCCGCGATTTCCTTCAGAAACTCCAGAAAGAGGCCGACGCGGCGCGCCCGTTCGCCCGCCGGCGTGCGCCAGTCGAGCCCGCTGACTACCGGCAAATTCAGCCTGGCGCCTTCCTGGCGATCGAGGATGACTCCCTCGGAATCGATCCATTGCATGCCCGAGTTGCCGCGCAGGAACGCCACCGGCTCGCGCTCGCTCACCTCGACCACCAGCCTGCCGGTCAGTACCCGCTCCACCCGCGCCTGCTTCACCCACATCAGCCGCTCGACCGCCGCCCGGCGCCGGCCCAGCGGCACGCGCAGCACGCTGCGGCCGAGATCGGAAGCGAAAATCGCGGCGACGTCGTCCGGGCTCGCGTACCGCGTGCCGAGGACTTGCAGCCGGCCGGGATCCAGCAGCATCTGCGGCGAAAACAGCAGGAAGTGGATGATCCAGGCCAGCAAGCCGCCCGCCACCAGCGCCACCGCCGAGAGCAGGGCGATGGGACGAGCGAGCGAGCCTTCCTGGCGGGCGCGGCGGCGACCGGGGCCGGCGGCCTTCTGCTTGCGCAGGTAGCGCGGCGAAACGTCGTCGACGGCGGCGCGTTCGAGAGTCTCTTCAGGAACCATCGCTCAGTTCACCCACAGAATCACTTCCTCGCACAGGTCGACTCCGTGCGCCTTGGCGACACGTCCGCGCACCTCTTCGATCAGCCGAAGCATGTCGGCGCAGGTGGCGCGGCCGAGATTCACGAAGAAATTGGCGTGGCGCTCGCTGACCATGGCGCTGCCGACGCGGAAGCCCTTCAAGCCGGCTTCGTCGATCAGCCTTCCCGCGGACAGGCCGGGAGGATTCTTGAAAATGCAGCCGGCGCTCTTCTGGGTGAGCGGCTGGCTGGAGCGACGCTTGAAATTGCAAACGTGGATGCGGTCGATGATTTCACGGTAAGGCCGCGCCGGCAGCTCGAGGCAGGCGCCGAGCAGGATGTCGCCGGGCGCGACCGACGAATGGCGGTATTCGAAGCTCACTTGGCCGGCGGGCACGCTTTCGATTTTGTCCGCAGCAGCGCGGTAGACGTCGAGTTCGCGCACCAGCGGGCCGATTTCAGTGCCGTAAGCGCCGGCATTCATTCGCAGCGCGCCGCCGACGGTGCCGGGCACGCCGATCAGGCCCTCCATGCCGCCAAAATCCGCGCGGGCGCAAGTGGTGATGGCGCGGCCCAAGTCTTCGGCGGTGTCGAGCCACACCCAGCGGCCATCGACGCGCACGGTGGGCTCGTTGCGGGCGAGCGAGAGAGCCACCCAGGGCAATTCGCCGTCGCCGACCAGCAGGTTGGTTCCTCCGCCGAGCAACCGGTAGCCAATGCCATTTTCACGAAGCAGGCCGAACAAATCGGGCAGCAGGAGCCGGTCGCGCACGACAAGCAAGTCGGTGGCGCCCCCGATGCCAAACGACGTCCGGTCGGCCAGGCGCTGGCCGGGCAGGTGCTTGACGGCGAGATTGGGGAAGGCCGCGAGCAGGCCGGGGTCAGTGATGCGCATGGCTGCCATCCTTTGCTCGCAGGGCTTCGGCCACCGCATCGAGCGCCTGGCCAATGGTGCCGGCGCCAATCGCCAGCACCGCGTCGCCCGCTTGCGCCTCGACGGCCGCCGCGGCCGCCGCCTCGGCCACCGTCCCGCAGAACGCCACTCCGCGATGGCCGGAGGCGGCAATCGCGTCGGCCAGGGCGCGGCCGGTGACTCCTTCGATCGGCGGCTCGCCGGCGGGATAGATTTCGGTGACGAACAGGCGATCGGCCTGATCGAAGGCGCGAGTGAAATCGTCCCAGAGCAGCTTCGTACGGCTGTAGCGATGGGGCTGGAAGCAGACGAGCAGGCGGCGGAATCCGCAGCCGCGGGCGGCGTCGAGGGTGGCGCGGATTTCGGCGGGATGGTGCCCGTAATCGTCGATGAGGGTGACGCCGGCGGGCGATCCCTTGATTTCGAAGCGCCGGGCAACGCCCTCGAAACCCGCCAGGCCCGCGCGGATCAGGTCGGCCGGCAAATTCAGGTACAAGCCGACGGCAGCGGCGGCGGCGGCGTTGCGAACGTTGTGCAAGCCGGGGGGCGCGGGCAGGCGGAACCGGCCGAGCGCTTCGCCGCGATAGGCGAGATCGAATTCGCTGCCATAGCCGCGCAATTCCACTCCGGAGATGACCAGGTCGGCCTGGGGCGAGGCGCCGTAGGTGAGCAGGGGGCGCTTGACCTGCGGCAGAATCCGGCGGACGTTGGCATCGTCCAGGGAGAGGATGCCAGCGCCGTAGAAGGGAACCCGATTCACGAATTCAGCGAAGGTAGCGAGGATGGCTTCGAACGAGCGGTAGTAATCCAGGTGTTCGCGGTCGATGGTGGTGACGACGGCGACGACCGGCGAAAGCCGCAGCAGCGATCCATCGCTCTCGTCGGCTTCCACGACGAAGTACTGCCCTTGCCCGACCTGCGCGTTCGCGCCCGCCTGCTGCACCCGGCCGCCGACGACGAACGTGGGGTCCAGCCCGGCGGCCGCGAGCACCGCCGCGACCATCGAAGTGGTGGTGGTTTTGCCGTGAGCGCCGGCGACGGCGATGCCGTACTTCAGCCGCATCAATTCCGCCAGCATTTCCGCCCGGGGAATCACCGGGATTTTCAGCCGGATCGCCTCCGCCACCTCGGGATTGCCGCCGGGAATGGCGGCGGAAACGACCACTACGTTCGCGCCTTCGACGTTTTCGGCGCGGTGGCCGGCAAACACCCGGGCGCCGAGCCGCTCGAGCCGCTCGGTCGCCGGGGACGGCTTCAGATCGGAGCCGGAGACGCTGAAACCCTGCGTCAGGAGCACTTCGGCGATACCGCTCATTCCGACGCCGCCGATACCGACCAGGTGAACGCGCTGGAAATTGCGGAACATGGCGTTCATGGCCGCGCCACCTCCTCGAGCAAATCCACAATCGCTTCGGCGGCGCGGGGCTGCCCGCGCTGCCTGGCCCGGTGCTGCATTTCCGCCAGCCGGTCGGGATGGTCGACCAAGTCGAGGATCTCGCCAGCCAGGCGGGTGGGGGTGAGTTCGTCATCGTTACCCGCGAGAACGCGCCCGGCGCCCGCGCGTTCCACGGCGAGGGCGTTGTGGAGCTGATGGGAATCGGCGGCGGCGAAAAACGGGATGAAGATGGCGGCGCGGCCGGCGGCGGCCAATTCGGCGACGGTGACGGCCCCGGAACGGCAAATCAGGAAGTCGGCTTCGGCAAAGCGCCCGGGCATATCGTCGATGAAGGGCAGCACCTCGGCGTTGATTCCACGCCGCGCGTAAGAATCGCGCACGTCGGCGAAATCGATTTCACCGGTTTGATGGATCAGAGCCAAATCGTTCTTGCGGGCGACCAGCCGGTCGGCGGCGGCGACCATCAGCCGGTTGATGGTGCGGGAACCCTGGCTGCCGCCGGTGATCAGGATGCGGAAGGGCGGCCGAAGGTCCCGCTGTGGCGCCTGGTAAAATTCCGGCCGCACCGGACAGCCGGTGAGTACCGCCTTGGCAGGCCATTGGGCCATGGCTTCCTGCTGCGCCACCGCCACCCGGCGCGCCAGCCGGCCGAGCACGCGGTTGGTGAAGCCGGGCAGCACGTTGGGTTCGAACAGCACCGAGGGCACTCGCCGCAGAATCGCCGCCAGCATCATCGGTCCTGAGGCGTAGCCGCCGACGCCCAAGGCCGCCGCAAACCGATGGCGGCGCAGAATCCGGAACGCATCCAGCAGCCCCGCGGGCAGCAGAGCGAGGTTGCGCACCAGCCGCAAGCCGCGAATGCCCTTCAGACCGCGGGCGCGGAGCAATTCGAGCTTCAAGCCCGCCGCCGGCACCAGCCGCGTCTCCAGACCTCGCCTTGTTCCCACAATCACCACTTCCCTTCCTTCTCCTCGCCGCACCCACTCCCGGGCAATCGCCAGCGCCGGGAACACGTGGCCGCCCGTGCCACCCCCGGCAATCAGCAGCTTCACCGCCCGCTCGTCTGCTGGCTGATATTCAGCAGCACCCCGGTGGCCAGCAGCATCACCATCAAGCTGGAGCCGCCGTAGCTGACGAACGGCAGCGGAATGCCCTTGGTGGGCACCAAGCCGAGCACCACGCTCAAGTTGATCAGCGCCTGGCCGGCCACCATGGCGGTGATGCCCAGCGCCGCCAGCCGGCCGAAACCGTCTTCGGCGAGCCAGGCGGCGCGCACGCCGCGCCAGGCGTAGATGCCGAGCAGCAAAAGCACCGCCAGGCCGCCGATCAGGCCCAATTCCTCGGCGATGACCGCAAATATGAAATCGGTATGCGCCTCGGGCAGGTAGAAAAGTTTCTGACGGCCCTCCATCAGCCCGACGCCGAACACGCCGCCCGAACCCACCGCGATCAGCGATTGCAGCAACTGGAAACTGTGACCCCGGGGATCGGAGCTGGGATGGAGGAAAGCCATCAAGCGCTGGTAGCGATAGGGCGCGCTGACGATCAGCAGGTAGATGACGGGGGCGGCGGCGGTGACCGCCGCCGCGACGTAACCCCAGGACAAGCCGGCGGCGAAAAACATCACCAGCGCGATCAGAAACAATTCCGCGGCCGTGCCCATATCCGGCTCGAGCAGAACCAGTGCGGCAATCAGCAGCGGGGGGCCGAACCCGGGCAGGAGCGTGCGCAGCGGGTGGTTGACGCCGGGGCCCTGCGGGCCGGCGCGAAGCTCGAGAAACCAGGCGAGGTAGAAAATCACCGCCAATTTCGCGAATTCCGCCGGCTGAAAGCTCACCGGCCCCAGACGAATCCAGCGATGGGTGGCGTGGGCTTTATCGAGCACGAGGACCGCGGCGAGGAGCAACAGCGACACCGACATGCCCGCGTAAACCACCGCCGGGCGGCGCAGGATGCGGTAATCGACGCGGGCCAGAGCGAGCATGAACAGGAAACCGGCGCCGAGCCAGATCGTCTGCCGCAGCAGGAAGGTGTAGGAGCTGCCGTAGAGTTCGCGGGCGGTGACGGCGGAGGCGCTGAAAATCATCACCGCACCGGCCAGGCAGAGTCCCAGCGTCGCTCCGAACAGCCACCGGTCGGGCTCGATGCTCTTCGGCATTCCTCGCTCACCTCCGGTCGGCGGATGCGCGCGTCTCGATGGCGCGCACCAGTTGCTTGAATACCTGGCCACGGTGCTCGTAATTCCGGAACTGATCGAAACTGGCGCAGGCGGGGGCCAGCAGCACGGTGTCGCCGGGCCGGGCCAGCTCGTAGGCGCGCTCGATCGCCGCTTCCAGCGTGCCGGGGCGCTCGACCGGCACAGCGCCGGCGAGCTGGCCCGCGATTTTTTCCGCCGCCGCCCCGATCAGGAGCGCCACGTGCGCTTTCTCCGCCAGGAGCGGCGCCAGGAGGGTGAAATCGCCGCCCTTGTCCTTCCCGCCCAGAATCACCAGCAGGTTTCCGGGGAACGCAGCGACAGATTTCAGCGCGGCATCGACGTTGGTGGCTTTGGAATCGTTGTAGAAGGCGACGCCGGCGATTTCGGCGACGAACTCGAGCCGGTGCTCGACTCCGGCAAAGCTGCGCACGCCCTCGCGGATTTCCTCGGGCGAAGCGCCGGCCAGCACCGCGGCGCACGCGGCGGCCAGGACGTTCTCGAGGTTGTGTTCGCCTCGCAGACCGACGTCGGCGCGGTGAAGCAGGCCGACCAAGCGATCGCCGGAGCGGAAAACGATTCTTCCGTCCTCGAGGCAGGCGCCGGAATCGACCGGTCCGCGGCGGCTGAACCAGAATCGGCGGGGCTTGGCCGGCGCGAGCCGGGCGGCGGCGGCATCGTCGGCGTTGACGACGGCGGCGTCTTCGGCGCGCTGGTTTTCGAAGATGCGGGCCTTGGCGCGAGCGTAAGCATCGAGCGAGGGATGGCGATCGAGGTGGTCGGGCGTCAAATTGAGCAGGAGGGCGACATCGGGCCGGAAGCGGTCGATAGCCTCGAGCTGAAAGCTGGAAACTTCGGCGACGGTGACGGCGTCGGGGGCGGATCGATCGACCAGAGAGATCAGCGGAGTGCCGACGTTTCCGCCAACCAGCACGCGCCGGCCCGCGCCTTCGAGGATGTGGCCAGTGAGCAAGGTAGTGGTGGTTTTTCCGTTCGAGCCGGTGATGGCGACCAGGCGGCCGCGGAGGAAGCGCGCGGCCAGCTCGATTTCGCTGCACACCGGCACCCCGGCGGCGCGAGCGGCGGCGAGCGGCCCGATTTCGAGCGGCACGCCCGGGCTGGGAACAATCAGGTCCTGATCGAGGAAGGTTTCGCGGCGATGGCCGCCGAATTCGAGCGCGACGCCGGCGGCGCGCAACTGGGCGGCGCGCTCGGCCACCGCCGGCTCGGGACGCAGCTCGCTGGCGGTCACCCGGGCGCCGCGGGCGCGGCAAAAGAGCGCGGTGGCCAGTCCGGTGCGTTCCAGGCCGACGACGAGCACGCGCTTGTCCGCTAATTCCAACGTGTCGCTCACCTCAACTTCAACGAAGTCAGGCTGAACAGCGCGAAAACCAGCGCCACGATCCAGAACCGGACGATGATGGTGGATTCGCTCCAGCCCAGCAGCTCGAAATGATGATGGAGCGGAGCCATGCGAAACAGCCGGCGGCCGGTCATCTTGAAACTGGCAACCTGGAGGATCACCGAAACCGCTTCGACAACGAAGATTCCGCCGATGAAGAGCAGCAGGATCTCCTGCATGATGATCACCGAGACGACGCCGACGGCGCCGCCGAGCGCCAGCGAGCCGACGTCGCCCATGAACATCTCGGCGGGGTGGGCGTTGTACCAGAGGAAGCCGAGCGCCGCCCCCATCACCGCGCCGCAAAAAATCGTCACTTCGCCCACCAGCGGCAGTTTCTGGATATCCAGGTATTCGGCGATGCCGGCGTGGCTGGTAACGTAGGTGAGGGCGGTGAGGGCGCCGGACGCGATCACGACGCAGCCGATGGCCAGGCCGTCCAGCCCGTCGGTGAGGTTGACGGCGTTGGACGAGCCCACCACCACCAGCGCCACGAACGCCACGAAGGGCAAGTAGGCCAGCGGCCAGAGATGAGGATGGGCCAGGAGCGGCCGGATCGCCAGGTCGGGATGAACCTTCTTGAAAAACGGAACGATCAGCCGGGTGGAATAGCCGTCGAGGAATTTCAGCGCGATCAACGCCACCGCGACGCCGCCGGCAATCAGGGCCTGGAGCGCCAGCTTGGCGCGGCCGCGCAAGCCCAGATTGCGCTTGCGCACCACCTTGAGGTAATCGTCGGCGAAGCCGACGGCGGCAAAGCAGACGGTGGCGCCCAGAGCGATCAGCACGTAGGGATTCCGCAAATCGGCCCAGAGGATGGTGGGCAATACGATGGCGGTGATGATCAGCACGCCGCCCATGGTGGGCGTGCCCGCCTTGACGTGGTGGGTTTCCGGTCCCTCCTCGCGGATCGGCTGGCCGACCTGCAGCGCCCGCAGCCGGCGCACTACCCACGGGCCGAGCGCCAGCGAGAGAAAAAGCGCGGTGAGGCTGGCGAGGGCGGTGCGGACGGTGATGTAACGGAAAACGTTGAGCGGGCTCCAGTAGCGGTGCAGGGCGAAATAGAAGAGGTAATAGAGCATTTCAGCGCCGTCCCCGCTGCGCCGGCTCGGGCTCGGCGAGATGGTGACGCTCGGCGAGCGCGTCGAGGATTTGCTCCATCCGCACGCCCCGGGAGCCCTTGAGCACGATCAAATCTCCCCGCCGCACCAGTTCGCCCAGGCAGCGCGCCGCTTCGGCGGCGTCGGCGAGGAAGCTGGCCTGGCCCGCGGGATGACCCGCCTCGATGGCTCCGCGAACCAACTGCTCGGCGTCGCCAGCGACGCCCAAAATCCAATCGACGCGGCCGGCCGCCCAGCGGCCCGCCTCGCGATGGAGAGAAGGGGAGGCCGGACCCAGCTCGAGCATCTCGCCGGCGACGAGGATGCGGCGCCGGCCTTCGATTCCCGCAAGCCAATCGATCATCGAGGCGAGGGCGGCGGGATTCGAGTTGTAGCAGTCGTCGACTACGGTGAAGCCTTCCCTGAACCGCACGACGCGGCCGCGATGCGCGCCGGGAGGCAACCGGGGGAACACCGCCCGCGCCTCCTCCACGCCAATCCCCCACGCGCTCGCGGCGGCGAGCGCCGCGAGCGCGTTCATCGCGTTGTGAGCGCCGACCAGCGGCAAGGAGAGACGGGTGCGTTCGCCGTCGGTTACCAAATCGAAGGCGACGCCCTCGAGCCCGCGATCCTCGATCGATGCGGCGCGGAAATCGGCGCCGGCGCCGCGCCCAAACGTAACCACGCGGCCACGGAACCCCTCGGCGAACCGGACCACCCGGGGGTCATCGGCATTCAACACGGCCACCGGCTCGGCGCCGGCGAGCCCCTCGATCAGCTCGCGTTTGGCCAGGGCGATTTCGTCCACCGACGAGAAAAACTCCAGGTGAACGGGGGCGACGTTGGTGACCACGCCCAACTCGGGTTGGGCGATTTTGGCCAGGGCCGCGAGTTCGCCCGGGGCGGACATGCCCAACTCGATCACCGCCGCCCGGTGATGCTCGTCCAGCCTGCAGAGGGTGAGGGAAACGCCGTAGATGTTGTTGAGATTGGCCTCCGAGCGCAGGACCGGCATCCTCGAGCCGAGCAGGGCCGCCAGGATTTCCTTGGTGGTGGTCTTGCCGCTGGACCCGGTGATCGCCGCCAGCCGGCGGACGCCCGCGCCTTCGCCCTCCCCGCCCCACGTTCGGCGGACTTCGGCCGCCAGGCGGCCGAGCGCCGCCACCGAATCTTCCACTGCCAGCAATCGCCGTCCGAGGGCGGCGGGGAAATCAGCCAGGCGGCTGCGCTCGACGACGGCGGCGACGGCGCCCGCCGCCAGCGCCGTAGGCGCGAATTCATGGCCGTCGTGACGCGGTCCGCGAATCGCGAAGAACAATTCGCCGGGAGCGATGGTGCGCGAATCGATGGACACGCCTAGCGCCCAATCGCCGACAGCCATCCCGGCTGGAGGAGCGACCCCCAGCGCGCGCGCCACACGTTCCAGGGTCCAGCGCATGTCGCCGAGTCCCCGTCCTTTGGCGGGCCGCCCCGACCAGTTCACCCCGCAGACTCATCGCCGGGAGCCGGCCGGCTTCGCCGATGGCCTAGGGCACGAAGAGCCTCGCGAGCGACGAGGCGATCATCGAAGGGAACCGTGAGGTCCTTGAGAACCTGGCAGGTCTCGTGCCCTTTCCCTGCCAGAAGCACAACGTCGCCCGGCCGGGCCTCGGCCAGGATGCGCTGGACGGCGCGAGCGCGATCGGGCTCAAGGAGATAACGTCCGCCGGCCCGTTCGAGGCCGGGAACAACCTCGTTGATGATGGCGAGCGGATCCTCGCTGCGAGGGTTGTCGCTGGTGACGACCGCCAGATCGGCCCCGCGTCCGGCGGCTTCGCCCATCAGAGGGCGCTTGGCGCGGTCGCGATCACCGCCGGCGCCGAAGAGCAAGAGAATGCGGCCGGGAAACTGCAACTCGCGCGCGGTTTCAAGCAGGCGGCGAAGTGCGTCGTCTGTGTGGGCGTAGTCGACAGCGACGAGAAACGGCTGGCCTTCGTCGATGCGCTCGAAGCGCCCGGGAACGGTGAGCATCCGGCCGACCCCGCGGGCGATCGCTTCGCGGTCGACACCAAGCGCGACCGCGGTTGCCGTTGCCGCCAGGATGTTCGACACGTTCACTCTGCCCACCAGCGGCGATCGGAGGTCGATGGGGCCGGCGGGGGTGCGTGCGGCGAAGGCGAGGCCATCGGGGCGGAGTTGGAAGTCGGCGGTGGTGACGTCGGCTACCGGAGACAGCCCGTAAGTCAGTGTTCGCCGGGCCAGACCAGCGAGAGCGGGGCCGTGGGGATCATCGAGGTTGATCACGCCGGCGTCCGGGGGGCCGGCGCCGACGCCTTCGAACAGGCGCCGCTTGGCGGCGAAGTAATCCTCCAGGGTGCCGTGGAAATCGAGATGATCGCGGGTGAGGTTGGTGAAGACGGCAGCGGAGAAGCGGAGGCCCCAGACGCGGTCGAGCGCAAGGGCGTGGGAGCTGACTTCGAGCACGGCGTCGCTACCGCCGGCGTCGTGCAGCTCGGCGAGCAGGCGGGTCAATTCAAGCGATTCGGGAGTGGTGGTGGAAGCGATGGCGGCCCGCGACGGGGTGCGGTAGAGCACGGTGCCGAACAAGCCGGTGCGACGCCCCGCCGCACGCAAGATGGAGTCTATGAGAAATGTGGTGGTGGTCTTGCCGTTGGTTCCGGTGACGCCGACCAACGAGAGGGTTTCGGCCGGCCGGCCGTAGAAATTGGCGGCGGCGAGCGCCAGGGCGCGGCGGGCGGCGGGAACCCGAATCCAAATCGGCGCTGACGGCAGGTCGGCCGGGCGCGCCATCTCACTCACCACCGCGATTGCGCCGCGCTCGAGCGCCTGAGGCACGAAGCGGTTGCCGTCGGTTCTCGCGCCCGCCAGAGCGAAGAAGACGCCCCCCGGCTCGACGCGGCGGCTGTCGTAATCGAGCGAGGAAATGGTTCGTTCGCCAGCGCCAGCGGGTGTCAATTCCGCCACCGGAAGGCCGGCGAGCAGCTCACCGAGAGTCATACCCCGATACACCAATCCACATCCCTGGCCAGACGGCCTCCACACCGGCTCGAGTTCAAGGCGCATTGCCGTTCCCGCCTTTGGTGGAAACCAGCGCCGGGCGCAGGGCGAAGCTCACCACCACTCGCGTCCCCGGGCGCACAAAGGCTCCCGCGGCAGGCTGCTGCCCGACGGCCACCCCACTGCCCTCGAGCACCGGATCGAGTCCGAGGCGGAGACACTCTTCGGTCGCCGCCCGCACCGTTTTCCCGGCCAGCGAGGGCATCGCGAACATGCCGGGCGGCGGCGCCTGGGGAACGGCGGTGACGGCGGCTAAGGCGGCAGCGGAATCCCTGGCCACAGGCGGGGGCCTCCGCGCCGGCTGCTTGGGCGCGGATTTGGCGAGCGAGGCGCGCTGCCCCAGTGGCTCGACGGGCAGGTCGCGCGGCACGTTGTAATCATCGAGCACCTGCTCCATCACCTGCTTGAACACCGGGGCAGACACCTGGCCACCCTCATGGAGGCCCCTGGGGGAATCGAGCACCACCAAAACTACGGCGGCGGGATTGTTGAGCGGGGCGTAGCCGACGAACGACGCTATGAGCCTGTTGCGGGAGTAGCGGCCGGTGGCCGGATCGACTTTCTGGGCGGTACCGGTCTTGCCGGCATCGGTGTAGCCGTCGAGTCGAGCTTGCCGGCCGGTGCCCTCGAGCACGACTCCCTCCATCAAGTGGCGCATGGTGGCGGCGGTGGCGGCGCTGATAGGCCGGGTGGGCGGTGGCTCGGGCGGGATGATGCGCTGGCCGTTCAGGTCGATTTCCTTGACGATCCGCGGGTGGTAGAGCAAGCCGCCGTTGGCGATGGCCGACTCGGCGAGAGCCAGTTGGAGCGGAGTGATGCCAATCTCCTGCCCCATGGCGAGCGATCCAATAGACGAAGCCTGCCACAGCCGCGGCGGGCGGAGCATCCCGGCGCTCTCCCAGGGCAACTCGATCCCCGTCTTGCGGCCGAATCCGAACGCCCGGATGTAGCGGTAGAAATTCTCATTGCCCACCTTCAAGGCGACCTTGATGGCGCCGACGTCGCTGGAATGCATCAGGATCTGAGCGACGGTCAGCATCCCGAAGCGGTGCCAGTCGTGAATCAGGCGACCGAAGAGGAGGATGGAACCCATCTGGCAGTCGAACTCCTGGTCGGGGGTGACGACGCCTTCGTCGAGCGCGGCGGACAGCGTGATGGTTTTGAAGGTCGAGCCCGGTTCGTAGATGTCGCTGATGGCCCGGTTTTGCCGCGCGGCAGGATCGCTTTCCGCCGGCAGGTTCGGGTCGAACGTGGGCCAGTTGGCCATGGCGAGCACCTCGCCGGTGCCCGGCTTCATAACTAGGATGCTGCCGCCGAGTGCATGGCTGTTCGCGACGGCACTGGCGAGCCGGCTCTCGGCGATATACTGGATATTCTGGTCGATGGTGAGCTGGACGTTTGCGCCGGGCACGGGGGGAACCTCAGTGCGGTGGTAATAGCGACGGTGACCATCGGCGAGGACGAAGAGTTGGCCGGGCCTGCCCCGGATTTGCTTGTCCAACTGGTATTCAACGCCCGCCTCGCCGTTGCCATCGATGTCCACGAAGCCGAGCACCTGGGCGGCGAGATTCTTCTCCGGATAAAACCGCTCCATTTCCTGCTGGAAGTAGATCCCGCGAAGGTTCAGGGAGTCGATTCGGGCGGCGACGTCAGGCGTGAGCCGGCGTGCGACCCAGACGAAATTGTGGGCCGTGCGCAGTTTGGCGACCAGATCGCGCTCAGGGATCTGGAGGATGGGCGAAAGCTGAGAGGCAACCAGGGCGATATCGGTGATGTCCTGGGGAACGGCGAAGCAGGATTGAACCGGGAGGCTGACCGCGAGCTCACGGCCGTCGCGATCGGTGATGACGCCCCGTTCGGGGCTGATTTCGATCGCTCGCTGCTGCTGGCGGAGCGCCATGGCTCGGTAGCCGGCGTGGCGCACAACCGCCAGATCGACCAGACGACCGGCCACCGCCGCGGCCCATAGCCCGCCCGCCACCGTCAAGAGCAACAAGCGCGAACCGCCCCCGAGCGGCTGCGGCCGCCCGGGGTGGCGCGCCTGTTTCAAGGAACGTGCGGGCACACCCCACCTCACTCCCAGCCCGGGGCTTCGATCTTCGCGGGTGCTTCACCCGCACCAGCTTCGTCGTGTTGCGAGATTACCGAAAACTCGAAGGGACCGCGGCGGCGCTCGCCTGGGCGATATCGCCGGTCGCCGGGGGCTGGGTCTGGACGATCTGCGCCGCCACCGGAACGATCATCCCCAGCCGGTCGCGCGCCAGCAGGTCGATGCGCTGGGGCGAGTCCAAGGCCGCCAGCTCGGTCCGCAACTGGCGGTTGAGTTGGGCCACCTGGCTCTGGGCCTGATTGAGCTGTTCGAGCGCATAGCTGAGCCGCAGGCATTGATAGTGCTGCCAGGCGTAAACCAGCAGCGCCAGCGCCACCAGCCCGCCGATCATCACCTGCCGCCCACATACCCGCCACGTCCCGCGGGTGCAGCGGCTGGTGAGCCGCGAATTGTCGATCTTTTTTACCGTATAGAATTCGACCACGACCACCTACCCTTGCGGCCCCGCCGCGCCGATCTTTTCGGCCACCCGCATCCGGGCGCTACGCGCCCGCGGATTCGCTTGAATTTCCTCCGGCGATGGCACAATCGGTTTCCGAGTCAGAAGCTGCCATTCCCCCAGGGAGGCCAGGCGGCGGAATTCCTGCTTGACCCGCCGGTCTTCCAGCGAGTGGTAGCTCAGGACCACCCACCGGCCTCCCGAAGCCAACGTGGCCGGGGCCCAGGAAAGAAACTGCTCGAGTTCCTCCATCTCTCGATTCACCGCTATCCGCAGCGCCAGAAACGTTTTTGTTGCGGGATGCAGTCTCTGCCTTCCCCATTGCTTCCGGGCGCCTGCCACAACCGTTGCCAGGTGCGCCGTGTCGCGGATTGGCCGCGCTTTCACGATTGCCCTGGCGATCCTTCTCGAATCGTGCTCGTCCGCCTCCTGAAAGAGCAGGTCGGCCACTTCTTTCTCCGACCACCGATTCACAATCTCGTCTGCCGTCAGCGTGTCATCTTCCGATTCCCCGCTGCTCAACCTCATATCCAACGGC
>DASYZK010000026.1:0-48209 GCA_035946455.1 Candidatus Acidiferrales bacterium | reverse complement strand
AAGGAGGGCGAGCGTTATTTCGCGCTGGTGAAGGTGGAAGCCATCAATTTCGAGGACCCCGAGGTCGCCCGCAACAAGCTCTTCTTCGACAACCTCACCCCCCTCTACCCCCAGGAGCGCGTGCGGCTGGAAACCCCCAAGGAGAACCAGGCCGCCAAGGAAAACCTCACCGGCCGCGTCCTCGACATGCTCTGCCCCATCGGCAAGGGCCAGCGTGGCTTGATCGTCGCCCCGCCGCGCACCGGCAAGACGATGATGCTGCAATCGATCGCCAATTCGGTCACCGCCAACCACCCCGAAGTCAGCCTGATCGTTCTGTTGATCGACGAGCGCCCCGAGGAAGTCACCGACATGCAGCGCACCGTCAAAGGCGAAGTCATCAGCTCCACCTTCGACGAGCCGCCCCAGCGCCACATCCAGGTGGCGGAAATGGTGCTCGAGAAGGCCAAGCGCCTGGTCGAGCACCGGCGCGACGTCGTCATCCTGCTCGATTCGCTCACCCGCCTGGCTCGCGCCTATAACGCCGTCACTCCCCCCTCGGGCAAGGTGCTCTCCGGCGGCATCGACGCCAACGCGCTCCAGCGCCCCCGGCGATTCTTCGCCGCCGCTCGCAACATCGAAGAGGGGGGCTCGCTCACCATCATCGCCACCTGCCTGGTCGATACCGGCAGCCGCATGGACGACGTGATTTTCGAGGAGTTCAAGGGCACCGGCAATATGGAAATCAACCTCGACCGCCGCCTGGTCGACAAGCGCATCTTCCCCTCGATCGATATCAACCGCTCGGGCACCCGCAAGGACGAGTTGCTGCTGCCGGCGGAGGAATTGAACCGGGTATGGATCCTCAGGAAGGTGCTGAGCCCGCTCTCGCCGGTGGAGGCGATGGAGCTGCTGCTGAGCCGGCTGTCGAAAAACAAAACCAACGCCGAATTCCTGGCGTCAATGCAAAGCCCCGCCTGAACACCCGCCGCGCCGGGTGACTGGCCGGTGATCACCCGCCGGCCACCCTGCCGTCGCCGGCCTTTTCCCGCGCCAAGAACGCGATCACCCGGGCGACTTCTTCGGGCTCCATCGCCGTGCTGTCGATCAGGACGGCGTCCGGGGCGCGCTTGAGCGGCGAATCGGTGCGGCCCGCGTCGCGGCTGTCTCGCTGGCTCACCTCTTCCCTCACGCTTTCGAGCGTAACCGCCTCCCCTCGCTGGACATGCTCTTTCAGCCGCCGCCGAGCGCGCTCCTCCGCCGAAGCCGTCAGAAATACCTTCAGCTCGGCGTTTGGGAAAACAACCGTGCCGATGTCGCGCCCTTCCATCACCACTCCGCCGGTGGCGCCCAAGCTCCGCTGAGCCGGCACCAGCGCCGCCCGCACCGCGCTGACCGTCGCCACCCGCGAAGCCGCCTGCGCCACTTCCGGGCGGCGAATCTCTTCGGTCACTTCGGCACCATCGAGCCAGACGCGGGTGAGGCCGCCCGTCCAGCGCAGCTCGACGCGCGCGGTTTGGACAAGTTCGGCAAGGCGGAGGGCGTCGTCAAGCGGCGTCCCGGCGCGGAGCGCGCGAAGCGCCACCGCGCGGTACATGGCGCCGGTGTCGATGTATTGGTAGCCGAGCAGCTCGGCCACCCGGCGCGCCGCCGTGCTTTTTCCCGAGCCTGCCGGCCCGTCAATCGCAATGGTAAATCCGGGATGGCCGGTCATTTGTCCGTCTCGGCGGAACGCCAGCGGCAGCAGCCCGCCCGATTGCCGCCTGGTGCGTCGGCGGCGCCGAATTCCTCGGAGAACGCGACGCTAAATCCGGTGGAACGCCTTCTCCAGGTCGCGCACCGAATAGCGCAGGAGTACCGGCCGGCCGTGCGGGCAACTCATCGGGTACTCGGTGCGCGCGAGTTCGGCCAGCAGCCACTCCATTTTCCGCTGGTCGAGCGGCATGTACGCCTTGATGGCGGCGTGGCAGGCGGTGGAAGCGGCGATTTTCGCCTGGACGGTTTCGAGGGAAACCGCCTGATTCTCCCGCTGGATCCCCTCGAGGATTTCCTCCAGCAGTTTTTCAGCATCGCTGCCGGCGACCCCGGCAGGGGCGGACTCGATGGCGACGCTCCGTGGTCCCATCGATTCGACTTCGAATCCGTTGGCCCGCAACTCTTCGGCGATCTGATCGAAGATCGCGAATTGGCGCGGGCCGAGTTCGACCACGATCGGCATCAGCAGCCGCTGGCCCGCCAATTGTCCGGCGCGGCGCGCCGCCAGATGCTGCTCGAACAGCACCCGTTCGTGCGCCACGTGCTGGTCCACCACCCACAACCCCTCGCCATTCACCGCGATGATGAAGCTGTTGTTCACCTGGCCGAGCGGCTTGAGCGTGGCGATCGATTCCGGACTCACTTCCTTCGCCGGCTGCGTTTCGGCCACCTGGCGAAACTGGGCGGCAAATTCCTGCGGCGCCACGGGAATTTCAATCACTTGGCCGGGATCGAACCCCAGGCGCTCCATCTGCGGCGCCACCGGCGCTTCGGTCAGCTCGAAAGGCCCGCCGAGCGGCGCGGCGGCACCGGCCGAGGGGACTGTGGCAGAGGGTCCCGCCGCGGCGGAAATGGGGCCGGATGCCGATGGCCAGGCCGGCGCGCCGGGGGCAACGGGCGCCGGGCGAGAAGGAAACGTAGCGACGGCGCGAGCGCGGGAAAGAGCCAGACGAATCGAATCGCGCACGAAATCATGCACGAAAGATGAATGGCGGAAACGCACCTCGATTTTCGAAGGGTGCGCGTTGACGTCGACGGCGGTGTAGGGCATCTCCAGGAACAGCAGCACCACCGGGAACAGGTTCGGCGGCATCAGGTTCCGGTACGCTTCGCCGATGGCGTGCAGGATCAGCCGGTCGCGGATCAGCCGCCGGTTCACGAAGATATAGATATTGTTCCGGTTGGTGCGTTCCACTTGCGGCCGCGAGGCGAATCCCCGCACCGTCAGCATCTCCGCCGGCTCGCCCGGATCGGGCTCGGGCTCGGACATCGACGTGCGCATCGGCGCCGAGTGCTCGGGGATTTCGATGAGTTCTTCGAGCGACTGCCGACCGAAGAGCTGGTAGATGCGGTCGGCGAGCCGCTCCACCGGGGCGACGTTGATAATTTCCTGCGTCGGTGTTTTCAGCAGCAGGCGCTTTTCGGGAAAGGCCAGGGCGTAGTGGGTGACGAGCGAGGCGATGTGGCCCAGCTCGACGGTATCCGATTTCAGGAACTTCCTCCGCGCCGGCAGCGAATAGAACAAATCGCTGATGGTCACTTTCGTGCCCACCGGGGCGCCCGCCGGCTGCACCGAAATCATTTTGCCCGCGGCCCATTCCACTCGCGTTCCCTGCTCCTCCTCGGCCACCCGCGTTTCGAGCGCCAGCCGGGATACGGCGGCAATCGATGGCAGCGCCTCGCCCCGGAATCCCAGCGTGGCGATCGAGAGCAAATCCTCGGCGGTGCGCAGCTTGCTGGTGGCATGGCGCTCGAAGGCCAGCAGCGCGTCGTCCCGAGTCATCCCGCAGCCGTCGTCGGCCACCGCCACCAGCCGCTTCCCTCCGCCGACGACTTCCACCTGGATGGTCCGGGCGCCGGCGTCGAGCGCATTCTCGACGATTTCCTTCACCACCGACGCCGGCCGCTCGACCACTTCGCCGGCGGCAATCTTGTTGGCCACCGTCTCCGGCAATATCCGTATCTTCGTCATCGCTCCTCAGAGTTCACGGTCTTCCGTCAGTTCTCGCTCCCCATCCCGCGTGGGAGCCTCCCCTAGCTTCAGCACTTTTCCAGCCGCGACTCGAGCCACAAGGGGGATTGTGGGCGTTACCCTCACTTGCCCGCGCCCCTGCTAGGTCTTGGTCGTCCCAAAATGGGCCTGGTGCGGCCCGGTTCGGCGCTTGAGTCTTCCCGCAGTTCTTCCAAGTCTCAAGCCCTGACGGTCCTGCCGTGGTAGGGGCGCGCTGCAGCGTGCCTCTACATGCGGCCTGAAGCTCAGGTCCCCGAAGCATTCCTCGTTGGCGCATCATGAGCGCCGCTGGGGTCATTTCCCGGGGGCGATCTGGTTGGCCACCGTCTCCGGCAATATCCGTATCTTCGTCATCGCTTCCCGGTCTTCAGTCCCTCGAGCCCTAGATGCTATTCGCTTCCAAGGTCGGAGACTCAACTCCGACATCATCCGCCATGGTATCGGTGGTCCCAGCTTCCGCCCGCCCCCGGCGCGTCCCGGCTTCCTGGTCGGGAACCTCCGCCAGACTCAGCCGACCCTCTCGGGGCTTCACTGTCACTACCCCGGTTCTCCCATTCAGTCGCTCCGAATAATGAGCCCCAGTTCGTTGAGCTGGCCGGCGTCCACCGTTGACGGTGCGTCGGCCATCAGGTCCTGAGCGGCGGTGGTTTTGGGGAAGGCAATCACTTCGCGAATCGATTTCTCGCCCGCCAGCAACGCCACCATGCGATCGATCCCCAGCGCGATGCCGCCATGCGGCGGCGTGCCGTAAGCGAGCGCCTCGAGGAAGAACCCGAATCGGTGCCGCGCCTGGTCGTCGGTCAGCCCCAGGGCGCGGAACACCCGCGCCTGGACATCCTGGCGATGGATACGGATGCTGCCCGAGCCCAGCTCGACTCCATTCACCACCAGGTCGTACCCCTTCGAGCGCACTTCCCAGGGAGCCGATTCCAGTTTGTCGAGAGTCTCCTCGACGACGCCGGTGAACGGATGCTGCGCGCTCACCCACCGCTTCTCACCCTCGCTCCATTCGAACAGCGGGAAACCGGTGATCCAAGTGAATTCCCAGCGGCCCCGCGGAATCAGGCCGAGCCGCTCGGCGAGCCCCAGCCGCAACTGCCCGGCGATGGGCAGCGCGGGATCGTAGTCCTTGCGCTCGTGGCGCGCGGAGACCGCTACGATCAAGTCGCCCGGTTTCGCTTCCAGGGCGCCAACGAGTTCGCGGAGCCTTGCGGCGCCCAGCGTTTTTTCCAGCGGCGAGCTGGCGCCCTCGGCAGCCACCTTCACCGTATAGACGGCGGCCGCGCCGAGCACCTTGCCCTGCTCGGCCAGTTCGTCAAGCTGCTTGCGCGAAAACGACGCCGCGCCGGGCGCGACGACCGCCTGCACGCTGCCCCGGAGCTTGAGCGCTTCGCGCGCCGGCTCGAAATGCGCCGTCGCATCACGCAATTCCATTCCGAAGCGCAGGTCGGGCTTGTCGCTGCCGTAGCGGGCGAGAGCTTCGCGATAAAGCATGCGGCGGAACGGCCGCGAGATCGGGAAACCCGCCGCCGCCCATACCCGCTCGAGCACGCGCTCGATGGCGTCGAAGACGTCTTCCTGGAGCGGAAACGACATTTCGAGATCGAGCTGGGTGAATTCGGCTTGCCGATCGGCACGGAAATCCTCGTCGCGGAAGCAGCGAGCGATCTGGAAATAGCGGTCGAAGCCGGAAATCATGAGCAGCTGCTTGAAGATTTGGGGCGACTGGGGAAGCGCGTAAAACTGCCCGTGATGGACGCGGCTGGGAACCAGATAGTCGCGAGCGCCTTCCGGCGTGGGCCGGGCGAGGATGGGGGTTTCGATTTCGTAGAAGCCCAGCTCGTCCAGGGCGCGTCGCATCTCGAAGATTGCGCGATGGCGAAGCGCGATATTGCGCTGGAGCCGGGGCCGCCGGAGATCGATGTAGCGGTAGCGCAGACGGGTCTCTTCGCTCGCGCTCACTTCGTCTTCCACCGGGAACGGCGCCGGCTGCGCGGTATTCAACAGCAGCAGCTCGGCGGCGAGAACCTCGACTTCGCCGGTCGCGATCTGCGGATTCGGCTTCTCCCGCCGCGCCACCCGGCCCTTGACCGCGGCGACGTATTCGGCGCGCAAGCTTTCCGCCTTGGCGTGGGCTGCGGGCGCGCGGTCCTTGTGGAAAACCACCTGGGCGATCCCGCTGCGATCGCGCAAATCGATGAAGATGAGCTGGCCGTGATCGCGGCGGCGATGCACCCAGCCCATCAAGACAACTTCGCGATCGGCGTCGGAGGCGCGCAAGCTGCCGCAAGCGTCGGTTCGCTTCCATTCTCCCAGCATATCGGGCATCGGATGGTTCCTCTGGCAAGGACTCAGGATTTCGCGGCCGGCGATTCCGCCGGCCTGGCCGCCTTCCCCGACGACTTAACGAAACCGGCGACGTCGCCCTCCGCCAAGCTGCGCTGCAGGCCGTCGGCCAGGCGCTTCACGGCATATTCACCCGCAGCCACTTCCTTTTCACCCACGATGACCGCAAACTGCGCTCCCAGCCGCTCGGCGAGGCCGAGTGCCTTCTTCAGTTTCGATTCCTCGGGCGGCAGCTCGATCGACAGGCCCTCCAGCCGGAGCCGGCGCGCGAGCCGCGCCGCCGCCGGATAGGCCGGCTGGCCCATCCAGACGATGAAGGCATCGAGCGGGCGGGCAACGTCGATCTGTCCGCCGGCCTGGATGACCTCGATGAAGCGGTCCTCGCCCAGAGCGAAGCCGACTCCCTTCGCCGGCGGCCCACCGAGCAGTTCCGCCAAACCGTCGTAGCGGCCCCCGCCGGCGAGCGCATTCTGCGCGCCGAGGTGGGGACTGGTGATTTCGAATGTGGTGCGCACGTAGTAGTCGAGCCCGCGCACCAGCCGCGGCTCGTGCCGGTAGGGAACCGAGCGAAGATCGAGTTGGCGGCGCAGCTCGACGAAATGCGCCCGGCAGCCCTTGCACAGGTGATCGGTGATTCGGGGCAGGGCTTCGATGACGGCCTGCTCTTCCGGCAACTTGGAATCGAGCACGCGCAGAGGATTGGTGTCGATGCGGCGCTGGCTGTCGGGCCCCAGGCGGTCTTTGACCTTCCGCAGCTCATCCTTCAGCAGCGCGACATAGGCGGGGCGGCACTGCGGGTCGCCAATCGAGTTCACCAGCAAAGCCCATTGATCCAGCCGGCAGCGCTCGATCAGGGCGATGAGCATTTCGATCATCTCGGCGTCGATCGCGGGATGGTCGGAAGGGCCCAGCACCTCGGCACCGATCTGATAGAACTGGCGATAGCGGCCCTTCTGCGGCCGCTCGCGGCGAAACATCGGCCCGGAGTAGTACAGCTTCACCAGCCCCGGCCACGTGTGCATTCCGTGTTCGATGTAGGCGCGGACTACCGACGCAGTCGCCTCGGGCCGCAAACTGATGGCCGTCTCGTCACGATCGGTGAACGTGTACATCTCCTTGGAAACGATATCGGTTTCCGCGCCCACCGAGCGGGCGAACAACTCGGTTTCCTCGAAGATCGGCAAGCGGATTTCGCGGAAGTTGTAGGCTTCGAGCACGTCGCGAGCAGCGCGCTCGAACCAGTTCCATAGCGCCGTATCGGGTGGCAGGATGTCGCGCACGCCGCGAACGGCGCGGATTTTATTTGCTGAGTCCATTCAGCCCGCCAGCCTCATGAGGCAATGAGTGTAAGGGACGGAAGCGACCAGTGGCTAGTGACTAGTGGCTAGCGGCTAGTGAGAACGCCTAAAGGCGCTTGCGGAGGCTGTCCTGCATTGCGGCTATCATTTTCTGCAGCTCGTGCACGAGGCCGACCGCCGGGGCCAGGTCCGCGCCAGCGGCGAAACGCAACCTTTCTGCGAGCAGCAATTGCGTCTCGATCTCCGCCAGCGAGCCTGAGGCGTGAGAGAGAAACACGAGAAATTCGCGCGTTCCCTGCCGGGCCTGGCCTCGGCGATATTCGACGGCACCGAAACCGCAGCCCGGCGCATCTGGCCAACCAAGCCGAAACGCTCTTCCGAAGGAAAGTGTCGGGTAAGCTCGTAAACATGCTGCGCCAACATCATGCCCTTCTGCCAAATCTGCAGCTCCTTAAAATGCGTAACTTTCGCCAACGTCTCCCCGCCTTTCACTAGCCACCAGCCACTCGCCACTAGCCACTGCCTTCCGCCTGATAAGCATTCTTGTAGCCGACGTAGCGCGCCGCATACGCATCGATACCCGTCTGCTCCTCCGCCGTGAGCGACCGGCGGAATTTTCCCGGATGGCCCATGAAGAGGCTGCCGGGGGGAACGACGGTGCTTTCGGGAACCAGCGTGCCGGCGGCGATGATGCTGCCCGAGCCGATTCGGGCGTTGTTGAGAATGATCGCGCCCATGCCGATCAGGCAGCGGGATTCGATGGTGCAGCCGTGGAGCAGCGCGCCATGACCGACGGTGACGTCGTCGCCCAGGACCACCGGGAATTGGTCCTTCATGCCGTGCAAAACGGCGTTGTCCTGGATGTTGGTGCGCTTGCCCAGGCGAATCGAATGAACGTCGCCGCGGAGCACCGCGCCGGGCCACACGCTCGCATCCTCGTCGAGCGCGACGTCGCCAACGAGCGTGGCGGCGGGATCGACGTAGGCGCTCGGTGCGATTTGAGGCTTCTTGCCAAGATAGCTGCGAATCACGGCTGGACCTCGGATGGTTTGGAATTCGACGCAAGAATACATCGGCCGGCGGAAAGTTGTCAGGCTCCCGTTCGCCAACCGACGCGGGAGCGCGGGAAGCCGCCGCTGCGGGCAGCCAGGCTACAGGATCTGGACCACCGGCGCCTGAGCGCCCGCGGGGACCGCCGCGAGCCGCGCGGCCACCTGGCGCGCCATCGCGAACAGGCTCCTGGCGCCGGGGAATTGCTCGCCGAAAGCCGCCACCGGCTTGCCGGTGTCGCCGCCGACGCGGATTTGGGGATCGATTTCGATTTCGCCGAGGAACGGCACGCCAAACCGCTCGGCCATGCGCCGGCCCTCGCCATAGCCGAAAATATCCACCCGCTTCGAACAGTGCGGACAGTTCAGATAACTCATGTTTTCGACCACGCCCAGAATCTCGACATTCACCTGACGAAACATCTCCACCGACTTGCGCACGTCGGCCAGAGCGACCACCGAGGGCGTGGTGACAATCACCGCGCCGGAAAGCGGCACCGACTGCACCAGCGTCAGCGCCACGTCGCCGGTGCCCGGCGGCAGATCGATCACCAGATCATCGAGTTCGCCCCAGCGCACGCTGTGGAGGAACTGCTGAATCACGCTATGGAGCATCGGCCCGCGCCAGATCAGCGGGCGATCGCCGGGATTCAACAGGCCCATCGAGATCATCTTCACGCCGTAGACCTCGACCGGCAGGATCGTGCGCTCGTCAATCGCTTTCGGCTCGGCGGTGGTGCCCAGCATCACCGGCACGTTCGGCCCGTAGACATCGGCGTCGAGCAACCCCACCGCCGACCCCATGCGCGCCAAGGCAATCGCCAGGTTAACGGCAACAGTGGTTTTGCCAACGCCGCCTTTGCCGCTCGCTACCGCCACCAGATGCTTCACTCCCGGTAACGGCGCCCTCTCCGCCGCCACCCGGCCCGGAGTCGCGGCGGTGAAGTGCACCGTCACCTCGTCCGCATCCAGCCGGCCGAGCGCCGCGCGAACGTCGCGCTCGATGGATTCACGGTGCGGGACGGCGGGCTTGGTGAGAGTGATGGTCAGGGTAACCGTGTTCCCGGCAACCTCCGCCTGCTTGACCAGACCAAGCGATACGATGTCCTTCTTCAGCTCCGGGTCGTGGACGGCGCGGAGGGCTTCCAGCACGGCTTCGCGGGTCAATGGAGGCATTTCGGGAGAATCCTTTCGCCGGGGACCGCAGTCCAGCTTCCGCGGGAGGCGCTATCCGCGAACCATGATAGTCCGCGGGTGCAGCCGCAGCAACCGCGCCCCGCCTCCTGCCGAAGTGCAGTGCCGGGCTCCCGCCCGAGGACCTTCCTCTACCGAGCGGGCACCATGTCACCCCGGTGCGGCGGCTCCCCGAAAAGGGCCATCCCATCCGCCTCGATCCTTCTTGCCCTCCTCGCTCGGCCCGGGGCGCGCCTCCCCGGTTCCAGGCTCGCAGGTGCAGCCTAGAAAACTCGGTATGGAAACCAGCGACGCAACCGGCGCCGCTTGACCTACAATGCGCCTACGCGGAGACCTTGTGTGAGTGCTCGCTTGCATCCGAGCGCTTGAGTCGCCGGGAGCTTCCCGGACCGGGCGGCGACAACAGCCGACTGCCCGCCGGCGCCCGAGCCAACCCGGAGTGGATTTTCGGTTGCCCCGGCCTGCCCTCCCCGGGGAAACAGAGGCGGAACGTGCCCAGCTTGGCGAGAAAAAGCGACCGCCAACTTTCGCGAAGCGCGCCGGAAGAACAGGAGCTGAAACGAAAGCTCGCCGAGTCCTATCGGCTGGAAGCCGAACTGGCCGACAAGGAACTCTATTTCGCCAATCTTCAAACCGAGCTGCTCCCCTTCGAAACGCGCTACCTCCGCAACGTCGGGGCGCGCTACGCCGAACTGGACGAAATCCAGGCGCAGATGGCCGAGCTTTACGCGCGCAACCACCCTCAAGAGGATCAAGCTCAGGAGGCAGCGGCGCGCGCGCGGCTCCAGGCGAACAAGTCCAAGGCGGCGGCTGGGCAGCCCGTTCCCGAGGAAGATGACTCCGGCGTTTCGCCCACCCTGAAAAGCCTGTATCGCGAAGTGGCCAAGCGGATTCACCCCGACTTGGGCGCCGATGCCGGCGATCGGGTGATTCGCGAACGGCTGATGGCCGAGGCCAACCGCGCCTACCAGTGGAGAAATGAAACCCGATTACGCGCCATCCTTGAAGAGTATGAGTTCAGCCCTCAGACGGTGCGTGGCGAGGGGCCGGCGGCGGAACTGGTGCGGGTGGTGCGTAAAATCGCTCAGCAGAAGGGGAGGCTGGCGGACATCGAGCGGGAAATCCGGCAAACCATGTATTCCGACTTGTTTCAACTGAAGGTGAAAGCCGCCGAAACCGCCACCGAGGGACGGGACCTTCTGGGAGAAATGGCTGCCACAGTGGAAGCGGAAATCGCCGCCGCACGCGCGAAACTGGAAGAACTGGCCCGCGAGGCGCCCTCCGCCTGGCGCTGGGAGCCCACCAGCGAAAAATCCTGAAAGCGCGGGCAAAGGCGCTGGCCGCCGACGGCGCCGGGGCTTTGCCGCGGGCTGCGGCGGCGATGTACTATAATTTTGCAGTGGAATCGAGCCTGCCGGGAAACGCCCTGCCGCGACCGCACCCTGGCACACGCGTCCGGTTACGGGAACAATCGAAGAGACCATGGATTTTGAGGCGCTAGGCGAACGTTTCGTCGCGTTCTTCGTCGGTACCAAGCACGAACGCCGAATCAAGAAGCTGCAGCCGCGGGTGGACCGCATCAACGCGCTCGAGCCGGAGATGCAGGCGCAGAGCGACGAGCAGTTGCGGGCCAGGACCGACGACATCCGGGCGCAAATCGCCGCACGGATGAAGGACGTTCCCACCAACACCCGCGAGTGGATCCACCAGTTGCAGGACGTACTGGATGATTATCTCGAGCCGGTATTCGCGGTGGTGCGGGAGGCGGGGCGGCGGAAACTGAACATGCGCCATTTCGACGTGCAGTTGATCGGAGGAATGGTGCTGCACCAGGGCAAGATCGCCGAAATGAAGACCGGCGAAGGCAAGACGCTGGTGGCCACCCTGCCGGCGTGCTTGAACTCACTGGCGGGACGCGGAGTCCACATCGTCACCGTCAACGACTACCTGGCGCGGCGCGACGCCGAGTGGATGTCGCCCATCTACAAAACGCTGGGCCTGAGCGTCGGCGTGATCACCCACGACCTGGACGACGCCCAGCGCAAGATTGCCTACGGCGCGGACATCACCTACGGCACCAACAACGAGTTCGGGTTCGATTATCTCCGCGACAACATGAAGTACGACCTGAACGATTGCGTTCAGCGCGGCCACCATTTCGGCATCGTCGACGAAGTCGACTCGATCCTGATCGACGAAGCCCGCACGCCGCTGATCATCTCCGGCCCGGCGGAGGAGTCGACGGAAAAGTATTACCGGATCGACAAGATGATCCCCAAGCTGATCCGGGACATCGACTACACCGTCGAGGAAAAGCACCGCACCGTCACCCTGACCGAGGAAGGAGTGTCGAAGTGCGAGCGGCTGCTCGGTTTCGAGAACCTGTACGATCCCGAGAATATTGAAACCATCCACCACGTCTACCAGGCCCTGCGGGCCCACGTGCTGTTCAAGCGGGACGTCGATTACGTGGTGAAAAACACCGAAGTCGTCATCATCGACGAGTTCACCGGCCGCGAGATGCCCGGCCGGCGCTGGTCCGACGGCCTGCACCAGGCCATCGAAGCCAAGGAAGGGGTGAAAATCGAGCGGGAAAACCAGACGCTCGCCACCATCACCTTCCAGAATTATTTCCGGATGTACAAGAAACTCTCGGGGATGACCGGAACGGCCGAAACCGAGGCGACCGAATTCCGGAAGATTTACGGGCTGGAAGTGATGGTGGCGCCGACCAACAAGCCGCTGATCCGGCACCAAAGCCCGGACGTCGTCTACCGCACCGAAAGGGAGAAGTGGGAAGCGGTGGTCGACGGCATCCTCCAGGAGGACGGCACCAAGGCCTGGGGCATTCGCCAGCTCTGGGAAAGCGGCCAGCCGGTGCTGCTCGGCACGATCTCCATCGAGAAATCGGAGAAGCTGGCGGAGCTCCTGAGGCGAGCGGGGATCCCCCACCAGGTGCTCAACGCCAAGGCGCACGAGCGGGAAGCGAAAGTGATCGCTCAGGCGGGAAGGAAGGGCGCGATCACCGTCGCAACCAACATGGCCGGCCGGGGTACCGACATCCTGCTCGGTGGCCACCCCGACTTCCTCACCCGGGAACACTGCCTGAAAAACAAGCTGGCGTCGCCCTATGCGGCGGCCGGGCCGCTAGTGGGCGCCGAGGGGGAGGCGAGCAACACGATTTTGTTCCAGCACGAAGGCCGGGTTTACCAGGTGCCCCGGGAACACTGGACGCCGATCTTCGACCAATACGCCGCCGAATGCCGCGCCGAGCACGACGAGGTGGTAGCGATGGGCGGCCTGCACGTCCTGGGAACCGAAAGACACGAGGCCCGGCGCATCGACAACCAGTTGCGCGGCCGCGCCGGCCGCCAGGGCGACCCGGGCTCGTCGCGGTTCTTCATGTCGCTCGAGGACGACCTGCTGCGGATTTTCGGCGGCGAGCGCATCAAGGCGCTCATGTGGCGGCTGGGCATGAAGGAAGGCATCCCGATCGAATCGAAGCTGATCAGCAAGCGCATCGAAAACGCCCAGAAAGCGGTGGAAGCGCAGAACTTCGAAGCCCGCAAGCACCTGCTGGAATACGACGATGTGATGAACAAACAGCGGGAAACCATCTATTCCATCCGCCGGGCCATCCTCGAAGGAAAGGACCAGAAGGAGTACGTGCTCTCGGTGGCCGAGGACATCGCCCGCGAAATGGCGGCGCTGCACGCCCCGCGCAACGAGCACCCGACGAAGTGGGACCTGCCGCAACTGGCCAACGAGGCGCTGAACCAGTTCGGTATCGACCTCAAAACCGCCATTCCCAAGCTCGAGGAGACCGGCCGAGCCGACCTCGAGGAGAACCTCGTCGAGCGAATCCGCGCCAAGTACGAGGAGAAGGAAAAGTTGTTCGGGGCCGAAATGATGCGCTGGCTCGAACGCCACATCATCCTCGACATCGTCGACGGCCAGTGGAAGGACCACCTACTCACCCTGGACCACCTGAAAGAGGGCATCGGGTTGCGCGGCTACGGGCAGAAAGACCCGCTGGTGGAATTCAAGAAAGAGGCGTTCACCCTGTTCGAGGACATGATGAACCGGCTGGATACCGAAACCGTTCGCTTCCTCTTCCTCATGCAACCCGCCAAACCCCAGGAACAGGCCGAGCGAATCGAGCGGCGCCAGCGGCGTCAGCAGCAGGAAATGCAATTATCGGCGGGAGCGGGGCAGGAGGCGGAAGCGCCCCGGCCGGTGCGCACCGGGCTGAAAATCGGCAGAAACGAGCCTTGCCCCTGCGGCTCGGGAAAGAAATACAAGAAGTGCTGCGGGAAGGCGACCTAGCGCGCGGTCGAGCCGGCGCCGCGCCGTTCCTCCGCCCGCGGGCTTCGCTGCCCCGGCTGCTCTTCCCTGCGTGAGAAGGGAACACTTGAGGCCCGTCGAGCCAGAGCGAGAAGGATTCACCGCCGTGGTCAACGGCCGCCGCGAGAATTTCGCGGGCGGCGAGGCTTACGGCCGCTGGTGTGCCGGGCAACTCGAGCGCGGCAACGTTCTGCTGGTCCCTTCCCAAGCGTTTCCCCTGCCGGCTGAAGACAGCGAATTCCTCCTCCACCAGCGACAAACCTCCGCCGGCTATCACAAGAACATCGCTTACCGGCCGCTGGCCGGCCGGCTGACCGGCTACGAGGCTGCTCAACCGGCCGATGTGGATACCCTGCAGCAAGTCCTGCGGCGATTTTCGAGCCAAGCGGAGCGGTTCGTGAACGAAACCCTCGCGCCTTATAGCGGCGGCATCCGGCTGGACTTCGCTAGTTTCCGTCCCATCGAGGAGCAGGGGCGGGCGCTGCGCCGGCGGGCGCGAAACGATTTGCTGCACACCGACGCCTTCCCCACCCGTCCCACCAACGGAGACCGCATTTTGCGCTTTTTCGTGAACCTGAACCCCACCCAGCCGCGCGTGTGGATCACCTCGGAAACCTTCGACCCGCTGGCCACGCGGTACGGCCCCGCCGCCGGATTGGCGGATATCCGCCGGGCGGCGCGGAGCCGGCCGCGGCGGTCGATTCGGGATTTGGGCCGCACGCTGGGCCTGGTGGTGCGCTCGCCCTACGACCGGTTCATGATGCGATTCCACAACTGGCTGAAGGAAAACGAGCCGTTCCAGAGCGGCTGCGAAAAGCGGCGCTGGGAATTCCCTCCCGGCGCGGTGTGGATGGTGTACACCGACATGGTCAGCCACGCTGTGCTGAGCGGCCGGTACGCTCTCGAACAAACCTTCCTGGTCGGGCGGCAGGCGATGCTCGAGCCGGAACGGTCGCCGGCCGGCGTGCTGGAACGGTTGTGCGGCTGCCCGGTGTGCGACTGAGCCTCACGCGCTCCCGAAAACCCGGAAAGTCCCCTCTTCCCTGAATCGCTCCGCCGGAGGTATCGCCGCGCGGGAGAACGGAGGCAATAATTTACGCGAGCGCCCGGCGAGGCGCTCCGGCGAACTCGTCAGTCCTCGGGCTGGACCAGGCGCAGCGCCAGGACGTTGGCGGTGTTCGCAGAGGTATTGAACAACACCAGGCCTGACAAGTGAAGTTGGGTGCCCGCGGTGATGTTGGTGAAATCGGTCAGGTTCTCCAACTCGGTGTCGAAATCGGTGAGTTGGAGCACTTGCACGGTCACCGGACCCGGCAGCAGCACTCCCGCCAGTCCCTGCGCGTTGAACGCAAACGTGGCGTTGCCCGCCAGGCCGGTGGCTGCCGTGCCGGCGAAACCTTCCGTGCCCAGGCCCACGTCCGCGGCGGTGAGCGTGCTGCCGCCGCTGAGCGCGCCGCCGATCGTCAGCGCTTGTCCCGGCACCAGGGAGCAGGAATTGAAGCTCAACTGGTTGAAAGCGCTGAGGAAATCCTGGTGATGAATGAAGAATTTCTCGCTGCCCGTCAGGCTGATGCTGGCGATCTGATTGGCCGGGAAGGACGAGCTGATGCCGCCGGGCAGCGCGTCGCGGACCAGCAGGCTCACCGTTTCGGAGCAGATGGTCGAACCCGACTTCGCCGCCGGATTGGCGAACGTCACCAGCCCGCTCACCACGAATTTATCGGGGAAAACCTCGACTTCCTTGGCTTTCACCATCAGGGTCGAGGGATCCAGGTCGCCCTCCTCGATTTCCACGATGTCGTTGGCTGAAAGCGTGGAGAAGCTCTGGCCCGAAGGCTCGAATTGGGTGTTGGAATCGGTGCTGACGGTGATTTGCTGGCCTCGCGACGTCTGGATGACGAAGGTGCCGCTCCCGCCCACGCTCACCACTCCGCCGCGCAGCTCGTCGACCTCGAATCGGTCGCGGTCGGCGTTGAGCAGGCGGATCCGGATCACCGGCGTCACTGTAACCGTCCCGCCGCTCACCACGATGTTGCCGGAAGCGTCGACGGGAATCGATTTGTCCAGCCGGAAATCGAGAATCATGCCCAGCACCTTCGACGGGGTCACGTCCTCGGTTTCCTCGTTGGGAAAGTTCACGGTGACGCTCATCGCGCTGAAATGGGCGTTGAGAGTAGTGATCTTGGGAGGGCTGACGGTCGTATCCAGGATGCTGAGCGTCGGGTTCGCGCCGAAGGTGATGGTAGCCGAGGTATAGTTCCCGGCGGTCACAGGCTGCACGTCGATCAGGGTCTGCAAACCCACCAACGTTGCGAAATCGATTGTCGCGGGCGCGTTCATCACTGCGACGTTGCCGGTGCCGTTGCCGGAAACGGTGATCCCGCTGATGGGAGCTTGAAAGGATACGACGTTGGAGAGTGTTGGGAAATCCGTCCCCATGAGCACCATCGTGCCGTGGGAGAGGTTGTTCGAAGATGAACTCGTCATGCTCGAGCCGCAAGCGCTCATCGCCGCCACGGCGGAAATCACCAGCATCGTCAACCAGGATCGCCTGGATCGCATAGCTTTCCCTCGCATTGCCGATTGGTTTGGCTTATCTGCCCGGTTTGAACCATACCTGAAAACAGAAGCGGGCATCCGGCGGGAAGGTTGCCTGCCAAAAACGCTCCGAAACCCTATTCGCATGTTCCCGCGCCTCCCCATCGGCCGGCGGAGGGCCAGGGAGCGAAACGGGGAGCGGAAGTCCTTCACGGCGCGAGCCTTGGCTCGCCGCCCGCACCACCTCCCTGAAGAGGGAAGTCTGTGTTCGAGGATTCACGCGCCCCGCAGGAGGGCAGCGTCGGTGGCTGGGCAAAACGGACTAAGGGCTCGCCGCTGATAAAGGAATCGCCGGGCAGCCGCGACTGCTGTGAGGCTCTCGGCTCTTCCTCATCTTAGATACATCGCCAGGAGACCGCCGCGCGGAAAAGGAGGCAGGAGCCTTGAAACCGCGCGGAGTGGTCCCCTGGCGAACCCGCTATGGCCGATGGTTCGATCCGGCCTAAGCAAAACCCCGCGGCCTGCCCGTGCAGTCCACCCCAGGAGATTTCAACCCTGGTCGAGCCGGAAAGTTGCATACTTGAGCACAGCCGTCCGGCGGGGCGCACGCTCCCGGGGAAGCACCCCCGCGAGACAGCATTTGCCGGAATCGGCGCATCTTACGGTGTTCAGCAGGGCAGGACCTTTCTGCCGGAGGTGTGGGATGGGCAGGCGTGTGACGGGGCTGGCAACGCTGGTGTTGCTGGCGGTGGCGGGAGCCGCGTGTTCGCGGGCGCGAACCGACAGTCAGATAACAACCGACGTCAAGGCGCGAATGTATTCCGATGCGCAACTAAGAGGAACGGCATTAAACGTCGCGGTCAATGGCGGCGTGGCAACGGTTTCCGGCCAAGTGCCCTCAGTTGCGGCGCGCTATGAAGCTTTCAAATTGACGGCCGAAACCCCGGGCGTCAATAAGGTGAACGACGAGATGACGGTTCAGCAGCCCGAAGCCAATCCCGCGACTGTCGCCAGTACCGCCGCTCCACCGCCGATCCCCGAGGCCATCACGCCCTCCCCGCTACGTCCGCGCGTCAGGACTCGTCGCACCGCTCGCAGCGCCGAATCGGCGCCGGAGGAACAGCAACCCGCGCCTACCGAAACCGCGCCGCCGGGTGAAACCCAGCCCGGCCCGGAGGCCACGCCACCGCCATCCGCTCCAGCCGCCCCCGAGCCGCCGCCCATCCAGCGAGTCGAGATTCCCGCCGGCACCGCAGTGAATATCCGCATGGTCGATGCCATCGATTCGGCGACCAGTCATCCCGGCGAAATCTTCCACGCTTCGCTCGACAGCCCTCTGGCGATCGGCGGCCAGGTGGTTGCCCCGCGAGGCACCGACGTCTACGTCCGGCTGGTTCAAGCCCAATCGGCCGGCCGCCTGAGCGGCCAGAGCGAGTTACGCGTCCAGCTCTATCGCATGGAATTGAACGGCAAGTCGTATCCGCTGGTCAGCAACGATTACGATTTGAAAGGGACGTCGCGAGGCAAGCGCAGCGTCGCTACCGTGCTCGGTGGGGCCGCGATTGGAGCAGCCATTGGCGCCATCGCCGGCGGCGGCAAGGGCGCGGCCATCGGCGCGGGAGTCGGCGGCGGCGGTGGCGCAGTGTACCAGGGTACGAGGCACGGCCAGCAAGTGAAGATTCCCTCGGAGACGCTGCTGAATTTCCAATTGGCGCAGCCGGTCGAGGTGACGACGAACCCGGCGGGCGAGCAAACGCCGCCATCGAACCCCCAATAGGCCATTCTCCCGCCCCCCTGCGGGCCGTCCCGGGAATCCGGGTAGACCCGCGTTGTTCCCGTCGACTTGCGAGCGGCTGCCAACCCGCCACTAGTCACCGGCCACTGCCCTTTGCTACCATTTTGGTTTTCCGTCCGCTTCGCCGGCTCCGCTGAAGCCGTGTCGGCCGAGCAGGAATCCGATGAAAGCAGCCTATTTCGATTGTTTTTCCGGCATTAGCGGGGATATGGTGCTTGGAGCATTGGTGGATGCCGGCGTCGAGCTGGAGCGCCTGGAAGCGGAATTGCGCCGCCTGCCGCTGGAGGGCTGGAAGATTTCCGCGGAAAAAGTGCGGCGCGGCGCGGTCACGGGAACCAAGGTAAACGTCCAGACCCACGAGCATCACCCGCATCGCTCGCTCGCCGAAATCCTGAACCTGATCGAGCAAGCCGGCCTCGAGGCGCGGGCCGGCGCCCGCGCTCGAGCGATTTTCCAGCGGCTGGGCGAAGCCGAAGCGAAGGTGCACGGCATCTCGGTCGATCGGGTGCATTTCCACGAAGTCGGCGCGGTGGACGCGATCATCGACATCGTCGGCGCGGCCGCGGGCTTCGAGCTGCTTGGAGTGGAAGATTTTGCCGTTTCGCCGCTCAATCTGGGCGCCGGGAGCGTGCAAACCGCACATGGAATGCTGCCCGTGCCCGCGCCGGCCACCGCCGAGTTGGTGCGCGGGCTCGCTTGTTATTCCTCCGGAATCGAGCGCGAATTGGTGACGCCGACCGGAGCGGCCATTGTTTCGACGCTGGTAAACCGGTCGGGCCCGATGCCGCCGATGACGGTGAAAGCGGTGGGCTGGGGCGCCGGCGCGGCCGATCTGGCCCAGCAGCCCAACTTGCTGCGGCTGTTCCTGGGCGAACGCGCCACGAGCGAAGCCGGCTGGAACGAAACCATCGCGGTGATTGAAGCGAACGTCGACGACATGAACCCGCAACTCTACGGTTACTTCGCCGAGCGGGCGATGGAAGCGGGGGCGCTGGACGTGTTTTCGACCCCGGCGCAGATGAAAAAGAACCGCCCGGGGCAATTGGTGACGGTGCTGGCGAAGCCGGAGGCTGTCGAGGGGCTGGTCGAGCTGCTTTTCCGGGAAACCACCACTCTGGGCGTGCGGGTGAGCGAGGCGCGGCGCCGCTCGCTCGAGCGCGAATGGGTGACGGTGGAAACCGCTTTCGGGCCGGTGCGAATGAAACTGGCGCGGGTGAACGGCCGCGTGCTGAACGCCGCGCCGGAATACGAGGATTGCCAGCAAATCGCCGCTCGGAAGGGCGTGCCGCTCAAACAGGTGCTGGCGGAGGCGATGTATGGCTATCGCCGCCAAACGGATTCGGACTCCCGGTCATGACCAAGTTCTACCTCACCACCCCGCTCTATTACGCGAACTCGCGGCCGCACGTAGGCTCCGCCTACACCACCCTGGTTTGCGACGCCGTCGCTCGCTTCCGGCGCATGCTCGGCGAGGACGTCGCCTTCTTCACCGGTACCGACGAGCATGGCGAGAATATCGAGCGGGCGGCGGCGGCGCAGGGCATCACCCCGGCGGAATTGGTCGAACGCAACCGCGCCGTCTTCCTGGATTTGTGGAAGCACTTGGGCATCAGCTACACCCATTTCACCCGCACCACCGAGCCCGCTCACGTTCGCACCGTGCAAACCCTGCTCCGGCGCGCTCGCGACCGCGGCTACGTCTACAAGGGCGAGTACCAGGGGCGGTACTGCGTCTTCGACAACCTCTACGTCAGCGATTCCACCGACCCCGTCAATTGCCCCACCTGCGGCCGCCCGGCGGAGTTGATGGCCGAGGAGAATTATTTCTTCAAGCTGTCGGCGTTCGAGGACCGCCTGCTCGATCTTTACCGGAAGCATCCGGAATTCGTCCAGCCGGATTTCCGGCGCAACGAAGTGATCAGTTTCGTTTCCACCGGCCTGAAGGACATCTCCATCAGCCGCCGCGCGATCCATTGGGGCGTGCCCTGGCCCGACGATCCCGAGCACGTCTTTTACGTGTGGTACGACGCCCTTTCCGGTTACCTGACCGGCGTGGGCTTCGCCGAAGGCGACACTCCCGGCAGCCAGTTCGCCCGCTACTGGCCCGCCGACGTCCACATGATCGGCAAGGAAATCATCCGGTTCCACGCCGTGTATTGGCCGGCGTTCCTGATGGCGGCGGAGATGCCGCTGCCGCGAACGATTTTCGCCCACGGCTGGCTGCTGTTCGAGCAGCAGAAAATGAGCAAATCGAAAGGCAACGTCGCCCATTGCGAGCCCATCGTCAAGGTGACCGGCGCCGACGCGCTGCGCTATTACCTGCTTCGCGACGTCGTGTTCGGCCAGGATGGCAATTTCAGCCGCGAAGCCCTGCTCACCCGCTACAACAGCGATCTGGCCAACGATCTGGGCAACCTGGTCAGCCGGACGCTGACAATGCTCGAACGCTATTGCCAGGGCATCGTGCCCGACTCGGCGGCCAACGGCGAACTCGAGGCCGAACTGGAGCTGCTGGCGGGCGAAACCGTCACCCGCTTCCGCGAGGCATTCGGCCAGCTCGCCTTTTCCCGAGCCCTGGAAGCGGTTTGGGTGCTGGTGGCGCGGGTGAACCAATACCTGGTCGAAACCGCGCCCTGGGTCCTGGCCGAGGATCCCGCGCAGCGCGACCGGCTCGCCTCGGTGCTCTACGCCGCCGCCGAAAGCCTGCGGGTGCTGGCGGCGCTGCTGGCCCCGGTGCTGCCGGAAGCGGCGGCGAAAATATGGCGCCAGCTCGGCCAAGAAGGCTCGCCCGAGAACTGCCGAATCGATTTGCTCGCGTGGGGCGGCCTGCGGCCGGGAACGCGCGTTGCCCGCGCCGAAGCCGTCTTCCCGCGACTGGATAAACATCAAGCGGTGGAAAGGATCGAAACCATGGAAAACGAAATTCGCCCGCCCGCATCCGCCCCGGCCCAGCCCGCCGCGAGCGCCGGGCCTGCATCCTCGGCGGCTCCGGCGCCGGCTGCCACCCAGCCCGCGGCGGGCCCGGCCCCGCGGATTTCGATTGAAGAATTCGCGAAAGTCGATATGCGCGTCGGCCAGGTGAAAACGGCGGAGCGCGTCGCCGGTACCGACCGCCTGATGAGGTTGGTGGTGGACATCGGAGCGGAAGAGCGGCAGGTGGTGGCGGGTATCGCCGGGATGTATCAGCCGGAGCAATTGGTGGGGCGCAAAGTGGTGATCGTGGCGAATCTGGAGCCGCGGAAATTGCGTGGACTCGAGTCGAACGGGATGATCGTCGCCGCCACTCGGCCCGACGGCGGCCCGGTTCTCTGCTCATTCACCGAAGACGTGCCTCCCGGCGCCCGGTTGAAATAGGCCAGCGTGTATCACCTCCTCGAGGCGCGGTTCCGCGATGCGATTGAGGCGTTCCTGCGCCGGCGCTACCAGGTCGACTTGCCGGTGGTGGTCGAGCGGCCGCCGCGTCTCGAGATGGGCGAGCTGGCCACCCCGGTGGCATTCGAGCTGGCCAAGCGCCTGCGGCGAGCGCCGCGGCAAATCGCCCAGGAAATCGCCGCCGAACTCGGCCCGATCGAGGGCGTCGCGCGGCTGGAGCCCGCCGGAGGCGGATACCTGAACGCGTTTCTCGGCCGGGCGGATTTCCTCGCCCTGGCGCTCGGTTCGAGCCGCCAGCCGCCGCCCGAAGCCGGCGAGGGCGCCGCCAAAACCATCATCGAGCACACCAGCATCAATCCCAACAAAGCGGCCCACATCGGACACCTGCGCAATGCGGCGCTGGGCGACACCTTCGTGCGGTTGGTCCGGCTCGCCGGGCGGCGAGTGCAGGTGCAGAACTACATCGACAATACCGGCGTCCAGGTGGCCGACGTCGTGCTCGGCTTCCTGCATCTGGAGCAAAAAACTCCCGCCGAGGTGCGCGCGTTGGCCGCCGAGCCGCGATTCGATTTTCTGTGCTGGGACCTGTATGCCCGGGTCACCGAATACCTCGAAGCCGACAGGGCCCGCCTCGGGCTGCGGGCGAGCACGCTTCGCGCCATCGAGGACGGCCACGGCGCCGAAGCGGAAACCGCGGAAATCGTTTCCACCGCCATCCTCCGCTGCCACCTCCGCACGATGCAGCGGCTGGGCGTGCAGTACGACTTGCTGGCGCGGGAAAGCGACATCCTTCGGCTGAAATTCTGGGAAGCGGCGTTCGGGCAAATGGCCGAACGCGGCGTCATTACCCGGCCGTCCTCGGGCAAGTACGCCGGCTGCTGGGTGATGGCTTTGGCCGGCGCGCCCGCTGAAGCCGGCGAGGAAGCTGAAGCGAAGGTGATCGTGCGCTCGAACGGCACGGTCACCTACGTCGGCAAGGACATCGCCTATCAGTTGTGGAAATTCGGCTTGCTGGGACTGGACTTTCGCTATCGGCGGTTCTTCGGTTACCCCGGCGGACACACCGTCTGGACCACCACCGCGGCCGATGGCGAATCCGGCGCGCCGGATTTCGGCCATGCCGCCGAGGTGTACAACGTCATCGATTCCCGCCAGGCTTACCTGCAAAACGTGGTTTCCGCCGCGCTCGACGCGCTCGGCTTCCACGACGCCGCCGCCCATTCCATCCACTTCTCCTACGAAATGGTGGCGCTGACGCCGCGTTGCGCCTCCGAATTGGGCTACGACCTGCCGCCCGAGGACGCCGGAAGGCCTTACGTCGAAGTGAGCGGGCGGCGAGGGCTGGGGGTGAAAGCTGACGATTTGGTCGACAAACTGGAAGCCGCCGCCCGCGCCGAAGTCGACCAGCGGCATCCGGAGGAGCCCGCCGCCGCTCGCGCCGAGATCGCCCGCGTCATCGCGCTCGGAGCGCTGCGCTATTTCCTGCTGAAATACGCCCGCAACACCGTCATCGCCTTCGATTTCCACGACGCGCTCAGCTTCGAGGGCGAAACCGGCCCCTACGTTCAATACGCGGTGGTGCGAGCGCGGAATATCTTCCGCAAACTCGCCGCGCAGGACCCTTGCTTCCCGCTCGATCGCCCGGATGCGCTGGCCTCCGCCGGCCAGCGCGCCGCGCTGCTCCGCTCGCCCGAAGGCGACGAATTCTGGGAATTGATTCTGCTGGCAGGCTCGCTCGGCAGCAGCGCCGCCGCGTCGCTCGCTTCGCAGGAGCCAGCGGTGGTGGCCAAGTTCGCGTTCCAACTGGCGCAGGCGTTCAACGTCTTCTACCACCGGCACCATATCCTGTCGGAACCCGATTCCGGCCGGAAAGCCTTCCTCGTCGAGATGACCGCGCTCGTCGAGCGCCAGTTGGTCGCCGCGCTCGATCTGCTGGGTATCGCCGCCCCGGAGAAGATGTAGCCGCAGCACCGGCCGCCACGGGCGGCGCTTTCCTGGTCGTAGGCGCTTGCTTACGGCAAGGCGAACGCGAACAGGGCGTTGCCCGAAGCCACGACGATGTATTGCTTGCCGTCGATCGCGTAGCTCATCGGAGCGGAATAGACGGGCGAGCCGGTTTCGAAGTGCCACAGCGGCTTTCCCGTCCCCGCATCGTAGGCCACCAGGTATCCCTCCATGTCTCCGGCGAACACCAAACCGCCTGCGGTCGATAGCGCTCCCCCCCATGGCGGCGTCAGGTACTTGAATTCCCACCGGATCTGACCGGTCGCCGGGTCGAGAGCGCGCAAGGCGCCCCAGGCCGGCTGGTCGTCGGGCTTGAAGTAAACGCTCCCGATGTACGGGCGGCCGGGATGAAACGGCTGGGGAGACGCGGTGAAAACGTCGCACTGCTCGCGGGCAGCCACGTAAAACAGGTTCGTCTGCGGGCTGTAGGAAGGCGACATCCAATTCGTCGCTCCCTCCGCGCCGGGACAGACGACGGTGCCCTCCTTGGTGGGAGCGGTGCCCGGGAGCACCTGCGGCTTGCCGTCCGGCCCCACCCCGCTGGCCCAGGTGACGTGCGCGAAGGGCCTAGCGAGGAGGAATTGGCCGCTCGTGCGATCGAGCAGGTAAAAGAACCCGTTCCGATTCGCCAGTGCCAGCAGCTTACGAGGCCGGCCGCCGAGATTCATGTCGAGCAGCACCGGCACCTGGGTGGCGTCCCAATCGTGAGCGTCGTTGGGGGTGAACTGGAAATACCAGCGCAGCTTTCCAGTGTCGGCGTCGAGCGCCAGCACCGAATTGCTGTAGAGATTGTCGCCCGCTCGCTCGGATGTGTCGTCGGAGGGAGAAGGATTCCCGGTCGGCCAGTAGACTAGATTCAGCTCGGGATCGTAGCTGCCGGTGATCCACGCCGGGGCCCCGCCCCTCTGCCAGGAATCTCCCGCCCACGTCTCGTGCCCGGGCTCGCCGGGGCCAGGAACGGTGTAGAAGCGCCACGCGCGCCGGCCGGTTTCGGCGTCGTAGGCGTCGACGAATCCTCGCACGCCGTATTCCCCGCCGGAGATGCCCACCACCACTTTGTCTTTTACCGCCAGCGGGGCGACGGTAAACGTGTAGCCCTTTTGCGAATCGGCGGCGGCGACGTCCCAGATCACGTTCCCGGTCTTCGCATCGAGCGCCACGACGCGCCCGTCGAGGGTGGCCATGAACAACTTGTTGCCGAGCGCGGCAAAGCCGCGATTCACCCGGCCGCAGCACGCCGGTATCTTCACCGGAAGCGGTCGCTGGTAATGCCAGAGGGTGCGGCCGGTGCGCGCGTCGAGCGCCCAGGCGTTGTCTTCGGGGCCGGTGGCGTACATCACGCCGTCGATCACCAGCGGCGTGGCTTCGAATTTGCCGTCGACGGCGGTCTGAAACACCCAGGCGGCCGCAAGCCGTGCCACGTTCGCGGCATTCACCTGGTCGAGCGCGCTGTAGCGCTTTCCCGAATAATCTCCGGAATACGTCAGCCAGTTATCCGGCCGCTGAGGCGCTTCGAGGATTTGGCGGTAGCTCACCTGGGCGCGGGCGGCAGCCGCGCACCCGCAACCGAGGCTGGCGGCGAGCAGATAAAGTCGCAGCTTCATTTCCCCTTCCCTTCGGCCCGCTCCCCGCGGAGAGTCTCCAGATAAGCCACCAAGTCGCCCAATTGCCGATCGCTCAGCAGCTCTTCGCCGTAGGCAGGCATCAACGACCGCGGCTCGCGCGCCACCCGCTCGATATCGCTTTTCCGGTACAAGTGGATTTGCTCGGCGGTGTCCATCATCTGGAGGGCGAAGGCGTCTTCGTTGCGCAGCACGCCGAGGATCTTCTGGCCGTCCCGGGTGACGACGGTCACGGTCTCGTACTCGAGTGGCCATTCCTTGTAGGGTTCCATCAGTCCGGCGGCCAGCCCGATGCCGGGATCCCGTATCTTCGCCAGCAGATAGGCGGGCGAGCGGGCGCTCCCCACCCGCGACAAGTCGGGCCCCAGCCGGCCGCCTTTGCCGCCGATCATGTGGCAGAGCGAACAATTCGCGTCGCCGAAGAAGAGCTTTTCACCCGCGGCCGGGTCCCCGCGCACCGCCGGCCCGGTTGCGGCCGCGAGGCTTCGCAGATAGGCAATCACCTCCCACGTTTCCGTGTCGGTCAGGTCGTTGGCGGGCATCAGCGTTCCCTGCACCCCTTGGGTGATCGTCCGGAAAATCTCCGGGTCGCTCGCTCCGTGCGTCCACACTCCTCGAGTGAGGTCCGGCCCGCGGCTGCCTCCCCGCGCATCCAGGCCATGACACATGGCGCAATTCAACCGGAATTGGGAGGCACCCTCGCGAATGGCGGCGGCGTTACCGGCAAGCGGGTTCCTGGCCGCTTGCGCGCGCAGTGGTGAGACCGCCGGCGCAGCCACCAGGAGCAGGACGGCGAGTTCCACGCAGGCAGCGACGGCGGGCAAAGCCGGGGTCCCCATTCGCTCCTGCCGGCGGCGCGCTCTCAAAATCGATTTCACGGCATGCGGCCGATGGGAAGTCGTGCGTCCGGCATGGGGGGCAAATGTTAGGCTGCCGGATGCGAGCAAGTCAACGGAATGAGTCCGCCGCGGCCGTACGTCGGCGCGGGCTTGCCGCTCCGGAATAACGGAGCGACTTGGCGGCGACAGAGATGAGGACCTGTCGTGCGGTTGGGTGGCTTACGCGCCGTTGTTCGACGCAGATGCCGGGGCGAGCACTGCGGCTTCCTCGGGCTGGGGCGCTTCCGTCGGGGGTGCGGCTTCTGCTACCGGCGCGCCTTGTGTTGCCGTTTCCGCCAGGGTGCTCCTTACGCGGCCAAGCCTGCGGTCGGCCTCGTCATACGTCTGGCGGGAATTTTGGAGTTGGCGGCCGAGCTTCACGTGCACATCGGCGAAGTCATCGAAGTCTTTCTTCAGCCCCTGCACACTCTCAAGCATCCGCCGGGCGTTCTCTTCGAACTCGAAACCCTTCAGCCCCACCAGGATCGTGCTCAGGTAGGCGTGAAGAGTGTTGGGAGATACCGGCAGAACGCCTTTCGACCGGCAGTAATCCTCCAGCCGGCCTTTGTCGTCGGCGCAAGCGAGCGTATCGGAGTAAGCGCTTTCCGACGGTACGAACAGCAAGGCGATGTCCAGGGTGCGTTCGGCGGGAACGATCAGTTGCGAGGACACGGCATCCACGTGGGCGCGCAGCGCCTGGGCGAATTCGCCGGGAACCGCCGCCTCGCTCTCCGCCATTCGCCGATAGGCGTCAAGGGGAAATTTCGCGTCGATGCTGATGAGCTTCTTCCCGGCGCGCACGACGGCGTCGGCCACGGCTCCGGTGGAGAACCGGTGTTGCAACTCATAGCTGCCGCCCGGCAGGGCGTCCCCCAGCAGGCTCTCGAGCGCCACTTCCCCCAGCGAGCCGTGCGCTTTCGGACCGCCCAGTACCGCCTGGAGCGACTTGGCCGCCTGGGTCAGCTCCGTGCCCGATTGCTGCACTTCCCCCAGATGCTTGGTCAGAACGGTGAGGGCGTCGGTCGAGCTCCGCAGTTGCGCGGTCACGTCCCGCTGGGTGTCGCTCGAGATTCTCAAGGCGTTCGTCACCGCCTGCGACAATTCCTGCTTCACTTCGCCCAGTTGGTGCGTCACCACCTGGTTGAGCTGGCCCATCTGCACGGCGATTCCCTGTGCCTGGGTGGTCAGCAGGCGCTGCATGTCCTCACGCACCGAATCCACATTCTGGCTGCCCGGCGCCCCGCCGCGCAGCCACGCGCCCAGGATCCAGGCCGCGAAAACCGCCAGCACGACGACGATCACAACTGGCATTTGGGACATGATCGATCACCTCCACCGGTTTGGCCATTGTAGCGGGGTGGGTTGGGGGGCGGGTGTGCCAATTCGGGATAGTTTACCTTTTAGGTACCCCTGCCAGTTTACCTCCACGGTAATCCCTGCCAGGCGATTCTGGGCCTCAACACCTTCACCCGCGTCTGCATCGAAACCTCATTGCCCGGTTTGAGGCGAGTTAACCCGCGGCTCCGGCGAAGGGGAAGGGGAGGCCTGGCCCGCAAGTGGTTGCGTCGATCTTATCGAGCGAGCGGCCTATTGGGCGCACGGTGGGGGGTTGCTGAAGGGAGGCCTGGGCGTTTCCCCTGAAGGCTTGGTCAGGCTCAAGTCCTCGAAGAGCAATGAGGGGACAACGTAGGAAACCATCGGAAGGGATGGAGAGCCTCCCATTTCAGCGCCAAGCGACATGAAGAAAGAGCTGCTGAAATCGAAGCGCGGCATTTGGGCGCTGTGGAACACGGTCGCCGCCTTCGATGCGGCAACAATGTCCTTGAAAGATTCCGGACTCATCCCCGAAAGACGAGCGCCGCGGATCGATTCCTCATGGCCATCAGGGTACACCTTGTAGGCGACCAGTACGCCCCTGCCCTCAGCCGCCTGGCCGGTCATCGTCGAAATCATGGCCAGTGCCTGCTCTCCCATGGACGTTCCGGAACTGCTACCGAGTTCGCTCACGACAATCCCGTACTCGAGGCCGCGCTTCTTGACCAGTTCCAGCAGCCGGCTGCGCAGCTCCGTTTCCCCGAGACCGGCGCTGACTTGGACCAGCAGGTTGCTGGGGATTGCCCCCGTTCCGCGGCGATTACCGGTGCTCCGCCCCACTCCATCCACTGGCGTGCGGTCGGTCAGGAACGTCCTCAGGATACCGCTCTCGACCAGCCGGGTTTCATGCGCGGGCACCCCCTCATCGTCCACTTTATATCCGCCAAGCAAAGGTTCCTGGCCATAGGCCGCAAGGGTTGGATCATCCACAACGCTCAGAAAATCGGGTAGTACGCGTGAGCCAATACTGCCGGCAAAGGAGGGTGCCTGCAGTCGGCCGAATTGCGCCATGACCGCATCCATTTCCGAAGTGCCGGAGACGGGTTTACGCCTTCCGATCAGAGCCGGAGCGAATTCTTCTCCGAATATCTCGGCGGCGGCGCGGCCCTCGAAAAGCGCCGGGCCATTATACCGGTCGAGCAGGGGCGCATCGCGGAGAGCGGTGAGCCGCCGCGCCATCTCTTCCGTGCGGGACGCGATTTGGTCCCGCGGAGGCAATCCTCCAAGGGACCTGGCGTAAAAGGAAACCGAATCCCCAAGCCTCATACCGTCCATCGCTTGTGTCGAGGCGGCCGCCGATAGCGCAATCAGGGGCTGCGATTTCTCGTAAAACGTGCCCTCGCTGTTCAAGTAGAGGCTGCGGCCGTTGGCCACCGACAAACGGACCATTGAAGTCTGCAGGCCCGGCAGAGTGCCCAACGCCTTCGACAGCTGACGGACCAGCGCCTCGGCATCGGAGCGTTTCATCTCGATCGGCGGCTCGATTTCGGTGGTCTGCGTGGGGCTCTCCCGCGAAAAGTCGGGGAGGTTCTCCACTCGCGTGCTGTTCTGCAACGCCGCCTTCTTCTGCGCAAGCTGCTCGAGGGCCTGTTTGTAGGCGCCATCGGTGGCCAGCCACATCTGGCGGCGAATTTCCAGGTAGTCATCGTCAATCGGTAGCTCGTTGAACCCGAACTGAGGTTGAATGGTGCCCAGAGAGAACGATGGCATGGAGAGAAAATTACTATTGTCGAGGGCGTAGTCACCCACGCGCACTTGAGCGGCAAAGGTGCGAACAGTGTCACTGTCGCTGCTGGCCAGTAAGCTGTCGCAGGTGGCGGAGACCTCCATACTCCGAGCCTCGCGCACGCCGTAAGCGATGAAATAGGGCCGATCGAGCTCGCCGAGCCGGAGTCCTGCCATTGACCGCGCCAGTTCGTCGCGCATCGCGCGGACTACCGTGTCCTCCGGCCCCTTCGCCTCCGCCAGCGAGTTTTGTTCGGCGACCATGGCACCGACTCCGGCGGAGCACAACAAGAACGCCAAGGCAGCGCCCCAGCTTCGTCCCCCGCCCCTCATCGCGGCGCCCCTGGACCTGCCGCTCCGGGAGGCGGGAGAATCGGCGGCCGTTCCTGCGACTTCTCCTTCTTCTGCACCTCGATTTGCGAGACCAGGATGTCCGGCGACGACGCCGACACCGGTACCCACCCGGACTCCGCCCCACAAACGCCGTTGAACACCTGGACGTTAGCATCGGCGGCTACAATCTTGCTGAAAACGGTGAGGGGGGTGCCGATCAAGTCCACGCCACGCACCAGCTCTTGCCTGCCGTCGGGGTACACCCTGTAAACCATGACCGGAAGTACGGTGAAAGCGTTGGGGATGAACCGTTGGGTCATCGTGAAACCGCCTTCGATGTCGTCGAACATCAACCCGAAGGGCTTGTTTTGCCGCTTGATTTCCGCGAGGAGCATTTTCTTGAGCTCACCAGGAGCGACCGGGTTCGAGGTGGTCACGACGAGGTTAGACTGACGGGCAACGGGCGCGAAGCCCGGCTGGGCGCGGCCGTGGCCGTTCGAATGGTCAAACCCGGCGATCGGAGAGCGGGACATCAGAAAGTTTTTCAACACTCCGTCCTTCACCACATCTACCCGTCGCGCTTTCACACCCTCGTCGTCGTAGAGGTAATACCCGGCGAGCTCGGTGCCTGCCAGCCGCCGCAGTGTCGGGTCGAAGTAGACGGAAAAGGAATCAGGAAGAACCTTCTCACCAACCTTCTTCTTGAAAGTCTGCGCCTCGTTTTCGTCCTTCTGACGGCTTCCTTCCACTCGGTGCCCAAAGACCTCGTGGAAAAATACCCCGCTCGCGCGGCCGGAAAGCATCGCCGGGCCAGTGTAGGCATCGACGACCGGAGCGTCCTTCAAGGCGTGGAGATCGGCAATCATCGTCTCCACTGACTGAAGAACGGCGGTGTCGGCGGGCAGATCCTCTGGCCTGAAGGCGACGAATGATTCGTAGCGCGGCAGCTCCATCCCGTCGGCAGCCTTTGTATAGGCGTAAAGGAGCAGGCGGTAATAGGCAGAAGAAGTCTGAAGTTCGGAACCGTCGCTGTTCACGTACCAGCGCGTCACTGCCTCCGCGCTCAGCGTGGCTTCGCCGCCATAGAGATCGGCCGAGCGCGCGAACGGCGCGGTGTACGCCCGGATCTTTCGCTCCCAGATGGCGCGTTGTAAACGGACGTCAACCGGCGCTTCCGTGTATTTTTCGGCCGGTTCCTGCGAGAGATCGCCGGAGGAGTCCTCAGGCGCGACCATTACCTGCGCGTTGGCTTTCGCCCGTGTGTACCGCTCGAGCGCCCCCCGGTAGCTCTGATCGGTTGCGTACCACAGAACTCGCCGGATGGCACCGGGGTCGTCCTCGATCGGCACCTCGACCATGGAGAACCGTTGGTGAAATCGAAAAACGGCATGCCACCCCGAATCGGGTGAGTATTATCGAAGGAGGGGCTTCCGACTCGAAGATCGACATTGAGCTGCCGGATTCGGCTCTCCCGGCTGGAAGTAATCGCGCCGAACGCGCCATCAATCGAAACGTCCTGCGTCTGGGTGATTTCGTAGCTCAAGAAATACGGGGGCAGGGATTGCTTCCGGAAGCCCTCCAGCGAGCGCGAGAGTTCCTGGCGCATGGCTTGGAGCACGGCGGAGGGACCGGGCGCGGGCTTCGCCCTTGCGGAAAAGGCCGCTGAGACGGCCAGAGCCAGAATACCCCCGATGCCCTTCCAGCCTTTCACACCGGAACCTCCGCGAGTAGCGCCCCTTGGAGATTCGGCCCACCTTCTCTGCCGCCAGTATAACTCGATAGCCAACGTCCCGTAGCCGGCACATTTCTCGGGCAGACCCGCGGTGAAGTCCTCGCCGCCGGCCACATCGCCGATCCGGTGACCGAGGCTGGCTGCCTCGCGCCGTTTTACGAGCACCCTGAATCGGCGAGGAGAATGCGTCCGACGACGATGTGCCGGGCTTCGACAGCCAATGGCCTTGCCCAATTCCAGACAGCCCGCGAGGCAACCAGAGAACATGCGGCGCTTGCCGACTCCGATTGCGCGGTAAATGGCCGGGCGGCTCTCCCAGGTCCGCCGAGCCCCTCTCTCTGAAGCCCCTCCCTCCCCACCTCGACCGTTCCCCCCGGTTCTTGCCAGTCTGCTCCGGCCTTTGGAGGGCGAGGAGAATGCTTGTCTTTCCTCAATCCGACAGGTAGTTTGCCAGGCCAGAGGAGGTGGCGATGAATGCTCCGTTGATCGGAATGCCGTTCCTTCCCTTCCTGGCCCTGTTGGTTCTCAGCGCGTTTGCGGCTGGGGTCGTTCACTGGGGGTTCCACTATCGCTTGTTCGACGGGTGGGATGGGTATCTCGGCCAGTGGATGGTCGCTTGGGTTGGCGCCTGGGTCGGCCCCGCCGTGCTCGGCCACTGGTTTGACTTCGCCCTTCTGTGGCACATCTACGTCATTCCCGCCCTCCTCGGCGGCTTTGCCGGCGCCTTTGCCGGCACTCTGAACGCCAAGGTGATTGCGGGATTGGCAGCGCAGAGGAATGCGTCGTCCTAGAGGCGGGCGCTGAGCGCTGGGGACGTCACCGGGCTTGGCCTGCCCGCCGTGGCGGGCCTGCGCGGCGCAGCGGGCGCGTGTGTGCCGGCATCGATCCCGGCACGCTCGGACACCGGCCGCGATCCCTGCCGGTGTGGTACTCTCGCCCGCCGGAGGCTTGCGGAAGCGTGGGACGTCCATGAACGTACCGGCACTGTTGTTCGCGGTTGTGGCGCTCGTCGTCGGCGGCCTGCTCGGCTACCTGATTGGCGCGGCGCAGTGCCGCGAGGGCTATGAAGCCAGGCTGCGCGATGCGGAAACGGGCCGCGCCTCGCTCGAAGGCAGCGTCGCCGAGTTGCGGGGCCAGGTGGACGCCCAGCGCTCGGCCCTCCAGGATGTCCAATCCCGGCTGGAAGCGGAGAAAGAGCAGCGGGCGGCCGCGGAAGCGGGGCTGAAAGCATCGCTCGAAAACCTCGCCGACCAGCGCCGGGCGATCGAGCAAACCAAGACCGACATGAAAGCGGTGTTTCAGGCGCTGGCTTCCGAAGCCCTTTCGGAAAGCACCTTTCAGTTTCTCGATTTGGCCAAGGCGCGGTTCGAAACCATCGAGCAGGAAGCCTCCACCGAACTGGAAACCCGCAAGGTGGCGATCGAGGGACTGATCCATCCGCTGGCGGAAACGCTCCGGAATCTCCAGTCGCATCTTTCGCTGGTGGAGTCCACACGCCAGGAAGCTTACGGAGAGCTGCGAAGCCAGGTGCGGCAACTGGCCGACGTCGGCCGCGAGCTGCGGCAGGAAACCGGAACGCTATCGACGGCATTGCGGCAGCCGCGGGTGCGCGGGTCGTGGGGCGAATTGACGCTGCGCAACGCGGTGGAGCTGGCGGGGATGTCGCCTTACGCCGACTTCGCCGAGCAACCCACCGTGGAAACCGAAACCGGCCGGATTCGCCCGGACATGACCGTTCGTTTGCCCGGCGGCCGCCAGATCGTGGTCGACGCCAAGGTTCCGCTCGAAGCCTTTTTCGCGGCTTCCGAGGCGGCGGGAGAAGCCGAGCGCCAGGAAGCGATGAAAAAGCACGCGCAATTGGTGCGCGACCACATCCAGCAGCTCGCCTCGAAAGCCTATTGGAGCCAGTTCGTCACGGCGCCCGAACTGGTCATCCTGTTCATGCCCGGCGAATCGTTTTTCAGCGCCGCGCTCGAGCGCGACCGCACGCTGATCGAGGACTCGCTGGCCAAGCGGGTGCTGCCGGCCAGCCCGACCACGCTGATTGCCCTGCTCCGTGCGATTGCTTACGGCTGGCGCCAGCACCAGGTGGAGGAAAATGCCGCGCGGATCAGCGCGCTGGGCAAGGAACTCTACGATCGGATCCTCAAGTTCATCGAACACATCGGCGACCTCCGCGATGGGCTCGACAAAGCCGGCCAGGCCTACAACCGCGCCGTCGGCTCTTTCAGCGACCGCCTGCTCCCCTCCGCCCGGCGGCTGCGGGAGATGGGCGTCTCCTCGGACGCCGAGCTTCCCGCGCCCGAGCCGGGCCAGGTGGAATTGCGCCCCCCGCCAGCGCCTCCTGAGGATGAGTCGTAGCCTGTTTTCCCGCTCGAGGGCAAGCGTCCCCCAGCGTGTTCGAGGGCCGATCGGCTCACTGAAGCGAGCTTGGAACGGCGTTAGAAATTGAATTTCAGCGCGAATTGGAATTGCCGGGGATCGAACGCCGCCGTCGGTTGCCCGGCGGTGCAACTGCCTCCCAACGGGTTGCAGAGCACGTTGACGGCGAGCACGTTGAACCGGTTCAGCAAATTGAAGGCGTCGGCGATGAACTCGAAGTTGGCCCGCTCGTTCAGGCTGAACTTGCGGTCGTAGCGGAGATCGAAATTGAAATAGCCGGGCATCCGAAACGCGTTGCGGCCCAGATTGCCGTCGCAGCCCTGCGGCTGGACCGGCACCACCTGGCCCGACGGGGCGACCGCCGCCGCCGGAATCCCGGCGGCGCAGGTGGTGGGCGGAGCGAAGGATACGCCAGGGATGAAAGGCGAAGTCACCGAGCCTGGGGCGCCGGCGGACACCGCCGACGGCCGGTCGGTGAACGAGCTGAAATTGAGGTTGAAATCGGTGCCGGTGAGCACGTTGTAGGGCCGGCCGGAGGACACCTCGATGATCGGCGCGACCAGCGAATGGGCGAGCAGCTTCTTCAGCAGGCCCTTGTCCCGCCAGCGGTACGGGCTTTCGAGGATGGCGCTCGTCACCCAGCGATGCCGCTGATCGAAAACCGAATTGCCGCGCTCGAGATTCGGGAAGTTGTCATTTTGGGGATCGAGCAGTGTTGACAAGTCGGTGGAATTGTCGATGGCGTGCGACCAGGTCCAACTCGACAGGAACTGGAAATGGTTCGAGAAGTGTTTATTCAGCGATACCGTCAGGCCGTGGAAAAACGACGCGCCCGAGGATTCCTGCTCCTCGACGTCGCTCCACGCCACCGGCACGCCGAACCCGGTGGGATAGCCGGCCACCGCCGCCAGCGCGACCAGTTGCTTGTACCCGACCGCGTTCGGCCCGCCGAAGGAGGGATTGGGGCCCGACGGCCGGAAGAAATTGAACACCGCGGCCGTGCCGACGAACCCGAGCGGCGCTCCGGTGCAGTTGGCGGAGGAGAAGCCGGAGGCGAGCGCTCCCGGAGCAATCACTTGGATGCTGCTCTTGCCTGAAGTGGAGATGCAGCTGCCGGGTGAGGCGAGCGGAACGGCGACGCTGAGGGGGCTGGAAGGGCCGAGCCCGGACTCGATCGCATTGGCGTAATTCCGGTCGAGCAGCACCGGATTGGACGAATTGATGCTCCGCGGGCGGTACAGGTGGGATCCGTGCAGGTAATTGTAGCTCGCGCTGATGGTGTAGTTCCCGCCGAACTCGTGCTCGATTCCCAGGCTCCCCTGCTGGGCGTAGGCGGTGACGAAATTGGCGGCGGTAGGCAGAGTGAAAGGGAGCAGCGGAATCGGGAATCCCTCTGCCACGAAATTCTGGTTGGTGAACAGCGAACCCGAAAGCAGAGGATCGAACCGCTGCTGGCCGCACAGGTAGCCGAGATTCGATGGCACGTTCGTACCGCAAGCGCCGCCCACCGGAATGCCCCCCACCACCCCCTGGAAGATCGACGACGCGTTCAGCGCCGCCAGAGCCGTCGCCGCAGTCACCGGAACGCCGGTCGCCGCGCCACCAGCTACCTCGAGCTGCGTCGAGACCGCGCCGTCGGCGGTGGTGGAATTGAAATTGAGGGCCAGTGGCGGCTGGTCGAAAAAGATGCCGTAGCCGGCCCGCACCACCGTTTTCCCGTCGCCTCGCGGGTCCCAGGCCAGGGCGAGACGCGGCGCCACGTTCTTGTAGTCGCGCGGCACGCCCTCCACCACGTGCATCGCCGGCTCGGCCGCCTGGTTGAGCGTGGTGGCCGCCGGGAACAGCGGGGAGAGACTCAAGTCGTAGCGGACGCCGTAGTTGAGCGTGAGCCGCCGGGTGAGCGACCAACTGTCCTGGGCGAAGCTCGAAATCAGCTTGGTGTTGAAGGGCACGTTGGACGTGCCGATGCCCTGGAAGAACACCTGGGGAATGCCCAAACCGTAGGCCTGAACCGCGGTGAAGGCGGGCAAGGCGGGATTCAGGCCCAGGCTGGCGGCGCTGAGCGCGCCGAAATCGTAGACGCCGCCGAAGTTCAACTCGAACACCTGCGGCTTGCGCGAACTCACCTGGAGCAGGTCGAACTCACCGCCGAATTTGAAGGTATGGCGGCCGCGCGTCCAGGTGAAATTGTCGGCCCCTTCCCAGCGCCGCTCGATCCGGTCCACCGTCGAGAACGGTTCCCGGCCGAAAAACGCCGTGCCCAGGATGTTGACGGCGACGTTCGAGCCGCCTGGCAGGTTGGAAAAGCCGTAATGCAGCCCGCGGCGGGCGAATTCGAATCGCGCTTCGTTCAGCTTGGTCGAGGAGATGGTGGTGGTGTGTTGGAAGATGCCGGTGTGGTCGAGGAACCGCTCGAGCGAAGTGCGCGATCCGGCGTTTTGCCCGAAAGCCTGGTTTTGCGCATTCACTTCGATGCCGGTGTTGTACGAGGGAGTCACCGCCGCCATCAGAAAGCTGCGATTGCTGTCGTTCCAAATATGATCGAGGCGGACCGACGAAATCTCCGTCTTCTCCTTCGTCGGGAAGTTCCCGATGAGCGAGGTGAGCGGAGTGAACGAAGCCGGCAGAGGGACGACGTTGGCCGCGGTGCAGTTGCCCGGAATCGCCAGGTTGCAATCGATGGGCAGGGGAAAGGTGACGGGGCCGTTCGGCGCGTTGCCCTGAAGCGCGGTGGCGGAAGCGGCTGTATAAAGCCCCGCCGTCCGAATCAAAGGCGCGGCGGCCGGGCTCGCGCACCCGCCCGCGGCCGGTATCGCCGCCTGAAAGAACGCGGCCTGCTGCGGAGTCAGAAGCACCTGGTTCGGCAGGCAGGGAACCGCCGTGGGGATGAAGCCGAAATCGTCGGCGCCGATGCTCGAAAAACCCGCCTCCTCCCGGCGATGTGTTTCAAACGCGATGAAATAGAACGTCTTGTCCTGCTGAAGGTCCCCGCCCACCGTAGCTCCCGCCTGCACCCGGGTATAGGGCTGCTTCACGCCCACCGCCTGGCCGGTTGCCGGATCCACCTGGACGGAAAACGGGTTGCGCGCCTGGATGTTCTTGTTCCGGAAGTAGCCGAAGACGTCGCCGTGAAATTGGTTCGAGCCCGACTTGGTGACGATATTCACCACTCCGCCCATCGCATGGCCGAATTCGGGCATGAAATTGTTTTCGAGCACTTGGAATTCCTGCACCGCTTCCTGCGACACCGTCGAACGAATGCCGCCTACCGAGGCGTCGACCGCATCGGCGCCGTCGATCAGGACGTCATTCGACCGGCCGCGCTGGCCGTTGAAATTGAGTCCGCTGGTGGGCGCGGCGCCGATCGATGGCGTGTCGTCGCGCCTGGCGGCCGAGGTGAGCATCGTGAAGTTGATGTAATCGCGGCCGTTGATCGGCAAGTCGGTGATCTGCCGGCCGAGGATCGTCGTCGCGGTGCCGGTCCTGGTGGTTTCGACCAGCGCGGCGCCGCCTGTAACGGTGACGGTTTGCGCCTGCGCCGCGATGCGGAGCGAGGCGTTGTAAGAGGCTTTCTCCCCGATCGTTAGCGTGATGCTGGAATTCACCAGAGTGGCGAACCCCTTGGCCACCACGCTCAGCCGGTAATTCCCGGGAGGCAAGCCCAGAAAGGAGTAGTTGCCTCCGGTGTCAGTGAGGGTTTGCCGGGACAAACCGGTCGCCAGGTTTTCCACTCGGAGCCGGGCCGCAGGCACCACCAGCCCTTTGGGGTCGAACACGCGTCCGCTCAAGTCCGCAGTGGTAATCTGGGCGGCCAGTGGCAACCACGCCGCCATCACCAAAGCGCCAAACAGGCATATCAACCATCCTGCCGTACGCACCTGACGCATGTTTTCCTCCGCCAAGGGCTACCGCCGAAGTGCGAATCCGGAGCTGTCTCTCCCCTGCCCCTACTGGCTCGAATCGCCGTATCTTACTCCCCAGCCACCCTCATCGGCTACGGCGCGGCGGCTCGCCTGGGTTCGGGCTCGATGAGCCCCGCCGCAGCCGGGCATCGGCCCACTGTCCGCCCCGGCGAGCAAGCGTTCGGGAGGCGGGGTCCGCTTGCCCTGCCCTGGGTGCGGTTTACGATCCGGAAGCTACGGGATTCGGGACGCGCGCCTGCGGGATCGCGCGAGGTACCCAGCCGTTCCTATCTGGGCGGATCAGTTCCCGCGATTGGCGTCGGTCAACTGTACTAGGGCGGGGGAGGCGGGGCCGGGAGCGGAATCGAGGTGTTGCGGGGCGCGCCAATTGTCGAGTGCGGCCACCTGCTGCACGCAGGAGATGGTGCAGCGCGGCGCGCAACCCTTGCGGGTGAAGAACTCGCGACGGCGCATTTCGGCAGTGTATTGCTGGATGGGGATGCCGGGATGGCCGCGCTGCTGGGAGCAATAATGGACCAGGCCGTCCTCGCAAATGTAGAGGTAGCGGCTGCCGGCGCGGCAGCGCCACTGATGTTCGCGGCCGTCGGCGATGTCGTTCTGGAAGCCGTTGATGCGGGCGAACGAGCGTTTGCCCAACTTCATGATCTCGCGGAAGATTTCCCGCTCCCGGCCGCCGAGCGGCAGCAACTGGCCGTTTTCGTCGTGCAGGATGCCGACGGTGCTGGTGAAGCCGAGCTCGACGGCGCGGTGGGCGACGGTGAGGGCGTCTTCGGGATTCTTGACGCCGCTGCCCAGCACCGAGTTGATGTTCACGTGGAAATCGGCGAACTCGCCCAGGAGCACCAGCTTGCGGTCGAGCACCTTCAGGCTCTTCTTGGAAGCATCGTCGGGCTGGACGTTATCAATCGAGATTTGCAGGTATTCGAGCCCCGCCGCATTCAGCCCCTCGATTCGCTGGCGGGTGAGCAGGTAGCCGTTGGTGATCATCCCGGCGATGATCCGGTGGCGGCGTATTTGCCGGATGACGTCGTCCAGATCAGGATGGAGCAGCGGCTCGCCGCCGGAGAGTGTGATGATGCCGGTGCCGAACGAAGCCAGCAGATCGATCCGCCGGTTCAGCTCCGACACCGGCACTGGCGCTGAATGTTTGTCGTATTCGTTGCAATAGGCGCAGGAGAGGTTGCAACGGCGGATGGGGATGATGTGCGCGAGCAGAACGTGCCGGGTCCAGCCCAACCCCTTCGCCAGCTTTGCCCACGTGCGCGCCGACCGGTGCAGGGCCAGCACCTGCCGCCGAATTCTGTTTTGGAGACTCATCCTCGCCCGCTGCCCCTCCCAGTGGCCTTCTCCCGACATCATCCGCCGCGGGGGCTGCCTGGTTTTGACTTGATGGGCCGCGTGCCCGGAGGCCGTGTTTACGACTGAACCCCTATGCTATAACAGTTTCCGCTCGCCCTCCCCAAGAGTTTTCGACTGGCCGGGCGGAGCCCGATGACCCGAGCGATAAACGCCGAAATTTCAGCCACTTGGCGCTACCACGAGGCCACCAAGCATTCCTATGCCAGCGTGCGCTCCCACCAGGGCGGACTCGACTGGGCTAACCGGCCTCGCCCGTTCAAAATCTACCCCGCCCTCGATCCTTTTCCGCTGCCCCGCGAATTCCCCGCCGCAGACGCCGAAGCCCTCCATTCCGGGCAATCCATTCCCTCCTCCCTGCCGCAGGGGGAGGCGCCCGCTCTCGAGCAGCTTGCTGCTTTGCTGCATTTTTCCGCCGGCATCACCCGCCGGCGCATTTACGCCGGCGGCGAACTCTATTTCCATGCCGCTGCTTGCACCGGGGCGCTCTATGAAATCGAGCTGTACCTGGTCGCCGCCCAGATCGACAGGCTGCCTGCCGGGGTTTACCACTTCAGCCCCGCGGATTTCGCCTTGCGGCGGCTCCGCTCGGGCGATTGGCGGGGCGTGCTGGTTGCCGCAGCCGCCGCCGAGCCTGCCGTCGCTCGCGCGCCGATTTCCATTATTTCCACCGGAACCTATTGGCGCAACGCCTGGAAATACGGCGCGCGCACTTACCGGCATTTCGGCTGGGACAACGGAACGATTCTCGCCAATCTGCTGGCGATGGCCGCGGCGCACCGTCTTCAACCCCGACTCGTCCTCGGTTTCCAAGACGCCCCGGTGAATCGCCTGCTCGATTTGGATGAGGGGAAGGAGGTGGCGTTGTCGATTGTCGCGCTCGGAGATTCGGACCCGGCGCCCGAAACCGATCCCGAAATCCCGGCTCTCGGGCTCGAGGTCATTCCTCCGTCCCGGCGCGAAGTGGATTTTCCAGCAATGCGGGCGATGCACGCCGCCACCCGCCTGGCCGGGGCCGCGGAAGTGGCGTCTTGGCGCGGAGCCCTGCCGGCGGCGCCCCAGCAGGAGGTCGCCGGCGCCGTCGTTGCTCTCGGGCCGGCCCAGGACGCTCCCGCTGGGCCAGCGCTCGAGGCGGTCATTGCCCGCCGCGGCTCGACCCGCCGTTTCGCGCGCAAACCCATCACTCTCGCTGAGTTGGCCGCCTCGCTCGATCGCGCCACCGGGGTCATTCCCGCCGATTTCCTCGATCCGCCCGGGGCGCCGCTGAACGACATCTACCTGATCGCCAACGCGGTAGTAGGTCTCGAGCCGGGAAGCTACGCTCTTCATCGCCGCCCGCTGCGCCTGGAACTTCTCAGGCGGGGTTCGTTCCGGCAGGAAGCGCGCCATCTGGCGCTCGATCAGGACTTGGCTGGAGACGCCGCTGCCGATGTCTTCTTCCTCGCCGACCTGAACCGCATTCTCGGCCGGTTCGGCAATCGCGGCTATCGCGCGGCGCAACTCGAAGCCGGTATCCTCGGCGGGCGCCTCTATCTCGCCGCCTACGCTCAGCAATTCGGCGCCACCGGCCTTACCTTCTACGACGACGAAGTGGTCGAATTCTTCTCCCCGCATGCCGCTGGCAGGAGCGCGATTTTCCTGATAGCGCTGGGCCGCAGCGCCGAGCGCCTGCCCCTGGCCCGGGAGTGAAGCCGCATTGGGCTTGCCGGCGCGGCGCCCCCGTGGAAGTTGTTCAATCGACCGGTTCCACCGGGCGGCGAGGCCGTTCGTCCACCGACAGTGTAAAGATGTCCGGGCGCGAGTAATGGCCTACGGCGTCGAAATCGAATTTGCCGCGAGGAATTTCTCCGAGATCCAGTTCGGCATGGAGCACGCCTTCGCCGCCGCGCAGGGGTCCGGCCAGCAACTTGCCCAGCGGCGACACGATTACGCTGCCGCCGCCGATCAGCACCGTTCCCGGCGCATCTCCCTGGACGGGATGGTAGTCCTCGGGGCAGTGGCGGCGCTCGAGATACTGGCATGCGCTCAGGACGAAACAGCGGCCTTCGAGCGCCACGTGGCGCATCGTCGCCTGCCAGTTCTCGCGGTCGTCGACCGTAGGCGCGCACCAGAGCGACACGCCCTTCGCATACATCGCCGCCCGAAACAGCGGCATGTAATTTTCCCAGCAGATCGCCGCGCCCAGGACGCCGAAATCGGCGGCGATCGCCGGCATGGTCGATCCGTCGCCAAATCCCCAGATGAGCCGCTCCATCGCCGTGGGCATCAGCTTCCGGTGCTTGCCTGCCAGCGTGCCGTCGGGTCGGAAGAACAAGGCGCTGCAATAGAGAGTGCCGCCTCCCCGTTCGACGACTCCCATCACCACGTGCGCCTGGTGCCGGCGAGCCGTCTCCGACAATATCGCCGTTTCCCTCCCCGGCACCTCGATGGCCCCTTCCCAGTAGCGGCGGAAGTCGTCCCGGCCCGCGTCGGAACGCGAGCCCACCCGGGCGCCGAAATCGACTCCCTTCGGATACCCGCCAAGGAAGGCTTCCGGGAACACCACCAAGCGCGCTCCCGCCCCAGCCGCTTCGGCGCACAACGCCTGGGCCTTCTCGAGGGTGCGCCCGGTATCGAATAGCAACGATCCCGCCTGTACCACCGCAACTGCGAATTTTTCCATCGTCGTCCGCCTGTCCCGAGCCATGCGAAACCAGATACTACCCCGCTCTCTGACCCCTCCTCGCTCACCTGGGCGAGGAAGGCGCCGGCAACCGGCCTTCCAGGCCGCCTCCGGCGCGCGGCGGGAAGCGGACTTGCCTGAAGCGGAGGCTCGCGAGCACGCACAAACCCGCCACCATCATCAGTGCGACCGCGCCGCCCTCCGGCCCCGCGGTGCCGCCCGTCAGCCAGATCGGCCCGTGCGCCGCGCTATTGAGCAGGTGATGGCTAGCCACCTGGCCGCTGTCCGGCACGCCGTAGAAAAACGTTTCACCCCAATCCCACGCTGCATGCAAGCCGATCCCGAACCACAGGCTCCCCGTCCGGCGCAAAGTGAAGCAGAAAAGCAGGCCGACGAGCAGGGTTTCCGATGCCGCCGAGACCGTCTCCCCCGCATTACCCAGATGGACTGCGCCAAAGACGACCGAAAGAACCACCGCCGCCGGCCAGAAGCCAATGCCGCCGGCGAGTGTCGCCAGGGCGTACCCGCGGAAAAAAAATTCCTCGAAAAAACCGACCGCGAGGAACAACGCTCCCCACAGCAAACCGTGCGCCACCGCCTGGGTCCAACCCAGCCCTGCCGCGCTGAACGACAAGGAATGGACGCCGGCCAGCGCCCCCACCACCCCGCTGAGGGCCGCAAAACCCCATATCGCCCCCTCCCAAAACCGCCCGCTAAAGGCCTGCCGCCACGGCAAGCCGTAGGCGTCGAAGGAGCGCCGTTCGAATTTCCCCATGATGAAGGCCGCCGCGAACGCCGAAAGCGCCATCGGCACTTCGCTCAGCAGCATCGGAACTTCATCCAGACTCGACGAAGCGATGGCGGCCGACCGATGGAATAGACCGACAATCGTCTCGAGCGCCACCAGAACCAATAGGGCCAAGGTGAAATACACCAGCAGGCGCCATCCGGAGCGGAGCCCGCTGCCGCCGAGAAACATTCTTTCAAGAAGGTTACCGGCGCCGGCTGGTGGACGGGAGAAAGGCGCCGGAGCGGATTGGCTCATACCGCGCTCCTGAAACGATGCATTTTCTCATAGGTGGCCGATTTCCCCTGGCCTTGCCGCCCGGCCGTGGCAGCGAAAAGGCTTTCGACCCTCCGCCACCGCAGCCCGCGCCAGCCGTTACCCGCGGTCCTTCCGCATTCCCCCTCCCCGTTAGCTGCCCCGGGCGAGCGGCAACGGCTCCGAGACGTCACCAGGGGACACATTTCCGTTGAGACAATGACGCATTCAAAGCTGTTGCATCAGAAGGCTGTAGTCGGGCATCCTAGGGTGTTCCGAGCGGAAAAGTACGGGGTATCTCTCGGTAAATACGTCTCCTGCGGAGGTGTGAGCGTGATGCGGTTCGGAACGGTATTGGCTGTATGTGGTCTTGCGATGGCGTTTAGTTTCCCCGCTCATGCGCAAACGGAGACGCCGGCCGTAGAGGTGGCGGGCGTCTATTCCTATATGCGGACCAACATCGCGGCGGGTCCCAATTTCACCGAAGGCCTTCAAACAAACGGCGGTGTCGGCGAAGTCGCCTTCAATGTCTCGAAGAATGTCGGGATTGTGGCGCAGGTGGGCCGCTATAACACCAGCACCATCCGGGCCGCGGGGTTTCGGGACATCAGTTTCACTTCCTATCTGTTCGGCCCGCGCTTCTCCCTTCACAACTGGGACACGCTGATTCCTTACGTGCAAACCCTGGCTGGCGGCGTCAAGGGCAACAACGCCATCACCGTTCCCGGCAGCGGCACCCTGGCCAGCGACAAGAATGCGTTCGCGTGGACCGTGGGCGGCGGAATCGATTCGAAACTGTTCGAGCACGTCAATATCCGCGTTGTCCAGGCCGAGTATTTCCTCACGAAGTGGAATGACGGTGTGAACAATCGCCAGAGCAATTTCCGGATTTCCACCGGCTTGGTGTTTACTTTCGGTAAGAGGTAGCCGGGCGCCCGCGCCGCGGTTTGGTGGCGCTGCAGGCCGGAACACCGTTCAGGGAGTGGTGGCGGGCCGGGCGCCGCCGGCGAGCGGCCGGGCTTGCGCCGTCTTGGCGGCTTCGTTCCCGTTGCCGCGGTCGATCTCGATGGAGCCTTTGAAGTAGGCGCCGTCCTCGATCATGATGCGGGTGGTGGTCAGGTCGCCCACCACCGATCCGTCCTTCTTGATTTCGATTCGGTCCCGCGCCCGCAGGTTCCCCTTCACGTTGCCGAAAATCACCACCTCGCGGGCGTGGATGTCCGCCGTCACCTTCGCGGTTGCGCCGATGGTGAGCCTGCGATCGCCGAGCTGAACCAGCCCTTCAACGATTCCATCGATCTGCAAATCCTCATTCCCGGTGATCTCGCCGTGTACCTGCAATCCCGGCCCCAGCCGGGCCATGTCCCGGTCCGCGGTCGGAACCGGGCGAAACGGTTCGCTCTGGCTCATGCTGCCTCCTACGGGTGCAGGGTTGGTTTGCTGGCTCGGCGGAGCGGGCACGGGCGGCGCCGTCGTTTCCGGTTCCCGCGGGATTTCCCGTTTTCTCCCTGTCCACATACGCCTTCCTCGTTCGCATCGGCCGGCTCGCTGGTTCGAGCGCCCGCGCCGACGGTGACAAACACTGTAGAACGCGTTCCCAAGCCGAAGCAAGCCGGAAAATCGCTTTTCTCTGTGCAGTGGCTTGCCCTGCGCTCCCCGAGGCCCGGCAAGCGAGCGCGGCGATGATCCCTCGGCGGCGTGGAAGACGCTGCCGGAAACCGGTGGCTTGTAACAGCGATGGATGGCCGGCGCAACAGAGGAGTTGGTGTGGGTTTGCCTAGGTTCGCCGGCGGCGCCGTGGCGCGTTCAGAATGGCTCTTGGACGACTCAGAACTTCCGCAGCACCCCGACCACTCGCCCCTGCACCTTCACGTCGTCGGCGGGAACGACGATCGGCTGCATCTGGCCATTGGCTGGCTGGAGTCGCACGCGGCCGGCGGGTTCGCGGTAGAAACGCTTGAGCGTCGCCTCTTCTCCCCGCACCAGCGCCACGACGATTTCACCGGGATTGGCCACTTGCGTCTGCTCGACGATGATGAAATCGCCGTCCAGGATATGGTCGTCCTGCATCGAATTGCCCTTCACCTGCAGCGCATAGGTGTTTCGCCCGCGAGTGAAGTCTCCCAGGGAAAGCGCCTCGCGTTGCTCGACCGCCTCGAGCGGCTCCCCCGCGGCGATTCGCCCGGCCAGCGGCAGTTCGGCGGCGTGCCGCTCGATCACTTCCTCGCGCACCGGCCGTGGCAGATGAACGACCTCGATCGACCGGCTGCGGTTGTGCCCGCGTCGGATGAACCCCTTGCGTTCGAGTGTTGTCAGGTGCTTGTGCACCGTCGCCAGCGAGGCCAGTCCAAGCGATTGCGCCACTTCCTCGTAGCTTGGCGAATAGCCGTGCTTGTTCAGGAATCCGACCAGCAGATCGAGCACTTGCTTTTGCCGTTTGGTCAGCGCCATGTCGCCTCCACACCCGGAACGAGCGTAGGATACTGTAGGCGAAGAGAAGGCGAAGAAGCAAGAGAATTCTTCCCCCCGGTTGTTTCTCTCCTGGCTTCCTCGCCCTTCGCCTTGCCGTTTGCCGGTGGCACACGCATCTTGCCTGCGTGTTCAGTGGTACGGCGTGCGATCGGCTCGGATCCGAGCCGACCGCCGCAGCCACTCGCGTCGGGCAGCGGGACCCATTCCTCCGTTCCGGCTGCGCGCTGCCGGCATTACCGGTTCCCGAGTCCCGAGGCCCCGGCTCGATTCCGAAAGCTTTTCCCGCCGGACAAAACAAAAGCGGCGCCCGTTTGGGGGGCGCCGCGGCAGGAAATCCAGTCAGTAGGAACTGCGGCTCAGGGTTTGACTTCCCAGGTATCTCCGGCGCGGAGCAGTTTCCCGAGATCGCCCTTGCCTCGCGCGGCCTGCACGTCTCGGATCTGCGCCGCGATCAAATCCTCGTAGCGCGGCACATTCTCCCACCCGCGCAAAACGCCGATCGGTGAGGGAAAACCGGGCTGCTCGTCGATGTGGGCGAGCAGGAAAGCGTAAGCCGGGCGCGGATCGGTCTCGTCGTGCACCAGCAGGTCCGCTTCGGTGACGCCGTTGCCAAGCGTGACGACCTCGGGATCGAGCCCGTTCAAGCGGATGCCCTTGTCCCGATTCTTGCCGAAAACGAGCGGCTTTCCGTGCTCGAGCACCAGCACGTGCTCGCTGCGGGCGTCCTTCTCGGTCAGCGAGTCCCAGGCGCCGTCGTTGAAGATGTTGCAGTTCTGCAGGATCTCGATGTAGGCCGAGCCCTTGTGGGCCGCCGCCCTCCGCAACGTGTCCTTCAGATGTTGCTGGAAGACGTCGACCGAGCGGGCGACGAACGTGGCGTCGGCCCCGAGTGCCAGCGACAGCGGATGGAACGGCCGGTCGGCGGTGCCGTAAGGGGTCGATTTCGTGTGCTTGCCGATCTCGGAAGTCGGTGAATACTGGCCCTTGGTGAGCCCGTAGATGCGGTTGTTGAACAACAGCACTTTCAACCCGACGTTGCGGCGCAGCATGTGGATCGTATGATTGCCCCCGATCGAAAGCGAATCGCCGTCGCCGGTGGCGACCCAAACGTCCAGGTCAGGCCGCACCGCCTTCAGCCCGGTAGCCACTGCCGGCGCGCGGCCGTGGATCGTGTGGAACCCGAACGTGTTCACGTAATACGGAAACCGGCTGGAGCAGCCGATTCCCGAGATCACGACGATTTTTTCACGAGGGATGCCCAGTTCGGCGAAAACCGATTGCACCGCGGAGAGAATGGCGTAGTCGCCGCAGCCCGGGCACCAGCGGATTTCCTGGTCGGTCTGGAAATCCTTTTTCGTGTAAGCCGGCAAGGTAGCCGTCGTCATTCCCGCTCTCCTGAACGCTCCCCCGGGCGAACCGCCGATACTTCCCTGCCCGAAGAACGTTTCGCCTGCGGCGGCGCGCTCTGCCCTTCCCGCCTCAACCGAGGATCTCCTCGATCTTGCGCTCGATTTCCGATTGCTTGAAGGGCTTGCCCTGAATCTTGTTGTAGCCCTGGGCGTCGACCAGGTATTTGGCGCGCAGCAACGTCACCAACTGCCCCATGTTCATTTCCGGAACGAGAATCTTGTCGTAGCGCCCCAGAACGTCGCCCAAATTCTTCGGCAGTGGATTCAAGTGGCGCAGGTGGATGTGGCCGATTCGCCAGCCCCTGGCGCGCTGCGCCTTCAGCGCTGCGGTCACCGGACCGTGCGTCGAGCCCCAGGCCACGATCGCCAAATCGCCCGACGGATCGCCTTCGGGAACGGCGTCCGGGATGTCGCGGGCGATTCCGGCCACCTTTTCCGCCCGCAGCCGCACCATCCGTTCGTGATTCAGCGGCTCGTAGTTGACGTTTCCGGTCACATCCTGCTTCTCGAGTCCGCCGATCCGGTGTTCGAGCCCGGGAGTGCCGGGAACGGCCCAGGGGCGCGCGAGCGTTTCCGGATCGCGCCGGTAGGGTTGGAAGCCCTCGGGATTTGTTTCGAAGCGCACCGGAATCTCCGGCAAGTCGGCCAGAGCGGGGATCCGCCACGGCTCCGCGCCGTTGGCCAGGTAGCCGTCGGAAAGAATGATCACCGGCACCATGTATTTGATGGCGATGCGGCTGGCTTCGAGCGCGATCCAGAAACAATCGCCGGGAGTTGAGGGCGCGAGCACGGGAATAGGCGCTTCGGAGTTTCGTCCGAAGAGAGCTTGCAGCAAATCGGCCTGCTCGGTTTTCGTCGGAAGGCCGGTGGAAGGCCCGCCGCGCTGGATGTCGCAGATGACGAGCGGGAGTTCGACGGCGACGGCGAGACCGAGCGCTTCGGTTTTCAGGGCCATGCCGGGACCCGAGGTGGAAGTGATGCCGAGCGCGCCCGCATACGCCGCGCCGATCGCGGAAGTGATGGCGGCAATTTCGTCTTCGGCTTGAAACGTGATCACGCCGAAATCTTTGTACGCGGAAAGTTCGTGGAGAATATCCGACGCCGGCGTGATGGGATAGGAGCCGAGAAAAAGCGGAATTCCCGCTTTTTGCGAAGCTGCGACGAAACCCATGGCGAGCGCGGTGTTCCCGCTTATGTTGCGATAGAGGCCGGGTGCGAGTTTCGCGGGCGGAATTTCGTAGCTGATCTGAAACGCTTCGGTGGCTTCGCAATAGCTGTAGCCCGCTTGCATCGCGTTGCGGTTGGCCTGCACCAGCGCGGGCTTGCTCTTGAACTTTTCTTCGATCCAGCGCAGGGAGGTATCGAGCGAGCGGTTGTAAAGCCAATAGCACATGCCCAGAGCGAAGAAATTCTTGCAGCGATCGACAGTTTTGTTGTCGAGGCCCAAATCTTTCAGGGCAGCGCGAGTGAGCTTGGTCAGCTCGATGGGGAAAAGGCGATAGGCATCGAGCGAATGATCTTCGAGAGGATTTGAGGTCATCTGCGCCTTGCGCAGATCGGTCTCGCCAAAATCGTTCAAGTTGACGATCAGAATGCCGTTGGGCTTCAGGTCCG
>DASYZK010000025.1:0-247407 GCA_035946455.1 Candidatus Acidiferrales bacterium | reverse complement strand
GCTGTCCGATCTCGAAGTAGATCACAAAGACTCCAACGACAGTCTTTGGTACATCCGATATCCGCTCGCCGACGGGAGCGGTTCGCTCACGATCGCGACGACGCGGCCTGAGACGATGCTCGGCGATACTGCGGTCGCCGTGAATCCCGACGACGAACGCTACCAGGATTACGTCGGCAAGAAGATTCGATTGCCGCTGGTCGGGCGCGAGATTCCGATCATCGCCGACGCCGCGATCGATCGCGAATTCGGTACCGGCGCGCTGAAAGTCACGCCGGGCCACGATCCGGTGGACTTCGAGTTGGGCAAGCGTCACGGGCTCGAGCAGATCTCGATTCTCGACGGCACCGCGCACATCAACGAGAACGGCGGCGCGTATCGCGGGCTGTCGCGCGAAGAAGCGCGAAAGCAAGTCGTCAAGGACCTCGAGATGGCGGGGCTGCTTGAGAAGATCGAGCCGTACAGGCACTCGGTCGGCGTGTGTTCGCGATGCGACACGATCGTCGAGCCGATGCTCTCCGAGCAGTGGTTCCTGCGGATGCGCGAGATGGCCGATCGCGCGATCAAAGCGGTGAAGGACGGCGACACGACCTTCTATCCGAAGTCGTGGGAGAAGACGTTCTTCAACTGGCTCGAGAACATCCACGACTGGTGTATCTCGCGGCAACTGTGGTGGGGGCATCGGATTCCCGCCTATCGATGCGTGCGATGCGACCATCTGATCGTCGCCGCAGAACGTCCGTCGCGATGCCCCGAATGCGACGGTTCCGACATCGTCCAGGACGACGACGTGCTCGACACCTGGTTCAGCTCGGGGCTGTGGCCGTTTTCGACCCTGGGCTGGCCCGAGGACACCGAGGACCTGCGCAAGTTCTATCCCACCAGCCTGATGATCAGCGGCTACGACATCCTCTTCTTCTGGGATGCGCGGATGATCATACTCGGCCTGCACCTCACCGCCGGCGCCAGCATCGAGCAGCGCGTGCCGTTCCGGTCGCTCTACGTGCACGGCATGGTGCGCGACCCCCACGGGGTGAAGATGTCGAAGACGCGTGGCAACGTGATCGATCCGCTCGAAATCATCGAGAAGTACGGCACCGACGCGCTCCGGTTCACCCTGGCCATCGGCGCGGCGCCGGGCACCGATATCGCACTCAGCGAAGACCGCATCCTCGGCTATCGCGCCTTCGCCAATAAGATCTGGAACGCCGCGCGCTTCCTCTTCGTCAACTTGGAGAAAATCGAAGCTGCCGGCGCCACCCTCGACGATCTCGCCGCGCCCGATCTTCGCGCGGCGGCGCCGCATCGCCGGGGCGGCGGGGAACTGCCGCTGGTGGAACGCTGGATGTATTCCCGGCTGGCGCGGGTGGCGGGCGAGGTGAACGAAGCGCTCGAAGAGTTCCGGTTCCACGAGGCGGCGCACGTCGTCTACCACTTTTTCTGGCACGAGTTCTGCGACTGGTACATCGAGTGGGTCAAGCCGCGCCTGGCCGGCGCCGAGCGCGAGGACGCCGTCGCCGCGTGGCGCAATCTGTTCGCGGTTTTCGATTCCGCTTTGCGCCTGCTGCATCCCTTCATGCCGTTCCTCACCGACGAATTGTGGCGCCGGATGCCCCAGCGCTCCGGCGCCCGCTCGATCGCCCTCGAGCGCTTTCCCGCGCCCCCTTCTCAATGGATCGACCCGCTCGCCGAGCAACAGATGGCATTGCTCCAGGCGGTCATCGAAGCGGGCCGGCAACTGCGTTCCGATCAGAAAATCGATCCGAAGCAGAAGGTGGAAGCCGATTTCACCGCTTCCGATGCGGGTGTCCGCGCGCTGGTTGAAACCTGCCTCGGTCCCATCACCCGCCTGGCGGGCTTTTCCGCGCTGCGTTTCCACGATGGCGGGCTCGATCCCGCAGGCGGCGCTCTCCGCTCGAGCCCACAATTCGATTTGCGTTTGGGCCAGTCGCCCGCCGACCGCCAGGCGGAAACGGACCGGGTCAGCAGGCAATTGGGACGGTTGGAGCAGGATCTCGCCTCGAAGCAGGAACGCCTTGCCGACGACGCCTTTCGCACACGGGCTCCCGCTCACGTGGTCGCCCGGCTCGAGACCGCAATCCAGGAGCGCCGGGCGGAATGCGAGAAGCTGCGAGTCCGGCTGGCGCAGCTCCGCGGTCCCGATGGCCCATCCCGTGGGGGATGAGCCGGCCGCTTCGACGAGCGGCGCGTCCGCATCGCCATTCCATGTCCGCTAAAGGCGCTCTTCGCGACGATTTCGATTGGGACTCTCCGGACTTGCGCGCTTTGGTGGCGGCCGCGCTCGAAGAGGATGCGGGCGCCGGCGACCTAACCACCGCCGCCACCGTGGCGCCTTCGGTGCGGGCGCGGGCCCGCCTGCTGGCGAAGCAGGAATTGATTCTGGCGGGATTGCCGGTGGCCGAACGGGTCTTCCGCCAGCTCGACCCGGGGCTGCGTTTCGCGGCGCGGTGCGCTGAAGGCGCGCGCGCCCCCACCGGCGCCGTGATCGCCGAACTGGATGGCAAGGCCTGCGCGATTCTCACCGGCGAGCGCACTGCCCTCAATTTTCTGGCGCATCTCACCGGCGTCGCCACCCTCACCCGCCGGTTCGTTGCAGCGCTTGCGGCGAGCGGTACGCGCTTGCGCGATACCCGGAAAACCACCCCGCTCCTGCGCTGGCTGGAGAAATACGCCGTGCGCGTGGGTGGGGGCGTCAATCACCGTTTCAGCCTCTCGGACGGCGTGTTAATCAAGGAAAACCACATCGCCGCCGCCGGCGGCATCGCCGCCGCCGTTCGCGCCGCTCGCGAAGCGGCTGCGGGGCCCGGATGGCCGGTCGAGATCGAAGTCCGCAACGAAGCCGAGCTGCGCCAGGCGCTAGCCGCCGGCCCCGACGAGGTGTTGCTCGATAATTTCGCTCCCACCGAAGCCGCTCGGATGGTGGCCATCGTCCGCCGAGAGCGGCCCGGATGCTGCGTCGAGCTCTCCGGCGGCATCACCCTGGAAAACGTCGCCGCTTTCGGCAGCGCCGGAGCCGATTTCGTTTCGATTGGCGCGCTCACTCATTCCGCCCCGGCCGCCGATTTCAGCTTGCTTGTCGAATGGGCCGGGGTCGAGTAACCTCAGGCCGCTTCCCATGACCCGCTTGCCGCCGCTTCCCGGCCGCACCGACACGCGTATTGACGCGCTCATGACCCTGCTCGCCACTCGGCCGATGCTGGTGATCAATGGCGCGCGCATCGCACGTGAAATCGGGGTTACGCGCGGCGCGGTCTGGCAGTGGGTGGGCAAGCTCCGCTCGCTTGGCGTGCGGGTGAAGGGCGTCAAGGGCGCAGGCTATCGCGTGGAGCAGGCGCCGGACACGCTCGTTCCCGGGCTGCTGAAGCCCCGGCTCCGCCGGACCATCTACCAGGGCAACCTGCACCACCTGTTCAAGACCGGTTCCACCAACGACGTCGCCATGGCCCTGGGCCAGCAAGGCGCGCCGCACGGCACCGTCGTCATCGCCGAGGAGCAGACCGCTGGCCGCGGGCGGCTGGGTCGGAAGTGGTACTCGGAAAAAGCGAGCGGAATTTATGCCAGCATCTTGCTGCGGCCGGCGTTGCCTCCCCCATCGGCCCCGATGCTGACGCTGGCGGCGGGGCTGGCGGCGCGGCATGCAGTGGCCGAACAGACGGGCCTCGCGCCAGACATCCGCTGGCCGAACGACCTGTTGCTGAACGGGCGGAAATTCGCCGGCATCCTCACCGAGATGCAAGCCGAGCCCGACCGCATCCAGTTCGTGGTGACCGGGGTGGGAATCAACGTCAACCACGAGCGATTTCCCGACGATTTGGGCTCGACGGCGACTTCGCTGCGCATCGAAACCAAGCGGGTGCATTCGCGGCTGGAGCTGCTGGTGAAGTTGCTGCTGAAACTCGAGGACCGCTACAATCGCCTCATCACCGCCGGCCCGGGGCCGCTGGTGGATGAATTCACCCGGGTATCGAGTTTCGCTCTCGGCAAGCGGGTCCAGGTGCGCACGGCAACCGAAACGTTCACCGGCACCACCGATGGCTTGGAACCGAACGGCTTGCTGCGGGTGAGGCGGGAAGGCGGCCGGGTGGACGTGGTGGTGGCCGGCGAAGTGAGGGAGACGGCCTGATGCTGGTGACCATGGACGTCGGTAACACCAACACCGTGTTGGGCGTGTTCCGCGGCGCCGATTTGCTGGCCCACTGGCGCCTCACCACCGCCCGGGACCAGACGGTGGACGAATACGGCATCCTCAGCCGGAACCTGTTTTCCTTGGCCGGGCTCGACGCCGCCAAAGTCACCGGCATCATCATCAGCTCGGTGGTGCCGCCCCTGAATGGCACGCTGGCGAGGATGGCCCAGCGCTATTTCGGGCTAGACGCGCTGTTCGTCGAGCCCGGCGTCCGCACCGGCATGCCCGTCCTCTACGACAACCCGCAGGACGTGGGCGCCGACCGGATTGTGAACGCGGTGGCGGCGTACGAGAAATACGGCGGGCCGTGCATCGTGGTGGATTTCGGCACCGCCATCACCTTCGACGCCATTTCCGCCGCGGGGGAATATATCGGCGGCGTGATTTTCCCCGGTGTGGGAATCGCCTCCGAGGCGCTGTTCGCCCGGACGGCGCGGCTGCCGCGGGTGGAAATCAAGGATCCGGGCGCGATTGTCGGCACCAACACGATTGCGGCGATTCAGGCGGGACTGTATTACGGCTACCTGGATTTGATGGAAGGTTTGCTGGCGCGGATGAAGGCGCAGCTCGGTCCGAAGACGCGGGTGGTGGCGACCGGCGGCCAGGCGCATCTTGTGGCCAGCGGCTCGCGCGTGGTGGAGGCGGTGGACGAGTTTCTCACGCTCGAAGGCTTGCGGATTATTTGGGAACGCAACCGGCCCGCTCCCGCCAAAACCCGCGCCGCTGCGGGTGCGCGCAAGCCGAGGCGATAGCCCCGGACCGCCGTGGCGCAGGCGCTGCGGCCTGCGGAACGGCGCCCCAGCCAAGGGCCAGCGGTGGATGCAGATCCTCCACCCGCCGCGGTGGATCGCCGGCGGTCCGAAGGTTCGGACCCGGGCCGGGTCGGGATCACAACGCCGTGGTAAGCGGGAGGCGGCTTGCGGCTTGGGGAAGCGGCGGGAACCTGGCGATGGATCCGTTCAATTACTTCAATTACTACACCGAAATCGAGGAGTATTTCTGGCGCAAACGCGGCGCTCACGCGCTGGTTTCGCCGCTCGATTGGGCCATCGTCGAGACGTGGCAGAAAGCCGGCATCCCGCTCGATGCCGTGCTGAAGGGAATCGACCGCGCTTTCCAGAGCTACCAGCGCTCGCGCCGGGCGCAGGCGGGCCGGCCGCTGAAGACACTGGTCTATTGCGTCGACGCGGTGCTCGATGCCGCCGCCGAGGCGAAGGAAGCCGCTGCCGGCGCGGGGCCGGAGGCCCATCCGCGCGGGACCGCCGACCCGTTCGCGCCCGCGCAAATCGGGGCTTACTTCGAGCGCAACCGCGAGCAGCTTCTTAGCGCCGCCGCGACCGCGCAGCCGGAACTGGCGGCGCGCCTCGCGGAAACCGCCGGCCGGCTGGGCCAGTGCCGGGAGGCGCTCGAAGCCGGGGTTTCCGGCGACTTCGAGGACCTCGAACGCACCCTCACGGTGCTCGAAGAGAAACTGACCGCCGCACTCACCGCCGCGGCTTCGGAGGAAACGCTGGTGGAAATCCGGCGCGATTTGGACCGCTCGCTGGCGCGGTACCGGCGGAAAATGACTGCCGATCAGCTCGGCGCGCTCGAGCGGCAATACATCCAGAAGCGGCTGTTTGAAAAGTTCGGCGTGCCGCGACTCAGTCTGTTCTATCTGGCATGAGACGGAAAAGCCCCCCTCGTCCGGCTGCGCCCGCCGCGGCGGTCGCGCTGGAAATCGAAAAGCTCGTCTACGGCGGCGACGGCCTGGCCCGGCACGATGGCGTCACCTATTTCGTTCCCTTCGTGCTCGCCGGTGAATCGATTCGCGCGCGGCCGGTGGACCAGCGCCGGAATTTCGTTCGCGCGAAGCTGGAAGAATTCCTGCGGGTGTCGCCCGAGCGAGTGGCGCCGCTCTGCCCCTATTTCACCGCGTGCGGCGGCTGCCATTACCAGCACATCCCTTATCCCCGCCAACTCGAGGTGAAACGCGATATCGTGCGCGAGACGTTTGCCCGGTTGGGCCGCCTGAACTGGGATGGACCGGTGACGTTGCACGGCTCGGAACCCTTCGGCTACCGCAATCGCGCCCAGTGGAAAGTGCGGCCCCAGCCGCCGCGCGCCGCCGGAACCCGCGGCGGCCTGGCGCTCGGCTATTTCCGCGCCGGATCGAATCAGCTCTGCGTCGTCGACGAGTGTCCGGTGCTCGCGCCGCCGCTGGCGGCGGCGCTGGAGACGTTCCGCGCCACCCTCCGCTCGGGAGCGCTGCCGGAATCGCTGCGCGAAATCGAAGTCTTCGCCGAACCCTCCGGCAGCCTGCTGGTGAACCTGACGTTCTCGGCCCTGCCCGATGGCCCGCGGCGGGTGGCCGAGCGCGTGCGCGCCGCGATCCCGGCCGCGCGGTCGGTGCTGCTGCGCGACACCGAAGGCGAGCGGATGGAACTCGACGGCCCCGGCCATCTGAGCTACCACGCCCGAGGGACCGATTACCGCGTGGGTCATCTGTCGTTTTTTCAAGTGAATCGGTACCTGATCGAGCCGATGATCGAGGCGGTGACCTCCGGCCCGGCCCAGGGGCTGGCGCTCGATTTGTTTGCCGGCGTCGGCCTGTTCAGCGTGCCGCTGGGGAAGCGATTTGAGCGGGTGGTCGCGGTCGAGGCCGATCCCGCCGCCGCGCGGGACCTCGAAGCGAATCTCAACGCCGCTGGCGCGACGGCGCCCCGAACGATCGGGGCGGTGAATGCCGAGGTCGCCAGGTTCCTCGCGGATTGGCGGGAGACGCCGGACTTGGTGGTCCTCGATCCGCCTCGACTGGGTGTGCCCGCCGAGGCGATCGCCGCCTTGGCAAAGCTCAGGCCGGGCCGCATCCTCTACGTTTCCTGCGATCCGGCTACGCTGGCGCGCGATTTGCGCGCACTGGCGGAAGCAGGCTTCGAGATCGCCGAACTGCATCTGTTCGACATGTTCCCCCAAACCTATCACATCGAAACACTGGTGCATCTGACGCCCAAGCCGTGACGCCGCTTGTCTGGATTGCCGCCGCGCTCGCGCTCGGCATCGCTCTCTTTGGAGGGCAGCCGCAGGTGCCGGTTGCCTGGCTGGCGCTGGCGCTTGCCGCCCTCGTCGCCAGTTGCCTGCTGCTGCGCCGAAACCGGCTGTGGCTGGCGTGGGCGCTGGCGCTGGCGGGCTGGTGTTTCGTCGGCGCGCTGGCCGCTTCGCTCGAGCGGGCCGCTCAGCAGCGCAACCGCGTCGATTTGCTGGTCGATTCCGGCCGGCTGGATTTGAGCGAACCGCTGCGCTGGCAAGGCCGGCTGCGCGAGGATCCCCTGGGACTGCCCTGGGGCTATCGCTACGAAATTTCCATCGAGCGGGTGGAAATCGGCGGAAGGCTGCTGCCGGTATCGGGCGGGTTGCGACTGACTTACTACCAGGATCCGCAGCAGCCCGAAGCGCCACCGGCGGTGCGCGCCGGCGACCGCGTGGAAGCGCTGGCGAAGGCTGTAGTTCCGCGTGACTTTCTCGATCCCGGCGCATTCGATTATCGCGGCTTCCTGGCGCGCCAGGGCGTTGAACTCACGGCCAGCTTGCGCAGCGCCCGGCTCCTGCGCCGCGTTCCCGGCGCGCCGCTGGGCCTGCGCGACCGTCTGGCGCGCGCCCGAGGCAGGCTGCTGCGCCAGGCCGATTTGCTGTTCGGGCCGCGCGAAGCGCCGGTGGTGCGGGCGATGCTGCTGGGCGACCGCAGTTTCGTCGATTGGTCGCTGGTGACCGCGTTTCAGAAAGCCGCCGCCTATCACGTGCTGGTGATTGCCGGCCTGCACGTGGCGGCGCTCTCGCTCTTCCTGTTCTGGGTGTGCCGCCGCCTGCGGCTGCCCCCGCCGGCCACGGCGATCGTGGTGCTGGCGGCGCTGGCGGGCTACGTGGCCGTCGTTCAGGACCGCCCGCCCATCGAGCGGGCGGCGCTGATGGCGGCGATGGTTGTGCTGGCGCGGGTGATTTTCCGGCGAGTGGAAGTGCTGAATTCGGTGGCGCTGGCCGCGGTGATTTTGTTGCTGGCTCGGCCATCGGATCTGGCGGATCCCAGCTTCCGGCTTTCCTTCCTCTCCGCCGCCATTATCGCCGCGGTCGCCTTGCCCTGGATCGCGCGCACCAGTTCCCCTTACCGGCTTGGGCTCGAGCATCTGGCCGATGTCACTCGCGACGGCGGCTTTCCCCCGCGCGTCATCCAGTTCCGGCTGGATTTGCGGCAACTGGCCGGCTGGCTGGACTGGCGTTTGCCCGAGCGGTGCGCGCGCTGGGCCGGCGCGGCGCTTGTTGCGATCGTCCGCGCCGGATTGCGGTTGTGGGAGATCGTGCTGCTTTCCTTTGCCATCCAGATAGGCTTGCTGCCGATGCTCGCCGCGGATTTCCACCGGGTGGCTCTCGCCGGCCCGGTAGCCAACATTCCCGCGGTGCTCCTCACCGGGCTGATCGTGCCCCTGGGATTCCTGGCGCTCTCGACAGGCATGGCCTGGGAGCGGCTGGGGATGATTCTGGCGAAGCCGGTGAACTGGCTGGTGGCGGCGCTGGTCGATGCCGTCACCTGGTTTTCACGCTTGCCTTGGCTCTCGTATCGGATTCCCGGCCCGCCGGAATGGCTGATCCTGGCGTTCCTGGCCCTTCTCGCGCTGCTGGGCGTGGCGCTCCTGCGGGGTGGAACGACCGGACAACCGAAGCCGTTGCCGCGCTGGTCGAAATGGGCTCTGGGCTTGCCGCTGGCCGCCGCCGCCCTGGCGGTGGCTATCGATCCGTTTCCCGCTCGATTGCATCGTGGGGAACTCGAGGTGACGGTGCTCGACGTCGGCCAGGGCGATTCCATTTTCGTCGCCTTCCCCGACGGCCGCACGATGCTGGTGGATGGCGGCGGGCTGCAGGGCTCGTTCACCGCGGGCGGCTATCGCTCGGGATTGGACATCGGCGAGGAGGTGGTATCGCCGTACCTGTGGTCGCGGGGCCTGAAGCGGCTGGACGTCGTCGAGTTGACTCACGCCCACCACGATCACATGGGCGGGCTGCCGGCGGTGCTGGAAAATTTCCACGTTGGACAGCTTTGGGTGGGACACGACGTGGATGACGCCACCTATCGCTCTCTCCTCGGCCAAGCCCGCTCGCTGCGCGTCGCCGTGGCGCACCGCCGCACCGGCGATGGGTTCGATTGGGGCGGCGTCGATGGCCGGTTCCTCTGGCCGCCGAACGATGACGCAGTGCGCCAAGCGGGGAATAACGATTCCCTGGTGTTGTTGCTCGCAGACGGCAACACGCGATTCCTCCTGCCGGGCGACATCGAAAAGCCGGTGGAAGATACTCTGGCCGGAAGCGGCGTGGACTTGCAGGCGGATTTCTTGAAAGTGCCCCATCACGGCAGCAAAACCTCTTCCACCGCGGAATTCCTCGCCGCCGTCCGGCCCAAATTCGCGGTGGCATCCGCCGGCGCCGGCAATCCGTTCGGCCATCCGAACGCCGAGGTGGTGGAGCGGTACAAACAGGACGGCGTCGCGCTTTGGCGCACCGACCGCAACGGCGCCGTGACGGCGCTCACCAAGGGCCGCCAAGTGACCGTCCGCCCGTACGTCAGGCCGGGATCGTGACCGGCGGCGCACCGCGCGATCTAAACTCATTGACACGCGCGGAAGGTCCGCGAAACAATAAAAGTCAAGGCAGCTTGCGAAGCCCGGCCGCAAGCCCGAAGCCCGCCGGTGACCAGAGGTTAGTTCGCTCCCCTTCACTGCTGATCGGTGCGTTCGAAATTGGCTGCTCGTGCCGTCCTATCCTGATAGCGATTGCTATGCAACCCTCGGGGTTGACCCGTCAGCCCCCCAGGAGGTGATCGACGCGGCTTGGAGGGCGCTCAGCAAAAAGTTTCATCCTGATCTCCAAGCGAATGCAAACGCAGCCGCTGGTCGACCTGCCGGCGAGGAAAAACAGAAAGGGATCAATCGAGCTTACGATTGCCTCAAGAATTCCGAGCGCCGCAAGGAATACGACGATTGGCGGCGGAGACGAAAATCGCGCGCGTCGCGCCAGCCCGCCCCGCCGCAGCCACAATCGAGCCCGCCCGGCTCGACCCTCGAGCGCTTCGGTCATTCCCGGTTTTGGCTGGTTCTGGCCGCCGCCGCGCTGGGCGGAGGTTGGCTGCTCGCAGCCGTCAGTGGCAATCACAACCGGGCGCCCGCCGCTATGCCTGCGCCCGCTGCTCCCCGCGGGCCGCAGGCATCACCACCTAGGAATCCGAGCGCTGTCGCTACTGCCGCTCGTTCCCGGGCGCCGTTGCCGAGGACTGTATTGCTTCCCACCGGCACAGCGATCGAGGTTCTTACCGTTGAGCAAATCGCCACCGATGTCAACCGTGCTGGCGACGTTCTGCGTGGCTCGCTCGCGGCGCCCATCGTGGTCGCCGGCCGAGTTGCGGTTCCGCGCGGCGCGCCCATTTACCTCCGCGCGCTCGCCGTCCAATCTGCCGAGCCGCCCGGCCGCCCCGCCGAGCTGCGCTTGGCGCTCGACCACCTCGGCTCCCATGGCCACTCGTGCTTGCTTCGCAGCTCCAGCGTTGACCTCGCGATTCCCCCCGGGAACCCGACCTGCGTCTCGCCGGGAACCGCGCTCGAGTTCCAACTGATCGCGCCAGCCGCGCTCCCCCGCGGGTCGAGGGCCAAATGACAAACGTACCGGGCGATTGAAGGAATACTTCACGCCGTAGGCAGGTTAAGCCGGCCCGCAGCGCAAGGGTGAGCTGGCTAAACCCGGCAACGCGCGGCAAACCGCAGGCACCCGCCTATTGCTGGCCCGCCGGCGGCCCCGACGGCCCGCTCGCGTTCCCGGCAAGATATTCGGCGATGATGGCTCGCGCTTCCTCGGCATGGGATTCGTGAACGAGGATTTCGGCCCCGGGAAAATCGGCGCGGGGCTCACTCATGGGAAAGGGATCGGTGCGGGTGAGCGGCGGCGAGGCGATGCCGGCGCTCTCGAGCAGGCCGCGAATCACCACCGCCTCCGTCCACGACTCCGCCCGGTGGACGACAACGGTTTCTTCCCCGCGTTCTTTCGCCTCGCTCATTCCGCCCGCCACCAAGCGCCGCAACCGTCCGCGGCGGCGCCCTTGCTGGCGCCTCCGGTCCACCCTATCATGGAATGGCAGGCAGAAAAGCGATGCATGCCGAAACCCGATCGGCACCCACGCCCGAGGCGCTCGCCGAGGAAAACCGCCGGCTGCGCCGGCTGCGGCTTGTGGTGCAAATGGCGCTCGAAGCCATCGCGCAAGGCGACATGCCCTATCAAGAAGCTTCGGACCTGGTGACCGCCACGCGGCGGGTGGCGCTGCAGCTTTTCCCCGGAAAGGAAGCGGCTTTCGATTTACTTTACCGGCCGAAATTTCAGCGGCTGCTGAGCGCCGTCTATCGGTTGCAGTAATCCTCTGTTTTCGCTCCCGCCCCCGCCTCGCCTATTGCCCCCAGACCATCTTCAGCGCCAGCAACAGCACTGCGACGGCGATGCCCAGCCCGGTGTTGTATTCGTGATTGCGCCGGTACTGCTGCCAGGAGAACCGTTCGGCATTTGCCGCCGAGCGCTCGCGGCGCAGCCCGGGCTTCGGCCAGAACAGCGGCACGCGAGCGGCGTATTCCCGGAACGCGGCGCCGTACTCGGCCGCCAATTCGCTTTCCTCGCTGCGGATGGTCGCGGGATAAAACGCCAGGAAATAGGCGGCGACCACTGCGGCGGCAAGCCACGAGCGCGCCGCCGCCGCCAGCCCCGCCGCCAGCAGAGCGCTGCCCAAATAGAGGGGATTGCGACTGCAAGCGTACGGCCCAGTTGTGGCCAGGCCCTCGTGCTTGTGCAGGTAACCCGCGGCCAGCCCGCGGACGATCAGTCCGGCCACGCCAGCGAGCGTTCCGGCAACCAGCCACGCCGGCCGCGGATGAGCCAGCACGAAATAAACCACGGCCGCAAGATAGCCGGCTCGCACCCGCCAGCGTGCCAGTTCGGATCTCATCGGGCGATTTCCAGCCGCCGGGTGGCCGCGGCCACCACCTGCTCGACGGTGATCGAGAGCATGCCGGGCGAGTAACGATTGCCGCGGCGGAGCGTGGTCTCCCCCGGGCCGGCGTTGCGCACCACGATGTCGGCGGGGTTGAACGGGCCATTGCGCTCGGGAGCGGTGGGCCCGTAGAGCCCCACCACCGGCGTTCCCAACGCGACAGCCAGGTGCAACGGGCCGCTATCGGCGGCTACCACCAGGCGCGCGCGACGCACCAGCGCCATCAGTTGCGCGACGTCCAGGTCGAGCACGGCGGGTTCGGGCGCGCCCGCGGCGCGGCGCGCCGCCTCCGCCAGCGGCCGCTCGTTCGGTGCGTAGCTGATCACGCCGCGCAAGCCGGTGCGGCGGGCAAGCTCGCGATGCAGCGCGCCGAAGCGTTCCGGAGGCCAGCATTTCGAGCGCCAGCCGCCGCCGGGAGAAAGAACGAAAAAATCCTCCAGGCCCGCGCTCTCCAGCTTGGACTGCAGAAGGGCTTCCGCCGCCGGACGAACGCGCAGCGGGAAGCGGTATTGCGAGTTGCGCGCGCCCAGCGGCTCCACCAGGGCCAGGTTCTGATGCACCATGTGTGGCCTCGAGGGAGTCACCCGGCGGGTGTAGACGAGCGACGCCGCTGCCTCGCGGGCGTACCGCCGGCTGAAACCGAGCCGCTCGGGCGCCCCGGTGAGCCGGGCGAGCAAAGCCGATTTGTAGAGTCCCTGGAAATCGATGGCGCAGCGGTAACCGGCGTTGCGCAGCCGCCACCCCGTGAACAGGAACGCCGCCGTCGACCCGTGATCGAGAATGACGATTTCGTTGACGTCGGGATTGCCTTCGAGCAACGGATACCAGCGGCGGTCGACCACCCAGTCGATCCGCGCCTCCGGATGGGCCTGGCGCAGCGCCGCTACCGCCGGCAGCGTGAATACCAGGTCGCCCAGCGAGCCCAGCTTGATGGCCAGAAAACGCTCGTCAGCCATGGCTCGCCTTGCGGATTCGTTCGATCAAATCCGCGCTCGAATGCCGCTTCGGGTCCCCGACGATCGCCACGCCGATTCCCAGCTGGCGCGCCACGCTGCTCTCCGGCACCGACTCGGCGGTGTAGTCGGTGCCCTTGGCGTGAACGTCCGGCCGGAGCCGCTCGAGCAGCGGGCCGACGTCGCTCTCGTCGAACACCACCACGTAATCCACAACCCCCACCGCCGCCACGAGTTGCGCCCGCCCTTCGGCCGGCAGCACCGGCCGGCCCGGCCCCTTCAGCCGCCGCTCGCTGGCATCCGAATTGACCGCCACCACCAGCACGTCACCCTCGCGCTGCGCCCCCTCGAGAAATCGGATGTGCCCGGCGTGGAGCAAATCGAAGCAGCCGTTGGCCATCACGATGCGGCGGCCCCGGCGGCGCTCGCCCTCGAGCCGCTCGACCAGCGTATCGAGCGGCAGAATCTTTTCCCGCGTGTTCATCGGCCGGAAGACTCGGAGCGAACGGCGGCTTCCAGCTCGCCGCGGCTTACGGTGGCGGTGCCTTGCTTCATCACCACGATGCCGCCGGCGTAATTCGCCAGCAGTGCCGCGTCGCAGAAGCCGCCGCCGGCGGCCAGGGCGAGAGTGAACACGGCGACCACCGTGTCACCCGCGCCGGTGACGTCGGCAACTTCGTCGCTGCCGTAAATGGGGATCGAACGCGGGCTCCGACCGGGTTCGAACACCACCATGCCGTCCTTGCCGCGGGTGACCACCAGCGCCTGCAAACCCATTTTCCTTCGCGTTCGCTCCCCCAGGCGGCCTAGCCGCGCCCTGTCGCTGCCGATGCTGGTGTGGTATTGCGCTTCGAGTTCCGGCTCGTTGGGCGTGGCCGCGGTGATGCCGAGCCCGGCGAAGGCCAGCAGCGAATACCGCGAATCAAGCGTCACCGGCCTTCGGCGGTTGGCGCGAACGAGCCGCCGCGCAAGCAGGGGAGTCACCGCGCCGAAGCCGTAGTCGGAGAGCAGCACCGCGTCGGCCCGGGCCGCTAGCGCCCGCGCCCGCCGCTCGATTCCTGCCTGCGCCGCTTGCCCGAGCGCCCCCGGCTCGCGATCCACCCGCAGCACCTGCTGTCGCGCCGTGTGGCTCCAGCCCGCCAGGTACCGCGTTTTCGTTGGCGTGGCCCAGCCACGGAGCCGCTCGATACCGCGAGCGTCCACGCCCTTCTGCCGGAAATAGCTCACCAGAGCCCGCCCGGGCCCGTCGTCGCCGACCACCGCCACCGGCAGCACCCGCGCACCCAGCTCGGCCAGATTGTTCGCGGCATTGGCGCCGCCGCCGGGCGCCAGCCGCGTTTCGCGATGGCGCAGGATGAGCACCGGAGCCTCGCGGGATACCCGCGAGATTTCACCGGCAACGAATTCGTCGGCAACGAAATCGCCCACAACCAGCACTGTCCGGCGGGCGAAGGCGTCGAGAAGAGCCAGCAAACGGTCCCGCTCGGCCAGCGTCATCGGTGGTTGAGAATCACGTCGGCGGCATCGAGCAGGTTTTCGACCACCGAATCCGGCTGGCGGGCCCAGCGATCGTGAAACCATTGATATTCGCCGCGGCCGTAGCCGGTCATCACCAGGATCCCACGGCATCCGGCGCTGTGAGCCATCTGTACGTCGGCGTAGCGGTCGCCGACGACGAAGGAACCTTCGAATTCCAGATCGTGCTCGCGCGCGGCGCGTTCCAGTAACCCGGTGCGCGGCTTGCGGCAATCGCAGGCTTGTTCCCGGGAATGGGGGCAGTAGTAGATCGCGTCGATGCGCGCGCCCTCAGCGGCGAGCAGGCGCACCATGTGCTCGTGCACCTGGGGAATGAATTCCTCGGGGAAGAAACTGCGCGTCGCTCCCGCCTGGTTGGTCACGACGACCACCGCCAGCCCGGCCTCGTTCAGCCGGCGAATGGCCTCGGCGGCGAAGGGAAACAGGTGGAACCGGGAGAGGTGATTGAGGTAACCGACTTCTTCGGCGATGGTCCCGTCGCGGTCAAGAAACGCCGCCCGCCTCCGGTTGCTGTTATTCATTGCGCCGGATTCCCCTGCATCCCGTTTGCCGCCGCCCGGAACACTTCCTCCACGGTGACGCGCATCATGCAGCGATGGTCCACCGGACAGTATCGCAAAAAACAGGGGCTGCAGGAAACGCGGTGGCGCACGATCGTCCGGTCGGGAGTGGCCGGAGCGGTGCCGCCGGGATCGGTCGAGCCGAACACCGCGATCACCGGCAAGCCAACCGCCGCCGCCACGTGCATGGCGCCGGAATCGTTTCCGACGAAAAGGCGGCAGGCGGCAGCGAGCGCCGGCAATTCTGCCGTGGAGGTGTGGCCGGTCAAGTCGGCGGGAGGGTGGCGCATCGTGGCGGCGATTCGCCGGCCGATTTCGCATTCGGCGGCTGTGCCCACCAGGACGATGCTCGCTCCGAATTCGGCGCACAGCCGATCGGCGACTTCGGCAAATCGCTCAGGCAGCCAACATTTCGCCGCTCCGTAGCTGGCACCGGCCGCCAAGGCCACCCGCGGCGCGCGGGCGCCCAGCGCCTCGAGCCGCGCGCTGGCGCGGGCGACGGCTTCGGGCCCGACCCGCAGTCGGATCCGCTCGATTCGCGGCAATTCGGCAATCCAGCCGGCGCGACGCAGCAGCTCCAGATAGTAGTAGCACTCGTGGGGCGGGATTTCCCCGGGGCGAGGGCGGGAAACCGGGCGGTTGAGCAGCCAGCGGCGAGCGTCCCGGGCATAGCCCACTCGCTCGCGCGCTCCGGCGCGCCACACCTGCCAAGCCGAAGCGAACGAGTTCGGCAGCACAATACCCAGGTCGAATCGCTCGCCGCGCGCCGCCTGCGCTCCGTTCCCTCCCAGCGGTACCAGCCGGTCGGCAAACGGCTGGCCCCGGTACAGATCGATAATCGCCTGCCGGCCGGCAATCGTGATTTCCGCCTGCGGCCACCGCGCGCGGACCGCATCGAGCGCGGGTATCGACATCACCGCGTCCCCAACCCAGTTCGTCGCTCGCAGCAGGATTCTCATCCGGCTTTTCCGCGCCTTCGCTCCACCGTTTCCAGCACCGCCTGCCATAGCCCCGCGGAATCGGCAGGGCGCAGCACGATGCGGCAGGCGAATACCGGGAAACGGGAAAACCGCAGGCCGCTGAGATTCAACATGTCTTTCTCCGTGCACGCCATGGCGTCGGCGCCCAGTTCCTTGGCGAGGTCTTCGAGTTCGTTGACGCGGCGCTGGGTGAACCGATAATGATCGGGAAACCGCGCGGTCCCGGCCACGCGGAAACCCCAGCGCCGGAGGTCGTCGAAAAACGCCTGGGGATTGCCGGTGCCGCAGAAGGCGAGAAACCTCCCGGCATGCTCTCCGTCGGTGGCCGGGCGCGGCGTGCCGGGAGAGATGCGGATCAGTCCCGTCAATTCCGTTTGGGCGTAGAAAATCGGCGCCGGAGTAAACCGCCGCACCCGGGATTCCACTTCGGGAGCGGCCGCGGCCCGGGTGATGATCACCGCGTCGGCCCGCTCGAGCGCGGAGGGCGGCTCGCGCAAGCGGCCCGCCGGCAACAGCATGTCGCCGCCGAACGGATTGGTTGCGTCGATGAGCACCAGGTCGGCATCGCGAGCCAGCTCCAGATGCTGGAACCCGTCATCCAGCACGAACCATTTCACTCCCTTGCGCTCGAGCTCCCGGCCCGAGCGGTACCGATCGGCGCCCACCCCGATCGGCACGCGATCGCCCAGATGGCTTTCCAACACAACCGCCTCGTCGCTCACCCGCCGAGGTCTCTCGCCCTCCGGCTGCCCATCCCCGGGCAACAGGACGCTGCGATAGCCGCGAGTGAGAACGGCGACGGGTTCGCCCGCGGCGGACAGTTGCTCTGCCAGCCAGATCACCATCGGCGTTTTCCCGGTGCCGCCGGCGGTCAGATTGCCCACGCTGACCACGTAGCCGCCCAGGCGCCTTTGCCGCAGAATGCCAAGGCGATACAGGCGCAGCCGAAGCCAAATGCCCAGCCGGTACAAAAGCGAAAACGGCCACAGCAGCGACCGCCAGAATTCGTTCATCGCCGCTCGCTCCGGTCCCGAACCTCCGGGGCGAGCGCTGCCACCCGCTCGAGCACCCGCTCGGTTGCGCCACGGTTGCGCTCCACCAGTTCCCGTGCCGCCTGCCCCATCGCCAGTCGGCGCGGATCGTCTGCCAGCAAATCGAGCCAGGCATCGCCCAGAGCCGCGGCTGACGGCGCCTGGACGGCGGCGTGGGCATCGAGGAATTGCCGGGCAATTTCGCGGAAATTCTGCATGTGAGGGCCGAAGACAGGCACCTTGCCCACAGCCGCGGGCTCGAGAATGTTGTGGCCGCCGACGGGCTCGAGCGAGCCGCCGACAAATGCGACGTCGGCCAGGCGGTAGAGCGCGCCCAGTTCCCCGATCGTGTCCACCAGCAGCACGTCCATCGTGCGCTTGAGGTGGCCGCCCGGCTCGAGGCGGCTGCGCCGCACCGGGGCCCAGCCGCGCGCGGCGATTCGTTCGCTGGCGGCATCGAACCGCTCCGGCTTGCGCGGCGCCAGAACGAGCAGCGCCGCCCGATGCCGCTCCCGCACGCGGGCGAAGGCGTCCAGCACCGCGTCCTCCTCCCCCGCCGTGACGCTGCCAGCCACCACCACCGGCGCGCGGCCTTGCCTCGCGCTTTCTTCGGCCAGCCAGTCGGCCAGCGGGCTGCTGGCCGGCGGGGCAACATCGAATTTCAGGTTCCCACCCACTTGCACGCGGTCGCTGGGCGCGCCAAGCGCCACCAGCCGCCGCGCATCTTCCGCCGTTTGCGTCAGAAACGCGCTGGCGTCGCCCAGCGCCCGCCGCATCAGCCCGTCAGCCCACCGGTAGCGGCGGAACGAACGTTCGGACACCCGGGCGCTGGCAAAAATCACCGGCACGCTATTTTCCCTGGCGATTCGCAAGAAATTCGGCCAGATTTCCCCCTCGACGATGACGACGATCCCCGGCTGCACCGCCCGGAAAAACTTGCGTACGGGCCGCGCCCAGTCCAGCGGAAAATAGAAAAACTCGTCGGCGCAGCCGATTCGTTCCCTTGCCATTCGCTGGCCGGTATTCGTCGTGGTGGAAACCACCAGTCGCCGGCTGGGGAAGCGGTCTTTCAGCCGGCGGGCGAGCGGAGCCACCGCTGCCGCTTCTCCCACCGATACGGCATGAATCCAGACCGCGCCGGGCGATCGTCTCGCCCGGTCCACCATCCCAGTTGGAAGCCGGCCGAGCCGTTGCGGCAGGTTGCGCCAATACTTGCCCCGCCGCAGCCCGGCGACGACGAAGTACGGCAGTGCGACGAGCATCGCGGCGGCCAGCAACAGACTGTAAGCAAAATACATAGGGCGTGCCACCACCACGCTCCGCCCCGATGCCTCGGGTCCGGAGCGAGCGGCGCGGAGGTTCCCGCTTCTGCGCGCCGGCCCGACAGGGGTCGGTCCCACCTGCGCCGGCGCCAACGCGCTATTATAGGTGACCCGCGGGCTGGAACTCGAAGCTGGCCTGCGATTCCGGGAGAGGCTGGTTGCGACGACTGGGTTTGGCAGCTGCTCTGGCGGTTTCGCTGGGCTTGCCGCTTGCCGCGCAGCTCGATCCCGCCACTCTGCCGGCGCACGATTCCCACCAGGGGATTCTGATTGCCTGCGATCCCGTCGAGGACGCCGCGCGCGCGAAGGAGCGCATCGGCAAGGACAATCCCTTGAAGGTCGGCATCCTTCCCATCGACGTCTACATTCGCAACAGTTCAAAATCGCCGGTCGCCGTCACACTCGATTCCATTCGGCTGGAGGTCAAGCGGCCCGGCGAACAACGCGACCAGCTCGAGCCGGTCGCCCTGGACGACCTCACCACCGAAATCCTGCATCCTCGCCCGCCGAGCATTTCCCGCCGGCGGATTCCCTCCCCGTTCCCGCAAGTCGGCCGAGGAGGAAAGTGGCAGGAGCTGCACGACAAGCTCGAGTCGCTTTCGCTCGAACAGGCGGTGGTCGCGCCCGGCGCCACCGTCCACGGTTTCCTGTTTTTCGATTTGAACCACCAGTTCGATTCGATTCGCTACGCCAGCCTCGTCGTACCCGACCTGAAGTTCCTCGGCAACACCCAGCCGCTGATTTTCTTCGAAGTAGATTTCGCGCCGCCGGCTCACTGAGAGCTGCGACCGCAAGCCCCATCCGCCGCGCCGTTTGCCGCGCCCCCGGCGGGTTCACTACAATCTCCCGGGATGTCGCTTCTCGACGACTTGAATGCGCAGCAGCGCGAAGCGGTGCTGGCGACCGAGGGGCCGGTGCTGGTGCTGGCGGGCGCGGGCACCGGCAAGACGCGCGTCATCACTTACCGGGTCGCCCGCCTCCTTTCGCAAGGCGTGCCGCCGTCCGCCATCCTCGCCGTCACGTTCACCAACAAGGCCGCGGGCGAGATGAAGGAACGCCTTCGCGCGCTGGTACCGTCAGCCGGCGAAATGCCCTGGGTGGGCACGTTCCATTCCTTCTGCGCATGGCTGCTGCGGCGCGATGGCCACCGCATCGGCATCGCTCGGGATTTCACCATCTACGACGACGAAGACCAGGCCAGTGTCGTGCGCCAGGCGCTGCGCCGGCTCCAGGCGGACGAAAAGCGCTGGCCGCCGCGCTCGATTCGCGACCTCATCAGTTGGGCGAAAAACCAGGGCCTGGGCCCCGAGGAGTTTCGGGCCCAGGCGTTCGACGAAAGGGGCAGGCTCGCTGCCGAGGTTTGGAAATTCTACCACGCCGCGCTCGAGCAGGCCCGCGCGCTCGATTTCGACGACCTGCTGCTCGAAGCGGTCCGCCTGCTCCGCACCGACGAAGAAGCGCGGCGGCGCTGGAGCGGCCGGTTCGGCTACGTCTTGGTGGACGAATACCAGGATATCAATCGAGTCCAATACGAGTTGGTGCGGCTTCTGGCGGGCGAGCGGCAAAATCTTTGCGTCGTGGGCGACGAAGACCAGTCGATTTACAGTTGGCGGGGCGCCGATCCCGGCATCCTGCTGCGCTTCCGCGACGATTTCCCCGATGCCAGGCTGTTGCGCCTGGAAGCCAATTACCGCTCCACCCAAACCATCCTCGACGCCGCCGGCGCCCTCGTCCAAAACAACTCCGGCCGGCTGGGCAAGCGGCTCGAGGCGGTCCGCGCCGCCGGGCCGTTGGTGCGGTTCCACGAAGCGCAGGATTCGCTCGAAGAGGCTGCGTTCGTCGTCGGCGAGGCGGAGCGGCTGCTTCGCGAGCATCCCGAGGGCTGCGTCGCCGTGCTCTATCGCGCCAATTTCCAGTCGCGGCTGTTCGAGGAGATGTGCCGCCGCGCGCGATTGCCGTTCCGGCTGATCGGCGGATTCGGTTTCTTCCAGCGCGCGGAAGTGAAGGATTTGCTGAGTTACGCGCGGCTGCTGATTCATCCCGACGACGACGCAGCCCTCGAGCGGATCATCAACACGCCGCCGCGCGGCCTCGGGAAGGCCGCCATCGACGCTCTGCGGACTGGCGCCGCCGGCCGAGGCGTGTCGCTCTGGGCGGCGCTCGCCGCGCCGGTCGGGACGGGCCCGGCGCGCGCAGCCGCCGCGTATGAAAGTTTCCGCGCATTGATCGAAGGGTTGCGCGCCAAACTGGGCGAAATGCCCCCGGGTACGCTGCTGCGCGAAATCGCCCGCCGCACCGGCTACCTCGATTGGCTCGAGGAGCAGGACCGCGCCGGCAACACCGACCGCGCCGGTAACGTCAAGGAACTGGTGGCCGCCGCAGAGGAAGCCCAGGAGACCGGCGAGGCTCTGGCCGAGTTCCTCGACCGCGCCGCGCTGGTCAGCGACGCCGATAACTACGACCGGAACGCACCGCTCACACTGATGACCCTCCACAGCGCCAAGGGCCTGGAATTCGATCACGTGTTTCTCGTTGGGATGGAGGAGGGCCTGTTCCCGCATGCTCGCTGCTACGACAGCCAGGCCGATCTCCAGGAAGAGCGCCGGCTGTGCTACGTCGGCATGACCCGCGCCCGGCTCACGCTCACTCTCACGCGCGCTCGCCTGCGCCGGTCGTTCGACCGCCGCGGCCAGATGGCCACGCGCCCCTCGCGATTCCTCGACGAGATACCCGGCGAGCTGGTGGAGACGATCTGGGGCGTCCGCGCGCGCGCAACTCAGTCCCTCCCTCTCGAGCCCTCAGGAACGGAATTTGAGCCTGCCGATGCCTCATCGCGCCAGCCGGGGGCCCTCCCCGGCACGCCGCGGTCGCTGCGGGGCAAGAAAGTACGCCACCCCACGTTCGGCGTCGGCACGATCGTCGAAGTCGAAGAAGACGGCGACGATCGCCGGTTCACCGTCAGTTTCCCCCAGTACGGCACCCGCAAGCTCATCGAGCGTTACGCCAAGCTCCAGCGGGTCTGATCGAGGGCGAACGCGGCTCGCGGATGGGCCCAGGCCGCAGCCTGGAACGGCGGCATCCGGCCGAGCAACCGGAAATTGACGGTTGCCGTCCGCTGCGGCAGCACGGTAGAGTGTGGCCTTTCTCGAGGGGGCGTGGAATTCGCCGGTTACGGTGCCGCCATTGGCCTCGCCACTGTTCCGCACGAAATCGATCGATAAGCTCCTGGCCGATTCCGAGCTGCCCGAACACCGCTTGAAGAAAACACTGGGCGCGCTCAGCCTCACCGCGCTCGGTATCGGCGCCATCATCGGCAGCGGCATCTTCATCACCACCGGCACCGCCGCCGCCGGCGAGGTGGACCGCTACCCGTCGATCCTCCAGGCGCCGCTGCTCTCCGCCCTGCTCCACGGATCCCACGCCGTCGGCGTGAACGGCAGGCCCGGCGCGGGACCCGCCATCGCCTTGTCGTTTTTCCTGGTGGCGGTCGTCTGCGGTCTCGCCGGGCTCTGCTACGCCGAGCTGGCGTCGATGATTCCGATTGCCGGCAGCGCCTACACCTACACCTACGCCACGATGGGCGAGCTCGTCGCCTGGATCATCGGCTGGGACCTGATTCTCGAGTACGCGGTGTCCAACATGGCTGTCGCCGTGGGATTCTCCGCCTACATCGACAGCCTCCTCGCCGGCTTCGGCCTCCACGTCTCCGACCGCTGGAGCACGCCCACCTACTCCCCGATGACCGGCTGGACCTCGAACTACAATCTCGCCGGCTTTATCATCGTCATGCTGCTCACCGTGCTGCTGGTGGTGGGAATCCGGGAATCGGCCGGGGCCAACAACGTCATGGTCGCGATCAAGCTGGCGGCGATCGCGGCGTTCGTCTGGGCGGGATCGCGTTACGTGCAGCCGGTGAATTGGAAGCCGTTCATGCCCAACGGCTGGCAAGGAGTGCTCACCGGCGGCGCTATCGTCTTCTTCACCTACATCGGCTTCGATTCGGTTTCCACCGCTGCCGAGGAATGCCGGAATCCGCGCCGCGACATTCCCATCGGCATCCTCTGTTCGCTGGGCGTCTGCGCGCTTTTCTATATCGGCGTGGCGGTGGTGCTCACCGGCATGCAGCCGTGGAACACGCTCAATAACGCCGCGCCCGTCGCCCAGGCGCTCCAGGCATTCCATCTCACTGCTACCGAACGATGGGTAACCGTGGGCGCGCTGATGGGCATGATTTCGTCGATTCTCGTCTATCAGCTCGGCCAGGCTCGGGTGTGGTTTGCGATGTCCCGCGACGGTTTGTTGCCCCGGGCGTTCTCGCACGTGCACCGGCGCTTCCGCACGCCCGACGTCGCCACGTGGATTGCCGGCCTGGTGGTGGGGATTCCCGCCGGGATGTTTGACATCGGCACCCTGGTGAATTTGTCCAACATCGGCACGCTCTTCGCCTTCATCCTGGTGGCCCTGGCGGTGCTGGTGTTGCGCCGGACGCAGCCGGATCGGAAACGCGGGTTCCACGTGCCGTTCTCGCCCTGGCTGCCCATCCTGTCTTTGATCTGCTGCTTCGTTCTGATGGCCAGCCTGACGGTCGAGAACTGGGTGCGCTTTTTTATCTGGCTGGTCATCGGCCTGGTGATTTATTTCACCTACAGCCGCAAACGCAGCCAATTGGCGCGGGAAGCGCGCGCCAACTGACACTCCGCCGCGCCTGGAATTCATTTTGTAGCCCCGGCCCGCCGTGGCACAGGATTCCAGGCCGTTTGCGTCCCGACGCTGCACGTCGGGAAACCTGTGCCTGTACGGCCTCCGCCGCTGCTTCACCTTCCCGCCCCGCTTCTTTCAGTTACACTCACACTAGCGCTTGGAGCCCGGTAAGAACCGATTCGAATGACGCCTTCCGACCTCGATGCCGCGCTCGCCGCCCTTCCGAAGGCCGAGCTGCACCTGCATCTGGAAGGCTCGATGGCACCTGAAACGGTGGTGCGGCTTGCCGCTCGCTACGGCGTCGCCGTCGAAGCCGCCGAAGTTGCCCAGCGGTACTGCAGCCGCGATTTTGCCGGCTTCCTCGACGCCTTCCGCTGGGTGACTTCCTTTCTCCGCGCGCCCGAGGATTATCGGCTGGTGGCCGGGGAACTGATCCGCCGGCTGAGCGAGCAGAACGTGGTGTACGCCGAGATCACGCTGTCGGCTGGAGTGATGCTGCGCCGCGGCCAGGACGTTGCCGAAAATCTGGGCGCGGTGCGCGACGCGGCGCGGCAAGCGAGCGCGCGCGGCCTTCGAGTCCAGTGGATTCTCGACGCCGTCCGCCAATTCGGCCCGGAAGCGGCGATGGAAGCGGCCCGTTGGGCGGTGCGGCTGGCGGGCGAGGACGTGGTCGCTTTCGGCATCGGCGGAGACGAACTCGCCATCCCGGCGCGGGAATTCGCGCCGGTATTCGATTTCGTTCGCGCCGCCGGCCTGCACGCCCTGGCCCACGCCGGCGAAATCGGCGGCCCGGAAATCGTTCGCGAAGCCCTCGATCGACTGTCCCCGGCGCGCATCGGCCACGGCCTGGGCGCGCTCCACGATCCCGGCTTGATGGACCGGCTCGCCGGCGAGGGCCTGCCGCTCGAAATCTGTCCCACGAGCAACCTCCGCACCGGCGCCCTTGCCCGCCAGTTGGGCGCCGGCCGCGCCGGCCTCGACCGCCACCCGCTGAAACTGTTTTTCGATCGCGGCCTCCGCGTCACCCTCTCCACCGACGATCCCGCCATGTTCGAAACCGATTTGACGGCCGAGTATCGCGCCGCAGCCGTCTCGATGGGCTTCGCCCCGGCGGAACTGGCACGGCTGGCGGAAATGAGTTTCGAATGCGCCTTGCTTCCGGAATCCGACCGTAGCGCCTATCGCCAGCGGTTCCGGCGGGAGGCCTCCGCCGCCGGACTGCTATAATCTTTGCACTCGGTTGCGACAAGGCTGCACTCGAAGATGAAAGCGCACGTTTGGGTAATGTTGAAACCGACGGTCCTCGACCCGCAGGGTCAGGCGATCCAGCACGCTCTCGCCTCGCTTGGCTATTCGCGCGTGCAAGACGTGCGCCAGGGCAAGTTTTTCGTGCTCGAACTCGATGGGCTGTCGCGCGCCGAAGCGGAAACGCAGATCGAGCGAATCGCTCGCGAGGTTTTGGCCAACCCGGTGATCGAGCAGTTCCGCTTCGAAATCGTCGACTAGACCGGCTTGAGTCCGAGCCGCGCGCGTCAGCAAGCGGCCCGGTTCTTACGACGGGGACGCCTCCGCGCCGGGGGAAAGGCCGCAAGGGGGAAGCTAAGATGTGCGGGATCGTAGGCTACATCGGGCCGAAGCGGGTGGTGCCCGTGCTCATCGACGGCCTCAAGCGCCTCGAATATCGCGGCTACGATTCCGCCGGAATTGCCGTCGTCAGCGGCAACGGCTCGCTCGATATCCGCCGCGCTTCGGGCAAGCTGCGCAACCTCGAGGAAGTCATCCGCCTCGCGCCGCTCGACGGCGAATACGGCATCGGCCACACCCGCTGGGCCACCCACGGCCGGCCCACCGAGGAAAACGCTCACCCCCACCGCGATTGCACCGGGGGCATCGTGGTGGTGCACAACGGCATCATCGAGAATTACCTGGAATTGAAACGCCAGCTCGCCGCCGAAGGCCACCAGTTCCTCACCGAAACCGATACCGAGGTGATCGCCCACCTCGTCGAAAAACATTCGAACGGCAAGCCGCTCGAAGAAGCGGTGCTCCAGGCGGTGCGGCAGCTCGCCGGCGTCTACGCCCTGGCGATTGTTTCCTCGCGCGATCCCCACAAGATCGTGGCCGCGCGCTGGGGACCGCCGGTAGTGATTGGGCTGGGCCAGGGGGAATACTTCGTTGCCAGCGACGTCCCCGCCCTGCTCCACCATACCCGCGACGTGTTCTTCCTGGCCGACGGCGACATCGCCGTGCTGACGCCCGGCGGCGTGCGCCTGGAGGATTTCGACGGCCGGACCATCGAGCGCCCGCTCCAGCACATCACCTGGGACCCGATCCTCGCGGAAAAAGGCGGATTCAAGCATTTCATGCAAAAGGAGATTTTCGAACAGCCGCGCGCGGTGCGCGATACGCTGCTCGGCCGCGTTTCGCTGGAAACCGGCCGCGTCTTCCTCGAGGAAATCGGCATCGCCGAAAACGATTTGCGCCGGCTGCGCAGCGTGAGGATCGTCGGTTGCGGCACCAGTTGGCACGCCGGGCTGGCGGGCAAGTTCATGATCGAGGATCTGGCGCGGCTGCCGGTGGAAGTCGATTACGGCAGCGAATTCCGCTATCGCGATCCCATCCTGGACGAATCGAGCCTGGTGGTCCTGATCAGCCAGTCGGGAGAAACCGCCGACACCCTGGCCGCCCAGCGCGAAGCGCAGCAGAAGGGCGCCGCCACCCTGGCCATCTGCAACGTCGTGGGATCGATGCTTGCCCGGGACGCCGCCGGCACCCTTTTCACCCACGCCGGCCCCGAAATCGCCGTCGCCTCCACCAAAGCCTTTACCGGCCAGCTCACCGCGCTGATGCTCCTGGCTCTCTACCTCGCCCAGGTCCGCGGCGCGCGCTCGCCCGAGGATTCCAGAGCCCTGCTCCAGGAACTCGTTCGCCTGCCTCACAAGATGGAATCCGTGCTCCAGCGGGACGAGGAATTCGACGACCTCAGCCGGCAGCTCTTCCGCTTCTCCGACTTCCTCTACCTGGGCCGCGGCGTGCATTACCCCATCGCGCTCGAGGGCGCGCTGAAGCTGAAGGAGATTTCCTACATCCACGCCGAGGGCTATCCCGCCGGTGAAATGAAGCACGGACCGAACGCCCTGATCGACGAGAACCTGCCGGTGGTGGTGCTTGCGCCGCGGGACGAGGCGAGCGCGGCGGCGATGACCCGCTACGAGAAGAGCATCTCCAACATCAAGGAAGTGAAAGCACGCGATGGGATCGTGGTTTCGGTGGTCACCGAGGGCGACCGGGAAGCGCGCGAGTCCTGCGAGCACTCCATCGAGATTCCCGCGGCGCCCGACCTGCTCGCCCCGGTGCTCGAAATCCTGCCGCTCCAACTGCTCGCCTATCACATCGCCGTACGCCGCGGCTGCGATGTCGATCAGCCGCGCAATCTGGCGAAGTCGGTCACCGTCGAGTAAACCGCCTCGCCCGAATCCCCGCCGCCGGACTACAATTTCCGTATGAGGCTTTGCGCGCACCATCGGCCGACAGCGCATCGCCGGTGGCACTGGCATCTTGCCTGTGTGCTCCCGGTGCTCGGGCTGTTGGCGTTTGGCTCGATAGCGGCGCCGGCGCAGCAGCCCGCGGCCGAGCAGCAGCCTGCCTCTTCCGGCACCCTCGTCGCGGTAACCGCCACCGGCTCCCGGAAATTCACCAGCGACCAGATTCTCTCCGTAGCCGGCCTGCGCGTCGGCCAAGCCGTCACTCGGGAGGAATTCCAGGCCGCCGCCGATCGACTCGCCGCCACCGGCCTGTTTTCCGGCGTCCACTACCGGTTTTCCAGTCAGGGCGCAAACATTACCCTCGAGTTCCAGGTCGCCGACGCTGCCGCCGTGCCCGTTGGTTTCGACAACTTCCCCTGGTTCACCGACGACCAGTTGGCAAGCGAGCTGAGCCGGGCGCTCGGCCTCTACGACGGCACCGCCCCGGCACAGGGCGGCTACGTGGATCGCATCGGCGCCCGACTCGAGATTCTGCTCGCTGCGCAAGGCGTTCCAGGGAAAGTGGAACATCGGCTGATCCAGCGGCCCGATGGCGACGGCATGGAGCAGCAATTCCGGGTCGTCGGGCCCGATCTGAAGGTGGTTTCGGTGGCTTTCTCGGACCCGATTGCGGCCCAAGACGCCGGGATACAGCAGCGCCTGGCGGACCTGCTTGGGAAACCGTACTCGCGCTACGCCCTCACCGTCTTCCTCGTCGAACAGGTGCGGCCGCCGTTCCTGACGCAGGGATTCTTGCGAGTCCGGTTCGGCGCACCCCGCGTGCGGTTTGTCTCGGCCTCCGGCAAGCCCGACGCCAGCCAGGTGCAGATCGAGGTGCCGGTGACCCGCGGCTCGCGCTACGCCTGGGCCGGCGCCACGTGGGTCGGGAACACCGTTTTCACCGCCGCCGCGCTCGACCGGCTGGCCGACCTGCGCGCCGGACAGGTTGCCGACGGCATGGCCATCCAAGCCGCTTGGGGTCATGTCCGCCAGGAATACGGCTCCCAAGGCTACCTGGACGCCGCCGTCGATCCCCAGCCTTCCTTCGACGACGCCAAGGGAACGGTTTCCTACCAGGTGAAGATCGACGAAGGGGCGCAATACAAGATGGGCAAGCTGGTGATCAGCGGACTCTCGGTCGAGGCGGAAGCCCGCATCCGCGAGAACTGGTTGATCCATCCCGGCCAGACGTTCGATCTGGATTACTTTCACGCCTTTCTGGACGAACAGGTGAAAAAAGCGCTGGCCGATTTGCCGGTGCATTACGACCACGTCGGCCGCTACTTGCAGCACAACGCCGAAGACCATACCGTGGACGTCATGCTCGACTTCCAATGACCCGGCCAACCGTTCCCCGGCGCCCCCTGCCCGCGGTGAGCCCGCCGCGGGGGAGCGAACCACGGTATACTCGCCCGCGCGAAGCAAGCGGCGAAGGAATTGATGACCGATCCCATAACCGTCCAAACCGGCGCCGGCGAGTTGGCTGAGGGCGTGGCGCTGGCCAAGCAGCAGCGGCTCCTGGCCGATTTGCGCGCCCTCGACTCGCTGCTCGTGGCGTTCTCCGGTGGGACCGATTCCGCCTATCTGGCTTGGGCCGCCCACAGCACGCTCGGCGAGCGCGCGCTGGCGGTTACCGCCCTGTCGCCCAGCTTCTCCGGTTACGATCGCGAGCAGGCGGAGGCGCTGGCGCGGCATGCGGGCTTACGGCACGAATTCATCGAAACCGGCGAATTCGACAATCCGCTTTACGTCGCCAATCAGCCCAATCGCTGCTACCACTGCAAGGACGAGCTGTTCAACCGGATGGAGACGCTGGCCGCCGAACGCGGATTCGCCGCCCTCGCGTATGGCGTCAACGCCGACGACACACGGGATTTTCGGCCGGGCCATCGCGCCGCCGCCGAACATCGCGTGCTGGCTCCGCTGCTCGCCGCCGGCTTGACCAAGGCCGAAGTGCGCTACCTCTCCCGCCGCGCCGGATTACCCTCCTGGGACCGGCCCGCGTCCGCCTGCCTATCCTCGCGGGTGCCTTACGGCACGCCGGTGACTCCGGAAACGCTCGCCAGGATCGAGCGGGGCGAAGCCGCTTTGCGCCGGCTGGGCTTTCGGCAATTCCGCGTGCGCGACCACGGTCGCCTGGCGCGCATTGAGATCGCCGCCGACGAACTGCCTCGCGCTCTCAGGCCGGAAATGGCGCGCCAATTCGTCGAGCTGTTCAAGCCGCTCGGATACGATTGGGTGACTCTGGACCTCGAGGGCTACCGTCAAGGGTCGCTGAACGCCGCTTTGCGCAAGAGTCCGGCGGGATGAACGCTCGCGCACCTGATTTCCGGTTCCCGGGAACTTGCCGCTCCCGCTTTCCGTACCATGAAGACGAGGGGAAATGTCCCCGATGACCACCGCGAGGAGATTCCTGTTGGCCGCCGCCGCGCTTCTGGCGGGCGCCGGCGCCGCTTGCATCGGCCCCGCCGCCGGCGGCAGCTTCGATCGAACTCTCACCGTCGGGCAGGGCACACGCCTCGAGCTGATCAACGGCGAGGGTTCGGCGCGAATCACTGCCGGAGCGCCGGGCCAGGTGCGCGTCCATGGCGAGTTTCAGCTGCGGGCTTGGTTCGGGGTCGATGCCCGCGAGCGCGCGGCGCAGATTTCCAGCCATCCGCCCGTCCAGCAGGACGGCAACCTGATTCGCGTTGGATTCCAGGCCTTCCGGTCCGGCGAATTAAACGCCAACTACGTGATCGAAGTGCCGCCCGACGCCGAGGTGCGCACTGTCAATGGTTCGGGCAACGTCACCGTCGCGGGCATCGCCGGTCCCCTGAACATCATCACCGGCTCCGGCGACGTTACCGCCAGCCAGATTCAGGGCGAACTCCACGCCACCGCAGGGTCCGGGGACATCCGGCTGCACGCCATCAAGGGATCGGCTGAAGTCAGGGCGGGCTCCGGCGACGTTGAGCTTGACAACGTCGGCGGCGAAGTGCGGGTCACCACCGGCTCCGGCGAGATCACTCTCAGCGCGCCCGGCAGCTCCGCCACCATCCGCAACGGCTCCGGCGATATCCGCGTCAGCGGCGTCTCCGGCGATTTGCGCGTTCGCACCGGCTCGGGCGGCGTCACCATCGCCGGCTCGCCCTCCCCCGGCGCTTATTGGGAACTCCATTCGGCCTCAGGCGACGTCACCTTGAACGTTCCTTCCGCCGCCGCATTCCGCTTTTACGCCACCACCCGCACCGGCGAAATCCGCTCCGCCCTCCCGCTCACCATCGAGGAGCGGGGCCGGCACGAGCTGCGGGCGGTGGTCGGCCAAGGCTCGGCCCGCGTCGAGGTGCAAACCAGTTCCGGCGACATCCACCTCGATTCCCCCCGGCCGTAATCATCGCCGGCTGGAAGCGCCCGTCAGAGCGGCTTCCAGCAAGATCGATTGGTTCGAAAGCTGGCTGCGCGGATAGGCGCCTGCTCAATTGAAGAAGTTTCTCGTTGCAAGACGGGGGACGCTCGAAAGGCAGGTCACCGCGCGAGACGCGACTCAGCTAGCGAATACGCTCCATTGCTAAGTCTCCACCGAATGTCGCACCGAAAACGCGACAACGGGCTCAAACAGACTCAAGAAATCAAGATATTTTCTTGACTCTGGCAGCATGAATCAATCTGCGCAAGGCAGTAGTGACGGACCGCTCGTCAGGGAAATACTCAGCCACGTCCGGCGACAGGAGCACAAGGTTGGTCCCTGCTTGATAGCGCACGGCCTAGTTGCCGCGGACGCCGCCCTTCAACTTGGACAGATCGTACTCTCGACGTGGCTCGCCAGGCGGTTTCCGTCTCTCAGTCTTTTTTTTCATAATGTTTCCGCTCGCGCAGCGTCGTCTTTCGGGCGCTGATAATTCTGATGTTCTCGCCGCGGTCGGAGTGCGCCACAATCAAAACCCGGCCGCCGATCGGTGGATGGCGACGTCGCGCGCCGCCAGAATCGTGTTCACGTGGATGCGCACCGTATCCTCCACCTGCCGGGCGTAGCCTCCGGCCAGCGTCACGGCGACGGGGACGCCGCGGCTGTGGGCAAATTCGTACACCAGCCGGTCCCGGCGCTTCAGCCCGTCGATGGTGAGCGCCAGGCCGCCGAGCTGGTCCTCGCGGTAAGGATCGGCGCCGGCGACGTAGAAGAGCAGGTCGGGATCGAATGCGGCGAACGCGCGCACCAGGTGCGCCTCCAGCCGCGCCAGGTAGTCCCGATCTCCGATGCCGTCGGGCAAATCGACGTCGATATCCGACGGCGGCTTCGGGTAGGGATAGTTGTTTTCCTGGTGCAGGGACATGGTGAAAACGGTGTCGTCGCCGTGGAAGATGGCCGCGGTGCCGTTGCCCTGGTGTACGTCGGTGTCCACGACCATGGCCTTGCCAACGGCTTGCTCAGATTGCAGCCGGCGGATGGCGATGGCGACGTCATGGATCACGCAGAAGCCCTCGCCGTGATCGGGAAAGGCGTGATGGAATCCGCCGCCGAGATTGGCGGCAAAGCCGGCTTCGAGCGCCTGCCGCCCCGCCAGAATCGACCCGCCCGCCCCCAGCCATACGGCTTCGATCAGCTCCTTCGAATAAGGCACTTCCAGCCGGAGCAGTTCCAGGTAGCTCAAGCTGCCGGTCTTCAGCTTGCGAACGTATTCTTCGGTGTGTACGCGGAGCACGTCGTCGTCGCCGGCGGGCCCCGGCTCCAAGAAATCCTCCGGCGCGGCCAGCGCCTCCTCCAGCAGCGCTTGTCGCACCAACCGGTACTTCTCCGAAGGGAATACGTGGGCGCCCAGATGGAGATCGTAGCGATCGTTGTAGACGAGTTTGAACGGCAGCGCCATCGCCCGTTCCAGCCTAACCCCCGCCCGCCGCCATCGCAACCGCGTTACGCCCGCGCCAGGGACCGCGCGCAAACGACTCAGGCCGCGATGCAGCCATTTCGCATAGTGGCTGATATCACTGCATGGTGTGGACGCACTGATGGAAGTGGAAGGGAGCCGCCGTCACAAACCCCCTTGCAATTCCCAGGCACGATCTGTTTCTGGCTTTGCTCGGCGGAAACACTGCATCCTGACGCAAGGTCCGCCGGCCGACTCGCGGCGAACTGGGGTTTTCGCACCCCGGCTTCAGTGTCGCAGCTTCGCTAGCTGTCGCGTTCGAGGATGAAATCGGGAATCGAGAGCAGGGCGCGCCGGTACTCGGAATCGGCCAGCGGCTCGAGCGCCGCCTTGGATTTCGCGACGTAGTCGCAGGCGAGCTGCCGCGCGCGTTCGAGCGCCCCGGACTGGTGCACCAGAGCGGTGATCTGCCCCGGCGCCACTCGTTCGAAGTTCTTGTCGGCCAGCACCCGCTCGACCAGCTCGCGCCCGCCATGGTCGTCTGCGCCGAGCGCGTAGATCAGCGGCAGCGTCACCTTGCCCTCGCGCAGATCGCTCAAAACCGGCTTGCCCAGTTGCTCGGTGGACGCGGTGAAATCCAGAAGATCGTCCACCAACTGGAAAGCCAGGCCGGCGTTGCGGCCGTACTCGGCCAGCAGCCGCTCGGCGGAGGGCTCGGCGCGCGCCAGAATTGCGCCCAGCCGGGCGCAGCCGCTGAACAGGCAAGCGGTTTTCCGGTGCGCCAGCTCCATCGCTTCCGCTTCCGTCAAATCGATCCGGCCAAGGTTCGTCCACTGCAGCAGCTCGCCTTCCACCATCCTTTGGGTGAGATCGATCAGGGCGTCGAGGATGCGGAAATTGCGCTCCTTGAGGGCGAGTTGAAACGACTGCATGTAGAGCCAGTCGCCCGAAAGCACGCTCATGTGATTGCCCCAGCGGGCGTTGGCCGACGGCCGGCCCCGGCGGGTGTCGGCGCCGTCAATCACGTCGTCGTGCATCAGCGTGGCCGTGTGGATCAGCTCGACCACCGCCCCCAGCCGGATGGCCCCCGGTCCCCGATACCCCGCAGCGCCCGCCGCCAGCAACAACACCGCCGGCCGCAGCCGCTTCCCTCCCCCCGCCAGCAAGTAGCGTGAGATCTCGGCAATGGGATCGATGGCGTGGAGGCTCTGCCCGGCGAGTTCCTGCTCCACCGACACCAGATCCTCGCGGATCAGGTCGAAGATTTCCTTGGCGGTCAGGACAGCGATGGCGAATCCTCCGCGGCTGGCCGGCCGGGCGAGGGCGCCGCCAGCCGGAAAAGGCGGCGCAAGTTCGCCGCGGTGATTCGAGCAATTTCCTCGGCGGTTAAGTCTCTCACACTCCCCAGCGTTTTCGCCACTTCGACGACGAACGCCGGCTCGTTCCTCCGGCCGCGGCGACCCTGCGGGGGCAGAAACGGGGAATCGGTCTCGATGAGCAGCCGGCCGAGCGGCACCTGAGCGGCGACGGCGCGCAGCCCTTCGGCTTTCGGGTAGGTGAGGTTGGCGGCGAAGGAAACCAGGAAACCCATCTCGATGCCCCGCCACGCATCTTCGAGAGTGCCGGTGAAACAATGGAAAATGCCGCCCAGCCCGGTCGCCGCCCAATCGGCGCCAAGTATCTCGAGCGCGTCGGGCCAGGCCTCGCGGCAATGAAGAATCACCGGCAGCTTCGCCGCCCGCGCCAATTCCAGCTGGCGGCGAAACACCTGCCGCTGCGTCTCGCGGGGAGAATGATCGTAGTGATAATCGAGCCCGATTTCCCCCCAGGCCACCACTCGCGGGTGCCGGGCCAGTTCCACCAGGCGGTCGAAATCCCCGTCGGTGGCTTCCTGCGCCTCGTGCGGATGGATGCCGATGGTCGCCCAAATCCAGTCGTGCGTTTCGGCAAAGGGAATCGCCGCTTCCAACCGGCCGGGCCCGCTGCCGCTGCTGATGGCCACGATTCCCGTGACGCCGGCCTGGCGCGCCCGCTCAAGCACCGCGTCGCGATCGGCATCGAATTCGGCCATTTCCAGATGGGCGTGCGAATCCATCAGCTCCACTGGCGGCCTCCTGGGGCAACTGGCGGTGCAGCGCCAGCGGCTGCGTCCTTCGGGACCGCGAGGACCAGCCGCGATTGCCGGCGGCAGTAGTCGACCACGATCTTCTCCGCCCAAAACCGCTCGTCGCCGTTGCCGCGCGAGATGAACCCGCAATGGCCGCCGCGCCGCGGGCCGACGAATTGGATGAACCGGTGGGCGCGGATCGCCGGCCGGTCAAGACTGGCAAACGGCACCATCGGATCGTCCTCGGCGGCCAGCACCAGGGCCGGCCGGCGCAGCGCGCCGATCACCCGCAGCGCGCTGGCGCGAAAATAGTAGTCTTCGGCGTCGTGGAATCCGCCGTGGGGCGCGGTGAAGCATTCGTCGAATTCGCGGATGGTGCCAACGCGGCGAAGGCCGTCCAGCCGGTAGCGGCCGGGAAACAGCCGGGCCTTGCGGACCATGCGACGCTTCAGCCGGCTCACGAAATACCGTTCGTACAGCCAGTTCCGCGGCTGCTCGATAGCGTCGGCGCAGGCCGCCAAATCGAGCGACGGTGAAACGACCGCCAGGGCCGCCAGCTCCGCCGGCGCCCGCTCGTTCATCTCTCCCCCCATCTTCAGCGCCAGATTTCCGCCCAGCGAGAATCCGGCAACGAAGATTTCGGGCAGGGCGTCGCGCTCGATCAGTTCCTCGAGCACCGCCCGAACGTCGCCGCTCAGGCTCGAGTTGTAGAGAGTTGGCGTCAGATGGTCGGTGCCGCCGCAGTTGCGTTGGTTCATTCGCGCCACGTTGAATCCCGCTTCCCAGGCGCGTTCGGCGGCGCCGAGCATGTAGCCGGATTCGCTCGATCCTTCCAGGCCGTGCACCAGAATCAGCGTGGGGCGCCGCCGGGGCTCCCGCTGCCAGTGGCAGCGCACCAGGATGCGCGTCCCCGGCTCGGTTTCCACCAGGCGGTCGGCGGGCGCCAGCAGCCGGGGAAATCGCCTCCGCCAGAGCGCTGCCGCCGCCGTCATCACGTGCGCGTTCGCCAGCCAGGGATGCGGGTCGAAAACCGGGGCAATCCAGTGGTTCGGCGGGGGCTGGGGCAAGAGATTACCAGGAACTGTAGGCAGTCTTCTCGAAGGGGGAAACCTGGTCGGAATTCGAGTGAACGTCGGTGAGGCCGTACTGCGTTTGTTCGGGCGTCAGAACCACCTGGTCCTCCTCGGTGCGCCAGTCCTGGCGGCGGGTGATGGGGTCGACGGGGATGCCACGAAGATAGCCGGCGGTCACCAGGTCGTCGAGCGACTGGGGAGGCTGCTGCTTGTCGATAGTGTATTGATCGATGCCGCGGCGCATCACCGAGAGGTCCTGTTTCAGCGCCGCCTCGCGGGCACGAATGATCGATTGTTCGTAACGCCCGGCGGCGATCGACATCAGGATCAGCATAATCGTCACCACGATCATCATTTCGATCAGGGTGAAGCCGGCGGCGAGCCACCGGGGGCGCCGGGCGCGGCGCCGGTCGAGCCGGTGCCGGAAATGTTTCGGGAGCCGCATCGTTTACCAGTCGGAATACTTCGTGCCGTCCAGTGCTGTCCCGGTCGATTGCGTGTAGACGTCGAAAACGTCGTCGCCGCACCAACTGGTGGAATCGGGATCGTCCTGCACGCAGCGCATGCCCCACTGCGCCTGCCCGGTCATCGGATCCGCCGGAACCTTGCGCAGGAACCGGATGCGTTCTCCGGGCTTGCCCGCCAGAGGCACTCCCTCCACCAGCGTTGCCAGGTCGGGCGGATAGCCCTCGGTGCCCGCCTTCACCCGGATCTGGTTTTTGTCGGCCAGGTCCTTGTAGCGATCGATGGCCGTGCGCATTTCCAGCAGATCGCGGCGCAACTCGGTCTCCTTGTCGCGCTGGATGGACGCGCGGGCGATGGGCAGCGCCGCCGAAGCCAAGATCAGCAAAATCGCCGTCGTCACCACCATCTCCAGCAGGGTGAAACCCGCCCCGGTCGCGGGCTTGCGGCCCGTCGCCATCATTGAGGATTCTCCACCCGCACCGTGGCCGGTTGCGGCTGGAAGGCAAGCGGCTTCTGCTGCGAATCTCGCGCGCTCACCGATTCGATTTCGAGCGGCGAAGTGCCCGCCGCCAGCCCCTTCACCACGATCCCCACCAGCGTGCCGCTGCCGTTGATACCGGCGGTGTTCGGCTGGCGCATGGCGCTCACGATCGCCTCGCCCTTGCTGGGATCGACCCGGTGGAATATGGCGATGGCTTCGGTGCCGCCGGAGAGGAACCCGCCGTTGCGCACGTCCTCGATGGAAATCACTTTCGGATCAAAGTGCAGGATCAGCGGAATCGAGAACAGGTCGCTGGCGTTGTCCACTTCGAGTGCGATGGTCGTCGTCTGCCCCGGCTGGAGATCGACTGCCGCGGGGACGAATTTCAGCACGCCTGGCTGCGCCTGGGCGGGAGGCGCCGGTGTCGCCGAGGTTGCGCCGGTGGACGCTGCCGCCCCCCCCGGCGGGGCGGTTTCGCCGCCGGAGCCTGTTGCCGCCGCGGCCGAACCGGCAGCACTCTGGCTGCGCGGCAGGATGTCGATGTTCTGGTCGGTGCCGGCGACCATGGTCTCCAGGTCGGCGGGAGTGATCGTCGGCATGCGAACGGTGCGCGGAGTGAGCACGATCAGCACTTCATCGTCGTTTTGCTCAGTGTGCTGCTCGGAGGTGAAGTAACGCAGGAAGGGAATCTTGTCGAAGCCGGGCCAGCCGGTGGTGGTTTTCGTGGTGCTGTGCTGCACCAGCCCGCCAAGCACGTTTACTTCGCCGCTCTTCAGCCGGATTTCGTGTTCGATTTTCTTCTGGCTGATCACCGGCTGCTGGATGCCGCCGATGTTTTCGAACGAACTCACCGAGCTCACCTCGATGCTCAGCTTCAAGCTGATGTCGCCGTCGGGATGCACCCGCGGAGTGACGTCGATATTCACCCCGACGTCCTGATACTGGAATTGGGTGTTCACCAGCGGGTTCACCAGGCTGGTGCCGGCCGCGCCCACGCCCACTCCCACACCGGCCTGGAAGGCGCCGGTGGCGATCGGGATGCGGCTGCCGATGCGCAGATGAGCGGTATCGCCGTCGGTCACCAGCAGCTGCGGGTTCTGAATCACTTTCGTGGCGCTGTCGGTGAGCAAGGCCTGAACGGCGGCGCCGGGCAGAGTGACGCTGTAATCGGCGCTCGAAAGCCGCCGCAGGTTGTTCAAAGTCACCTGCGGAACGCTGCTACTGCTGCTGCTCGAACTGCCGCTCGATTGGCTCGAGGAAAGCGCCGGCCGTGGCGTGAACGTCACCGTGGCGCTGCCTCCGGGCTGGATACCGAGGTCGCGCGTCCGGTTCAAGCTCGACTCGAGCACCGACACCTGCAGCATCACTTCGGGCCGCTGCTTGTCGACGTCGCGAATGATTCGCTCGGCGACGGCGATCTTGTCCGGGGTATCGCGGACGACGATGGCGTTCTGGGCGTTGATTTGCTGAATGCGGCGCAGGTCCAGCAACAGGCGCAGCCCGCCGACCACTTCGGTGATGTCCTGCGCGGTCAGCGAATTGGCCAGGTAAAAGGTTTTCACCACTTCGTCTTCGTAATCCCGGCGCTTCTGCGCGTTGTCGGGAGCGACGAAGATGATGCTCGAGGTGACCGGTTTCCAGAACGTCTTGCTCTCGAGCGCCACCGCATCGAGCGCCTGCTCCAGCGTCACGTTCGGCAAATCGATCGAAATCTTCCGTGAAGTGAAATCGGGATCGAACAGCACCGTCAGCCCCGCCAGCTTGGCGATGGTTTCGAAAACGACGCGGGCGTCGTTGGTCATGATCAAGTTCACCCGCTCGACCGAGATCGGCTTCAGCTTCGGCGGCATCTGCGGCACCGCCGAGAGCGGCACGCCCTCGGGCTTGGCCGCCGGCGGCGCGCCGGTCTTCTCGAGCGCCTGCATCGTTTCCACCGCTTTCCGGCTCATCTGGTCGGCGATGGCGCTCGATGGGTCGATCGCCAGCGCCTTCTGGAAGTGCCCCAGGGCGGTTTCGACGTCGGTCAGGTCGCCCTTGGCCATCAGTTTCTGGCCCAGCTCGACGTGGGCTTGCGCGGCCTCGAACCGCATCTGATCCACTTTCAATTTGTACTGGGTGTTCTCCGGGTCGGCGCGCAACGCGCGTTCGTAGTGGACGAGGGCGGTGTCGTAGTCCTGCAGGTCCTCGGCTTTGCGGCCAAGGCCGTAGTCCTTGTTCGCGTGAACGCATCCCGCCACGAGCAGCAGCGCCCCCGCCAGCAACGCCGTGGCGACAGCCTTGTACCCCATTTTACCCTCGCCAAATCAGGGTAGCACCCGTACCGGGGCCGGGCAAGATGCTCGCGCCCGCGGTTGCTCCACCGGAAGCCCGAATCCAAGTAAGATAGTCGGCGATGGCGAATCCGAAGAAAAAGAAGGCGCGGGAAGGGGAACGGCTGGTGGCACAGAACCGCGCCGCCGCCCACAAGTACAGCTTCCTGGAGAAATACGAGGCGGGAATGGAATTGGCCGGCAGCGAGGTGAAATCGCTTCGCGACGGCAAAGCCAGCCTTCGGGAAGCTTACGCCGAAGTGCGCGGCGGCGAGGTGTGGCTCGAACGCTGCCACATCCCCCCGTACCCCTCCGCCGGCCACTTCAATCACGCCGCCTTGCGCCCCAAGAAGCTGCTGCTGCATCGCCGGGAAATCGACCGGCTGGCCGGCCAGACGCAGCAAAAAGGCCTCACCCTGATTCCGCTGCGGATTTATTTTCGCCACGGGCGCGCCAAATGCGAAATTGCCCTGGCCCGGGGGCGTCAGGTGCACGACCGCCGCGCCGCCGAGCGCGAGCAGGAAGCCAAGCGCGAAGCTTCCGAAGCCCTTTACCACTACCGACGCCGATAAGGAGCCCCATGCAGATTCAACTGGAAACCGTTTCCGCAGCCCAGGCCGATACCCAGGCCCTGGTCGTTTACGCCTTCGAGACCGACGATCCCATCGACGCCGCCCTGGCCGAAGTCGACCGCCCCACCGGCGGCCGGCTGAAGGAACTCGCCGCCGGGCACGAACTTACCGGCAAATGGCTGGAAATGGTACTGCTGCATTACCCGGCGGGACTTAAAGCGAAGCGCCTGCTGGTGGTCGGCGCCGGGAAGCGGGAGAATTTCACGCTCTTCGAGTTGCGGCGGCTGGCGGGGGCCGCGCTGCGGTATCTGAAAGCCCGGTCGGTGAAGCAGCTCGCCTTGCTCTTGCGGGAGCCTGCCCAGGACGCGGCCGCGGTGCAGGCGGTGGCCGAAGGCTTGCTGCTCGCCGATTTCGATTACGACAAGTACAAAACCGAGAAAAAGAATGACAACCTGGTGGAGCAAGCCTCGATTCTAGGAGCGGCATCCGGGGATGCCAGCCAGGCTCTCGAGCGCGCGCGCATCGCCGCCGATTGCCAGAATTGGGCTCGCGACCTGGCCAACGAGCCGTCGAACCTGATGACGCCTTCCATCCTCGCGGAGCGCGCCGCCGCCATGGCACGCGAGTCCGGCCTGGCCATCGACGTCCTCGATGGGAAACGGATCGAAGAGATGAAGATGGGCGCGCTGCTGGGCGTGGCTCGCGGGAGCGCCGAGCCGCCTCGGTTGATGGTGGTCACCTACGCGCCGGCCGAGCCCCGGCCCGGCGGGCCGGTCGTCGGCCTGGTGGGGAAGGCCATCACCTTCGATACCGGCGGAATCTCGATCAAGCCCAGCAAAGGCATGGAAAAAATGAAATGGGACATGTGCGGCGGCGCCACCATGCTCGGCACGATGCGGGCGCTGGCCCGGCTGAAGCCCGGGGTCAAGGTGGTGGCGGTGGTTCCCGCCACCGAAAACATGCCCGGTGGCCGCGCCCAGAAGCCGGGAGACATCGTTCGCTCGATGTCCGGGAAGACCATCGAGGTGCTCAATACCGACGCCGAGGGCCGGCTGATACTCGCCGACGGCCTGGCTTACGCGCGCCAAGTGGGCTGCACCCACCTGATCGATGCCGCCACGCTCACCGGCGCGATCGTCGTTGCGCTTTCCACCGTCAACGTCGGGGTGTTCGGCTCGAACCCCGCCTTCACCGAACGGCTGCTGGAGAGCGCGAGGGCGGCGGGAGAAAAAATGTGGCTGATGCCGGTGGACGACGACTACCGCGACATGATGCGCAGCCCGATTGCCGATTTGCAGAACATCTCATCGGGCGACGGCGGCGGCGCCAGCACCGCGGCGGCCTTCCTGAAGGAATTCGTCGGCGACGAGCCGTGGATCCATCTGGATATCGCCGGCACCGCCTGGCTGGACGAGGCCAAGCCGTGGATGGCGCGCGGGGCCTCGGGCGTGGCCCTGCGCACCCTGGTGGATTTCGTCATGAAGATGTAGCGGCGCGGGTTTCGGGCGAGGAGCAAGGAGGCCGGGCCCTGCCGGCCTCCTCCTCTCGTCACTTCGCGGTGCCGGTCGGCGCGGGCAAGGCTGGCGCGCTGTACAGCGACACTTCCACCCGGCGGCTTTCCGCCCGGTCCTGGCGTGTCTTGCCGTCATTCACCAGCTTCTGCTCGCCCAAGCCGATCACGTGGATGCGGTAGAGGGGAATGCTCTTCTCCCCCACCAGGTATTCGACCACGTGGTCCGCCCGCCGCTGGCTCAAGCTCTCGTTGTAGGTTGCCGGCCCGGTCTGGTCGGTGAACCCTTCGATGGTGATGAAATACCTCGGCAGGTTCTGGAGTTCTCCGGCGACCTTATCGAGTTGGTCCTTGTCATCGGCGGTGAGCTTGTCCTTATTGAATCCGAAATGCACTGCCGCTTGGTCGGCCACTTTGTAGTCGTCGAGATTGGCCACCACGTCGTGCAGTTCCGAAAGGTTCTTGCCGTTTTCAGTCGCCTTGTTCAAGGCGTCTGTGGACCGGCTATCCGCGCCGGTGGCAATCTCTTTCGTGGCGCTGATATCGGTTGTGTTCTGCTGGACCGTCTGGTTGGTTTGGTCCAGCTTTGCCCCGGTTTGCTTGAGCTCCGTGCCTTGCTGGTCGGTTTGCTGAGCGACTTGGTTCAGTTTCGTGCTGACAGGTTGAACGTTGCTCCGGACGAATCCCCTGGTGGCGACGCATCCCGCCGACCACGAGGAAGCCAGGGCGACAGCGATCGCGAGGAACGTGTTCTTGCTGAGCATAGCACCCTCCCGTGTAGCTAAGAGTAAACGGCGGCTGGGAGGGTTGCCTCGTCGGTCAGCCTTTTTCGGTGTCTTGGCCCTTCGCGCGCCGGCGTTTCTTACAGACGTTTGCATCGCCGCAGGAGGCCTGCGGAGCTGGGCGCCTCGCAACGGGGCGAGGGGCGAAAGTCCCTTCGCTCCTGCGCCTGAATCATCGGGGGCCGCGGCGCCCGCGCTGATTGCGCCGGGCACATCGCCTGGCAACGGCAGCGCCGAAGGAACTTTGGAGAAAAGCGCCCTGCGAGGAAATCTCTTGACAGGCCGGGGGGGGCGGCGCATCTTACCGCAACGCGTTTTTGGGCCACTCGTCTTTGCTGTGAGGGGCGCGCCCGGAATTGCTCAACCGGTACACCTACGTAGTCGACAATCCCGCCACCTCGGCGGATCCGTCCGGGAATTTCATCCTGTCGGCGGACTGCTTCCTCGACTCCCTGCTCCACGAATGCCAGTGCGACCCCGAAAACGGCTGCCGCCTGGCTTGTTGCTACTATTTCCCCCGCCGGTCCCATCCTCCCACGCCGGCGCCTACGGCCCATGTGTAGGAACAACGGACTGCAGTTGGTACACTGGCCAGTGCTCCAAGGCGCGCACGCTGACCTCGAATGCCTACTATTGCGGTGGTGCCCCACTTGTTTGCAAGCACGCGGGAACCAGCCCGTTCGCAGACTGCGTTACGCTCTGCCTGCAAGAGTCCGACAACTGCTTGAACATCGCCAATTCAACTTCACTCACTGCGAACTGGCCAACCACGAGCGGTGCTTCAGCCTATGCGGTAAGCAGTCCCCCTGAGGCGGGGGACGCGTTAGCGGGGGCTTGGCAAATGCGCACATGTGGCAAGACGCTCTTGGCACACGCCACAGTTTTCTTCATTTATGGCGCGGTTGTGCACGTCCTGCTGTTCAGGGCGGCCGTGCGGCATGCCTACCGGGGTGGAACTGCGCCGCAGTTCCTCGGGGGCGTAGCCGCCCACCTCGTTGTTGCGCTCGTCGGAGGGGCCTCTGTAGCGACGCTGTTCCTGCACCTGCTCGTGAAGCGCAAATCCGCAGGACGCGTGCGGGTGTGGGCAACCCTACCGCTGGCGGCCCTGTATGGCGCCGCTGCCACGGTTTTGGTGATCACGGGGACCAGCGTGCTCGGCGGAGCTCTGGTAACGAGGTTGGCCATCGCCCAACCGCCGGGCCACGTCCCGAAACGCATGCCGCCAGCAGCTTTGCTGGCTCCCTTGGGGTTTTTCTTCCTCGCTATGGAGATAGGCTTCTACGCCTTTTGGGCGGTGACCCGCAGCACTGTCTGCTTCGCGCTTCTGTACGGGGCCCTCGGCGGATTGTACGCGCTGGTGATGCCGCCTGAACTGATACCGGACGCTGCCCCGGAGGGATGGCTCTCGCACCCGGGGAACAAATCCTTGCTGCTCGGCCTGCTGGGAGCCTTGTTCCTGCCGATACCGCCTGTGGGCTTGGTGATCAGCGCGTTCGCCGTGTTCTACGGCCTCCGGAGCGAAGCCCGGAGGCGAGATGCAGCCGGCCCGAAATTCTCCCGCTGGGTTGGGGCGGTGGTTGGCACCCTCTGCATCGCCTTCTGGCTATACCCGTTCGCCATGTCCGAGGTCGCGGGCCACGGGTGGCTGAAGCCTCGATGACCGGCAGCTCGTTAGGCGGGCCTCGGCCGGAGGCAGGGCGCGCGACTGTTGGCCGCCCACCGACGGATGCCGTGACTGATGCGCTTGCCCGCCCGGAATCGCTCAACCGGTACGCTTATGTACTCGACAATCCCGCCACCTTGGCAGACCCATCCGGCAATTTCATCGTGTGGCAAGACTGCTTCCTCGACTCCCTGTTCCCCGAATGCCAGTGCGACCCCGAGAACGGCTGCCCGCCCAAGCTGTTTCTGCTGCGGCCGGGCACGCCTCTCTTTGGGCGGGTTGTGGTCGATCTCTCCTGCGCCCGACTGCATCCTGGGCCCCAGTTTGCCCACAGCGCCTACTTGTGCGCCGGCGTGGACACCGGGACTGTGACAGTGGGCCAACATTGCCTACGGTTGACTGCCTTGATCTAGGCATGCGGCCCCCCAGCCGCTGATAATTGCCCGAGAAAGGTCGACTTGGTCGTGAGCGACGTTTTCGTTTTCTGGCTCGGGATATCGCATAAAGAAACGATTACGGCATGTTCGAATTAGAACAGCAGGTTGACGGAGAACGAGGGGGTCATGATCCTCTATCTGAGGCTGGGCCTGGTGACCTGTGCCTTTTACCTCGCGGGGCTCCTTCTGCTGGAGGCGACCACTCTGGTCGTGGCCCGGTGGAGAGGCCATTTCGGCATCGACGCGACCCGCGCGGGGTGGACCCTGCTCCACGGCATAATCTGGCTCCTGGCCTTCCAGCTGGCTTGGCGCGTCGTCGTGGTGCGCTTCCTCGCCTCGAGAAGGCCGTAACGCGCGGCCCTGTCGGACGCGATGACCGGCCCTCTCCCCCGGGGAACAGCCGCGAGCGCCAGCGCACAAAGCAAAGGCCGGTCAGGGCATGCCTGGCCGGCCTGAGACGCCATTGGCAATCGATCGGCGGAACTGGGAAATTTCTCTCCCGGGCATCGATTGCGGTTTCGTTGAAGCGGGTCGTAGGGGCGACCTGTGGCGAGCGAAGCCGAACCGCCCGTCGGGTCGTCCTCCGCGCCAGCTCGAAGAAAAAACCACTTGAAGACGAAGAAAGAATCTACTTCTACTTCTCCTTCTCTTCCTCTTGCGCTTCTCCCTTCTCCTTCGCGTCCTTGGCTTCCTTTTCCTTCTTCTTCATCTCCGAACCCACCAGCTCCAGCACCGCAACGTCGGCGTTGTCGCCGTGGCGGAAACCGGCGCGAACGATCCGGGTGTAGCCGCCAGGGCGCTCGGCGAAACGCGGCGCGAGCTCGTTGAACAGTTTCTTAAGCACGTGCGGGGCCACCAGGAACGCCGCCGCCTGCCGGCGGGTATGCAGGCTGTCGCGCTTGCCGAGGGTGATCATCCGCTCGACCAGCGGCTGCGCCGCTCGCGCCCGGGCCAGGGTGGTGTGAACGCGCTCGCGCTCGAGAACGTTGGTCACCAGGTTCCGCAGCGTGGCCCGGCGATGAGCCGGGTTGCGTCCGAGTTTCGATCCGCCGACGCGGTGTCTCATGGGTACCCGTTCCTCCGCGTCAGGGCGCCGGCGTCTCTTCCGGCGTCGGCACCGCGGTTTGGCTGGTGAGCGGCGGCCAGATGATCCGTCCCTGCTCGTCGAATTTCATTCCCAGCCCCAGGCTCATCTTGCTGAGGATGTCTTTGATCTCGTTCAGCGACTTGCGGCCGAAATTCTTCGTCTTGAGCATCTCCGCCTCGGTCTTCTGCACCAGCTCGCGGATCGACTGGATGTTCGCGTTCTTCAGGCAGTTGTAAGAACGCACCGAAAGCTCCAGCTCTTCCACCGACCGGTCCAGGTATTCCAGCCGCGGATCGTAGAACGATTCGCCGCTCTCCTCGGGCATTTCCGGCTGCTCTTCGAAGTTGATGAACATGTTCATGTGGTCTTTCACCAGCTTCGCCGCCAGCCCGATCGAATCCTGGGGGGTGATCGCGCCGTTGGTCCAAACCTCGAGCGTCACTTTCTCGTAATCGGTCATCTGGCCCAGCCGCGCCTGCTCGACGATATAGTTCACCTTGCGCACCGGCGAATGCACCGAGTCGATCGGGATGTAGCCGATCGGCAGGTCCTCGTCGAAATTGCGGTCGGCGGGCACGTACCCGCGTCCGTTCCGCACACGCATCTCGATCGCCAGTCGGCCCCCTTCGCCGACGGTGGCGATGTAGATGTTCTTGTCCAGCACCGCGACGTCGGCATCCTCCTCGATCATGCCCGAGGTCACCACCCCCGGCGCCTCCGCCCGCAACACCAGCGTCTTGGTCTGCTCGGTGCTGGATTTCAGCGGCACCTGCTTCAGGTTCAGGATGATGTCGGTGGCGTCTTCCACCACGCCGGGAATCGGCGAGAATTCATGCAGCACTCCGTCGATCCGCACCGCGGTGATCGCCGCCCCTTCGATCGAGCTCAGCAATGCCCGGCGCAGGGCGTTGCCTACGGTGGTCGCCCACCCCCGCTCGAAGGGCTGCGCGGTGAACTTCCCGAACCGGTCGGTCAACGATTCCAGCTCGGCAACCAGCCGCTTCGGCTTCTGAAATCCTTTCCACATGATGGCTTATCCTCCTCCCGCCCGGCGGCGGCAATGAATGGGTTCCCGGCCGCTTACTTCGAATACAACTCGACGATCAATTGCTCGGTGATCGCCGGCGTCTGCACGCCCTCGCGCTTGGGCAACGCCACCACCTTCGCCCGCAGGTTCTCCCGGTCGATTTGCAGCCACGTCACCGCCCCCTGGCCTTGGGAAACGTCCCGCGCCTGCAGGATCATCGCGTTTTCCCGCATCTTGTCTTTCACCGCGATCTCGTCGCCCACCGATACCAGGAATGACGGCACGTTCACCTTCCGGTTGTTCACCCGCACGTGCCCGTGGGACACCAGTTGGCGTGCCTGGGGTCGCGAACTCGCCAGGCCCATCCGGTACACCGCGTTGTCCAGCCGCCGCTCGAGCCCGACGATCAGGTTTTCGCCCGTCGGCCCCTTCGCCTTCTCCGCCTTCTCGAACGCGTTGCGGAATTGCCGCTCGAGCAGCCCGTAGGTGCGCTTCACCTTCTGCTTCTCCCGCAATTGCTGGCCGTAGCTGGTGAGCTTCACCCGGCGCGACTGCCCGTGCTGGCCGGGAGGGAAGTTCCGCCGCTCGAACGCGCATTTCTCGGTGAAACACCGCGTGCCCTTCAGGAAGAGCTTCATCCCCTCCCGCCGGCACAGCCGGCAAACAGCTTCACGATGCCTGGCCAACTTCGTATCCTCCTCGAAAAACCTTCGCGCTACACTCGCCGGCGCTTCGGCGGCCGGCAGCCGTTGTGCGGAATCGGCGTTACGTCCTTGATCAGATGAATCCGCAGCCCTCCGGTCGAGAGCGCCCGCACCGCCGGTTCCCGGCCCGATCCCGGCCCTTTTACCCGCACCTCGGCCGACGTCATGCCATACTGCTCGCGGGCGGCCGAAGCGGCGGCCACCGCCGCCTGCTGGGCGGCGTAGGGCGTGCCCTTGCGCGAGCCCTTGAAGCCGATCGAGCCCGCCGAAGCCCAGCAAACCGCCCGCCCGCTGGGATCGGTGATGGTGACGATGGTGTTGTTGAACGTCGCCTGGATGTAGACCAGGCCGTGCGGCACCACCCGCTTCTCCCGCTTCTTCCGGAATTCCTTTTTCCGCCGCGCCGGTTTTCCCGCCGCTGCTCCCGGCTGTCCCGCCGCGGCCGGCTCCTGTTCTTTGGCCAAGTGGTTTCCCTCCGCTTATTTCTTCAAAACTGCCTTCTTCTTCGTCGCCACCGCGCCGCGCCGCGGCCCCTTCCGCGTCCGGGCGTTGGTGTGGGTGCGCTGGCCGCGCACCGGCAGGTTCCGCCGGTGGCGCAGGCCCCGGTAGCAGCTGATTTCGATCAGCCGCCGGATGTTCATCTGGATCTCCTTGCGGAGATCTCCTTCGACGCGCCCTTCGGACTCAATCACCTGGCGCAGCCGGGTGATTTCGTCTTCGGTAAGGTCCTTGATCTTCTTGGCGTATTCCACACCGGCGCGCTCGGCCACCGAGCGGGCCCGCGGCAGTCCGATGCCGTAGATCGCCGTCAAGCCCACCCACAGGCGCTTGTTCGGCGGCAAATCGATGCCTGCGATGCGTGCCACGTTTCCCCCTTATCCCTGGCGTTGCTTGTGCTTGGGATTGGAACAAATCACCCGCACTACGCCACGCCGGTGCACGATCTTGCACTTGTCGCAAATCTTCTTCACCGATGCCCGTACCTTCATCCGTCTCTCTCCGCCCCGCGCCGCCGGCTACTTGTACCGGTAAACGATTCGGCCGCGAGTCAAATCGTAGGGCGAAAGCTCCACCGCCACCCGGTCGCCCGCCAGGATGCGAATGAAATTCTTGCGCATCTTGCCGGAAATGTGCGCCAGCACCTGGTGCTTGTTCTCCAGCTCCACCCGGAACATGGCGTTGGGCAGCGGCTCGATCACCGTGCCCATCACCTCGATCGCGTCTTCCTTCTGGCTCTCCGGCTGTTCCCGCTTCCGGTCGTTTCTCGGTCGCTTGTTCACGATGGCTTCGGTGCTCCTACCAGCTGGCGCCCTCCACCTCGCGCGGCCGAGTCAGAATCCACGGCCCGTCGGATGTGATGGCGACGGTGTGCTCGAAATGGGCCGAGTAGCTGCCGTCGACGGTCACCGCGGTCCACTCGTCGGCCAGCACGCGGATCGCCGGCCCTCCGGCGTTTACCATCGGCTCGATCGCCAGCGTCATTCCTTCCCGCAAGCGGGGTCCGCGGCCCGGTTCCCCGTAATTCGGCAACTGCAAGTCTTCGTGCATGCGAGTGCCGATTCCGTGGCCCACTAGCTCGCGCACCACCGAGTAGCCGTGCCGCTCCACCCAGCACTGCACCGCGTGGGAAATGTCGCTCAGCCGGTTGCCCACCCGGGCTTGCTCGATGCCGCGGTCCAGCGATTCGCGGGTCACCTGCAGCAGCCGCTCCAGCTCGGCCGAAATCCTGCCTACCGGCACGGTAACCGCCGCGTCGCCGAAGTAGCCTTCCTTCTCGACGCCGAAATCGAGCGAGAGGATGTCTCCCTCCTCCACCCGCCGCTTCGGCGAGGGGATCCCGTGCACCACCTCGTCGTTGATCGAGGTGCAAAGCACGCACGGATAGCCCCGGTAGCCCTTGAACGCGGGCCGGGCGCCCTGCTGGGCCGCGCGCTGCTCCGCCACCCTGTCCAGATCCATCGTGGTGATGCCCGGCCGGACCATGGCCTTCAATTCATTCAGGACTTCCCAAACCACCAGTCCCGCCCGGTGCATCTTGTCGAGTTCGGCGGGCGACTTACAGATGACCGGCACGGTTCACGTTCCGATCGATCATTTGGACCAGGTTGCGCGTCACAGTTTCCGGCGCGCCCGAGCCATCGACTTCCTCCACCAGCGCTCGCCGGCGGTAGTACTCGATCACCGGTTTGGTGTGTTCCTGGTAGGCCGCCAGCCGCCCCCGAATCACTTCTTCCCGGTCGTCGTCGCGCTGCACGAGCTCGCCGCCATCGACGTCGCAGCGGCTTGAAACCTTCGGCGGGCGTTCGTAGATATTGTATATCTCTCCGCCTGCCTTGCACATTCTCCGGCCGGTGAGCCGCCGCAGGATCATCGCCGGGTCCACGCGCAGGTGCACCACGATCGGCCGGGCCATTCCCCTGCGCCGCAACATCTTGTCCAGCGCCTCGGCTTGCGCCACCGTGCGCGGGAAGCCGTCGAGAATGAAGCCGCCGGCGTAGGCCGGACTGGAAATTCGGTTTTCCACCATTCTCACCACCACCTCGTCGGGCACCAATTCGCCCCGCTCCATGATCGCCTTGGCGCGAAGCCCCAGTTCGGTTTCGCGCGCGACGTCCTCGCGGAACAAGTCGCCGGTCGAAAGATGCGGCACGCCGTAGAGCTCCGCAATCAGCTTCGCCTGCGTCCCCTTCCCCGCGCCGGGCGGACCCATCAGGATGACCGGCCGGCGTAGGCCTTGCTGCCGTCGGCTCCCGGGTCGCACGTTAGTACCGTCGGCTGCGGAGCCTGCCGCGGCGAACGAATCCCTCGTAGTTGCGCATCACCAGTTGAGCTTCCAGCTGCTGCACCGTGTCCATCGCCACGCCGACGATGATCAGCAGCGACGTTCCGCCGAAATAGAACGTGATCCCCAATCCTTCCAGCAGCCATCGCGGCGCGCTCGTGTCGAACCAGCCGCCGCCCAGCCACAGCGGCAGGTGCTGCAAGTGGATGCCGGCGATCAGCCATTCCGGGAGCAGGCACACCACCGCCAGATACCAGCCGGCGACGAAGGTCAGGTACGTCAGAATCCGGCTGATGTACTCCGACGTGTGCCGGCCCGGCCGGATGCCGGGAATGAATCCCCCGTACTTCCGCATATTGTCGGCCAGCTCGGTGGGATTGAAGACGATCCCGACGTAGAAGAACGAGAAGAAGACGATCAGCGCCACATAGAGCAGCGTATAGAGCGGCTCCCCCCAGGACAGCGCACGGCTCACCGAGCTGACGAATTTCGAGCGGTTCTGGAAAAACAACGCCATCGTCTGGGGAAACGTCAGCAGCGAGCTGGCGAAGATCGGCGGAATCACCCCGCCCGAATTCACCCGCAGCGGCAGATAGGTCATCTCCGCTCCCATTACCCGCCGGCCCACGACCCGCTTGGCGTACTGCACCGGAATGCGCCGTTGCCCGGTTTCGACGTACACGATGAAGGCGATCACCGCGGCGAACAGGCAAACCAACGCGATGATGGCCACCGGGGTGAGCGGTCCCCATTGCTGGTTCCTTACCTTGTCCCACAAATCCACCACCCCGTGCGGCAGGCCGACGACGATTCCGGCGAAGATGATCAACGACATGCCGTTGCCGATCCCTCGCTCGCTGATCTGCTCGCCCAGCCACATGATCAACGTCGAGCCGGCGGTGAGCGTAATAATCGTCAGCAGGATGAACGGAATGCCGGGGTGATACACCAGCGGCTCGCCGGAAAAGGTCTGCCGCTGCAAGGTCATCGCGATGGTGAACGCCTGGAACACGCTCAGGACGATCGTCAGATACCGGGTGTACTGGGTGATTTTCCGGCGACCCAGTTCGCCCTCTTTCTGCAGCCGCTCGAGGTAGGGCCACACCACCACCATGATCTCCAGGATGATCGCCGCAGTGATGTAGGGCATGATGCCCAATGCGAAGATCGTCATTCGGCGCAGGTTGCCGCCGCTGAACAGATCGATCAGCCCCAGCACCGATCCGCGGCTCTGCTCGAACAATTGCTGCAGCAAATCGGTGTTGATGCCCGGGGTGTAGATGAACGCGCCGATCCGGTAGATCGCCAACACTGCCAGGGTGAACAGCACCCGGTTGCGCAGGTCCGGCGTGCGGATGATATTGCGGATCGCTTCGGCCAGCTTCCTCATCAGACCTGTTCGGCGCTGCCCCCGGCGGCGGCGATTTTCTCCCGGGCGGACCGGCTGAAGGCGTGGGCGCGCACCGTGAGCGCTGCCTTCAGGTCCCCTTCACCCAAAATCTTCACCGGCAGCGTCCGGTCGCGCACCATGCCCATCTCGCGCAGCCGCTCCGGCGTAACGGTTTCGCCGGCGGCAAAGCGCGCCAGCGTGCCCAGGTTGACGATCGCGTAGTCGTTTCCGAACGTGTTGGTGAATCCGCGCTTGGGCAGCCGGCGGTGAAGCGGCATCTGCCCGCCCTCGAACCCGCGCCGCAGCCGGTAGCCGCTGCGCGACTTCCCTCCCTTGTTCCCCTTGCCTGCCGTTTTGCCCAGTTTCGAGCCCATTCCCCGCCCCACACGCACTTTCCGCCGGCGCGAGCCTGCCGGCGGGCGCAAATCGGACAGGCTGGCCGGCGGTGTCGTTTTCGTGTCGTCAGCGGTCATGCTTTTGTCCCCGCGGTGGTCACTTCCACCAGGTGGCGCACCTTGTCAATCATGCCGCGGATCGCGGGGGTGTCCGGCCGTTCCACAATTTCGTGCAGCCGGTGCAGCCCCAGCCCGCGCAGCGTCTGCCGGATTTTCTCCGGATGATGGATCGCGCTTCGCACCCAGCGGATCCGCAGCCCGGCGGCGCCCGAACCGTTCGATTCCTTGGCCTTCCCCATCGCTGCTACGCCTGCGCCTGCGCCGGTTGCGGATGCTTGCCCCGCATCTCGGTTACTTCCGCGGCGTCCCGCAGCCGCAACAGCGCGTCGAACGTCGCCTTGACCACGTTGTGCGGGTTCGACGCCCCAAGCGACTTCGTCAACACGTTCGCGATTCCCGCCACTTCCATCGCCGCGCGCACTGCTCCCCCGGCGATCACCCCGGTGCCTTCCGGCGCCGGCTTCAGCAACACCCGCGCCGACCCAAAGCGGCCCACCACCAGGTAGGGAACCGTCGATCCCTTCAGGTTCACGCGAATCATGTTCTTCTTCGCCTGTTCGATGGCTTTGCGGATTGCCGAGGGCACTTCCCTCGCCTTGCCCATCCCGAACCCGGCGTGCCCCGCCTGGTCGCCTACCACCACCAGAGCCGAAAAGCTCAAATTCTTGCCGCCCTTCACAACTTTCGTGACCCGGTTGATCGCCACCACCTGGTCTTTCAGGCTCGCCGCATTCACCTCCACCGGCCGGCGAACCGAAAGCGCGCGTTTGAGTACGTTTTTGGACATGGTTCAGAACTCGAGTCCGGCTTCGCGCGCGGCTTCGGCCAGGGCCTTCACCCGCCCGTGGTACTGATAGCCGCCGCGGTCGAAAACCACTTGTTTCCATCCACCCGCCAACGCTCGTTCGCCGATCAGCTTGCCGACCAGTTTCCCCGCCGCGGCGTTGCCGCCGGTCTTCAATTGCTTGCGGAATTCGGCGTCGAGCGAGCTGGCGGACGCCAGCGTGCGCCCCGCCAGGTCGTCAATCAGTTGGGCGTAAGTCTGTCGCAGCGAGCGAAACACCGCCAGCCGCGGCCGCGCGGCCGTGCCACCCACCTTCCGCCGCACCCGCCGGTGCAATTGCCGGCGATGGCCGCTGCGCGTCAGCTTGCGAATCGGTACGACTGCCACGGTCCCTCCCCTGGAATCTTCGTCCTCAGGCCGGGCCGGTTTTCACGCCTGCCTTGCCCGCCTTCTTCTTCAGTCGCTCGCCCGAAATCTGGATGCCCTTTTGCTTGTAAGGGTCCGGCGGGCGCAGACCACGGATGTTGGCGGTCACTTGCCCCACCAGCGCCTTGTCCGAACCGGTGACGCTGACGTGCGTCTGGCGGTCGACGCTGATGTCGATGGCCGGGGGAATCGGAAATTCCACCGGATGCGAGTAGCCGAGGTTGAAAACTACCGTCCGCCCTTTCACTTCGGCGCGGTAGCCCACCCCGACGATGTCCAGTTCCTTCCTGAATCCCTGGTGAACGCCTTGCACCGCGTTCGCCACGAGCGACCGCGCCAGGCCATGCACCGCTCGCTGGCTGTCGTTTTCGCGGGTCGCCACCAGCGTCGCTCCCTGCCGCTCGAATCGGATTCCTCGCGGGATGGCGATTGCCAGCTTGCCTTTCGGTCCTTCCACCCGCACCGAGTCCGCGGCGATTTCCACCTTCACGTTCGCGGGCAGGGAAATAGGTTTCCGGCCTATTCTGGACACGTTACCAGACCTCGCACAGGAGTTCCCCGCCCACTCCCTGCCGGCGCGCCGCCTGCCCGGTCATCAATCCCCGGGGCGTGCTCACGATGCTGATGCCGGTGCCGCCCATCACCGGTTTGATCTCGCTCCGGGCCACGTAGACCCGCCGCCCCGGCTTGGACACCCGCTGCAGGTTGCTGATCACGTTGCGGCGGGCGGGGGCGTATTTCAGGAATACGCGCAACGTCTTCTTCGGCTTCTGCTCCTCCACCACCTTGTACGTCGAGATGTAGCCCTCCTCCTTCAGGATGCGCGCGATCTCGACTTTCAGCCGCGAAGCCGGCATATCGACCCGGGGATGCCGGCTGTGCACCGCGTTCCGGATCCGGGTTAGCATGTCGCTGATGGGATCGGCCATCATCGCTCCGCCCCTACCAACTCGCCTTGATCACGCCGGGAATCTCGCCGCGCAACGCGCGGTACCGGAAACAGATCCGGCACATTTGAAACTTGCGCAGGTAGCCGCGGGGACGGCCGCAGATACGGCAGCGGTTCCGGACCCGGATTTTGTACTTCAGCTTCTTGCGCATCTTGGCGAACTGACTGGTTCGCGCCACGTCGCTCTCCTTTTAGCTTCGCAGGGGCAGCCCGAGCAGCCGGAGCAGCTCCCGCCCCTCTTCATCGCTGCGGGCGGTGGTGGTGAAGCAAACGTTCAGACCCTTCACCTTGTCCACCCGGGTGTAATCGATTTCCGGAAACACCAGTTGGTCCCGCAATCCGATCGTGTAGTTACCCCGGCCGTCGAAGGCGTTGGCCGGCAGCCCGCGGAAGTCGCGCACCCGGGGCAGCACCACCGTCGCCAGCCGGTCCAGAAACTCGTACATCCGCTCCCCCCGCAGCGTTACCCGTGTTCCGATCGGCATGCCCTTGCGAATCTTGAAGTTGGCAATCGATTTCTTCGCTCGGGTGATCACCGGCTTCTGCCCGGCGATCTGGCCCAGCTCCTGCGCCGCCACGTCCAGCAGCTTGATGTTTTGGCTCGCCTCGCCCACGCCCATGTTCAGGGTGATCCTCACCAGCCGCGGCACCGCCATCCGGTTCTTGTAGCCGAAGCGCTTCATCAGCGCCGGCACCGCCTCGCTTTGATACCGTTCATGCATCCGGCTGGGCATCGCTCACTGGTCCAGAGTGGTGTTGCATCGCCGGCAAACCCGCGCTCGGGTGCCGTCGGGAAGCACGTTGCGCCCGATCCGTGAGTGCTTGCCGCAGCCCGGGCAAACGATCATCACGTTCGACAAGTGCACCGGCGATTCCTTTTCCAGGATTCCGCCGCGAATGTTTTTCGACGGGTTGGCCCGGGTATGCCGCTTGATCACGTTCACCCGCTCCACTGTCACCCGCCCCGCTTCCACCGACAGCACCTTGCCGGTCTTGCCCTTGTCCCGCCCGGCGATCACCATCACCGTGTCGCCGCGGCGCAGCAGCGTTTTCGCCATTCCCGCCACGATCACCACACCTCCGGCGCGAGCGAGATGATCTTGGTGAATTTTTTCTCCCGCAGCTCGCGCGCCACTGGCCCGAACACCCGGGTCCCGATCGGCTCGTTGGTCTCGTTGATCAGCACTGCCGCGTTGTCGTCGAACCGGATATAGGTTCCGTCGCGACGCCGCTGCTCCTTCCTCATCCGCACGACCACCGCCCGCACCACCTTGCCCTTCTTCACATTGCTGTCCGGCGCCGCTTCCTTCACCGATGCGGTGATCACGTCTCCCAGCCTCGCCGTCGGCCCCGATCGCGCTCCCAACGGCAGGATGCACATGATCCGCCGGGCCCCGGAATTGTCGGCGACGGTCAGCCAGGTGCGCATCTGGATCATGGCTCTTCGCTCCCCTGCCAGCCGTTCGCGCGTCCCAGCACTTCCAGCAGCCGCCACCGCTTCAGCTTGGACAGCGGCCGAGTGGCGGCGATGCGCACCCGGTCGCCCGGCTGCGCCTCCCGCTGCTCGTCGTGGGCGTAGTATTTCTTGGCCACCCGCATCACCCGGCCGTACAACCCGTGCTGCACCGTGCGGGTCACCCGCACGACGATCGTCTTCTCCATCTTCGCGCTGGTTACCACTCCCACCAGCGTCTGCCGGCGGCGGCGGGCGGGCCCGGCGGTTGGCGTCGGTTTCGCCTCAGCTTCCATGGATGCCCTTTCGCGCTGCTCGCGCCAGTTGCCCAAGCAGCGTTTTCACTCGCGCCAGATCGCGGCGCCCTTCGCGGTACCGCTTCAGCCCTTCCATCTGCCCGGCGGCGATTTGGAAACGTAAGCGGAAAAGCTCCTCGGTCAGCTCGTGTTCCCGCGCTTCGAGCTCTTTCGGACCCATCTCGCGCAGTTTCTCCAATTCTTCCGACATCAGCCCTCCCCGCCCCGAGTGACGAAGAGGGTCGGTATCGGCATTTTGCGCGCCGCCAGATTGAGCGCCAACTGCGCCGTCGGCTGGTCGATGCCCGCCATCTCGAACAGGATGCGTCCCGGCTTGACCACCGCCACCCACCGCTCCACCGCCCCTTTGCCCTTCCCCATGCGGGTTTCCGCCGGCTTCTTCGTGTACGGCTTGTCGGGAAACACCCGGATCCACAGCTTGCCCGACCGCTTGATCAACCGGGTGATCGCCACCCGCGCCGCCTCCACTTGCCGGTCCGTGATCCAGGCGCACTCGAGCGCCTTCAACCCGTATTCCCCGAAGGCCAGCGTCGAGCCGCGCCACGCTTTGCCGTTGCGCCGGCCGCGCATCTGTTTCCGGTACTTCACTTTCTTCGGCATCAACATCGCCGGTTCCTCTTCCCTCCGCTTAGGCCAGCGGCCCTTCCAGCCGCAGGCCGTCCGGCCGGGCCTCGCCCCGGTACACCCAGCACTTCACCCCGATCACGCCGTAGGTGGTGTAGGCCTGGGCGAAACCGAAATCGATGTCGGCGCTCAATCCCTGCAGCGGCAGCCGCCCTTGCAGGTACCACTCCTTGCGCGCGATTTCCGCGCCGTTCAGCCGGCCGGCAACCCGCACCTTGATGCCCTTGCAGCCGAACCGCAGGGCCGAATCCACCGCCTTGCGCATCGCCCGCCGGAACGCCACCCGCTTCTCCAGTTGCAGCGCGATCGATTCCGCCACCAGTTGCGCGTCCAGCTCGGGCCGGTGCACTTCCTGGATGTCGATGTGCACCTCGCGCTTGGTCCGCTGCTGCACCTCGTTCTTCAGTTTCTCGATTTCCGAACCCTTGCGGCCGATGATGATCCCCGGCCGCGCGGTGTAGATCCGGATCACCAGCTTGCTCGCCGCCCGCTCGATCTCGATGGCGCTGATGCCCGCCGAGGCCAGCCGCTTCTTCAGCCGCTCTCGCAGCTCGATATCCTCGTGCAGCAGGTCGGCGTAGTCCCGCCGCGCAAACCAGCGCGAACGCCAGGTCTTGTTGTAGCCGAGCCGGAAGCCGTACGGATGCGTCTTTTGTCCCATGCTCTATCCCGCCTTTTTCCCTTTCCTCGCCTGCCGCGCGCTCTCGATGGCCTGGCGCACCCGCCCGCGAGTCGTCATCGGCGTCTGCGCCCGGCGAACCGCCGAGCCGGGCAGCTCGGCCACCGCCACCACAATGTGGCTGCTGCGATGCACGTAGCGGTGGGCGCGCCCCATCGGCGCCCCGCGAAACCGCTTCATCGACGGACCGGTGTTCACAACGCACCGGTTGACGTAGAGCCGGTCGACGTCGAGCGGCGAGCCGGCTTCTTCCGCCTTCCGCTGCACGTTGGCGATCGCGCTGCGAAGCACCTTCGCGATATCGCGCGCCACTCGCTTGCGCGTCGACCCCAGCACGTTCAGCGCGGCTTCCGCCCCCAGCCCGCGAATCAAATCGATCACCAGCCGTGCCTTCTGCGGCGATACCCGCACGTAGCGGGCGACGGCCTCCCCCTCAAGCGCTTCCACGTTTGGCAGTGTCCCGGTCGCCATCGCTTAGCCCGCCGTTCCCCCCGGCGCCGCTCCGCCTCCCGGCCGCGTCGCGCCCGCCGGCGCCGGCGCACCCGGGGCCGCCGGGGCCCCAGCCGCGGCAGCCGCCCTTTCCAGCGCCACTTTCACCGCGTGCCCGCGGAAGCTGCGCGTCGGAGCGAATTCGCCCAGTTTGTGCCCCACCATCTGCTCGGAGATGTAAACGGGGATGAATTTCCTGCCGTTATGCACGGCGATGGTGTGCCCGATCATGTCCGGCACGATCGTCGACCGCCTCGACCAGGTCTTCACCACCTTCTTCTCGTTCCGCGCGTTCAATACCCGTATCTTCTCCTGCAGCGGTTCGTCGACGAAGGGACCCTTTTTGAGTGATCGCGCCATCGGCCGCTCCTACTCGAACACCCGGCGCAGCTTCAGCCACTGCGCTCGCCGTACCCGTCGAAACCCCCGCACCGGCCCGGGAACGCGGTGCGAGCGCGGACAGAACGGACAAACGAACCGGGTATCGGGAGCGGTCGGCACCTTTTCCGCCACCACCGCCCAGCCCGACTTGCACACCCGGTACAACACCACCGGCGGCCCCTGCTGTGCTTGCGGCTTGCCGGTGGAACGCGCCGGAGCGCGCCGCCGGCCGGCTGGCCTCGTTCGCGTTGCTCTCATAGCGTCTCTCTTGATCGCGGTTCGTGCCGAGCTCATGGTTGTTTCCCCGTTGGGAACCCTCCTACGGCTTCCGTCGCTGCACGATGTACTGACTGTCACGAGACCGATGCCGGGTTTTCGCGCCCAGCGTCGGCTGTCCCCACGGCGTTTGCGGATGGTTGCCCTTCACCCGGCCCTCCCCGCCGCCGTGGGGATGGTCGACCGGGTTCATTGCCACGCCGCGGACCGTAGGTCGCACTCCCATCCAGCGGGTGCGGCCCGCCTTGCCGTAGGTCACCTTTTCGTGATCTTCGTTGCCCACCTGGCCGATCGTCGCTTTGCAATCCAGCCGCATCTTCCGCACTTCGCCTGAGGGCAACTTCACCAGGGCGTAATCGCCTTCCTTGCTCAGCAGTTGCGCCGCTCCCCCTGCTGCCCGCACCATCTGCCCCCCGCGTCCCGGGCGCAGCTCGAGGTTATGGATCATCGTGCCCGGCGGAATGTTCCGCACCGGCAGGCAGTTCCCCGGCAGAATATCGGCTTCGGCACCGCTCACCACCATCATGCCGACTTCGAGGCCCAGCGGGCGAAGGATGTACCGCTTCTCGCCGTCGGCGTAATGCAGCAGCGCCACCAGCGCCGATCGGTTCGGGTCGTATTCGATCGCCGCCACCTTCGCCGGCACCCCGGTCTTGTCGCGGCGGAAATCGATGCGCCGGTACATCCGCTTGTGGCCGCCACCCTGATGCCACACGGTCACTTCGCCGTGGCTGTTCCGTCCGCCCGATCGCGCCAGCGGTTCGAGCAGGCTTTTCTCCGGGCGGTCCTTGGTGATCTCGCTCTTGTCGAGCACGGTGAGAAAGCGCCGCGAAGCGGTATACGGTTTAAAGGTTTTCAGCGGCATCGCTGCGACCCTCCGCCCGCCGGCTTGCCCTGGCGGTCTTACAGGTTCTCGGCATATTCGATCATCTTCTCGCCCGGCGCCAAGCGCACGTACGCCTTCTTCCAGTCCGCTCGGTATCCGCCGCGGGCTCCGCGGCGCCGGAATTTCCCGTGATAATTGGCGGTCCGCACTGCGGCGACCTTCACTTTGAAAATCTTCTGCACCGCTTCCTTGATCTGCGTCTTCGTCGATTCCGGCGCCACCTCGAACACCACCGTATGCTGAGTTTCCTTCACCCCCAGCCCCTTCTCGGTGATGATGGGCCGGCGAATCACTTGAAAGGCGTTGGTTGTCATCGCTCGCTCCCGCCGGCCGCCTTCCCTCCCAGCGACGCGCTCAGCTTGAGCGCCGCTTCCTTCGACAGCACCAGCCGCCGATGCCGCATCACGTCGTACGCGCCCAGTTCCGCCGGCCGCATCAGCTTCACCCCGTCCAGATTCCGGCAGGCGAGTTCCAGGTTGCGGTTGGCTCCCGCGGTCACCAGCAGCGCGGTGCGATCGGCTTCGGCCAGCCGGTCGAGAATTTGCCGCAGCGCCTTGGTCTTGTGCGAATCGAGCGACCAGCCGTCCACCACCGTCAGCCGTCCTTCGGCCAGCTTCGACGACAGCGCCGAACAGAGCGCGCCAGCCACCATCTTCCTCGGCAACCGGTACGAGTAGTCTCGCGGCGACGGGCCATGCACCGTGCCGCCGTGCCGCCACAGCGGCGAGCGAATCGAGCCCATCCGCGCCCGCCCGGTCCCCTTCTGCCTCCAGAGCTTCCGGCCCGCGCCGCGCACCTCGCTGCGGGTTTTCACCTTGTGCGTGCCGGCGCGGCGTCCGGCGAGATGCCAGCGCACCGCCGCATGCAACAGGTGCGAGTTGACCCCGGCGGCGAACACCGCTTCGGCCAGCTCCACCTGACCCACCGGCTTTCCCTCGAAATTCACCACGTCCACAACCGGCATCGCGCCCTCTTACTTCTTCGCTTTGCGAACGATCAAGTAGCCTCCCGCCGGCCCCGGTACCGCTCCCTGCACCAGCAGCAGGTTCTCTTCCGCGTCCACCTTCACCACCACCAGGTTCTTCTCCGTCACCCGCTCGTGACCCATGTGACCGGGGAAATGCTGCCCCGGCCATACCCGCGACGGGAACGAGCTGGCTCCGATGCCGCCCGGCGCGCGATGGAACATCGAGCCGTGGGTCGCGTCGCCCCCGCGGAAGTGCCACCGCCGGACGCCACCTTGAAATCCCCGGCCCTTGCTCACGCCGGTCACGTCCACTTTCTCGCCCGGCGCGAACCGGTCCACCAGCACCCGGTCCCCCGGCTTGGTTTCGTCGCCCGATGCTTCCAGGCGCACTTCGCGCAGGAACCGCATCGGCGGCACCGCCGCTTTCTCCAGATGGCCCCGCTGGGCCTTGGTCAGCCGCTGCGGCTTGACGAATTCCACCAGGCCCAATTGCACCGCCTCGTAGCCGTCCTTGTCGCTGGTGCGCCGCTGCACCACCACGCACGGGCCCGCCTGAATCGCCGTGCACGGCACCACCGTGCCGTCGTCGGCGAACACCTGCGTCATCCCCAGTTTGATGCCCAGTATGCCGTTCACCGCCATCGCATCCGCCTATTTCTGCTCGTGTTCCGGACCAAAAGCCTTGATCTCCACGTCCACGCCCGGCGGCAAATCCAGCTTCATCAGCGCGTCCACCGTGTCCGGCGTCGGTTCGAGTATGTCGATCAGCCGCTTGTGCGTCCGGATTTCGAATTGCTCGCGCGATTTTTTGTCCACGTGCGGCGAGCAGAGCACCGTCCACCGGTTCAGCGTCGTCGGCAGGGGAATCGGTCCGGCCACGCTCGCACCGGTGCGCCGCGCGGTGTCGACGATCTCCCGCGCCGATTGGTCGAGAATGCGGTAATCGTACGCCTTCAGCCGGATCCGAATTTTATCTCCCGTCGGCATCGCTCCTCGTCTGACTCAGAACCTCGCTTGGCTTCCGCTCCTCCCGGTCGATCCCGGCGACCGGTCCCGCCGGAATCGCCCGAGGTGGAGCTCCACCTCCGGGCTCATCGTCCTTACTCGATGATCTCGGTCGCCGCGCCCGCGCCCACCGTATGCCCGCCTTCGCGGATCGCGAACCGTAGCCCCTTGTCCATGGCCACCGGCTGGATCAAATCCACTTCCATCTGGATGTTGTCGCCCGGCATCACCATCTCCACCCCTTGCGGCAGCTTCACTGTCCCGGTCACGTCGGTGGTTCGCAGGTAGAACTGCGGCCGGTACCCGGTGAAGAACGGCGTGTGCCGCCCGCCTTCCTCCTTTTTCAGAACGTACACTTCCGCCTTGAACTTGGTGTGCGGGGTGATCGACCCCGGCTTGCAAATCACCTGGCCGCGCTCTACCTCGTCTTTTTCGATGCCCCGCAGCAGCAACCCCACGTTGTCGCCCGCCATCCCTTCGTCCAGCAGCTTGCGGAACATCTCCACTCCGGTCACCACCGTCTTGCGCGTATCCCGGAACCCGACGATCTCCACTTCCTCGCCCACCCGCACCCGCCCGCGCTCCACCCTCCCGGTCACCACCGTGCCCCGGCCGGTGATCGAGAAAATGTCTTCGATGGGCATCAGGAAGGGCTTCTCCACCTCGCGCACCGGCTGGGGAATGTACTTGTCGGCGGCGGCCATCAGCTCCAAAATCAGCTTCTCCCACTTCTCCTCGCCGTTGAGCGCCCCGAGCGCCGAGCCGCGGATCACCGGCACTTCGTCCCCGGGGAACCCATAGCTCTTCAGCAGTTCCCGCACCTCGAGTTCCACCAGCTCGAGCAGTTCCGGGTCTTCGACCGCGTCGCACTTGTTCAGGAATACCACGATGTAGGGCACTCCCACCTGCCGCGCCAGCAGGATGTGTTCCCGCGTCTGCGGCATCGGCCCGTCGGTCGCCGCCACCACCAGGATGGCGCCATCCATCTGCGCCGCCCCGGTGATCATGTTCTTGATGTAGTCGGCGTGGCCGGGGCAGTCGATATGGGCGTAATGGCGGTTGGCGGTCTCGTATTCGACGTGAGCGACGTTGATGGTGATGCCCCGCGCCTTCTCCTCCGGGGCGTTATCGATCGAATCGAACGCCCGGTATTGCACCGCTGGATTGTATTTGGCCAACACCTTGGTGATCGCGCTGGTCAGCGTCGTCTTTCCGTGATCGATGTGCCCGATCGTGCCGATGTTCACGTGGGGCTTCGACCGCTCGAATTTCGCCTTTGCCATGGCTCGCTCCGCTCCTCAAGATTCCACACCGAACACTCTTGGCCCCGAAAAACCGCCGACGCTCATCCGCCTACCGGGCGGCCCGGCCGGTGGCGCGAGCAATGATTTCCTCCGCCACCTGGTCCGGAACCTCCTCGTAATGCGAAAAGTGCATGGTGAAACTGCCCCGGCCCTGCGTCTTGCTCCGAATATCGGTGGCGTAGCCGAACATCTCCGCCAGCGGCACCTGGGACCGGATGATCTGGCTGCCGCCCCGGCTCTCCATCCCCAGGATGTGTCCCCGCCTGGCGTTCAAATCGCCCATCACCTCGCCCATGTATTCCTCGGGCACCACCACTTCCACTTTCATCACCGGTTCCAGCAGTCGCGGATCGGCCTTCTGGCAGCCGTCGCGAAACGCCATCGAGCCGGCGATTTTGAACGCGATTTCCGAGCTGTCCACCTCGTGGGCGCTACCGTCGACCAGCATCACCGCCACGTCGACCATCTCGTAGCCCGCCAGCACCCCCGTCTCCATCGCCTCGGTCACCCCGGCGCGTATTGCCGGAATGAATTCCTGTGGAATCACGCCGCCCACGATCCGGTTGATGAACAGCAGCCGGTGCTCCTTGTCAAACCACCACTTCGCCCTTGCCCCGGCGATTCGCCGGGACCATTCCTGGAGTTCGTCGGGAGCCACTTCGTGCATGTCCTCGTGGGCCGAGGTTGGCAGCGGATGGATTTCCAGCCGCACGTGGCCGTATTGCCCCCGGCCGCCGGACTGGCGGATGTACTTGCCCTCGCTCGCCGCTTCCCGCCGGATCGTCTCCCGGTAAGCCACCTGCGGCCGGCCGACGTTCGCCTCGACGCTGAACTCGCGCAGCATCCGGTCGACGATGATCTCCAGGTGCAGCTCGCCCATGCCGCTGATCAGCGTCTGGCCGGTGTCCGGATCGAGATGGACCCGGAAGGTGGGATCTTCTTGCGCCAGTTTGCCCAGCGCTATCCCCAGCCTTTCCTGGTCCGCCTTGGTTTTCGGCTCGATGGCCACCGAAATCACCGGCGTCGGGAATTCGATAGCTTCGAGCACGATCGGCTTCTCCTCGTCGCACAGCGTGTCCCCGGTGGTCGTGCTCTTCAGCCCCACCAGCGCGGCGATGTCCCCGGCGTAGAGCGTGTCGATTTCCTCTCGCTTGTTCGCGTGCATCCGCAGCAGCCGGCCCACCCGCTCGCGGGCGTCCTTGGTGGAATTGAACACCGTCGTCCCCGACCGCAGCACTCCCGAATACGACCGCACGTACGTCAGGCTGCCGACGTAGGGATCGGTTTGAATCTTGAAGGCCAGAGCGGAGAAGGGCTGCTCGTCCGAGGCCCGCCGCAGGATCGGCTCCTCGTTGGCCGGCGAAACCCCCTCCACCGGCGGAATGTCGGCCGGCGACGGCAGGTAATCCACAATCGCGTCCAGCAGCGGCTGCAATCCCTTGTTCTTCAGCGACGAGCCCGCCAGTACCGGCACCAGCTTCAGCGCGAGCGTCGTCCGCCGGATCGATGCCCGCAGCTCTTCGGGCGCCAGCGCGTGCTGCTCGATGTATTTCGCCAGCACTTGATCGTCGTGCTCGGCGATGTAGCTCACCACCTTCTCCCGGTGCTCGGCGTAGAAATTCCGGTCGATGGCCGACGCCTTCAGCCCCCGGGCGATGTCCGGGCGGGTGGCCAGATACGCCGGGTCCCACAGCTTCTCCAGTTCCACGAACTCGAATTTCGCCCCCAGCGTCTCCTCCAGCCAGATGATCGCCCGCTCCTCGATGAAATCGATGACCCCGACGAAACTGTCTTCCTTGCCGATCGGATACTGCACCGGCACCGGATGGGCGCGCAGCCGCGACCGCATCGTCCGGATCGCGTGATCGAAATCGGCCCCGGTGCGGTCCATCTTGTTCACGAAGGCGATTCGCGGCACCCGGTACTTGTCCGCCTGGCGCCATACCGTCTCGGTCTGCGGCTGCACTCCCGCCACCGCGTCGAAAATCGCCACCGCCCCGTCCAGCACCCGCAGCGATCGCTCCACTTCGACGGTGAAATCCACGTGCCCGGGAGTGTCGATGATGTTCACCCGGTAGTCGCGGCCCAACCGCTGCCAGAACGTCGTTGTGGCCGCGGCGGTGATCGTGATTCCCCGTTCCCGTTCCTGCTCCATCCAGTCCATCACCGCCGTCCCTTCGTCCACCTCGCCCAGCTTGTAGGTGCGGCCGGTGTAATACAGGATTCGCTCGGTCGAAGTCGTCTTGCCGGCATCGATGTGGGCCATGATCCCGATGTTTCGCGTCAGCTCGATGGGTGTTTCCCGCGCCACGTTCTGCCTCGATTCGCTCACCAGCGGTAATGGGCGAAGGCCTTGTTTGCTTCCGCCATCCGATGCACGTCTTCGCGCTTCTTGATCGCTCCGCCGCGGTTGTTCGCCGCGTCCATCAATTCTTCGGTCAGTTTCTCGGTCATCGTGTGGCCCGACCGGCCGCGCGCGTATTGGATCAGCCAGCGGATCGCCAGCGATTGCCGCCGGTACGGGTTCACCTCCACCGGCACCTGATAGTTCGCCCCGCCCACCCGCCGGGTCTTTACCTCGACCGTCGGCTTGGTGTTCTCCACCGCCCGCAAAAACACCTTCAGCGGATCCTCGTTGGTCTTCTCGGCGATCCGCTCGAGCGCTCCGTAAAAAATCCGCTGGGCGGTGGCCTTCTTCCCGTCCCACATCATGCAATCGACGAACTTCGTCACCAGATCGTTCCCGAATACCGGATCGTTCGCCGACGTCCGCTTGCTCACCGCGCCTTTGCGAGGCATTGCTTCCCCTCCGCTACTTCGCCGCGCTCTTCGGCCGTTTGGCGCCGTATTTCGACCGGCCTTGCTTCCGGTTCTCTACTCCGGCGGCGTCCAGCGTGCCCCGGATGATGTGATACCGCACGCCCGGCAGGTCCTTCACCCGGCCGCCTCGCACCAGCACGATCGAGTGCTCCTGCAGGTTGTGCCCGATCCCGGGGATGTAAGCCGTCACCTCGATCGAATTCGTCAGCCGTACCCGCGCCACCTTCCGCAGCGCCGAGTTCGGCTTCTTCGGCGTCTGGGTGTATACGCGGATGCACACGCCCCGCTTCTGAGGGCACCCTTCGAGCGCCGGCGCTTTCGTCTTGGCCGGTACCTTCTCCCGGACACCTCGAACCAACTGCGCAAAAGTCGGCACAGGACTCCTCGTCGGGTTTCTAGGCTCTTCCAGCCCCGCTACCGCCTCTGCAGCGGCAGCAGTCGAGCCGGGACTCTGCCGAGAAAGGGAGACTCTGCCACCTCAGGGGAAACCACAGAACTCCCTGCCGATCCCCAGAAAACCAGGCAGGGCGTCCGGCAGTCAGAGCATCGAGGCTTGTTCGGCTTTGCGGGGCTGGCGCCCCATTCCGGCCGCTCCCCGTCCGTCCCCGAACTGTCCCCGCTCGGGGCAGGGGAGTTCCCTTCCATCACCGGGACGAACTCTCCCGGCAAAACAGACAGTATAGGGATACGCGCTCGGCCTGTCAAACCAAACACTCAGGCGGTAGTGTCTCAGTTTGAATTTCTGAGCGCAGTCCGTCGGGCGCGTCGCGCGATTAAGCAGGAACGTACGTCAACCGAATCAAGTCATCGGCGATTAAATCGCTGGCCACCAGGTGGAGCGGCGGCCGGGGGCCGGCGAAGAATGGCTTGCCACCACCCAGCACGACGGGGCGGAGGTAGAGTCGATACTCATCGATAAGACCGGCCACGGTCAGGCTTTGCGCCAGGACTGGTCCGCCAACGTGAATCTCGCCAGCCAGCTCAGCCTTCAGCCTGCGTATCACCTTCTCGAAATCATCCGCGACAAGCGTAGCGTTGGGGCCAGCTGACTTGAGGGAACGCGACACGACCCACTTCGGCTGGCTCCGCCACGCCACCGCGAAGTCGCGGTCCACCGCGTCCCAATCAGGAAGATCTTCGTCCCAATAACGCATGATCTCGTACGTGCGGCGACCGTAGATGAGGCCCGTCAGGCCACGCACCAGCTCGATGAAGTGACGGAAGGCCGCGGGTACAGGCGGCCCAAGCTTCGTGTGGTCGACGTAGCCATCGAGGGACTGGCTCAATCCGTAGACAAGTTTTGCCATGCTGCAAATCTCCCTCCCGCGTTCTTCAGAATAGCATGAGCAGACGTCGCGCGGAGGTGAGGTTGAACACTATCTGCGCGCCGCATTGTCGGTGTGACCATTAACCAGAGGTCCGTTTTCCAATCCCGAGATTCAAACTGAGACACTACCGCTCAGGCGCCGCCAGGCGACCCGAACCGGCACAACTCCTCAGCCGGCGACATCTAAATACTTGCTCCTCAGTAATTTCCAGCCAGCTCTCCGCCTCGCCGCCCCAGATGATCGGCTCCACCGCTCGGCACCAGCCGCTCGAATCGGCTGCCCCTCGCTCAGCCTTGCTTCAGACCGCTGGCGGCGCCAGGATGCTCGTTTTTCAAGTAGAAATATTCGATTCACATGCCATTTCTAAAAGATAAACCATCGGTCTCCGCCCCGCTCGCCGCCGCTTTCGCGGGCTCCTTCGCGCGTCGATTGATTTGCCTCGGGAACCGGTTTTTTCCTAGGCTGTGAGGCGCCCGTTCCCCCGGCTGATTCGCGGGCCCAGGCGTCGCATGGCCGACCAACCGCCCAGTCCGAGAGCCAAACCTCCGCAGCCGGTTCTTCTGGCTGAGGAGGTGCGTCTCGAGGAAATGCGCCTGCGCCAGGTGCGGTGGAAGCGCTGGGGACCTTACCTCTCGGACCGGCAATGGGGCACCGTTCGCGAAGACTACAGCGCCAGCGGCGACGCCTGGAACTATTTTACGTTCGAGCAGTCCCACTCCCGCGCCTATCGCTGGGGAGAAGACGGGCTTGGCGGGTTCTGCGACCGCCATCAGTGGATTTGTTTCGCCCTGGCGCTCTGGAATGGCCGCGATCCGATCCTCAAGGAACGCTTGTTCGGCCTGACGAACGGCCAGGGAAACCACGGTGAAGACGTCAAGGAATATTCCTTCTTTCTCGATGCGACGCCCACCCATTCCTATCTGCGCTATCTCTACAAGTACCCTCAGGCGGAATTCCCTTATCGCCAGCTGATCGAGGAAAACGCCCGCCGCAGCCGGCTCGAGCCCGAATACGAATTACTCGATACCGGCATCTTCGATGACGACCGCTATTGGGATGTCACGATCGAATATGCCAAAGCATCGGCGGAAGATATCTTGATTCGTCTGACCGCCGCCAACCGTGGTCCCGACGCCGCCACGCTGCATTTGTTGCCCACGATCTGGTTCCGCAACGTTTGGAGCTGGAACAACGTCCGGGAGCGGCCGGTACTGGCCGCCGATCCGCCGGCCGGCGGCCCGAATACCAGAACGATCAGGCTGGAGCACCAGCACTATGGCCGGCGATGGCTGATCGCCGAAGGCCTGCCGGATTTGCTGTTCACCGAAAACGAAACCAACAGCGAGCGCTTGTGGGGTTCGCCCAATCGCTCGAGTTACGTTAAAGACGCTTTCCATGATTTCCTGATCGCCGGCCGCGCCGCTGCCGTGAACCCGGCGGCTACCGGAACCAAAGCGGCCGCCTGGCGCAAAGAGACGATCGCCCCGGGTGCCAGCTTCTGCTGGCGATTGCGCCTGACCGACCAAACGCCCTCCTCCGGGGTTGGCGCTGATTTCGATCGGATTTTCGATCGGAGGAAAACGGAAGCCGACGAGTTTTTTGCCCGCCGCGTGCCGCATCGTTGCGGGGATGACGGCCGCAACATCCAGCATCAGGCGTTTGCCGGCTTGCTGTGGTCCGAGCAGCGCTATCGCTACGACGTACAAACCTGGCTGGACGGCGATCCGGTCGGTCCCACGCCGCCGCCCCAGCGCCTCACCGGCCGGAACCATCGCTGGACTCATCTCTACAACGCCGACGTCATCTCGATGCCCGACAAGTGGGAATATCCCTGGTACGCTTCCTGGGACCTCGCCTTCCATACGGTCGCCCTGGCGCTGGTCGATCCCGATTTCGCCAAGGCCCAGCTTGTCCTCCTCCTCCGCGAATGGTACCTCCACCCGAACGGCCAGTTGCCCGCCTACGAATGGAACTTCGACAACGTCAACCCCCCGGTCCACGCCTGGGCGGCTTGGCGGGTCTACAAGATCGAGCAGCGCATCCGCGGCCGCGCCGATCGCGCGTTCCTCGAACGCATTTTCCACAAGCTCCTATTGAACTTCACCTGGTGGGTCAACCGCCTGGACCCCGAAGGCATGAACTTGTTCGAAGGTGGCTTCCTCGGGCTCGACAATATCGGCGTGTTCGATCACTCGGAGCCGCTGCCCGGCGGCGGCGTCTTGGAACAATCCGACGGCACCAGTTGGATGGCGATGTTCAGCCTCAACATGATGGCTATCGCCATGGAACTGGGCCGCCAGGACCCGGCCTACGAAGACGTCGCCAGCAAATTCTTCGAGCATTTCGTGTGGATCGCCGTCGCCATGAACAACATCGGCGGCCACGGCCAGGGCCTCTGGAACGAGGAGGACGGCTTCTATTACAACGTGCTGCACATGCCCGACGGCACCCATCTGCCGGCGCGCAGCCGCTCCTTCACCGGCCTGATTCCCCTCTTCGCCGTCGAAACCATCGAGCCCGAACATTGCCAGCGCTTTCCCAACTTTCACCGCCGGATGATGTGGTTTCTCGATCATCATCCCGAGGCGCCGAACCTGGTCACGATGACCCGCCAGACCCCGCAAGGCCCGCGCCACCTGCTCTCGATCGCCAATCGCGACCGCCTGCTGCGCTTGCTCCGGTATCTGCTCGATCCCGATGAGTTCTGCTCCCCCTACGGCATCCGGTCGCTCTCCCGCATTCATCGCGAACACCCTGCTCGCCTGGTGATTGACGGCGTCGAGCACAGCGTCGATTACGAGCCGGGCGAATCCACCACCGATCTGTTTGGCGGCAATTCCAACTGGCGCGGCCCGGTGTGGTTTCCCCTGAATATCCTGCTGATCGAAGCCTTGCAGAAATTCCACTACTATTACGGCGACGACGTGCGGGTCGAGTGCCCGGCCGGCTCCGGCAAGCAAATGAATCTGTGGGACGTGGCCCGCCACATCTCCCGCTGCTTGATCGGCATCTTCATCCGCAGCGATGGCCGCCGCCCGCTTTATGGCAACCGCAAGAAATTCCAGACCGATCCCTATTGGCGCGACCTGATTTGCTTCCACGAGTACTTCCACGCCGAAACCGGCGAGGGTCTTGGCGCCAGCCATCAAACCGGCTGGACTGCCCTGGTCGCCAAACTCATCGAGCAGAGCGGCGAAGGCTTTTGCTAGTGCCGTTCCCGCTTTTCGAACGATGGCCGGCGTTGCTGGCGGCTCCGGAATGGGACTCGCCAGGAGTGGTTTGAGGAATTCTGGATCGCTCCGTGCCAAGACGCTCCGCGAAAACCGCGCAACCCACCTTGCCATCCGCGCTTCGGGGCCTGCGTGTAGTCAATCTCGCAATCAACGCTCCCGGACCGGCGGCAGCGGCGCGGTTGGCGGACCTCGGCGCGACGGTGGTGAAAATCGAACCGCCGGGGGGCGATCCCCTCAGGAAATTCTGCCCGGCCTGGTATCGGGAACTAAGTCGCGGCCAGAAAATCGTTCGCCTGAATTTGAAAACGGCGGCCGGCCGCGCCCGCCTCGATCGCTTCCTCGCCCCCGCCGCCTTACTGGTCACGGCGCAGCGCCGCGCCGCGCTCGAGCGTCTTGGCCTTGGCTGGCGGCGCCTGCACGCGAAATTCCCCGCCCTTTGTCAGGTGGCGCTGGTCGGCTACCCCGCTCCCCGCCAAAATGTGCCGGGCCACGATCTTACCTATCAGGCCGAAGCGGGTCTGCTCGCGCCGCCCGGCCTGCCCCCCACCCTGTGGCTCGATTTGGCCAGCGCCGAACGCATGGTCGGCGCCGCGCTCGGTCTGCTTCTCTCCCGGCAACGGTCCGGCGGTGGCGCTTACGCCGAAGTCGCCATCGCCGACACTGCCAGGGCTTTCGCTGCGCCGCTACGCCACCGGCTCACCGCGCCAGGCGGCCTTCTCGGCGGCGGCTCCGCTTGCTACAACCTGTATCCGGCAAGCGATGGCTGGGTTGCCGTCGCCGCGCTCGAACCCCGTTTCTGGCAACGATTGCGGGACGAACTGAAGATTCCGAGCGGCGGCCGGGCGCGGTTGGCTGCCGCCTTCCGCGCCCGAACCGCCAGGCAATGGGAACGATGGGCCTTCGAGCGCGATTTGCCGATCGCCGCCGTTCTCCGGCTCGTCTGATTGCCCGCTAGGGCTCCTTGTTCCACGCTCGCTTGAAACGCCGACGCATCGCTCCATCCAGCGCGGCCGGCGGCTTGGCTCTGCAAAAGCCTTGATTCAAGAATTCGCTTCCACCAATTCGATCAGTACCTTGCTCCCCGTCCCGCTTGCGGGCCCTCCGGGTGCGACCGGTGCGAGAAAAAAATTCACTCGCTTGCCGTCGGCTCCGGCGCGCCCGGCGGGATAAACCGGCTCCAGGCCGAATCGCTCGCGCAGCAAGGTTGTCGCCCGGTCCAGGTTCGCCACCGGCAACTCCACCTGCTGAACGCCTTCGCCACGCCGGTCGAGGAACCGCGCGACGGCGCCTCCGCCGCCGGGCTGGCGGGTGGTGAGGATGTCGAGCGAAATCCCGCCTGGAAACCGCAATTCGAATTCCAAGGCGTCTTGATCGGGCGGAACTTCGGCGAGCGGCGGCGCTCCGTTGGCTCGCCGGATTCGAGCGAACGTCTCCGGCCGAACCGCCACGCCCACCGTCGGCTCGCCGGCCAGCAGCGGCCCCAACGCCGCATCCCGCCGCCAGGCCTCCGTCCAGGCTTTCGCCAATCCGCAGCCGCGCTTGTAGAGCAAGCGTGCCGCATCGCTGCGGACGTCCGAAACCGCTGAACCCAGCGATGCAATCGACTGCTCGATGGAGGTTTCGTTCATCCGGCGCACAGCTCGGGGGTGGCGGCACGCTGAAGCAATTGGAGGGAACTCTCGTATCGCCGGTGACCCGGCGGCAGGTTCAGAGCAGGCGGAAACTGATTTCCGCCATCATCACGACGGTTGCCGGCCGTCCGTTCGGGCCGATGGCGGCCTTGAAGCGCCAAGTCCGCACGGTGTCGATGGCGTGCTGATCGAGTCCCATGCCCAGCCCGCGCAGCACCTGGATATCCTGCGTGGTGCCGGCAGCCGTCACGACGAAGCGCAGCAGCACCGTGCCCTGGTATTTCGTCTTCACCGCTTCGTCGGAAAACGTCGGATTCGGGCAGTACAGGCACACCGGCTGGCCAAAACCGCCCTCGCCCGCCGTCGGAAAGCCTCCGCCCGCTCCATACATGTTGCCGGGGCCAACCCCGCTGCCGTTTCCGCTTCCCACTCCGCCTGATCCCCCCTGCCCGATACCGCCCCCATTGCCCGGGCCACCGGAATCGGTCAGCAGCGCAGCCAGGGGATCGCCGTAGTTCGGCAGGTTCGGGCTCGGCAGCTTCAATTGCGGCGGGCCCAATACGGTGGCCTGCACTTGAATCTTCGGGTTCGGCAAAATCTTTGCCATTGGCGGGGAAAACTGCGTCATCGAGAATTTCGGCAGCCGGCCGCGAGTCGCCGGAACGGGGTTACGCTCGCCCCCGCCTCCGCCTCCACCGGCCTTCTTGCCCGGCTTTATCGCCATCGGCTGGTACGGCGAGATATCGAGCGGCACCAGATTCGTCGACGGTTCCACGGTTGGCTGCATGATTTTCGGGAACAGCGGAACCAGGATCAGCAGCGCCAGAATGGCGTGGCCCAGCAGCGAAAGCAATTGCACTTTCCGATACTGCCGCGGCGGATTCCACAATTCGCCCACTTCCACCGGCCGACCGATGGGGCCGGGGTGCACGCTGGCCATCCGCAGCGCCTCGCGGGCGTTGTCCCAGAACGCGCCGTACCAGGGGCGCGACTCCACCAGCATCGCCGAGTTGCCGCCGCGGCGCAGGCCCGGCCGGAACCATTCTGCCAGGTTGGAGAAGAAGCCCTGGCCGAACTCGCTGGGGCGGAAGAAATGGCCTCGGATGTCGCTCAGTTTCACCGGCCGCTCGCCCAGGAACTCTTTCAGATTCGAGACGAACAGCTGGCCTCGCCTCGGTGTTTCTGTCTGGAGGCGGAAAATCCTGGGCTGCTCGCCCGAACTTTGCACGGCGTCAGGTTTACTGGGTTGCTCGCTCATAGCGTGCTCTCGCCGCCCGTGCCGATACCCCTATTGTACCCCCGCCCGGGGCCACTCCTTTTATCAGATGCGAGACACCCCGGCGAGGTTAGTTTCCATTTTGTCACAGCGGGGGTGAAATCCCACCTCGTCATGGCTGGTGCTCGGCGCCGCTCGGCGGCTGACACGCTTATCGCCCTCATTGTAACATAGCCTCTTCCACGCAACTGGCGATTCGAATTCGGCGTGGCGATGCAATCGGCGAAAAGCGGGCCATGAGCGACACGATCGACCTCAAGAACACTGTCAATCTCCCCAGGACTGCCTTCCCCATGAAGGCTAACCTCCCCGCCGCCGAGCCTCGCCAGTTGGCCCAATGGGAACAGGATCGGATTTACGAGCGCATCCTCGCCTCCCGCGCCGGCGCACCCGTCTATATCCTCCATGACGGGCCGCCCTATCCGACCGGCGAAATCCACCTCGGAACCGCCGAGAACAAAATCCTCAAGGACCTGGTGGTTCGCTCCAAAACCCTGGCCGGTTTCCGCACCCCCTACATTCCCGGCTGGGACTGCCACGGCCTGCCCATCGAAACGCAGGTGGAGAAGGAACTGGGCGGCAAAGGCGCCGTGGCGCCGGCCGAATTTCGCCGCCTGTGCCGGCAGTTCGCCGCCCGCTACGTCGAGGCACATCGTCGTGAATTCAAGCGCCTCGGCATCTTCGGCCAGTGGGATGATCCCTATTTGACGATGGATTCCCGGTTCGAAGCCAGAATTGCCGGCGCTTTTCTCGCCTTCCAGGAAAAGGGTTACGTCTACCGCGGAAAGAAACCGGTTTATTGGTGTCTCCACGACCGCACGGCGCTGGCGGAAGCCGAAGTCGAGTACGAAGATCGGGCCAGCCCGTCGATCTACGTGCGCTACGAGGAAGTAGGCGCACCGCCGGGCTGGAAGGGCGAAGAACGCAAATTCTACGCGCTCATCTGGACCACGACCCCCTGGACTCTTCCCGCCAGCCTAGCTCTGGCGTTCCATCCCGATTTTGAGTACGTCCTGGCCGAGGATGCGCGAGGAGATGTCTACATCCTCGCCAGGCAGTTGGCGGCATCGGTGAGCGCGGCGACCGGCCTCGAATTCGTGCGCACGGCGGGTCCGTTCCCGGGAACCGTTTTTGCGGCCGCCAAGTTCCGCCATCCCTTCCTCGAACGCTGGCTGCCCGGCGTGCTCGCCGATTACATCACGCTCGATCAGGGCACCGGCATCGTGCACACCGCTCCCGGCCACGGCGCCGAGGATTTCTATACCGGCCGGAAATACGGCCTCGAGCCCTACGCCCCGCTCGACGACTCCGGCCGCTTCACCGAAGGCCTGGACGACTACCGAGGGAAAACGGTTTTCGAGGCCAATCAGCCGATCGTCGAGCTCTTGCGCCGCCGGGATGCCCTGGTTGCCGCCGCCACGCTGCGCCACAGCTATCCCCGCTGCTGGCGCTGCCACAACCCGGTCATCTTCCGCGCCACCGAGCAGTGGTTCATCGATATGGAACATCGCCACCTCCGCCGGCGCGCTATCGAGGAAACCGAGCGCGTCCAATGGATTCCCGCCTGGGGCCGCCAGCGCATGGAATCCATGGTCGCTACGCGACCGGATTGGTGCATCTCGCGTCAAAGAGTGTGGGGCGTGCCCATCATCGCGTTCTATTGCGATGCCTGCGGTGCGCGACTCGAAGATTTCACCGCACTCCGTCACGTCCTCACATGGTTCGAGCGCGAAGGCGCGGACGCCTGGTTCGCCCGCTCGGCCGAAGAGTTGCTGCCCGCCGGCGCGCGTTGCTCGTGCGGCGCCGGACGCTGGCGCAAGGAGAAGGACATCCTCGACGTTTGGTTCGATTCCGGCTCCACCCACCTGGCCGTGCTCGACGACCGCGACCAGGATCACCGCTGGCCCGCCGACGTCTATCTCGAGGGCCCGGACCAGTTTCGCGGCTGGTTCCAAAGCTCGCTGCTGGTGGGAGTGGGCGTGCGCGACGCGGTGCCCTACCGCACCGTCCTGGCGCACGGGTGGGCCCTCGACGACAAAGACCAGCCGATGTCCAAATCCCTTGGCAACGTGGTTTCACCCCGCGACCTGTGCGAGCAATGGGGCGCCGAACTGCTTCGCCTCTGGGTCGCCTCGCAGGATTACCACGCCGATGTGAAGATGTCGCAGCGGGTCATGAGCCAACTCGCCGAGGCTTATCGCAAGCTGCGAAACACTTTCCGCTGGGCCCTGGGCAATCTCGGCGATTTCGATCCCGCTCTCCACCAGGTGCCGGATGCCGAATTGTGGGAACTGGATCGCTGGATGCTCGGCCGCGCCGCCCAGTTGATCGAGCGCTCGCGTCGCTGGTATGAGGAATTCGAATTTCATCGCGTCTTCCACGCGGTGCAGGATTTCGCGGTCATCGATTTGAGCGCGTTTTATTTCGACGTCCTCAAGGACCGCCTGTACACCTTCGCACCCGCCAGTCCCGGCCGCCGCTCGGCGCAAACCGCCGTCTACCGCATCGCCCATGCACTGGTGCGGCTGGTGGCGCCGATTCTGGTCTTCACCGCCGAGGAGGTCTGGCGCCATCTGCCTCATCGCCCGGACGATCCCTCGAGCGTCCACATGGCCATGCTGCCCGGCCCGGGCGAGCTCGCCGAGCCTCTCGCCGGCGATCGCCTCGCACAATGGGAGCGCCTGCTTGCCATCCGCGCCGACGTGCTGAAGGAACTCGAAGCCGCTCGCAACCGGAAACAAATCGGCGGCTCGCTCGAAGCCAAACTCGTTCTCCGCGCCGGCGGAACGGCGGGTGAACTGCTCGAAAAATATGCCCGCTGGCTGCCGGCGCTCTTCCTGGTTTCCCAAGTGGAATTGCGCCACCCCGCCGCCGGCACCGCCGCTGGCGACGGCACCGGCCGCGAATACTCGGTCGAGGTGCTTCGCGCCGACGGCAGCAAATGCGAACGCTGCTGGAATTACTCGACCCAGGTGGGTGCGTGCGCCGCCTACCCCACCGTCTGCGAGCGCTGCGTCGCCGCGCTCGAAGAAATCAAGCGCGCCGGCAACGGCGGCGGCGTGGCCGAGGCGCGTCCATGAGCGATTCCCGCGCGCCCCGCCTTCTCTGGGTGGCTTTGGCCGTGCTCGCCGCCGACCAGATCACCAAACGCGCCATCGAAGGCGCGCTCGATACCGGCGGCGATGCCGTCATCATTCCCGGCTTGCTGAACCTGGTTCATACCGATAATCGGGGCGTCGCCTTCGGCATTTTCTCCGACACCCACTCCGCCTGGGTGGTCTGGCTGCTGATCCTGTTCTCGCTCGGCGTGATGGGGCTGCTGGTGTGGTTGCTGGGCGGCAACCGCATTTCCGGAGTCTCCGGCCAACTGGGCGCGGCGCTGATCTTGGGTGGCGCGGCAGGCAACGTGCTCGATCGGGTCACCCGTCATAGCGTTGTGGACTTCCTCGATTTCCACATGCGCGGCTATCATTGGCCCGCGTTCAACTTGGCGGACTCGGCAATCGTGGTTGGCGGCGCCCTGGTGGTGCTGTCCCTGCTCAGCGAGCGCCGGGAATCCGTGCGGGAAAAGGCCTAGCGTGCTGTCACCGAAATCGATGGCGTCTATGCCCCGCCCTTGTCATGCTGAGCCCGTCCCGCAGTGCGGGAGCGAAGCATCACCCTGCTGTCCGAGGGGCTCTCGCCCGTTCCACCCCAGCCTGGGCCGCCGGGTTCGGAGGTTTTGCAAGGGGATCTAAACGATGCATCCCGTCCTCTTTCACATCGGCTCGATGACCGTTTACAGCTACGGAGTGCTGGTCGCCACCGGCGTCATCGTCGGCTTGTACCTGGCACGCCGCCAAGCGCCCCGCTCCGGGCTCGACCCCGACCGGGTGTGGAATCTGGGCATTTACATCGTGCTGGCGGCGCTGCTCGCCTCGAAGCTCTGGATGCTGCTGAGCGATTGGTCCTACTACGTGCAGAATCCCGGAGAGATTTTCTCGTTCGCCACTCTGCAATCCGGAGGCGTTTTCTACGGCGGGCTGGTTGGCGCCATCGCCCTCATGGTGCTCTACGTCTGGCGCCAGCGAATGAGTTTCCTTGCCGTCGCCGACGTCTTCGCCGCGCCGCTCGCGCTGGGTCACGCCATCGGCCGCCTCGGCTGCTTCAGCGCTGGCTGCTGCTGGGGCAAACCCACCCACGTGCCCTGGGCCGTTGTTTTCACCAATCCGCTGGCCGGGCGGCTGGTGGGCACCCCGCTCGGCGTTCCGCTCCATCCTACCCAGCTCTACGAAGCCTTCGCCGAATTCTGCAATTTCCTTCTGCTCGCCTGGATGGGCGGGCGCAGGAAATTCACCGGCGAACTGTTCGGCACCTACATGATCCTCTACGGCCTCGAGCGCGGCACCATCGAATTCTTCCGGGACGATCCCGGACGCACGCTGATGTTCGGCGGCGCGGTTTCCCTGATGCAATTCGTCAGCGTGGCCTTGATCCTGGCCGGGGCATGGCTGTGGTGGCGCGGCCGGACCCGTCCCGCGCCGATGGTTGCGCCGGCTGGGGTTCGCCGCTGACCCCGAATCCCGCTGTGGCCGAATCCGGCTCGCCAGCACGTCGCTTCATCGTGGGCGTCGAGGACGCCGGCAGCCGCGTGGATCGCTATCTCGCCGCGCGACTGCCCGAATTCAGCCGCACCCGAATTCAGCAGGAACTCGCCCGGGGTCGCATCCGCGTCTCCGGCGGCATGGTCAAGCCGTCGCACCGGCTCGAAGCCGGCGAATCGATCGAACTCGCCCTCGTCCCGGAGCCGCCGCGTCGCGTCTTGCCCGAGGCGATTCCCCTCGAAATCCTCTATGAAGACCAAGATTTCGCCGCCGTCAACAAACCCGCGGGGATCGTCGTTCATCCCGGCGCCGGCATTCGCTCGGGCACCCTCGCCGCCGCGCTGCTCCACCGGTACGGCCGGCTCTCCTCCATTGGCGGGCCCGACCGGCCCGGGATCGTTCACCGGCTGGACAAGGGCACCTCGGGCGTGTTGCTGATCGCCCGGCACGACCAGGCCCACCAGCGCCTTGCGCGTCAATTCCTCGACCGTCGCGTCGAAAAAACCTACTTGGTCCTGGTGCATGGCCGCGTGGAACACGACACCGGGCGGATCGCACTCGCCGTCTCCCGCGACCTGCGCCGCCGCACCCGAATGACCACCCGTCGCCCCGAAGGCCGCTCCGCCCTCACTACCTGGCGGGTCCTGGCCCATTTGGGTCCGGCCGGCCAAACATCGCCACAGCCTGGCGGCCGTCTCGCGCGGGATGATGGCGCCGGACGCTTCACCCTGCTGGAAGCGAAACTGCACACCGGACGCACTCATCAAATTCGCGTCCATTTCTCCGCCCTCGGCCATCCGGTGGTTGGCGACGTCACCTACGGCGCGCCGCGAAGGGTGATCCTCGACCTACGGCCGCTCGTCCCGCCTCCTCGCCCCTGGCTCCATTCGGCCCGCATCCGCTTCGCTCATCCCCGTACCGGCCTGGCGGTCGATATCCGCGCCCCGCTTCCCGCCGACCTGCGGAATTGGCTGGGGGAACTCGTGCGGCGGCTGGGCGCCGAGGAAGCAAAAATTGACCGCATTTTGCAACCCTATCTATAATGAAAATCCTCCATGAGGGTTTCCCTGCGATTGGCGGCCGGAACGCTGATGGTCCTCACCGTTGCGCTCGCCGCCGCGGCGCAGTCCCCTCCGCCCGCCGGCCAGCTTCCACCCGGGCAATCGGCGCAGGCAAAACCTCCCGCCGCAGCCCAGGGCCAGAAACCCCCGCAGGTCGGCAAGGTGGTTTCCGAGGTCCGCTTGGTCAGCGTCGTATTTTCGGTACTCGACAAACATAACCATTTCGTCACCGATCTCGGCCAAAACAATTTCCAGGTCCTCGACGACGACCTGCCCCAGCAGGTTGAATTCTTCAGCCGCGAGTCGGATCTCCCGCTCCGCATCGGCTTGCTCCTCGATACCTCCAACAGCATTCGCGAACGCCTCCAGTTCGAGCAGGACGCCGCCTTCGATTTCCTCTACCGCGTCATTCGCCCCGGCAAGGACCTCGCCTTCCTGATGACCTTCGATACCCACCCCCAGGTCCAGCAGGGCTTCACCGACAATATCGAAGCCCTCCGCCAGGCTATCTACAACCAGCACGCCGGCGGAGGCACCGCCCTCTACGACGCCGTCTACGACGCCTCCCGCGACTACCTCACCAATCCCCCGCCGGCACCCGCCGCCGGCGTCGACGTCCGCCGCGTGCTGGTCGTCATCAGCGACGGCCTGGACGACCTGAGCGATCACGCCCGCAGCGAGGCGCTCGAAATGGCCGAGCGCGCCGGCGTCGTCATCTATTCCATCAGCACCAGCAACAATTGGGTTTCGCCCGATCAGCAAACCACCGAAGGCATGCCCATCAAACTCCACCTCTCGCCCGGAGACGAGGTCTTGAAGCAGTTCTCCGATGATTCCGGAGGCCGGTCTTTCTTTCCCGCCCGCGTCGAGGATCTTTCCCAGGCGTTCGTCGATATCGGCCTCGAGCTGCGCAGCCAGTATTCGATCGCTTACACCCCTTCCAATCACGCCGACGACGGGAAATTCCATTCCATTCGCGTCTCCATCGACCGCAAGGATCTGAAGGTGCGCGCCCGCAAAGGCTACTGGTCGGAAACCCTCATCGCTCTGCCCGCCGCCCATCCTGGCCGCTGACCGCTCACCGCCTCAAGAGACTTCCCTGCACATCGTTTGGCCTGACACGGTGTGGATTCTGGCGCCGTGGTGCCGTGTGGCCACCGGAGCCGCTGTTCAAGGTTTAAACGTAGCGCCGCGGCCTTCAGCGCGGCACGGCCCCTGGCAAGCCGCCGGGAATCAAGGAAGATCGAGGTCGAGAGCGTAGATGTCGGACCAGGTTCGCAGGAGTTGAAGAACGAGTAAGCCGTTGGGGTCAAATCCCATGAACCCGCAACGGAAAGCCCTCGGCCCAAGCAGTTTCTCGCACCCGGGAACGCGCTCGCGTTTGCCATCGCCGAGAGACAAGCGGAAGATTGGCTCGCCATCAGCCAGCAGATCCTGGAAGTAGATGTCCTTTCCGTCTGGCGACCACACCGGGCAGTTCAACAGAATGCCGTGAGCGACTGTCGTCCACTTCCGCGTCTGGAAGTCATAAAGCATCAGAGTCTTTTGATCGTCGGTCAGAGCGGCCACGGTGTTCCCCGCGGGCGACCACCGCGCGAAGCCCAGGTTCTTCGATCCGGGAACCTTCGATACGGCGCCGGTTTTCAAGTCGGCGACGTAGAGGGCGTTCGCCGGGGAACCGGCGATTTGAGATACGTCGAAGACCAGCGATCCGCCATCGGGCGACCAGTCCGGACGTTCCGAGTCGGACATTGCTGGAGCCACCCGGCGAACCGGGCCTCCCTGTGCCGAGATGACATAAATCCTGGGTGGCTGACCCGTCTCGGTGGCCCAAAACGCGATCTGCTTTTCGTCGGGAGACCAGCGCAGGTCGTGGGGCGATTTGGAGGAAAAGGTCAATTGCATCCGGCCGGTCCCATCGGCACCGATTCGCCAGAGGGCATCCGGGGATGTGGCCGCGTAGGCGATCGCATCGCCCCGCGGCGAGTAGCTGGCCTCCCACGGACGGAATTGCGGAAGCAGGGGCAGGTTCTTCCCGGAGTTTGGAGTGTGAAGCATCAATTCCCATTCCGGGCTCGATCCGATGACGAACAGGCGTTTTCCGTCTTGGCTGACGGCACCGTTGTTGACGAAGTCCATAGGTCCGTTGGTGAGCTGCACGGGGCGGGGATGCCCATGGAAGAGCCCGCGCGATTCCCGGATCGCCCAGATATTGCTTACCTTACTTCCCCGGAGGGAGGAAAAAAGGAAATAGCGCCCGTCGGGTGTCCACAGGCCGCCGAATTCAGTTGGCGGATTGCTCCAACCGGCAATCAACGGATGGAAGTCTGTTCCGTCAGCCCGCACTTCCCAAATGGCGCACGAAACTTTTGTGGCGTTCCACAAAGTGAAGCGTAGCCGCTGGCGATCAGGCGACCAAACCATGCGCTCGGGCACGCCATTGGTGTGGAGGAACCGGTGTGCCTGGCTGCCGTCGCTATCCACCATATAGAGATCAGAGCCCTTCACGTACAAAATCCCCTGCCCGTCGGGAGCCCAGACGGCGTCCCTAGCGGTGATATCGCCGACCCGTCGCGGCAAACCGCCGGCTACCGACATGGTCCACAACGGCATCTCGCTATCCCTGGCCACAAAGCTAGCCAACAGAAGCTCCGAGCGATCGGGAGAGATGTCCATGATCCGCGTTTCGGGAAACGGCGCCGGCAGCAGTTCTGCCTCTCCTCCCTCAGCCGACGTTTGCGCCAGATTCCAGCGATTCCCTTCCCGCTCCAGGAAATAGAGGCGCTGGCCGTCACGGACGACCCGGCCCCAGCTCTCCACGCGGCCAGAGTGGGTGATTCGGACCGAGCGTATGACCTTGGGAAGAGGTGGCGGAGACAGCCACCAGAAACTCACGAGCGCAGTTACGACAAAGGTCGCCACGGCGGTCAGCAAAGCGAGCCTACGGCGGCTGCCGAGGAATCCGTTGGTGGAGACAGTTCCACTGGTCGGCTCGACGGATACCGGCTGCGCTCCCGCCGGCCTGTTCTCCTCGACGAGTTGCGCGGTATGACCGTTCAGCGGCGCAACGAACCGGTAACCCACGCGAGGGGCAGTTTCAATGAAGCGGGGCTTCTCCGCCGAATCGCCCAGCGCCTCGCGCAATTTATTGATCGCGGCATTCAGGCCGTGGTCGAAATCGACGAAAGTGTCGGCCGGCCATAATTTGGCGCGCAATTCCTCCCGCGTAACGATTTCACCCGGGCGGTTCATCAGCAAGGCAAGGATTTCGAATGGTTGACCGGAAAGTCTGATCCGAATGCCGTGTTTCCGCAGCACGCGCCCGCGGAAATCCACTTCGAAAGAGCCAAACCCCTGGGTCGTGCGCGAATTGGGTTCTGGCATGTAGGACCGCGATTTTGCGGAGTATAGCAGCCTGGAGCGGGGTCGCAAAGCGCTTTGTTCCAGTCCGGCACGTCCGACGGCCCGGCTTTATCTCTCGCGCTATCAGCGGATTGGCTGATGACCTGCCAATGACGATTATTTGACTTGCGATGCATTGCTTCAGTCTTTGTCTTCCTGCAGATTGCCCCTCCGGCGCGGGATTTCCGCTGCCGGCGAGCTAGGGGAACGTATATTTTCGTGGCTGAGGATGCCAAAACGGAAATTCTCGATAATTTCGTGGCTGCGGAGGGCAGAACGCAAATTCTGGACCAGGGGAGGAAAGATGCCCACAAAGCGACGCATCTTCTCGGCGGGCGTACTAGCAGTTGCGATTAGCCTTTCGCCCCTCGCCGCGAAAGCACAGTCCGGGCAGATCACAGGAATTTCAGTCCAGCCCTCACCCGCTATGGTAGGCCGTCAGGTGACTATCACAGTTCAGGGGACGGGCATTTGCTATGGTGGAAGCTTCAATACTGGCGAGCCGGAGGATCCCAAGAAACAGTATGGGGGGCCCTTGGCGATCGGCCCCCGCCGTCCGAGCTGGGAAATTACACAAGCGGCACTGCCTGTGTCGTTCACTTGGTTTTACGACAAGTCTGGCACCTACCACATCACCGCCGCGGGATACCCCCACATGTGCACTGGGCAGGCCTCTTTTGATCTGGTCGTTCGCGCAAGTCCGGATAACAAGTTTGTGGGTTCCGTGCTCGGCGCCGCGGGGTCGAGGGCTGCCTCGGCGCCAGTCAGCCGGATGGGTGGAAGTGACACTTGCAAACAAGGGTTTGTGTGGCGCGAGGCGGTGAAGTCAGACCATGTTTGTGTCAGCCCGGAGACGCGAGCGCGAACCCGGGCGGAGAACGGAACCGGTGGCGTGCGAACGGTCCCCGGCTCCGATACTTGCAAGCAAGGATACGTATGGCGTGAAGCGGTTCCGACCGACCACGTATGCGTTACGCCGCAGAGCCGAGCGGCGGCAGCCGAGGATAATAGGCGTGCAGCCGAGCGAAGAGTCAACTGACAGGGGCCGCCATCGAGCACCCTCGGAAGGATGACGGCCCTTACGTCATGCACAAGCCATTGGTTCCATCCGGTGCTCGATTTCAGCGGGAAAATACTTGCCGCTTGGTGCAGCGCAGGAGGCGGGAATGCCTCAGGAAATGAAAAGGTGTGCGTCGACAGCGTGCAGACCCCGCGGGAGAAGTAATATTGGTCGAGTCGCTCTGTACACCCTGGCCTTCGCGATCTGGCTCAAACCTTCTGTCGCGCGTGGCCAGGCCGTCATAACGGGAATTACGGTCCAACCTTCGCCTGCGATTGCGGGCCAGCCGGTAACCATCACCGTGGAGGGGAGGGGCATGTGCCCGGTGACTCTCTACATCGACGAGGCCATGAGCGTCGGCAACACCAGCGCCCCTTACGTGAGCCTGGATGCCGGCAGCCTGCCGAAGTCGATCGTGCATGCGTATCGTGGACCGGGCATATACCACCTGAATGCAACGCCGAAATACGGGTACCGGGGCTGCACCGGGAACGTGCGCTTCGACCTGCGGGTTCTCGCCGGTGGAGCGAGAGTAGCGCCGATCCTGCCCAGTGTCGCTAACAGGCAAGTGATCCCATCCGCTGTCACGAGCCAACTGCACCAGCGGCCGGCGAGAGTCCCAGTCGAGCAACTGGGCTCCGCGGTTTCGAAAGCAGTGATCTCGCAGGCGCCGTCACCGGCCTCACCATTAATCAGCTCAGCGGATAAATCGATCGTTGCGGCGACCATCTCTCAATCGGTGGCGCCGAATCCAGTTGTTCTGAAGGCAGTGCAGGCCGCAGTCAGCCTGCTCATAGGCAGCCGAGACGTGGTTGTGCCGCCGCAGTGCAAGGGCAATGTGTCGATCAGTTGCCCTGGTGGCAGGCCCGTGTCGTCCGCCATTCGTCTGGCCCGCACTTCACTCCAGGTCTCCCCCGCTGGCGGGAGCGCCTACGCCTTCTCTGCTCTGATTGCTGCACTCACTCCAGCCGACATACCCGTCAGCTACGGTGGCATCAGCTGTGGACTGAGCATCAATACCAACCGGTCTGCGCCCATTTCAGCCGCCGGCACGTACAATGTGGCAAACCTGCCGACTCCGAACTGGTACCAGCTCACGCTGACCGGCCTGCGAATATCGGATCCGGGAGGCGCCATTCAATTTAACGGCGGCGGTGCGTGCGGAGTCGGCAATCTGCTGGGTGGCCTGGCGACGAATTCCATGCTGCCGCAGGCGCTGCGGTCTGGGTCGACAAATCCGGTGTGCGTTGCAGTGGATGCCAATACGGGGGTGAGAGCTGTGAATTGCCCGCCGGCCCTATCAGGCGGTTTTAACGCCTCTGGCGCTGCATCGATAGGAACTGTCTCTCAGTCGGCGACGGCGAATCCTGTTGTTGTGCAGGCCGTGCAAGCCGCAGTCGCTTTGCTCACAGGCAGCGGAAACCTGGTTGTACCGCCGCAGTGCAACGGCAACGTGTCGATCAGTTGCCCTGGTGGCAGGCCGGTGGCGTCCGCCGTTCGTCTCACCCGCAATTCACTCCAGGTCTCCCCCGCTGGCGGGAACGCCTACGCCTTCTCTGCTCTGATTGCTGCACTGACTCCAGCCGACATACCCATCAGCTACGGTGGCATCGGCTGCGGGCTGAGCATCAATACTGGCCGGTCCGCGCCCTTTGCGGCGACCGGCACATACAGGGTGGCAAACCTGCCGACGCCGAACTGGTACAAGCTCACGCTGACCGGCCTGCAAATTTCAGATCCGGGAGGCGCCATTCAGTTTAACGGCGGTGCTGGTTGCGCTGTCGGCAATCTGCTGGGGGGCCTGGCAACGAATTCCATGCTGCCGCAGGCGCTGCGGTCCAGGTCGACAAACCCGGTGTGCGTCGCAGTAGATTCCAATGCTGTGTCCAGAGTGGTGAACTGCCCGTTCTAGCGGGGCGGAGACCCCGCGCCGGGCCCCTAGCTCTGCTTGCCGCGTACCGATCTCCGGTTACGTTGTGGGTGTGCCGTAGCGCCGAGGGCCAGACGAGCAGAAAGGCGGGCGGACAATTGGTGTGGAATCCAGCTCGGAAGCGGCTCGTCGTGATTCTCCTGCTCGCCCTCATATTGGGCTTGCTGGCGGGCGCCATAGCTGCGGGGCGGCTGCACATCGTGATCCGTTGAATGCCGCCGGAGCTTCGCGGGGAGTGGCGGCATTCGAGGACATCTTACGTCCGGAGCAGAGCCCCTAGGCAGGGACCGCGGATGCGAAGTCGCTTTCGGAGGGCGGAGGACTCTGGCGGCGCCGAGTCTTTCGCCCCGGCGCTGACGCTGCTGGCGGCTTGCGCCCTGATCAACTACGTGGACCGCGGGAATCTGTCGATTGCGGCTCCGGTGCTAAAGGACGAATTGCGCATCGCGGTTTCGTAACTGGGAATTCTGCTGGGGGCGTTCTTCTGGAGCTACACCGCGATGCAGTTCGTCATCGGCTGGGTCGTGGACCGTTTCGGGGCCAATCTGGTGCTCGCGGCCGGGTGTTTTCTGTGGTCCCTCGCCACCGTGACTACGGGCCTGGCGCGGGAATTCGCAACGATTGTCCTGATGCGGTTGCTGCTGGGCATCGGCGAGTCGGTGGCATTTCCTGCGATCTCCAAAATCCTCGCCTTGCACTTGCCGGAACACCGCCGCGGTTTCGCCAATGGCGCCGTCATGGCGGGCGAGAGCTGCGGAGCAGCGGTGGGGGCTTTAGGGACGGGTCTCGCCATCGTGCGGTACGGTTGAAAAGAGGAGGTTCACACCGCGACCCTGGGTATGAACCTCACGGGAATCGTTTTTCCCAACGGCGACGTGATCGATAAGTTTGATGCGGATATCGCGGCAGCGCAGAAGGCGAATCCGGCAGGCTGGCAGCTTCTGGACAGCCTCACCATAAGCGAAGCGAGCCGTGAGAGCTTCGTTAGATTCACAGCCTACCAGCACAAGTAGATCGCCGATGGATGAAAGCAGACCGGTTCGTCCCGGGGCCGCGCAAGGACGTGCGCCGCCTGCCTTCAGGCGCCAGCGGAACGGCAAGTTCGTTTTCGCGGAGAGCGAGAAAGGAGGAAACATCAGGAGTAAAGTAGCCCATCTGGTCGCGGGTGTGCTGTTGGGGGCTTCGCTCGTTGCCGTCGCCTTCGCCGTTTCGTCGAAGGTGGCCGCAGGACAAGACCCCGTGAAACTCGCGCCCCAATATTACAAGGTCCTGCTGGATAACGGCCGGGTTCGAGTGCTCGACTACCGCCTCCAGCCGGGCCAGAAAGAGCCGATGCATTCCCACCCCTTTGGCGAAACCGTTTATTCCTTTACTGACGCGAAGGTGAGAGTTACTTATCCCAACGGGAAGACTGAAGAAGCATTGAGGAGGGCCGGTAAGGCTTTCTGGGTTGAGCCGGTGACGCACGCTGCGGAGAACATCGGGACTACGGAATTTCATGCTCTGCTCATCGAGCCTAAGAACGCTTGCAAATGACGATCCGAATTCGATTGCCGGCGAAGCGCGTCCCGCACACAATTGACATTGGGGTTTGCCAATTCAAGGGAGGGAATCTTAGCCACGGCGGACGCGGAAGGTAGCCGCACCGGAGATCGGAAAGGAGTCGTCAACAGTCCTCCCCGGTTCCCTCCCCGTTTTCATTGCGAGATGTTCTTAGAACACCAGCCGGCGAGCGACTGACACCGACCGCGAGGAGCGCAATGCGCTCGACATGTTTGCACCCCGCCCCTCCACAGGCCGGGTCGTTCGCGCATTCGACTTCCGGCCTGCCCTACGCTCGCATCCGCAGGGGGACCTGAGTGCAAATGGCAAGGGATGACGAGCCATCGGAACTAGTACGCGGCCTGGGCCTCTGGGCTTCGATTGCCGTGATCGTCGGGGCGATGGTCGGACAGGCCATTTTTCTGGTACCCAGCGAGGTAGCTCGAGATGTGGGATCCGCGGTCCGGGTCCTTGCGGCATGGCTGATCGGCGGGGCGATTGTGCTCTTGACCACGTTTTGCTTCGCGGAACTGGGCGCGGCGCTTCCGCGAGCGGGCGGCGAATACGTGTACTTGGGCCGGGGGCTCGGGCCGAAATGGGGTTTCCTCTTCGGGTGGACGGGTGCTTTGCTCGTCGGCCCTGCAACCTCTGCCACGATTGCCGCTGGACTGCTGCGATTGACGTCTTTTCTCCTGCCCTCGGTCAGGGCGCCGATCTTCGCCTTGAACATTCCGGACCCATTTCGGGGCGAGCCGTACCACTTCGTCTTCACCGCCGCGCGCGGGTGGGCCGCGGCAGCCATCGCCGCGGTAACGGTCATCAACTACCTCGGTGTGCGAACGGCGGGGCGGGTTCAGATCTTAATCACAGGGCTGAAAGTTGCGGGCATCGTCCTCATCGTTGCGCTGGGGCTCACCCTGAGAAACTTCGGCGGAGCCGAGAGCAGCGCATCGAGCGCGGCGCTGGCGTACGGCGGCGCAGGAACCTTTGTCGCGGCCCTGGTGCCGATCATGTTGGCCTATGACGGATTCCAAGCCTTGGGCCAAGTCGGCGGAGAAATCTCAGATCCGCGCCGGACCCTGCCGCGCGCTGCCATTTTCGGCGTGCTGGCGGTGGTCGTTATGTATTTTCTGATCAACCTGGTCTACGTTCGCGTGTTGGGAGTCTTCGCGGTCGCAAGCTCACAGCATGTCGGGCCCGATGCTGCCGCGAGGCTGGCGGGGCCGGATGGCGCCCGGTGGCTGACGATGCTCATGATCCTTTCGGCGTTGGGATCGCTCCACGTCATCTTCCTGGTGCGTCCCCGGGTGCTGTACGCAATGGCCCGCGATGGCCGATTCTTCAGTTTCGTCGGCCGCGTGCAGCCCACGTTTCGCACGCCCAGCGGCGCGCTGCTGCTTCAGGGCGGGTTGGCCGTAGTGCTGGTTTTGACCGGCACTTTTGAGGAGATCTTTTCCCTAGTGATTTTCGCCGTCTGGATTTTTGTGGCCCTGACCGCGGTTGCGCTAATTGGGCTGCGAAAAAAGGAGCCGGCACTCTCTCGTCCTTACCGGGCGTGGGGCTACCCCTGGACGCCCTTGATAGTCGTGGCCGCAGGCGTTGCCATGTCCGTGAATCAGTGGCTGGCGCGGCCCGTTCGCTCCTCCATCGGACTCGCTCTAATTCTGCTCGGAATACCGATTTTCCACCACTGGCGCAAACGCGCCGTCGATCGTCCGCCGACTGAGACAGGTCCTTCCGGGGGAGTGTAGCCCTTCAAGGGGCCGCCTCGACCGGAGCCCCCTGCGCCAATTCTCGGCGGGGCAAGCATCCTGCTTGTCCATCGATTATTTCCTCGCTCGCGGGCGCCCGCACCGGACGGGGCGACTGGCCCTCCCCGACTTGATGCCTGCCGCTGCCCCTCTGCTCCCACCCGCACAGTTCCCCGCCGAATTCGGGTACGATAGCTGGCCCATGTCCGTCCTCGCCATCCGCGCCGGCCGCCTGCTTACTCCGCTGGTCGAGATGCCCGACGGAGTCGTTGTCGTCGAGGACGGCACGGTGGTCGCTGCCGCTCCCCGCGAAGCGCTTTCCCTGCCCGCCCACGCGCGGGAATACGACGCCCGGCCCTGGACGCTCGTGCCCGGATTCGTCGACATCCATATCCACGGCGCCGGTGGCCACGACCTGATGGAAACCAATCCCGCCGCGCTGGCCGTCGTCGCCGCTACCGTCGCCCGCTTCGGCACCACCACCATCGTCGCCACCACTGTCACCGCGCCCGAGGACGATACGATCTCGAGCCTGCGGGCGCTCGCCCAAGCCGCTAGCCTCCCGCCCCGCAGTGATGCCGCGACGCCGGCCGCCGAACTCGTCGGCATTCACCTCGAAGGGCCGTTCATCAGCAGAACCCGCCGCGGCGTGCATCCGCAGGCGTCGATTGTTCCGCCGTCTCTGGCCCTGCTCGATCGGTTCCTCGAGGCGGCCGGCGGCGCTGCCCGTATCCTGACCCTGGCTCCGGAGCTCCCCGGCGCGCTCGACCTGATCGATCGCGCCCGCAGCGCCGGCTTAGTTGCCGCCATCGGCCATACCGACGCCACCTACGAGCAAGCCGCCGCCGCCATCGATCGCGGCGCGCGCCACGCCGTCCACGTCTTCAATGCCATGCGACCCTTCTCCCATCGCGATACCGGCGTCATCGGCGCCGTTCTTACCCGGCCCGAAATCAGCGCCGAGGTCATCGCCGACGGCGTCCACGTCGATCGCCCCGCCCTCGAATTGCTCCTCAAGGCCAAGGGAGTGGCGCAAGTGATTCTCGCAAGCGATGGAACGGCGGCGACGGCGATGCCCGACGGTTCCTACCGCCTGGGAATGTTCGACATGACGGTTTCCGGCGGAGTCTGCCGCGACGGCCAGGGCCGCCTGGCCGGCAGCACCCTCACCCTCGATCGCGCCGTCATCCGCGTCGCCGGCCTCGGCGTTCCTCTCGCCGACGCCGTTCGCATGGCGACGCTCAATCCCGCGCGGCGCTTGGGGCTCGAACCCCGCAAGGGCATGCTCGCTCCCGGCGCCGATGCCGATCTGGTTTTGCTCGATGAAGCCTTGCGCGTCGCCGCGGTCATGACCCGCGGGATGAGCGAGCCCGCACGGGTGTCGTGAACTTGGTTCTCTGTTGGCAGCGGGGTTCGGCATGAAGGTTGCTTACCTCGATATCGAAACCAACTACCTCGGCGAGTATGTCGATCAGCGCCTCTTCCGCGATTATAAAAACCACCGGATCTCGGTGGTGGGTCTGCTGGTCGAGGAACCCGCCGGGGACCGGTTCGTCCAGCTCGTCGGCGAGTCCGTCACCAGGCAAGCCTTGATGCAAGCTCTCGCCGGGATCCGCCGAATCGTCACCTACAACGGGCGCTCCCTGCCCGACGCGATGAAGCGCTCCACCGGGTTCGATTTCCCGGTGATTGCGGCCCAGTTGGGAGTGGTGCTCGATCGCGAGTTTCCCCACACCGACTTGGTGCCCGAATGCTGGAAACGGAATCTCTACGGCGGGCAGAAAAAAGTCGAGCAGGTCCTTGGTTTGAGGAGAGCTCTGCCCGGCAAGGATGGCGAGTGGGCGATGCGGATGTGGCGGAAATACCTCGCTACCAACGATCAGCGCTGCCTCGATGAGCTTCTCACTTACAATCGCGAAGACGTCTTCATGCTCCGCGAGATCGAGTCGAGGCTGCGAAGCCTTTAGCCGGCCTTCGGCAGCAGCCCCGCTTGGCAGTGGCACCCGCCGCGGCGGGCGGCGCGCTGCAACCCACCCTGCCCGCAAAGCGGCCTTGTCTCCGCATTCGATCAGCCCAACCATATCCTCAGTCTCGCCGGAATCAGCGGCACGCAGAAGAGTTCCGACCCGAAGTGGAACAACGCCCCGGTCACCTATTGGGGATTCACCGACACCGTCGGCGGCAACGGCACACAGCGCGGCTATTTCGTCAACGACCATGGCAATGCCGGTCGCGACTTCGGCACCTTCGAAGGAAAAGTCGCCTCTGCCGGCGGCCAGGTCACCGTCGAAGGCGCGTGGCAATACACCGGCGGCACCGGAGATTTCAGCGAAATCACAGGCAAGGGCACCTTCACCACTCGCCTGAGTTCGCCCACCGAAGTCGAAGCCACCTGGCAAGGGGCGTACGAACTCGGCGCCGCAAAGGCACAGGCAGTTTAAGCAGTCGCGAAGCAGAGACTTTTGGCGATCGGGGGGCGTGGAAGGAACCGATGTCGGGAAAATTCCCCGCCCCGATCGCTGCACGTATAAATTCGCGTTCTTACATTCCGTTCTCTCCTGACTTGGCAAGCTCGTTTTTGTTCTCCAGCTTCGCGGGCGTGCCAAACGCGGAAGGCTGCGGCGCTGCATTTGAATCTTAAAATGGAAGGACGAAGAAGGGCGAGGGTACCTCGCCTCTGCAGCCGCGGCGCTTGCGGGCTCATCGCATCGGCGGCAGGGCCTTCCATCCCCAGATACGCATCGTGTCCTCGCTCCGGAAGACGTGGCCGAGGTCGCGCGCCAGCAGGCAGATCTGGCCCCGGTGATGCGCGTCGTGCTGCATCAGATAGGCGAGCATGTTGACGGCCCGGCGCGGCATCCCCTTTACCCGCGGCTGATGCGCCGTAAAGGCGACGTCGAACCGGTGCGCGAGATCCTCCGTCGATTCCCGGAGCGCCCTCCCCGCTTGCGCCGGCGTCGAACGCAGGCGATCGAGCGGCCGCGGGCCGGGCCGCGCACCACCCAGTCGCGCGAACGTCCGCCGCACGCCCTGCATGTGCGCCACGATGGCTGCGATCGAACGGCCGCGGCCGTTCGGAGGGGGCATGCGCCAGAGCGCCGCCGGCAGGACATTCACCAGATACTCGTTCACCAATCCGCTCTGCCGGAATGCTTCGAGGAGCTCGTGGTCGATCTCCAGCGGCCTTCCTCTTGCCATTTCACCCTCCGTTTTGCCATGAGGCGGCGCCACAGGCGTCTCCCGGTGCCGAGCCCGCCATGTGCTTGCCGAACGCCGCGCGCTCGAAGACGAAACCGAGTTTCTCCCCTTTGGCGCGCCTGCGCCTTGTCCTACCACTCCACAGAGAGGACGACCTATCCCCGGGCGTTGCCTGCTTCAAGACTACCGACGGCCTCGGCCGCCTTGCTTGACCGGTAGCGTCAATAGCTTCAGCGATCGCTGATTGAGAGAGCGTCCGGGGCCCGTGGGCCTCATTGCCCCTTGCTCTCGCCCGTGGATGGGCCGAAGCCCCAACGCTCGCGCATGCGTTGCCGGAATCGTTCCCGCTCCTCCGGTGTCATCTGCTCGCAGCGCTCCGCCATTCGCTGTTCCATGCGCTCGCGCATTCGCCGCCCCATAGAGGAACCAGGCCCGCCATGACCACGCAAGCCTCCAAACAAAATCCGGCAGAGAGCCAGCAGCCCGACAGCCTGCCAGAACCCGATTTGCCGCCACCCAAAAAGCGCCGGCAGCAGCCAGTTCCACAAGAGCTTGACCACTTCGCCGCCAATCGCGATGAAAAACGCGACTCCCAGCAGGGCTAGTGGGGCCAGAAAAATCCATTTCTTTCTCATGTCGTGCTCCTCATGTCTTCATAAACTCGTCGTAGATGCTCCGCAATCGTTCGCGCAGATGAAGCACCGCGTAACGCTTGCGCGAGAGCAGCGTGTTGACGCTTACGCCGGTTTGCGCCGCCAACTCTTTGAAGCTGCGCCCCTCCAGTTCGTGAGCGACGAATACTTCGCGTTGCTCGCCGGGCAGTCCGTCGAGCGCACATTCCAGCGCATCCAGAAACACATTGCGGACGTAGATCGCTTCCGGCCCGGCATCGGCCGATGGCAGCAAGTCTTCGATCCGCAGCAACTCGCCCGCTTCGTCCTCGATCGCTGCGTCGCTGAAGGTCTCCGGCCTCTTCTTCCGGAAAAGGTCGGTGATGCGATTGCGCGCGACGCGAAAAAGCCAGCCGGTCACGTGCTCAATCGGCATCAGCAGGCGATTGGCTTCTACCAGTTCGTAAAAGACCTCCTGGACGATGTCCTCGACGTCGGAAGGATCGGGCACGCGCCGCCGAACGAAATTGCGCAGCCGGGATCGCTCGCCCGCGATGATTTCGGAGATTTGGCGGTCTTGCTCGGTCATCGAAGTGATGCTCGGCGCCGCATTCATCCCTTCCTGTAGACGAATGGCGGCCGCAAATATTGTGGAAATTCGGATCGCCGAAACGAGGGCGGGCGCCTCAGCCTCGCCGGAGGGTCTCGTCTCCGCCCGCCTTCGGGCTGCCCGCTGCCTCCGGCACGGCGACGCGAGGAATTACTTGGCTGCGCCCGGCGTGCATCAAATCCCCTGTCCTGCGGCAGCGCCCGGTAGCGATCGTCACCCCACAATCGGCGCTTCGATTCCCTTCACAACCAGCCAGACGCCTATACCCACTTCAAAGATGAAACTCGGCGCAAAGTACATCGGTGACACGGCGTCCGCCCGCTCGGATACACCAGGTTGACCAAAGTGACGATGGCCACCAGCAACGACGAGAAGATTCCCCCAGGCGGCCAGGGGTTGGATTGTAGCGGGAAGAGGCTACGGCGAGAGCGGCTCGTCTTTGGCCTCACGTCTGAAAATTGCTCTTCCGTAGTTCTCAAACACATACGGCCAGGGAATGACAACACCATCCAAGACAACTCCGATCGCGCAGGCCTTGAATACCCCCGATGCTACCGGATCCCAGTGACCGGCCGACCACAACGGATACCCAACTCCGATCAACCAAGTCAGCTTGTAAGAGATTTGTAGCAACAGCAGTGGCAGCATTCTCAGGGGAAACCGCAAACCCAAAAGACTCAGCAGCGATAAAGCCGCCCAGAAGCTGAACGCCACGCCATGGAGAGGATCCCACGGCTTCGTCCGATGGATGATCGCCGGCCACACGTCGCTCCCCAAGACGACGCCGTTGAGCAGGTAAAGAAATCGCATGGCATACAACCGGGCTCTCGATAATTCTCCACTCATGGTTGTCCTTCCAAAGAAGTCATTTGCAGTTTAGCGGCCGTAGAGTCCCCCTCCTGATAGGAGGGCTCGAATCAGATGTGCAGGGCGCGCTAGGTTCGCCATTCTTCAACGTGCCGGCCTGCTCCCTCCACCGCTCGGCGTTCACGCCCATCACCAGCAGCCACAGCGCCAGCGATCCTTGCCCGACGATGCCGGCGGCCAGAGGGTAGAGCGACGAACGACTTGCGAGCGGCGGTGACAGAAAGATCAGCCAACTCAAGCCGGCAAACGCCATCAGCGCGCCCAGAGTCCGAGGCAGGAAGCTCGACCGGAATATGAGGTAGCCGATCAGGAGGCAGTAGGCGCCGAACGATAACCGGCCGACGCCCGCGCCCTGAGGATGCCATTCGAGCGCCCCCATGCTGGATACCACCAGGCCGAAAAAAGCCGCGAGCAGGGAGAGACTCCCGTTCACCGGCATAAAAATGTCGTAGAGGAGCAGCGTCACCGCGATATTGCAGGAACCCGCCATGACCCCCGCCGCGAAACCCGGCCTGCCGTGACCGAGGAACGAGGCGGATACTCCCGTCAGAATCGCGAGCAGATAAAAGACCCCCACCATTCTGGCCTTCGAACGTGGCGACGCTTCTCGAATTCGTTCGCTCATTGCGTCCGCGCTCATCCTGGTTCCTCCTCAGGCGAGGGCGGGAATCCCCTCACCCGGCGAATCAGCTCGGGCCACGAGTGCGGCGCAGCCGGACCACGGCGGCGAGCAATGCCGCGGCGACCGCGAGTCCGAGCCACAAACCCGGCGTACTCAGGAATCTCCCCGGCGCGAGTTGCGACAGCGGATCCATCGCGACGCTGCCCTTCGCCGGGGGAATGAAAGCCTGCGTATACCAGCCGAACAAGCGATACCGAACCAGCGAGGCGAAGTGGGTGGTGTCGAACGCAAATTTCTCGGCGACACCGATCGCGAACCACGGCAGTACCGCCCATAGGAACGCCGCTCGCCGCACCCAGCCGGAAACCAGCAGCAGCCAGCCGTAGATGGGCGCATGCCAGAGCGCAATCGCCGCCAGAGCGTAGAACAGCGCCATCCACATCCGGAACAACGGCAACGGGCCCCCCAATGTCGCCGCCCCCGCGCCGCTCCCCGGCAGGATTGCCGCGCTCAGCAGCAGCATGATCAACTGGGTGGCGACGATGATCGCGAAGCTCAGCAACGGCAAAATCACCAGCGGAATGGCTGCCTTCGAGAGCACCGTCGTGAGGTCCGAGACCGGCAGCGACTTCCAGAACAGGATGCTGCGATCGCGCCGTTCGCCGTGCAGCGCGTCGAGGCAGTAGAAAACGCCGACGAGGAACGCGGTCACGATGAGCAGAAACGCGGCGACGTCGTACGGCATCTGGACCGCGGCGCGCTGGTGCGCCGGGTCGAGCGCCAGGACCGCGTGCCTGTGCTCCAGCACACGAATCGCGCTGATGCAGAAACCGAATAGCATGACCGCGGCGACGGCCAGTGGAGCGATATAGATCGAGCGGTTCTCCCACAATTCACGTCGCACCGACCAGTACAGGGGCCGGGTTTCGCGCTCCGCCGCGGGCGCGCTTGCCTGCGGGTCGAGGCGAGGTTCGGGCACGCCGTTCGCTTCCGTATTCATCGGGCCGCTCCTTCTGCCTGGCCGGCCCGATCGCCCACCACGGCGACGAACAGGTCGGCGATGCTGGGCGTGCGGACGTCGCCAAGCGCCACGAGTTGCCGTCGATCCACGCCATCGAACAGTAGAATGCTGCGCCCCAGCACCTGGCGCTCGTGCAGCGGCTTGAGCGCGCGCGCCGCCGCGACGCGCTCGGGAGGCACCATCACTTCCAGGTACCGCGACTCGAATTCCTCCATGGTGGATTGGAGAACGATGCGGCCGCGGTGGATGAACATCAGATCGGTGAGGACGTCCTGGATCTCCTCCACCTGATGGGTGGTCACGACGATGGTGCGGCTGCGATCGAAATAGTCGTTCAGCAGCGAATCGTAGAATTGCTTCCGGTACAGGATGTCCAGGCCGAGCGTCGGCTCGTCCAGCAGCAGCAGTTTCGCGTCAATCGCCATCACCAGGGCGAGGTGCAACTGCGCCACCATGCCCTTCGATAGTTCCCGCACCTTGCTCGCGCGCCGGATGGCCGTTTTCGCCAGAAAGCCTTCCGCCTTCGCGCGATCGAATCGCGGATGAACGCCGGCGACATAATCGAGTGCCTGCGAAACCCGGGCCCAGCGCGGCAGCACCGCGACATCGGCGATGAACGAGACGTCCCGCATCAGCCGGTCGCGCTCGGTCCAGGGATTGCGTCCCAGCACCTTCAGCTCTCCCTGATACGGAAGCAGGCCCAGAATCGCGTTGAGTGCCGTGGTTTTGCCGGCGCCGTTGGGACCGATTAGTCCGAGGATGCGGCCCTCTTCGACGCGCAAATCGATGCCGTCCAGCGCAATGGTTGTCCCGAAAGCCTTGCGGAGGCCCCGGGCTTCTATGCAGGCCATGGTTTCAACTCTCCTCCTCTGCGACATCAGGGGGCGACTGGCGGCTTGCGCCCGCTCGCAGCAGTTCTTCCGGCTTCAGTCCCAGCCTCTGAATGGTGGCGCAGACCCTGGGCCATTCTTCCGCCAGAAACTTCTGGCGTTCGCCCTGCAGCAGCAGATTGCGCGCGCCGGACTTGACGAACATGCCCAGGCCTCGCTTCTTCTCCACAAGCTGCTCGTCGACGAGTTCCTGATAGCCCTTCAGAACCGTCAGCGGATTCACCCGATATTCAGCCGCGACATGGCGCACCGACGGCAGCGAATCGCCTTCCTTGAGCACGCCGTCAAGGATCATGGCCACAACGCGGTCGCGAAGCTGGCGGTAAATCGGCTGACTGTCGTTCCACTCGAGATCCATTTTGCGTCCCCGATCGCCCCTCGCGAGTGAACTGGGGGTGGTCGCTCTCCTCGATCGCTGCGCTTCTTCGCCGTTTCGTCGTGATGCCGTGATACCGGCAGCAAAGAAGATCCTGCGAACTTGTGATATAGTTAACTATAACAGTAGTTCACGTGCAAGCTTTATTTTTAGAATATTCCTGGTCACCGTCCATTTCCCAGCAAGTTCAGGTATATATTCGCTATTCTTTCGTCTAAATTCTGGGAAAATAGTCGAAATTGGATCGGTCAGAAAAAATCAAATCGTTCATTCCATGGCGGTTATGCTAAATTCTGATATTACTGGAGCGATTTTGGACTCAAGAATAGAGTCCTGGAATCTATAACTTACAACGTGCTTATCGTGATTTTGGGGAAGTGTATCGCCTTGAGGTGATCCGCCCCGGCCGTCGGCTCGGGACTGGCAGGACCAGCCCCCCACGTCCTGTCGGAGCAGGCATTCCAAAACCGTAGCTTACGTTTCAGGCCGGTGGCGCTCGGCCGGCTCGGCGCCGCCAGACTTAGCCGCCACCTGAATTCGAGCGAGCGCCCGCTGCAAGGCTACCTGCGCCCGGCGCCAATCCATCTCCGGCTCGTGCATTCGCGCCAGCCGCTCCCGCGCCCGCGCCATGGCCTTCTGCGCCCGCTCGACGTCAATTTCCTCGGCTCGCTCGCACCGCTCGGCTAGCACGATCACACGGCTTGGCAGCACCTCGGCGTACCCTTCGATCGCGGTCAGGTAGAACCAGGCCGGGCCCTTGCGGTAACTCAACATGCCGATCCCCAGCTCGGTCATCAGCGGGGCGTGCCCGGGAAGCACGCCCAGGTAGCCCTGGCTGCCCGGTAGCTGCGCTTCGTCCACCACCTCCTGCACCACCCGGCGGTCGGGCGTCACCACTTCGAGCGAAATGGATTCGGGCAGCATCGGGTCTAGGCGGTCGCCGCCTGCAGTTTCTCCGCCTTCTCCAACGCCTCTTCGATCGTGCCCACCATGTAAAACGCCTGTTCCGGCAGCTCGTCGTGCTTGCCGGAAACTATTTCCTGGAAGCCGCGAATCGTCTCCTCCACCTTGACGTAGCGGCCGGGCAGGTTGGTGAAGACCTCGGCGACGAAGAACGGCTGGGAAAGAAACCGCTGGATTTTCCGCGCCCGCGACACCGCCAGCTTGTCTTCGTCCGACAATTCCTCGATCCCCAGGATGGCGATGATGTCTTGCAAGTCCTTGTAGCGCTGCAAGACGGATTTCACCGCCCGGGCGGTGGCGTAGTGCTCCTGGCCCACGATTCGCGGATCGAGAATCCGGGAATAACTCATCAGCGGATCGACTGCGGGATAGATGCCCAGTTCGAAAATCTGGCGGCTGAGCGTCGTGGTCGCGTCCAGGTGGCTGAAGGTGGCGGCGGGCGCGGGATCGGTGTAGTCGTCGGCGGGCACGTAGACGGCTTGCACCGAAGTCACCGAGCCGCTCTTGGTCGAGGTGATCCGCTCCTGCAATTCTCCCAGCTCGGTGTTCAGGTTCGGCTGGTAGCCGACGGCCGAGGGCATCCGGCCTAGCAGCGCCGAAACTTCCGACCCTGCCTGCACGAACCGGAAAATGTTGTCGATGAACAGCAGCACGTCCAGCCCTTCTTCATCGCGGAAATACTCGGCCACCGTCAGTCCCGAGAGTCCCACCCGCAACCGCGCTCCGGGCGGTTCGGTCATCTGGCCGTAGATGAGGGCGACGCGCGATTTCTCCGAATCACCGGCCACCATGACGCCCGAGTTCTGCATTTCCAGCCACAGGTCGTTCCCCTCGCGCGTGCGTTCGCCCACGCCGGTGAACACCGAAACGCCGCCGTGCTTCATCGCGACGTTGTGGATGAGCTCCTGAATCAGCACCGTCTTGCCCACGCCGGCCCCGCCGAACAGGCCCACCTTGCCGCCCTTCAAGTACGGCTGCACCAGGTCCACCACCTTGATGCCGGTCTCGAACATCTCGAGCGTCGTCGCCTGTTCATCCAGCTTCGGCGCCGCGCGGTGAATCGGATGGCGCTTGCCGGTCTTCACCGGGCCGAGGTTGTCCACCGGCTCCCCGAGCACGTTCAGCACCCGGCCTAGCGTCGCCCGGCCCACCGGAACGGTGATCGAGCCGCCGGTATCGATCGCCTTCATGCCGCGCACCAAGCCGTCGGTGGGTTCCATCGCCACCGCGCGCACGCGGCCTTCGCCCAGGTGCTGCTCCACTTCGCAGGTCACGCTCACCGCCACCGGCGAATCGATCCCCTCGCTGGTGATTTTCACTGCGTTGTAAATCGCCGGCAGGTGTCCTTCCGGGAATTCCACGTCAACCACCGGCCCGATCACCTGCACTACCCGGCCCACCGTTTCTTCCGCCACGATCCCTCCTGTTGCCCTGCCTTCTTACCCGGTCGCTGCGGCAGCGCCGCTCACCACTTCGATGATTTCCTTGGTAATCGCCGCCTGCCGCACCTTGTTCATCTCGAGCGTCAGGCGCTCGATCAAGTCCTTGGCATTGGTGGTCGCCGCGTCCATCGCCGTCATCCGGGCCGCCTGCTCGCCCGCCGCCGATTCCAGCAGGATGCGGAAGATTTCCGACTCGAGGTAGCGAGGGAGCATGCGCTCGAACACCGCCGCCGGCGGATCCTCGTAAATGTAATCGGATTCCGCCGCCCGCCGCGCCGCCCCCGCCGCGCCGCCCTCCGCCCCCACCACTTCGGGCGAAATCGGCAGCACCTTTTCCACCATCAGCCGCTGCACCAGCACGCTCTTGAACTCGTTGTAAATCGCGTAGACCGCGTCCACCTCCGACGCGCTGTAAAGCGCCGCCGCCTGCTTGGCGATCTCCTGCGCCTGCCCGAATTCCAATCGGCGGAACACGTCCAGGTGTTCGCTGGCCAGCCGGTATCCCCGCTTGCGCAGGGCGTCCCGCCCCTTTCGCCCCACCGCGGTCACCTGCACCGGCTTGTTCCCACGCTCTTTGAGGAAGGCGGTCGCCCGCCGAATCAAGTTGCTGTTGAACGCTCCGCATAGGCCCCGGTCGGAGCTCACCACGATCACCAGCAGCCGCTCCTCGGGCCGTTGTTCCAGCAGCGGATGCGCCGGCAGCTCCACCCGCGACGCCGCCGACCGCAGCACCCGCAACAGCTCCCCGGCGTAAGGCCGCGCCGCAAATACCCGCGATTGCGCCCGCCGCAGTTGCGCCGCGGCGACGAATTTCATCGCCCGAGTGATCTGCTGCGTCTGGCGCACCGAGCGCAGGCGATGGCGGTATTCCAGCAGAGTGGGCATCGGATCGGGCGGGCTCCGGTTCAGTTCGCCATTGCTGGCGGCCGGTTCGTTATCGCCCGGAATTGCTCCTTGAAAGCTTCCAGAGCGGCGCGCATCTCGCCGCGCAACTCGTCGTCCAGTTGTTTCTTTTCGGCGATTTTGGCGAGCAAGGCCGGATGGCTCCCCTCGAGGAATTCGTGCAGCCCCAACTCGAACGGCCGGCACTGCTCCACTTCCAGGTCGTCCAGGAAGCCGTTGGTGCCCGCGAAGATCGCCAGAACCTGTTTCGCCACGCCGAGCGGCTGGTACTGCTCCTGCTTCAGAATCTCGGTCAGGCGCCGCCCCCGGGCGATCTGCGCCTGGCTGGCGCGGTCCAGTTCCGAGCCGAACTGCGCGAAAGCCGCCAAGTCGCGGTATTGCGCCATTTCCAGGCGCAGCGTGCCCGCCACCTGGCGCATCGCCTTGATCTGGGCGCTGCCCCCCACCCGGCTTACCGATATCCCGACGTTGATGGCCGGACGGATGCCGATGTTGAACAAATCGGATTCCAGGTAAATCTGGCCGTCGGTGATCGAAATCACGTTCGTCGGAATGTAGGCGGTCACGTCGCCCGCCTGCGTTTCCACCACCGGCAGCGCCGTCAGCGAGCCCCCGCCGCGCGCATCGCTCAGCTTCGCGGCCCGCTCGAGCAGGCGCGAGTGCAGGTAGAACACGTCGCCGGGAAACGCTTCCCGGCCCGGCGGCCGGCGCAGCAGCAGGGAGATCTCGCGGTAGGCCTGGGCGTGCTTCGAGAAGTCGTCGTAGAACACGGCGGCGTGGCCGCCGTTGTCGCGAAAATATTCGCCCATGGCGCACGCGGCGTAAGGCGCGATGTATTGCATCGTCGCCGGATCGCTCGCCGAAGCCGCCACCACAATCGTCCGGTCGATGGCTCCGAAATCGGTGAGCGCCTTCACCACTTGCGCGATCGTCGACCGCTTCTGCCCGATGGCGCAGTAAATCGAGATCACGTCGCCGCCACGCTGGTTCAAAATCGTGTCCAGAATGATGGCCGTTTTCCCCGTCTGCCGGTCGCCGATGATCAGTTCCCGCTGCCCGCGCCCGATCGGGATCATCGAATCGATCGCCTTGATCCCGGTTTGCAGCGGCTCGCGCACCGGCTGCCGGTCCACCACTCCCGGCGCCAGCCGCTCCACCGGCATGCGCTCCTCCCCCGGGATAGGGCCCTTGCCGTCCAGCGGCTGCCCCAGCGGGTTCACCACCCGCCCCACCATCCCCTCGCCCACCGGCACCGACATAATCGTCCGGCTGCGGCGAACCGTGTCGCCTTCCATCACCGCGTTGTATTCGCCCAGCAGCACCGCCCCCACCTGGTCCTCTTCCAGGTTCAGCGCGATGCCGTATACGTCGTGGGGGAACGCCAGCAGCTCGCCCATCATCACCCGCTCCAGGCCGTGGATGCGCGCGATCCCGTCCCCCACCGAGATCACCGAGCCCACTTCCTCCACCGCCAGCGACTGCTGGTAGTTCTCGATTTGCTTCCGCAGGATCTGCACCACTTCATCGGCCTTGATCGTCGCCATGTTCCGTCCTTCGCTGCCCTAGACCGCGGCCATCCGGGCCCGTAGCCGCGCGAGTTCCGTCTTCACCGACCCGTCGTATACCGTCGATCCGATCTTCACCACTGCCCCGCCGATCAATCCAGGCTCGACCCGGTACTTGGCTTGGATTCGCTGGCCGGTGCGCTGGGCGAGCGCGTCCTCGAGAGCCTGTTTCTCTTCCGCCGGCAGCTCCCGCGCCGCGCTGATTTCGGCCTCCAGTATCCCCAGCCGCGCGTTCAGCTCCCGATCGAAGGCGGCAGCAATTGCCCCGAGCAAGACCACCCGCCGGTGTTCGAGGATCAAGAACAGGAAATTCCGAAGCGTTTCGCTGGCCCCCATCCGCTCCACCACTTGCGTCACCGCCCTCTGCTTCACTTCCCCCGGGACCGCCGGGCTCGTCAGGAAATTCCGCAAATCGGCCGAGCCGGCCAGCGTCGTCAGGAAATCGCCCAGGTCCCGGCGAACCTGTTCGGGACGGCCGGTGGCGAGGGCGGCCTCGGCCAGGGCTTCGGCGTAGGCGCGTTCCGGCGTCACGAGGGACCTCGCCGTTCCGGCAGTTCACCCAGGAATCGGCGGAACAGCCGGCCGTCAATCGCCGCCGTCACCCGGTCCATCGCCGCTTCCCGCGCCCGCTCGAGCGTTTGCTCGATCGCCAAATCCTTCAGGGCGTTCGCCGCCGCCCGCTCGGCTGCGGCGATCTCCGCCTCGGCTGCACGCTCCAGCCGCACCGCCTCCTCCCGTGCCAGCGCTCGAATGCGTTCCGCCTCGGCCGCCGAATCGCGCCGCGCCCGTTCGAGCATCGCCGCCGTTTCGCGCTCCACTCCCGCCAGCTTCGCCTCGGCCGCCCGCAATCGCTCCTCCGCCTGCCGCTGCACGCCCTCTGCTTCCGCAATCGCGCCGGCGATCTCGCCCGCCTTCCGGCGGAACATGCCCTTCATCCACCGGCCGGCGTAGTAACCCCCTACTCCGAAGACGACCACGAAATTCAGCCAGCGAAAAATCCATTCCGTCGTCGTCGGCTGGTCGCCGGCTTGCGCCGCCGCGGCGAGCGGCGCCAGCACGCACCAGGCCAGCGCCCACGCGACCGGCTTCGCCAGCCTCCGGAGGCGCATCAGCGATCTCCCAAGCCTTCCGGCGCCGGTTCCGTATTCTCCAAGACCCGCCGAACCACATCCTCCGCCAGCCGTGCGCTCTGCCGCTCGACATCCGCTGTCGCCCCCTCCAGCTCGCTCGCCAGTCGCCGCTTGCCTTCCCTCACCCGCTCGCTCGCGCGCAGGCGACTCTCCTGCAGCAATTTGCCTCGCTGCTCGAGGGCGGCGTGACGGGCAGTTTCCTGGTCTCGGTAGATTTCGGTTCTCACCTTGTCCAGCGCGCGGTGGTAGACTTCCATTTTCTCCGCCGCCGCTGCCTCCACTCGCGCCGCCTGCGCTCGGGCGCCTTCGGTGCGCCGGGCCCGCACATCGAGCACCCGCGCCATCGGCTTGAAAAACACCGCTCGCGCGAACAGATAGAAGAGAAACACGATAACCGCGGTCGGAATCGCCCTGATGATCAGGTCGAGAAGCTGGCGGCCTAAGTCCATAATTCCACCGCGTGTGTCTTGCCTCGGTCAGGATTGTTTCGAAAACCGGAATGAAGACAAGAGTTTATAGCATCCGCTCGTCAGGTCGTCAACGACGCCGGCCGTCTTCCAGTACCAGCCTCCGAGCGCCCCGATTCGTGGCAACTGCGGTCCGCCCTCCGTTTATCCTTCGGCCGATTCCTTGCTATAGTCGCTTGTTTGCCGGAGCGTCGCTGCCGCGCGCGAGCCGCGGTCGCCCGGCAAGCCTTCCGAAACGAGCGCTTATGGCCGCCAGATCACCGGACCATTTCGCGAGCAAGGACCTGCGAATCGGCGTTATCGGCTGCGGGTACGTCGGCTTGCCGCTGGCGCTGCGCTTCGCCGAGGTCGGCCAGCGGGTCACCGGCTTCGACACCGATCCCGCCAAGGTGGATCAGCTGAACGCCGGCCAAACTTACATCCGTCACATCCCCGCCGAAGATATACGCCGGTGGCGCAATGCCGGCCGGTTCGAAGCTTCGGGCGATTTCAGGCGGCTGCGGGAAATGGACGCCATTCTAATCTGCGTCCCTACCCCTCTCGACGAACGCCGCCAGCCCGATCTGACCTACGTCGTCGCAACCGCCCGCTCAATCGCCCAAAACCTCCAGCCGGGTCAGTTGGTTGTTCTCGAAAGCACCACCTATCCCGGCACCACCGACGAATTGCTCCTCCCGATTCTCGAAGCGAGCGGCTTGCGATGCGCCATCGGCGCCGGGTCCGGCGCGGAAACTGTCCCCGATTTTTACCTCGCTTTTTCCCCGGAACGGGAAGACCCCGGCAATCGGAAATACACCCTGCGACAGATTCCCAAAGTGGTGGGTGGAATCAATCTGCCCAGCCGGCGCGCCGCCGCCGCGCTCTACTCCCAGGCCGTCGCCAGCGTCGTTCCCGTCAGCTCGACGCGGGCGGCGGAGATGGTGAAGCTGGTGGAGAACATTTTTCGCTCGGTGAACATCGCCATGGTGAACGAGCTGAAATTGCTCTCGCTCCGCATGGGAGTCGATATCTGGGAGGTGATCGAAACCGCTTCCACCAAGCCGTTCGGCTACATGCCCTTCTGGCCCGGGCCGGGGCTCGGCGGCCATTGCATTCCGGTGGACCCGTTCTATCTGTCGTGGAAGGCGCGCGAATACGATTTCTCCACGCGGTTCGTTGAGCTGGCCGGCGAAATCAACACGGCGATGCCCTACCACGTCGTCGACGCCGTCGCCGGCGCGCTGAACGAGCGGCGAAAGAGCCTGCAGGGAGCCCGGGTGCTCGTGCTCGGCGTGGCTTACAAAAAGGACATCGACGACCTGCGGGAGTCGCCGGCGCTGAAAATCATGGAATTGCTCCAAGCCCGCGGCGCCGAAGTCGATTACAACGATCCCTACTTCCCCCAGCTCCACAAAATGCGCCGCTACGACTATTCCCGCCTGCGCTCGGTCGAACTGGCACCCAATCGGATTGCCAGCTACGACTGCGTTCTGATCGCCACCGATCATTCCGCCTACGATTACCCGGCCATCGTCGCCGCCGCCCAGTTGGTCGTCGACACCCGCAACGCCACCCGCGCCGTCGCCGAGCAGCGTGAAAAAATCGTGCGCTGCTGATCTCGGCGCTCGGCGACAGAACCGGAACAGAATGCACGATACTGTACGGGAGTCCTACCGGCCGGAATCGATCCGCAGCAATTCGCCCTTCACCGTTCCCACCGGCACTTCCGCATCCACCCGCACTGGCGTGCGGGCGCGGTCGTTTGCCAGCCACACGGTGAATTCCATCGGGCTGGCGCGCCGATCGTCGGGAGTGACGAGCACTGCGATGCGAGCCGCATCGAAACGACCTGCAGGGACTGCCACCTCGTCGTGGGCGGCCGCGACCCGTGCTTGCATCTGATAAAAGCGGTTGCCGTCGAAAATCGGCGAATGCAGCTCCCGGGTGCGGTTCCAATCCACCGCCCGCAACTCGTAGAGCGCCGCCAGCGGATCCCGCGTTCCCGCCGGAGCCGCCACCGCTTCCGCGCCCGCGCCTCCGCCGTTCAGCCGCAGCCGCCGCGTCGCCCTCCTGCCCTGTTCGTCCAAGTACAGTTCGTACTGCCGGGTGGCGAGCGTGCCCGTTTCAGCATAGGAATCGAATTGGTCATCCAGGGCCATCAGGTACCGAAGCGCGTTCTGGGTGTCCGCCGTTGCCCGAAAATGCCACGCGGCGTCCCCGTAAAAGCTCTGCTCCTGCACCACGCTCAACACCGCGCCGGCTGCCGTCGTCAGGCTCATCCATCCGATTCGATATTCCAGCTTCTCTCCCGCCCGGAACGGGGCCGCATTCCAGGTCGCCGCCGTCGGCGCCGGCAGGCGCCGGTAGCTCCTGCTCTGGGCCCAGGCGCCCGACACCAGCGCCGCCAGAGCCAGCAGAACCGCAAGCGCTGAGAACCTGCTTCGCCGCATCCCTCTTCCGTTAAAACCGAACCCTGAGGGAGGCGTTGCTCCCTCGCGGTGCCGGCTTGCGAGCCGCTGCCCGCGCCGCTATAGTCGGCATTCGGGCTTGCCCCCGCTCCATTAAGTTTAACGGGTACGGCTGCGGGCCGGCGGAGAAAGTTTCATTCAGGCGGAACGATGCGCTATCAGAATTATATACTTGACAAACCCAGACTATTTTGAGATACTGGCGCTGAATCGAGGACGCCACGAATCTGAAACACTTAGCAGCGGATTTCGGTAGCGAGGACAAGGCCCGCGCATTTCTAGAGGCGCAGAGGTGGCCGAACGGCACCGTCTGTCCACACTGCGGGACGCAGGGCGAGTCCTACCGCTTGCAGCCAAGGCAAAACGGCAAGACGCACGTTCGCGCCGGGGTGTGGAAGTGCGGGGCCTGCCGCAAACAGTTCACCGTGCGCGTGGGCACGATCTTCGAGGATAGCCACATTCCGCTGCACAAGTGGCTCACGGCGATTCACCTTCTGTGCGCCAGCAAGAAGGGCATGAGCGCCCACCAACTTCACCGGATGCTCGGGGTGACGTACAAAAGCGCGTGGTTTATGGCGCATCGCGTCCGGTACGCGATGACCCAGGAGCCATTATCAAGCAAGCTTAACCTGAATCCTGCGTCGTGAGCATCGAGGAAATGCCAGAAACGCTTCCCGGAGACCCCCCGCAGCGCTCTTTTGCCCTTTGTTGTGAAACCTCACTAAAAGTGAGCGATGGCAAGAACCGCCCGAGGGCCCTGAAAAATGCGTTTTGCCATCGACGGTGACGAGCGATTCGACCATTTTCACGCAGGATTCAGGTTAAGGGAACGATCGAGGTTGACTAAACGCATGTCGGCGGAAGGCGGAAGGGGAGCAAGCCGGGGAGACCTGGCCCCGAGAGCCACAGAGCGCCGGTCGTTTCCCTCATTCAGAGGGAGGGGGAGGCGAGGTCGTTTCACGTACCGCGTGTCACAAGCAGAAACCTGAAGGCCGTCATTCGGGAGAACGTGACGACAGAATCTGGAATCATGACGGATGATTTCCCTGGGTACGACGGCCTGGACGAGGAATTCGCTTCGCACGACGTGATCCGCCACCTGTACGGTCAATATGCGCGTCGCGAAGGCGAAAACCGAATGCACGTGAACGCCGCCGAAGGCTATTTCGCTCTGCTTAAGCGCGGAATCGTTGGCACCTTCCACCATGTGAGCAAGCGCCACCTTCAACAGTATCTAAACGAGTTCGATTTCCGGTACAATGCCCGAAAAGTGAAGGATGGTGAGCGCAGTCTGCTTGCGATCAAAGGAGCGGATGGAAAAAGACTCATGCTGCGGGACTCAAGTGCAGCGGCCCCTAAAAACAACTGAGGCTCGCCTGCCAGCGAGCCAGTTGTTTAAGACCTTTGCCCCTGCTTATCCCGTCCGCTGCCGTGGACGAACCGCTGATGGTGTGTCGAAAACCAAGGTACCACAAGGGACGCGCCATGGCTAGAAAAGAACTGCGGTTCAACATCAAGGATGCGACTCCGCACACGTTGCCAATGGCACGTCTTGCCGAGTACCTGAAGAAATTGGCTACTGTTCTAGGAAGCGAGGACCGAGTTCATTTTCTGCGGATGGAGGAGGGAAGCGCTCCGGCCCTAATTGAGATAGATGAGGAAATCCAGCCTGTAGTCGTGTCCAGAACCAAGAACGCGGAGAGGGGGCAAGGCCCTAGGGAAGCCGTTGAAGCCTATGAATCTCTCCGCGACGCTCTTCGAGAGGACGGCCACACCGCAGACCTGGAAAGCGAGGAGGGCGAGGTTGTCACGGAATTTTTGCCGCCAGCGGTGGTCCGTACCGAGACATTCGGTCCATTCTGGCAGGAAGGCACGCTAGACGGCTTGCTTACCAGAATAGAGGGAGTGGATCAAACAATCCACGTCACCCTGATATTTGAAGGCGCCCGTTGCATAGCTGAGACGAATCGGGAAATCGGTATGCAGCTCGGGCCGAGGTTCTACAAACTGATTAGAGCGTTCGGCAAGGGCAAATGGTTTAGAAATACCGAGGGCAAATGGGAGCTCCGGAAATTCATCATCCGTGGCTTTGAGGAGGTGGACGATGTTAGCCTGCCGGATATAGTCGCCCGGTTGCGCGCCATACCGGACAACGATCTCGCAAAACTAGATGACCCTATTGGTGAGATGCTCAAGATCAGGCGCGGCGAGGAATGAATGGTCGTTCTCGATTCCACTTTCCTCACATTCCTATTTGTCCCCAACGCAAAATGTGGTGTTGACCGGCCAAGGGACCGTGTCGATTTCCTGATCTCCGATCTACGTGGGAGAGGAGAGCGCGTTAGGGTTCCGGCGCCGGCCTTGAGTGAGCTTCTCGTGAGGACGGGCCACTCAACCCAACAGATCCTGCACGAATTGACGCAATCCCCCAGATTTCAGGTCGAGCCCTTTGACACGCGAGCCGCAATCGAGGTTGCGCTCATGTCTATAGATGCGAGCAAGAGCGGGGCTAAGCGCGCCGAATCAAAGGACACCTACGCGAAAGTGAAATATGACCGTCAAATCGTCGCAATCGCGAAGGTGTTGAATGCCACAATCTACTCGGAAGACGAAGAGGTCCGGAAGCTAGCACAGTCTCGTGGGCTGACAGCAAAGAGCATTGCCGACTGCCCTCTCCCTTATGCGTCCAGAGAAGAGGGTCCAGGCCCCCTGTTCGGTGGATTGTCCAAGGACAATTCCAATGCCAAAGAAAACGAAAAGAAGTAAGCGAATTTCATTGAAGCCCCTCAGGTTTGAGGAGGCCGTTTCCGACATTCTGAGGGTCAAGCCGGAGCCGAAGCCGCTAAAGAGAGCGAGTGATCGGCGACAACGCGGTAGGAAACGGCGTGCCGAAAAGACCCTACACTAGTGCCGGTCGACTGGCGGACGTGCTCGCACTCATCCAAGTGCTTGCGCTGGACAGGCACGCACACCGGAGCGAATCCGGTCTGCTTGATGAGCTGCAGGGAAAGCCATGCTCAGCGCAATCATGGACAATCGTCGGCCGCGAGCATCCTGAATTCTTCCGGGTCGCCACAGAAGGTGAGCATCAACTGTCACTAGTGGCACGGCACGTTGTGCCACGTGACGCAGACGGGGTAAAGGCGCTGCCGTCAGATTTCGTCCATGAGCTTCTACGGACCGCAATTGAACTGCACGACCGCCAACTGGAATCGGCGGAATGGTGGAAAAAATTCATGCCCCTATTGGCCGCTCTGGCTAGCGCACTAGTGGCCGGTGCGTACACGCTAATCGCCGTCTGGCTAGCGAGGCGGTTCTAGCGGCTTGGGTTTGTCAAGGGGATAATTCCGTGCGCTATTTGGTTACCGGCGGAGCGGGTTTTATCGGCTCGGCGGTGGTTCTGGAGCTGGTGCGACGCGGCGAGAGCGTCGTAGTCATTGACGATCTGTCCGCCGGCAAGGAATCCAACCTGGCGGCCGTCCGGAATCGAATTGAGTTCCTCCGCGCCGGCGTCACCGACCGAGACGCGCTCGAGCGCGCCTGCCACGGCGCCGATTTTGCGATTCATTTGGCGGCGCGGACTTCGGTTCCACGCTCGGTCCAGGCGCCGCTCGAAACCAACACGACGAACGTCGATGGCACTCTCAATCTGCTGGTCGCTGCTCGCGACGCTCGGGTGCGGCGGGTGGTGTACGCCGCCTCCTCCTCTGCCTACGGCGAAACGCCGACGCTGCCGAAAGTCGAAACCATGCCGGCCGCTCCCATTTCCCCGTACGGCGTCTCGAAATTCGCCGGCGAGTTGTATGCCCAGGTATTTACCCGCGTATACGGCCTCGCCACCGTCGCGCTGCGCTACTTCAACGTCTTTGGTCCCCGCCAGGATCCCGGCTCGCCCTATTCGGGCGTTCTGGCCCGCTTCATGCTCGCGCTTCTCGACGGCACCGAGCCGGTCATCTACGGCGACGGGGAGCAATCTCGCGACTTCACCTACGTCGACAACGTAGTGGACGCCACCCTCCGCGCCTGCCACGCCGCCGGGGCCTCCGGCCGCGTCCTGAATATTGCCACCGGCCGCCGGTTCACTCTAAACCAGGCGCTGGGGCTGCTGGAAACCATTACCGGCCGTCACACCGTCGCCCGTCACGAGCCCGAGCGGCCGGGCGACATCCGCCATTCCCAGGCGGACATCCGGCTCGCGCGGGAGCTGCTTGGCTACGAGCCCTCGATTGACTTCGAGGAAGGACTGCGGCGCACCTGGCAGTGGTACCGCTCCGAGTACTCGGCCGCCGGCTCACGCGGCGAAGGCCATTCCGCCACGGGTTAGCGCCGTTCCGTCAAGGACGGCATCCGCTCCGGCATGGGTCCTGGCGAGTTCAAGCGGCGCTAACGCAGCGCGCCCGCCGGGTCGAGCCGGCCCGGCAATTCCGCCAGGCTGTCGAGCAGAAGGTCGGGGGCGGCGGCGCCGATTCCAGCCTTGCCTAATCCGTAGGTCACTCCCGCGGCCCAGGTTCCGGCGTTGCGCGCCGTCCGCACGTCGATTGCGGAATCGCCCACCACCATCGCCTGCCGCGGCCCGATTTGAAATTCGTTCAGCAGCCGGTTCACACCCATCGGGTCAGGCTTCTTCTTCTCGAAACTATTGCCGCCGTACACGCGGCGGAAATAGCGCTCGAGGGCCAGCCCCTTCAGGATCTCCACGCTGAATTTCACCGGCTTGTTCGTCAGCACCGCCATCGGACGGCCGGCCAGCGCATCGAGCGCTTCGCGCACACCGGCGTATGCGACGGTATGGTCGAGCATGTGCCCGCGGTAGTAATCGAGGAAATAGGCCATCGCTTCGCTCACCCGGCCCGCTTCGGTCCCTTCGCCAAGCGCCCGTTCGATCAATTTCTGCACGCCGTCGCCCACGTAGCTGGAAATGAGTTCCTCGTCGAGGGGCGGCAGGCTCATCCACCGGCGGGTGGCGTTGACCGCCAAAACCAAGTCGCGTTTGGAATCGATCAGTGTGCCGTCGAGGTCAAAAATCAGCGCTTCCACTTCGGGAAAATGGGTTCGCAAATTGCGGTTCTCCTCGCTTCATTCTAGTTCACACCCTCGCCACCTCACGAATGCCGCGCTTCGGGGCGCTTCCCCGCCACTGCCGCCGGACTCGCTCCGCCGGCTTGCGAGTCCTTGCAGCTTCCGATGCTAGAATCCTCTCCCGGACCACGGCATCAGAGACGAACGATGGCGAAAATCTTTCCCTTTTCAGCTTGGCGGTACGATCCGCGCCGGGTGCGTCTGGCCGACGTGCTCACCCAACCCTACGACAAGATCACCCCGGCGATGCGGCAACGCTATCTGAGCGCCAGTCCGTGGAACTTCATTCGGGTGGAAAGGCCGGATTCTCAACCCGGCGATTCCCCCGCGGAAAACGCCTACACCCGCGCCGCCGCCGCGCTGGACGAATGGACTCGCGAGGGTGTCCTCATCCGCGACTCCCAGCCTTCGATTTATCCGTATTCCCAGACGTACGCTCCGCCCGGCGCCAGTCGCAAGAAAACGCGCCTGGGATTCATCTGCCTAGGGCAGCTCGAGGACTATTCCACCGGTGTGGTTTTCCGCCACGAGCGCACGCTGCCTGGACCCAGAGCCGACCGGCTGGAACTGCTGCGCCGCACGTTCGCCCAAACCGGCCTGCTCTTCCTGCTTTACCAGGATCCCGAGCGAGCGATTGACCGGCTGGTGGAGCAGGCCGCCCGCCACGAGCCGCTCGCCGAGGTGACCGACGAATTCGGCGTCATCCATCGGTTGTGGGCGCTGGCCGATCCCGCGGCAATCGATTCGCTCGCCCGCCTCCTCGAACCCAAGCGCCTGCTCATCGCCGATGGTCACCACCGCTACGAGACCGCGCTGGCCTACCGCGACGAATGCCGCCGCGCCGCTTTCCCTGCCGCGCAGCCATCCAGCCCTTGCCCAGGCGCCCCCTATGAGAGAGCGATGATGGCGCTGTTCAACACTGATGCCGAAGGTCTCACCATCCTGCCCACGCATCGGGTTGTCTCCGGCCTCGAGGAATTTATTTTCCCCGGGTTTCGTCGCCGGCTCGAGCCGCAGTTCGACTGGTACGCCTATCCCTTCGTCGACACCGCCGAACGCGAAACGGCTCTGGCCGAATTCCGGCGCGATCTCGAGCGGCAAGGGCGGGCTCGCCATGCCATCGGGGCCTACGCCGGCGACGGCGCCTTCTATCTTTTCCTGCTGAAAAGCGAGGCGGAACTCGATCATCGCCTACGCGATCTGCTGCCTGCCGAGCGCCGTCTCGACGTCGTGCTCCTCTACCGGCTGGTGCTCGAACAAGGCTTGGGAATCACTCCAGAGCAAGTGGCGGGAGAGAAACGGGTGGGGTACGAGCGCGAGATAGAAGCCGCTGTTGCCGCGGTCGATTCCGGCCGCGGTCAACTGGCGCTGTTGGTGAATCCGCCGCGAATCGAGCAGGTGGCCGAGGTCGCTTTCGCCGGCCGGGTGTTGCCGGAAAAATCCACCGACTTCTACCCGAAGCTATTGAGCGGCCTCACCCTGTACCGGCTGAAACCCTGAGCAAGCTTACTTGGGAAAGCTCGCGATGGCTGCTTGCTCGCTGTCGTACACCTCGAAGACCGTCAGCAGCTTCGTCACCTGGAGAACCTCGCGGAACTTGCTGCCCAGATTCACCAGTTTCAGGCTGGCTCCCTGGTTCTTCGCGCTGGTGAAGGATGCTACCAGCGCACCCAGGCCCGCGCTGTCGATATAGGACACGTTCCCCATGTTCAGGATGATTCGCTTCCGGTTGTCGCCAAGCAGGTGTTTCACCCGCTCGCGCAGCGCGCCGGACTCCTCTCCCAGCACGATCCGCCCTTCCAGGTCCAGCACGGATACGCCATCCACCATTCGCTCGGTTATTTTCAGCGGCACGGTCCAGCCTCCTCGCCCGTCAGAATTCCGGTTCCCCGGCGCCTGGCCATTCCCGGACCATCCGCCGGCACGCGTTGCCATGCGTTGAAGCTAGTAATAATCCGAACACGACATGTAATAGCCGCAAACCGGACACCGAAGCTTGCATGCGCGCTGCTCCAGCCGGAGCGAGCAGACCGGGCAATAGTCCGACGCGTTTGCCTGCGCCGACTCCTCCGCCCGGCTGGCCGCCTCTTGTTGGCTCTTCGTCATCCGACGGGGAAAAACTTATAGCACAGCCGGCGGGCCCAGCAAAGACGATTTCGGCCGCTGCCCGGCCCCGGCCAGGCCACCCCCCCCCCAGGGTGTACAATGGGTGCAACCGGACCCCGCGGCCCGGCATCTCCAGCGCGGGAGGGCACGGCGATGCGCGGCATATTCGTCCTGTCTGTGGCGTTGGCTCTTTCCGGGGCACCCCGGGCGCAAGCCCAAGGCCGAGGCGGTCATGCGATTCCAATGGCTGCTCGAGGTCGTGTTCTTATGCCGGCCGGCAGAATGCCTGCCCGCTTCACCAACTTCGCCTCTCCGCCTATCCGAATCCCGACGCCCGTGCCGCGAATCGGGTCCCCGGCGTCTGGTTCCCCGGTTGTTTCCCACACGACCCTTCCAAACGGCGGTTCGGTGATGGTAATCGGAGGCGCCGGCTTGCCTCTCGGCCAAACCTTCCCAGTAACTTCGCCGGGAGGAATTGATTTCAATCAACTGGCCTTCGACCGCCGCGAGCGCGCAATTCAGGCCATCATTGATCCCATCACCCAGCACGAACTCGCCCTTTTCGACCGGTTCCACCGGATACAGCCAATCGGCTTCTTCCCGATATTCGGGGGATTCGGCGAAACGCCGATGGTCATCGAGTCGCCGCCTCCGCAAGTGGTGGTGATCGAGCCACCAGCGCCCGCCGCCGCGGCCCCGTCGGAGGTCGAGCGGGAGGTCGTGCCGCAGGCCGCCGCGCCCGCCGAAACCCCGTTGCCCGAACTCGGCCAGTTCCTCCTCGTGCGGCGGGATGGCGGCGTAATCGATTCGGTGGCTTTTTCCGTACAGGGCGCGCGGGTCATTTACATCACTGAGGACGGCGGCCGCCACGCCATCGCCATCGATCAAATCGATCTCGAGGCCACCGAAGAGCGCAACGCTGAGCGCGGCACCATTCTCCACCTCACCCAGTAGCCGCCGGGAATCCTTTGCCGCGGGCAGCGTATCCGTCTGCCCGACGGCAGCCGCCGGGCGAGCGCGGCCCGCTCATGGCGGTTTCCGGTCTTCACCGCTCGGTCGAATCGAGGGGGGCAGGCATGTACAGCCCTGCCGGCGCGGGCAGCCGGGATCGCTCGAACTGTATGGTGGTGTGGCGAATCTGGAATTCCCCTTCGACCCTCTGGGCGATTCGCTCGAGCAGCTTTTCGCTCTCCTCGATGTGCATATCGGGAATGCACACGTGGCAGGAAAGCACGTGGTGGCCGGTGCCCAGCGTCCAAACGTGGATATCGTGTACCTCCTGCACCGGTTCGACGGCCAAGATAGCCCGGGCGATGTCTTCCAGCCGCATCGCCTTCGGCAAACCCTCGAGCAGGATGTGGCTGCTGTCCCGTAGGATATCGATGCTGCTCCACAATACCATCGCCCCGATCGCGATTCCCACGGCCGGATCGATCCAATGCGCCTTGGTGAGCTGGATGGCGAGGCCACCGCCCAGAATCCCGAGGCTCGACAAGGCGTCGCTCGCGTTGTGCACCAGCACGCTGCGCAAATTCAAATCATGACGCCCGCGCACGAGCGCCAGCGTGATTCCCCCGTTCACCAGCAGCCCGGCCGCGCCCAGCCCCAGCAGCGCCGGCGCGTACACCGCCGCCGGATGAGAGAATCGCTGGTAGGCTTCCCAGAGCAGATACGCCGCCACCACCACCAGCAGCAGCGCGTTGGTGAATGCCGCCAGAATCCCCGCCCGGTGGTATCCAAAGGTCTTCTCGCTCGTCGGCGGGCGCTCGGCCAGCCGCACCGCCACCCAGGAAATCACCAGCGAGGGGAGGTCGCTCAGGTTGTGTACACCGTCGGTGACGAGGGCGATGGAATGTCCTGCCACGCCCCCGGCGATCTTCACCACCACCAGCCCGAGCGTCGCCGCCGTCGCCCATTTCAGCCGCCGGCTCAGATGCTTCGTGCTTGCGTCGGCGGCATGCTCCTGGTGAAAATGCATCGGCCTATTTTAGTGCCGTTCCGACTCGTTCGGGTACGGGATGGCGCCGCCGGAGGCCAGCGCCCCTCCCGCCGCTGTTGCTACGGGCGCAATCCGTCGATCTCCCGCATCCGGGCGAAGGCGCGCCGGAGGTGTGGAATGGCAATCGATCCGCCGACGACCAGTGCGACGTTGAGGGCGTCGACCACCTCGGCCCGCTCGCAGCCTTCCTCGGCGCAGCGCACCAGATGATAGGTGACGCAGTCGTCGCAGCGAAGCACCGCCGAAGCCACCAGCCCCAGCAGTTCCTTCGTTTTGGCGCCCAGCGCCCCCGGTTCGTAGGCCTGGTGGTCCAGCGCGAAGAACCGCTTCAGTCCCCGATGGCCGCTGGCGTCGATCTCCCGGTTCATCTCCGCGCGAAACTTTTGAAATTCGTCGAGCTTCTCCATCGTTCCTCCCTGGCTCAGCGGCCTGGCCGGGCGCGAATTTCGCGCTCGAAATCGGGGAAGTAGCGGCCGATCTGGCGGAGATCGAACCGGCGGAGGATCGATTCCTTCGGTTCGCGTTCGAGAAGGAAGGCAAAGGACCGGCGCAGGAGGTTTTCCGGGTTTGCGCTGCCGGGGTCGAGTTTGCGCGCGTAAGCGGCTTCGACGGTGACGACGTGCTGGGACTGCGAAGCACCTTCGCGGACGGTGACCTCGAATTCCGTATCGCTGACCGCTCGGACGACTATCTCGGCCGCCATCGCGCAACCTCCGCTGCCATGTTAGGAATCCTCCTAGCCCCGGTCAAGAACTCCCCGGGGGCCGCGCCCGCCTTGGCGGCGCGCCACGCGCGTTCCCTGCCGCCCACCCCATTCGCCGCAGCTGCGATTTCAGTTACACTTTGGCCGCCATCTATGGACGCGATCCTGGTCACCGGCGGCGCCGGGTACATCGGCAGCGTAGTTGCCGAATTGCTCGTCGCTCGCGGCTACCCAACCGTCGTTCTCGATAATCTCAGCGAAGGCCACCGCGAAGCGGTTCCTCCCGGCGCCGAATTCGTCGCCGGCGATTTGAACGATCGCGCGATGCTGGATGGCGTCTTCGCCGGCCGTCGGGTTTCTGCGGTGGTGCACATGGCGGCCGTCGCTCTGGTGGAGGAGTCAGTGCGCTTGCCGCTGCGCTACTACCGGCAGAACGTCGCTGCCACTCTCAACCTGCTCGAGGCGATGCTCGAGGCCGGCGTACGCCGCATGGTTTTCAGCTCCTCCTGCGCGACCTACGGCGTACCCGCCGTCGTCCCGATCACCGAAGCCGCGCCCACCGAGCCGGTCAACCCCTATGGCCATACCAAACTCATCTGCGAACGGATGTTCCAGGAAGCCCATCGCGCCGCCAGCCTCGATTTCGTTTCGCTGCGTTACTTCAACGCCGCCGGCGCCAGCGAGACCCTGGGCGAAGATCACCACCCCGAGACTCATCTGATTCCCCGCGTGCTGGCCGTGGCCGCCGGCCGCCACGCAGCGCTCGATATCTACGGCGCCGATTACCCCACTCCCGACGGCACTTGCGTCCGCGATTACATCCACGTGCTCGACATTGCCCAGGCCCATCTGATCGCACTCGAGCGCACCGAGCCTGGATCAGCCGCTATCTACAACCTCGGCACCGGCCGCGGCGATTCGGTGCGCCAAGTGGTCGCCTCGGCCGAGCGCGTCACCGGCCGGAGGATTCCGTGCCGGCTGCTCGACCGCCGGCCGGGCGATCCACCCGAACTTGTCGCCGACAGCTCCCGCATTCGCCGGGAATTGGGCTGGGAACCGAAGCGCGGCCTCGAGGAAATCCTCCGCAGCGCCTGGCAATGGTTTGAGGGCCATCCCGGCGGGTATTCCGGTTGATTTTTTCGCGGCGCGAGTACGCACCCGGCCGCGTCCGACGCGCTTGAATCCACCTGCACGCTGTGATAGAAGCGGGTTCGCAATCGCCGCTGCGTTTTGCAGCGCTGACAACGAAGCTCGAGGAGGGTTTGCGGTGAACAGATGGCTCAGAATTCTCGCCCCGGTCGGGCTCGCCGCCCTCGCGGTCGGGCTTGCCGCGGCCTCGGGCGACGCCCAGCCGCCGGCATCCTCGATAACCGGCTTCTCACCGCGGGAAACCGCTGCCGAAGCGCAATGGGAGCAGAAGTTCCGCGCCCTTCCCCAGCCTGCCAACATCCGCAATTACATGGAAATCCTCAGCAAGGAGCCGCACGCACTCGGCCAGCCCTACGACGAGCAAAACGCCCAGTACGTTCTGGGGCAGTTCAAGAGTTTCGGCTTGGACGCCCATATCGAAACCTTCTACGTGCTGTTTCCCACGCCGCTCGAGCGTCAAGTGGAACTGCTCGAGCCGGCGCGGTTCACCGCGAAACTCCAGGAGCCGCCCATAGCCGGCGATCCCACTTCCGGCCAATCCGGCCAGTTGCCCACCTACAACGCCTATTCGATCGATGGCGACGTTACCGGCCAGTTGGTGTACGTCAATTACGGCTTGCCCGAGGACTACGACCAGCTCGCCAAGCTCCATATCGACGTTCGCGGGAAAATCGTCATTGCGCGCTATGGCCGCAGTTGGCGGGGCATCAAGCCGAAAGTCGCCGCCGAACACGGCGCCATCGGCTGCCTGATTTATTCCGATCCCCGGGACGACGGGTACTTCCAGGGCGACGTCTACCCCAAGGGACCTTACCGTCCGCCCGACGGCGTTCAGCGAGGCAGCGTTGCCGATGAAGCCTCCAATTGGCCGGGCGATCCGCTCACCCCCGGCATTGGCGCCACCAAGGAAGCCAAGCGGCTCACCTTCGACCAGGCCAGGAAGCTCTTCACATCGATTCCCACCCAGCCCATCTCCTACGCCGACGCCCAGCCGCTTCTCGCGGCGCTGGCCGGTCCCGTCGCCCCCGCCGGCTGGCGCGGCGCCTTGCCCCTTACCTACCACATCGGTCCCGGCCCGGCGCTGGTTCACCTGAAACTGAAATTCGATTGGAGCCAACATCCCATCAACGACGTGATTGCCGTCATTGCCGGCAGCGAGTGGCCCGACCAGTGGGTGGTGCACGGCAACCACTACGATGGCTGGGTGAACGGCGCCGACGACCCCATCAGCGGGGCCTCGGCGCTCGTCGAAGACGCTCGCGCCTTCGGCGATCTCCTGAAGCATGGCTGGCACCCGAAACGCACGATCGTTCTGGCATTGTGGGATGGCGAGGAACCCGGCCTGCTCGGCTCGACCGAATGGGCCGAGGAGCATGCCGAGGAACTCCAGCAGAAGGCAGTGGCTTATATCAATAGCGACAGCAGCGGCCGGGGCACTTTCGGCATGAGCGGCAGCCACACCCTGGAGCCATTCCTGAATCAACTGGCGCGCGATTTTGCCGATCCGATCACCGGCAAGTCCCTCTATGAAATGGATCGGGAGAAAGCCATCGAGAACGCCAAGACTCCCCAGGCTCGCGCAGCGATCGAGAAGCGGGCCGATCTACGCATCGGCGCGCTTGGCTCGGGCTCCGATTACAGCGCGTTCATCGACCACCTGGGCATTGCCTCCGCCAACCTGGGCTTTTCCGAGGAAGGCGGAGGCGGCGTTTACCACTCCATCTACGACGACTTCTACTGGTACACGCACTTCGGCGATACCGATTTCGCTTACGAGAACACCTTCGCGCAAGCGGTGGGGGTGGCGCTGATGCGTCTGGCCGACGCCTCGGTGCTTCCTTTCGATTTCACCGATCTCGCCGATACCATCGCCCAGTATCGCGATCAATTGAAGCAACTCCAACACGATGCCGCGAGCCCGCCTGCGTTCGATTTCTCCGCGCTCGACGCCTCGGTTGACCGGCTCGAGAAAGCCGCCAGCGATTACGCTGCGGCCTACGAACGCGCGACCAATTCCGGCAGCGTCTTCCGCAAGACGCCGGCCCAACTGGCACAGCTCAACGAGCTACTTTACGACGTCGATCGCAAGATGACGACAGCCAGCGGCTTGCCCGGCGGCCGCGGCTGGTACAAAAACCAGATCTACGCTCCGGGCGCCTACACCGGCTACGGCGTGAAAACCCTGCCCGGCATCCGCGAGAACATGGAGCAGAATCACTGGCAGGATGCCGCCATCCAGGAACAAGTCGTCGCCGGCGTTCTCGACGCCATCGCCGCCCAAATCGAAGCCGCCCGCGCCAGGCTTTAGAAGCCATTGGGCTGTATTGACATCCGGGCTGGAGGGCTGGTACGCAGCGAAACCGGTTTTTGATCGATCCATCTGTCAACAGCGGCGCTGCGCCGGCTGCTAACGTGTTGATCCCAAGGGCGATTCGCTAAGAGCTAATCGCTCCACCCTGCGAGCAGAATTTCGCGGAAATTCCGTGAAATGAACGGTCTGATTTTTTCAAGTCGATCCAAGTCTGGCCTTTTTTCCGGCAAGAAGCGAAGGAAAGACGAAAAGGTGAAGAAACCAGCGTGTGAAGCACAGGCGCGTTGCGATTCATCTTAGCTGCCTTAGCCGGCCGAGGAAAGCAGAAGTTAAAGTAAGGCCTGGCTAGTGGCGAGCGCCTCCTGAAGCCGCGGAGGCGGGCGACGCGGGCCTAATGGAACCACAAGGGGTGGCCCGGTCCCGGGCCGATGAGCAAATCGCCCGTCTCGGTCGCCTCGAGCCCATGATTCCCAGTGGATTCGACGTATCCCAGGTTCTTGCCGGTCTGTGGATCGAGTTTCACCAGCCAGCCCGGGGCGAGATTTGGCGCGTCCGGCGGCTGGGCGGCGACGTAGAGAAAACCGGAGCGCAACGTCAGCGAAAACGGCTTGCCGAGGTTCGTCCATTCGCCCAGGTAATGGCCCGCGAGATTGAATCGCTCGATTCTCGCGTTTTCGCGGTCGGCGACGTAGACGATGCCTTTCCGGTCGATCTGGATCGAGTGCGGCAAGTGGAACTGCCCGGGACCCGTTCCCGGCGCTCCCCACTCGCGCACCTTCTTCCCATCGGCGGTGTATTCCAGCACGCGGGCGTTGGCGTAGCCGTCGGAGATGAAAATATGGCCGTTGGGCGCGAAGGCGACGTCGGTGGTGCCGCAAAAATTGTTACGGCACTCGGCCGGCTGGCCGCCCACGTCGATCTCCGTCAAATTCTTGCCCTGCGGCGTGAATTCCAGCACTTTCGAGCTGGCGGCGTCCGTGGTCCACACGTTTCCCCGCGGATCGATCCGAATCGAGTGCGGCATCACGTACAGGCCCTTGCCCCAGGAGCGCAGCACACGGCCTCGGCGGTCGAGCGCGATAACCGGATCGGCTTTGTCGCCGCGCTGAAGCAGGTAGATGACGCCGTCGCGGCCCGCCGCCACCCAGGAAACCATTCCCAACCCCCAACCCGCCTGCGGCGGCTGCACCGGAAGTGGAGTGCCGGTCAAGGCCAGCCGCGGCGCCCGCTCGACGAGCGCCCGGAGCCGCGCCGCCGGCGTCTCGCCCGCGTTTTGAGCGAGCAGCGGCGCGACACAGAGAAGCGAGAGGACCAGGACGCTTGAACACATGGGGGGAGTCTAACACCACTTGGCGCTGACGATGAGTTCTTGCCGCAGGGAAGCCGGGGGAGGAGTTCGACAAGCTATTTGGCTCTGGTGACTTCCTGGCTGTCCACGATCGGATGCCGGGATTCTTCGACTGCGCTGCCCGATGCGGAAATCCGGGAGTCAGAATTTCCGCGAAAAGAAAAGGCGTCGGCCCGCTCCGCTCAGAAGGATAGCTTGCCGGCGGGGCCGAAAGTGTCGGGGCGTGCGGTGGGGGCTCTATAGCGGGATATTGCCGTGTTTCTTGCGGGGGTTGGTATCGCGCTTGTTTTCGAGCGAGCGCAGCGCGGTAATGAGTTTGGGGCGGGTTTCGGCGGGCTGGATGATCGCGTCGATGTAGCCGCGTTCGGCGGCAACGTAAGGGTTGGCGAAGCGTTCGCGGAATTCCGCCGCCATTTTGCGCCGGAGCGCATCGCGCTCGGCTTCGGGCGCGCGCTCGAGTTCGCGCTTATAGACGATGTTCACCGCCCCTTCCGGCCCCATCACCGCGATTTCCGCCGTCGGCCACGCGTAGTTGATGTCGGTGCGGATGTGCTTGGACGCCATCACGCAGTAGGCTCCGCCGTAAGCCTTCCGGGTGATGACGGTGATTTTCGGCACCGTCGCCTCAGCGAAGGCGAACAGCAGCTTCGCTCCGTGGCGGATGATTCCGCCGAACTCCTGCTGGGCGCCAGGCAGGAAGCCGGGGACGTCCTCGAAGGTCACCAGCGGAATGTTGAACGCGTCGCAGAACCGCACGAACCGCGCGCCCTTCACCGAAGCGTTGATATCGAGGCAGCCGGCAAGCACCGCCGGCTGGTTGGCTACGATCCCGATGGTTCGGCCGTCCAGGCGGGCGAAGCCGACAACGATGTTCCTGGCGAAATGTTCATGCACCTCGAGGAAGTGGCGGTCGTCGACGACTGCCGCAATCACTTCCTTGATGTCGTAAGGCAGCATCGGGTCGGCGGGCACGATCCGGTCGAGCGCGGGCTCGAGCCGGCCGGGCGGGTCCTCGGTGGGTCGGCGGGGCGGGTCCTCGAGGTTGTTGGCGGGCAGGAAGCCGGCGAGTTCACGGATCAAGGCGAGGCACTCGGCGTCGTCGCGGGCGATGAAGTGCGCCACGCCGCTGGTGGTGTTGTGGGTCAGAGCGCCGCCCAGATCTTCCTTGGTCACTTCTTCGTGGGTGACGGTCTTGATGACGTCGGGGCCGGTGACGAACATGTAGGAGGTGTTGCGGGTCATCACCACGAAATCGGTGATCGCCGGGGAATACACCGCCCCGCCGGCGCAAGGTCCCATGATGGCGCTGATTTGCGGAACCACTCCGCTGGCCAGGGTGTTCAGCAGGAAAATATCGGCGTAGCCGGCCAGCGATTGCACCCCTTCCTGGATTCGCGCGCCGCCGGAATCGTTCAGGCCGATCACCGGAGCGCCGGCGCGCAGGGCGAGTTGCATGATTTTGGTCACCTTCGCCGCGTTCGCCTCCGAAAGCGACCCGCCGAACACGGTGAAGTCCTGGGCGAAAACGTACACCAGCCGGCCGTCGATCCGGCCGTAGCCGGTGAGGAAGCCGTCGCCCGGCGGCTTCTGCGTCTCCATGCCGAAATCGGTGGCGCGATGAATGACGAATTTGTCCAGTTCCTCGAACGTGCCTTCGTCGAGCAGCAGCTCGATGCGCTCGCGGGCGAGCAGCTTGCCCGCCCGATGCTGCCGCTCTTGCCGCTCGGCGCCTCCGCCTGCTGCGGCTTCGCCGCTGCGGCGGCGCAGCTCCTCGAGCGGGTCGTGGGATTTCTTCTCGGCAGTCATTCCCTCTTCCTTTCCCGGCCGGATCGCGGTCCGAGTCGCTCCGGGGCCGCTTGCGTGCCTAGCCGCGGCGGATTCCTCGCGCCGCAGTTCGATGACGCCGCATCGGCGCCGGGAATGCCGCTAGGGCAGTCCCGACCAATCCTCGGCCACAAGAATCGAGCTGCTGGGATTGGCGGGATCGTACTTCACGCTTGCCACCCGCCCAACGGCTGGCCCCGCTCCGATGGTGAACGATGACACCTCCTGAGCGGTTTGGTAGGTTACGCCGGAAATCAAATAGGAGTAAACGATCCAGCGGCGCTTGCCGGGCATGGCTGCGGCGAGCGGCATCGAGGGCGCCGGAGGCGGGCGCTCGGCGTCTTCCACCACCACGTCGAGGATCTTGCCTTCCACGATTCTGCCGACGCGGTTCACGTGCTCGCGCCGCTCGCGCTCGATTGCCTCCGGGTCCGTCGGCCGGCGGGCGCGGACGGCGAGGATGCGCCGCACCGTTCCCAGCGCCGCAAGCGCGGCGCCCGCCAACAGCCAGTCGAGGTTGACGGTTTTCAACGCCCGGATTTGGGCGCGGCAGTCCGGCTGGCGGCTTTCGGCGCGTACGGACCGGCGACTGGCGCAGGTTCGAGAATTTCTCCCAGCGTCGCCCGCGCCTTCTCCCAATCCTTCAGGAAAGTCTCCAGGCCGCGATCGGTGAGCGGATGTTTGAAGAGCTGCTCGAACACCTTGTAGGGCATCGTCGCGATGTCCGCGCCCAGCTTCGCCGCTTCGACGACGTGCAGCGGGTGGCGCAGGCTGGCGGCCAGCACTTGCGTTTCATAGCGATAGTTCCGATAAATCGTCACGATTTCCGCCAGCAGGCCCAGCCCGCTCTGCGACACGTCGTCCAGCCGGCCGAGAAACGGGCTGACGAAATAGGCCCCGACCTTTGCCGCCAGCAGCGCCTGCGCCGGCGAAAACACCAGCGTCACGTTGGTGCGGATCCCCTCCTCGCGCAGAAGTCGCGCCGCGCCGATGCCCGCCGGGATCATCGGCACCTTCACCACGACGCTCGGATGCCAAGACGCCAGTTCGCGCCCTTCGCGCAGCATGCCCTCAGTTTCGGTGGAAACCACTTCCGCGTTGACAACGCCCCCGCGCAGGATCTCGCAGGCTTCCAGGATCAGCTCGCGGAACGGCCGGCCTTCCTTCGCCGCCAGCGTCGGATTGGTGGTAATGCCGTCGAGAACGCCGAGTTCCGCCCCGCGGCGGATTTCATCGAGGTTGGCCGTATCGAGGAAGATTTTCATCGGGTGTCGCTCCCCCGCCGTTGGAATTACAGGTCGCGCCCAGTGGCCATCCCGCCCGGACGATCAGACCTTCCCGATTATATTCCAAACGACCACCAGCGATAGCCGGAGAGCCAGAGCGGCAAGGAAACCGAATCGGCGGAACAGGCAGGCGGCGGTGAAATCGGCGGCGTAAAGCAGGGCGAGCAAGGCAACGATTCCGGCGACATGCGGCTGCCGCAACAGGGCCCAGTGATTCCTTCCCGCCATCGTGAGCGGCTCCCAGAACGACACCAGCACCGCCATCGTCCAGAACGTGTGCCTGGGCCAGCGCCGCGCGAGCAGCAGCGTGCCGAAAAACCAAACGGTGAAGGCGATCGGGAATAGGCAGTAGAAAATCGAGGAACAGACGCCGGTGTACAGGTAGAACAGCAGCGAATAAGGGAACGGAACGTGCAGCAGACTGGGGGAGCCAATCGCGGCGGCCTGGGCGGCGGCGAAACGGGCGGCATGGGAAACTGCCAGCAGCGCAGCGCCGAACGCCAGCCCGATTCCCAGCGGCTTCCAGATCCGGTCGCGGTTGTCCACCGCCGGGTCCCACATCCCGGGGAACGTGATGATATGGGCGAAGCCGGAGCCGAGAAGCGCCAGGATCGCGAAAAACGCGATCCATTTCCACGCGAAGATCGCGGTTTGCGACGGATTCACGACCGGCATATGGACGACAAGCTCGATGAGCTTCGCCAGCACCAGGAACCCCACCACGCCCCAGAGCGCCTTCTGCGACGCGCTCATCTTCCGCCGCGGCGGTTCCAAGCGAAGCGCTTCGACGGGAGCGCTCATCGCTCCGCCCTCTTCTCCACCCGGTTGCGCAACCGCCCGATGCCTTCAATCGATATCTCGACGACATCGCCATCAGCCAGCGGGGAAATGCCTTCGGGCGTGCCGGTGGCGATCACGTCTCCGGGCAGCAGGGTCATGATCCGCGCGATCCAGCGCACCAGGTGGTCAACGGGGAAAATCATTTCGGTCGCGAGCCCGTGCTGGCGCCGCTCGCCGTTCACCCAGGTTTCCACCGCCGCCTGCTTCCAGTCGAATTCCGTCTCGATCACCGGGCCCATCGGGCAAAACGTGTCGAAGCTTTTCGCCCTGCCGAACAACCCGTCGGCGAGCTGCAAATCTCGGGCGGTGACGTCGTTCAGGCAGGTATAGCCGGCCACGCAGGCGCCGACGTCGTCCTCCGGCGCCAGCCGCGCGCACCGCCGACCGATCACCACCCCCAACTCCCCTTCGTGATCGACCCGGGCGGAGTCCGGCGGGATCACGATGGCCTCCTCCGGACCGATCACCGACGAAGGCGCCTTCAAAAAAATCAGCGGCGCCTGCGGCACCGGATTGCCCAACTCGGCGGCGTGTTGCCGGTAATTGCGGGCGACGCAAACGATTTTCGATGGCGCCACCGGCGCTGCCAGGCGCACTTCGGCTATCGGCCAGCTTCGGCCGGTGCGCGAGCCAAGCCCCGGCCAATCCCCGGTCACTTCGTGGACCCGGTCCGCCTCGACCACTCCGGCGAGAATCGCATCGCCGGCGGAATCACGCGGACGAAACCGACATAGTTTCAAGCTCCCCCCTCGCTGTCTTGCGTCTGTTGCCAATCCTCCGAGCCCGCGGCTTCAGTGATTTTATGACGAAGCTGGCTCCCGGATGCGAGCACATCGGTCATTGCTGAAACGACCAAGGCTCGGGGGAAGGAGCCGGCATGTGGATTATAGACGGCGATCAGCGCCCGAGGTTTCGGCCAATCGCGATGACGAACACGAAAACCGGCGAGGACGACCAGCGACGGCTGGAGCATGTCCGGAAAGCCGTGCAGTTCTACCGCTCGCCAGCTGGCCAGGCGGCGCGCGCGGGGATGGAGGCCAGCGGGCACGCGCACCGGTTCGAGCGCTCGGCGGATCGAAACCCTGGCTGGTGGGACCGGTTCCCACCTGACGATTGCGATACGAGCGTTGGTCGGCAGCAGAACGGCAGCGGCAAGACCAAACCCTTCTGGGGAGGGGAAAGTCAAAACTCCGCTCCGCACCAGGCGTTTGCTTGACAACGGTGACCTCGTCATACAAGGCTGAAGCTTGGGTTTCTTGGCGGCCCTTCCGTCGAAACTTCCCGACAGAGAACGTAGGGACGCAAGAAAGGGCGGACCGGCAAGAAGCGCCGTGAGACAAACACCTTGGAAGCTCCGACCCCTGTCCCGAAACTTCGGGACCGGAGGTTGGGGAAGGGCTTCCAGGCTTCCATCACGAATTGAGGGGAAAATGCCCGACCCTGGCTCCGCCACGGAACACGAGCAATTGCGCGAGGAATTCAACCGCTGGGCGGAAAGCGGCCGCGGGCAGGGCATGGAGCGAGAGCATCTGCCGATCGTCCTGCCCCTGCTCGCGCTGCTGCGTCTGGCGCCGGACGAAACGCTGCTCGACGTCGGCTGCGGCACCGGCTGGCTGGTGCGGCTGATCGCCGCCGAAGTCCCTCGGGGTCGCGTTGCGGGCATCGATTTGTCCGACGAGATGATTCGCCAGGCGCGGGAATCAAGCGCCGGACGGGAAAACGTCCGGTTCGAAGTCGGGTCGGCGGAACAGATTGCGTTTCCCGACGGCTCCTTTACCCGCGTCGTCTCGGTCGAATCGGCCTATTACTGGCCCGGCCCCGCCGCCGCCCTTCGCGAAATCCATCGCGTGCTGGCGGCTGGCGGAACCGCGTGGATCCTCATCAATTATTATCGCGACAATCTCGAATGTCATCAGTGGCGTCCGCTGCTGCCGCCGACGCAACTGCTTTCCGCCGAGGAGTGGGCCGGCCTGTTCCGCAAGGCCGGTTTCATCGACGTGGATCACCGGCGCATCATCGATCCCACGCCCGTTCCCGAAGTTTACGCCGGCCGCTGGTTCCGCGACGCCGCCCAACTCCGCCGGTTTCGCGCCCAAGGCGCCCTACTGGTGTACGGCGCACGGCAGCGCTGAGCCTCGCGGTCCGCGCCGCCCGAGTCCTGACGATCGCCAGCTCGGTTCGCTATTCCGGTTTCCGCGTCGCCAGATTGAATTTCTGGGCGTGCGACAGGAAGTAGTACTTTTTGCCGTCGTGCATCTGGTTGTCGTAAATGGCCACTCTGGTCGCGCCAATCACCTCGAACTCGTTCCCGTGAACCACGATGGCGGTGCTTTGATCGATGCCGATGCCGAGCAGCTTCGGCCGGCTCGCGATGACGGGCACCAGATCGTTTTCGCGATGACGGACGATCAGATGCTGGTCGATGGCGGAATCGCGCAGCAAACCGAATCCCATCCGGTGAGTGGGGCGCGCCGCCACCATGATGGTGTTGTTCTTCACCGAGCCGCGCACCAGGAACGAGCCCTGTATCGTCGCCCCGGCGCTGCTGCCGCCTACCACCCCGCCCCGGGCCAGCACCGCCTTCACTTCGCGCTCGGTGAGCGTGCCGAGGTAGGCGTCGCTCAGCCGCCACTGCCTTCCCCCATAGAACCAGACCGCATTGGCGCGGAGCAGCGGCTGGACGAATTTCCTCGAATTCGCCGTGCGCCGGTCCCGGGTGTGCAGCACCACCACGTTTTTCACCCCGAACGTCTTCATGAATTGCTGCCGCACTTTCACCGTGTCCACCGGGTCGTTTCCGGCGGTGGGGAATACAACGAATTGGGCGTCAGGCCCGCCGGCCAGCGCCACGTACCGCTCGATGATTTCGGGCACGACCGTTCCCCCGCCGACGATCACCAGCCAGCCCTTCGCCGGGCCGACTGTTTTGGCTGTGGCGGGGCCGGCAGCGCCCTGCGACGCAGCCAGCGCCATCGCCGCCATGCACGCCAAGCCGATGACCGGCAGTTTCCGGCGCCATGGCAACCCTTTCGACAAAGCTGCGTGGCGAACGACTCTCGGCAAAAACCTCGGGACCATTGATTCTCCCTTCCCGTGAACAGCAAATTCCGGGGATCGGTGAACGCCGCCTGCCGATTCCCGCCAGCGCAAGAGCGCTGCAGCGTCTTCGGTTCAGTCGAATTCCTGCACCGGCGCGGCCTGCTGGCGGCCGGCCCGGCCCGCGGCGATTTCGGCGCGGAAATAGTTCTCGCCGCGAATGGGCGCACCGGCTAACCGGCGAAGCAACGCGAGCTGGCCGGTGTGGGTGAGCGCATCGGCGATAGGTCCCTGGAACAGCTTCCCCGCGGGAAAGCCAAGCTTCGCGTCCGAGGCGAGCCGCCGGTCGAAGGCCTCGAGCGCGGTGAAGAATCGACTCACTTCCTGGTCCCAAGGGAGCGGCTTTGAATCGTGCCAGGCGTGCTTGCCGTCGGCCAGCGCCAGCGCCCAATCGAACAGATCGCCCATATGGGCGAGGATTTCCTCCGGCGTGCGGCTGCCGGGCACGGCGCGGAACCGGGGGAAACTCGCGGGGGCGTTCCCGAGCGCCTTGCCGACGCGATAAGCGAGCGTGGCGACGGTGTGGCGCAGCAGGCGCCGCTCCATTTCCGACGTTGCGTTCATGGATTCACCGGTGACGCGGGCGCACGGCCGGCGGCGCTCGAAGCGGTATCTACAGCAGGAGCGGGCCGACCGGCACGCGCTGCGACGCGATCATCAATTCGCCCCTGAATGCGGCTTGGGCGGGCCGCCGCCCCAGCGCCTCTTCCGCCGAAATCCGCGCCAGGTCCGGCGTATTGTTGTTCTCCGAGAGATGCGCCAGCAGCAGGTACCGGGGCCGGGCGTCGAAACCGTCAGGGTCGGCGAGGAATTCGCCGACGATATGGTTGGAAAGATGTCCGGTGCGGCTCATCACCCGCTGCTTTACCGACCAGGGATAGGGCCCTACTTTGAGCATCTCCAGGTCGTGATTCGATTCCAGGATCAAGCAGTCGGCCGAACGCAGATGGAATCGCACCACCGCCGGCAGATAGCCGAGGTCGGTAACCAGCGCGATTTTCACGCCTTCGGCTCGAAACGCAAAGCCCACCGGATCGGCGGCGTCGTGCGGAATCGAGAATGCCGTCACTTCGAATTCGCCGATGCTGAATCGCTGGCCCGCTTCGATGTATTCCACCCGGTCCACCGTCTTGCCCGCGCCGTCGGGCAGGATGCGGACGATCTCCTGATGCGTGGCCTGGGTGAGGAAGACGGGGCAGCGCGCGTGGGCCGCGAGCGCCGGAAGGCCGCTGGTGTGATCGGTATGCTCGTGGGAAACCAGGATGCCGTCAAGCGGATCGACGGAGATGCCGAGCGATTTCAACCGCCGGCAGGTCTCCCGCCGGGAGAGCCCGGCATCGACCAGCAACCGAGTGGCGCCGCTCTCCACCAGCGCCGCGTTGCCGGAACTTCCCGATGCGAGAACCGTGACGCGTAAAGAAATCGCCGCTCTCCCGTCAGCGGAACTTTCCCAGGGATGATGGCAAAGCCCGGCGCTCTCGTCAACGGCCGTTTGCAGGAAATTGTAAGGAAGTGCGCGCCGGTACCCAGGCGGGCGATCGGGACGAATTCCCGGCCGCCGGCAGCGGCTTTGGAATCTGCGTGGCAACTGGCGAAGCCGCCCTTCAGCGGCACCGGCAGGCCGGGGCAGGCACTCCCGAGAACAGGCGCCGGGACCCACCCGCCGGAGACGGGCGAAATCCGCGTTGGCAAGACGACACCGGCGGCACGGCTGCAGCCGCGCCCTTCGAAAGAGCGGAGTTGACGGAGGAGACCTTTAGCCCGCCGGACAGTTCGGGGCTGGCGGTCAGCAGGCGAGCAGGTCGCGGGTGGGGTGGAACCGTTCGAGATGGCCGACCGCCGCCAGCGCGATGTGGTCGGGCGCGAACAGTTGCCGTGCGACGTGCTGGATCTGATCGGCGGTGACGGCGTCGATCGAGGAGAAAATTTCCTCCAGGGCGACCGAACGGCCGAAATAGACTTGCTGGCGAGCCCGATTCGCCATTCGCGCGCCAGTGGATTCCAGGCCCAGGGTCATCGAGCCTTTCAACTGTTCTTTCGCCCGGTGGAGTTCTTCCGGCCCGACGGCACTCTCTTTCAGACGGCGAAATTCGTCGAGCACCGAGCCGACCAGCCGCTCCACTTTGTCGCTGCCGGTTCCGGCGTAAACCGACAGCAAGCCGGTGTCGTGGTACGGGTTCATCTCGCTGAACACCGAATAGGCCAGCCCCTGCTGTTCCCGAATGTTCTGGAATAAACGGGACGACATTCCCGCGCCGAGCACGTTGTTCAGCAAGGCGCAGGCGAATCGCCGGTGATCGGCGACGGCGAAGGCGGGGGCTCCCACGCAGAGGTGCGCCTGTTCCAACTCCCGCTTCTGGCGCACCACCACCGGTGCGTGCGGACGGGGGGGCGTAACCTGAAAGCCGTCGGCGCCGGCGGGCAAGCTGGCGAATTGGGCGGCAATCATCTCCACCAGCCGGTGGTGCTCGAGGTTCCCCGCGGCGGAAATCACCATGTTGTTCGGCACGTAGCAGCGCCGGAACCAGTCGAATACCCGGGCCCGGTCGAAGCCCTCGACCGTCTCCGGCGTGCCCAGGATCGGCCGGCCCAGGCCGTGGTCGGCCCAGAAATGCTGCAGGAAGGTTTCGCTCACCAGCGTCTCGGGATTGTCCTCGTCCATCTTGATTTCCTCGAGGACCACCTGTTTTTCCTTGGCGATATCCGGGGGAGCGAACAGCGGCCGGAGCACCATATCGGCGATGACGTCGAATGCGAGCGGCAGATGCTCGTCAAGGACCTTCGCGCTGAAGCAGACCATTTCCTTGGTGGTGAAGGCGTCGAGCATTCCGCCCACCGAATCCATCGTCCGGGCGATCTCCTCGCAGGAGCGCCGCTCGGTTCCCTTGAACACCATGTGCTCGATGAAATGCGAAATCCCGCCGAGCGATTCCGGCTCGCTCCGCGAGCCGGTTCGCACCCAGATGCCTACCGCTACCGACCGGAACTGGGGCATCGATTCGGTGATGACCACCAAGCCGTTGGGCAGAACGGTTTTGCGGACCGCCTCGAGTTCGTTGTTCATTTCCGGTCGTTTGGCCGATTGCGCCCCGGGCTCCCTCGCCGGGTCCGGGCGAGGAGTGAACCGGCGCGCCCCTCCAATTCTGGCATACCGAAAGCAGAAAAAGCATTTGATGGTGCCTGGGCATCCTATCCGTCCTGTTGCCAAGGGGCTGGTTCCATTGCCGGTTCGCTCCTCGAAAAACAACGCCGCCGGTTGGCGTGTTAAGATGCGATGAAGGCGGTCGGGCTCGATGCCCATCGAACTGGTTGGCAAATCCCTCGAAGAATTGCGCGAAACGGCCGCCGCCCTTGGCGAGCCCGCCTATCGCGGCGCCCAGCTCTTCCACGCCCTTTACTCCAAGCGGCAGCTCGATTTCAGCCGGATGACCGCCCTGCCCGCCAAGCTGCGCCGGCGCCTGGCGGCCGAAGCCCGCTTGAGCGTGCCGCCGGTGGCCGCCAAGTACGCCTCCGCCGACGGGTCAGTGCGCTATTTGCTGACGCTCGACCGGCCGGAATCCGCCGGCAGGGCTGCCCCTGCGGCCATCGAAGCCGTTTTCATGCCTTCCCCAGGCCGGCAAACGATATGCATCTCCACCCAGGCGGGTTGCGCGGTGAATTGCGGGTTCTGCCTGACCGCAACGCTCGGCCTGATCCGGAATCTCACCGCGGGGGAAATCGTTGGGCAGGTGCTGCGCGTGCTCGACGAGCGCAAGGAGAGTCTGGCGCCGCGCACCAACGTTGTGTTCATGGGGCAGGGCGAGCCGCTGCTCAATTACGACGAGGTGATGGCCGCCGCGCGGCTGCTGCTCGATCCGCACGGCCTGACGCTCTCCCCGCGCCACGTCACTCTTTCCACCAGCGGCATCGTTCCCGGGATCGACCGACTCGCTCGCGAGCCCGTCCGGCCGAAACTCGCCATCTCGCTCAACGCCTCGAGCGACCCGCAACGCTCCCGCATCATGCCCATCAATCGCAAATATCCGCTGGCGGAACTGCTCGACGCCTGCCGCCGTTATCCGCTGCGATCCTGGGAGCGATTGACGTTCGAATACGTGCTGTTGGGTGAGGAGAACGATCGGCCGGAAGATGCTCGCCGCGTCGCGCGGCTGGTGGCGGGCTTGCGGGCCAAGGTCAATTTGATACCCTGGAATCCCGGCGCTCTCCCGTTCCGGCGGCCGGCCGACGAAGCCGTCGAATCCTTCCGACGCGTTCTCGCCGACCGTCATGTCCCCGTATTCGTTCGCGATTCCCGCGGTCGGGACGTGATGGGCGCCTGCGGTCAGCTCGCGCTGATCGACCGAATGCCGCCCGGCGCTGGATTGGCGGTCCCGCAATCCGAAGGCCTGGCTCGCTGAAAAGATCCGCGGCCGGCGAGCGGCCATCGCCCCTCCGCGATGGCGGCGCCTCGCGTTCTGCCCGGCAAACAGGCTTACGGGGGATCCGCCACCACCAGCGGCGTGCCGGGCTGAAGCCCGGCGCTACATGGCTCCCCGACGGTCGGCGGCGGCCCCTCGGTGATGCCTGCTGCTAGCGGCGCCAGCCGATTACCGCCATTTGCCTACCGGTTCGCCCGCCCTCTCGCCGGTAGCTAAACAGCCAGTCGGGATGGCAGGCGGTGCACCATCGGCAAGCGAACACGCGTTCCGGGAGCAGACCAGCGTTGGCCAATTGCCAGCTATTGGCAGCCACCAGATCCAGCCGCGCTCGCTTCGGGCGCGCGTGGCCTGGAGGATCCTGCTGGAGCCAGAGAAAAGGCGTGGGTTCGTCCCCGGTGGAAAGCGCTTCGAAGCGCTCGTCGAACCACTCGCCGGCCACGTGGAATCGCGCGGCGTACGCCTGAGCGACTTCCGGCCCGACTTCGTAGCAGCAAGCCCCGATGGCCGGGCCGATGGCGGCGAGGACGTCCCGCGGCCTGGTGCCGAAATCCATCCGAAGCTCGCCCACCGTTTTTTCGGCGATTCGCGCCAGCGTCCCGCGCCATCCGGCGTGAATGGCGGCGGCGACGTGCCGGCGCGGGTCCACGAGGAGGATTGGGAGGCAATCGGCGGTTTGCACCGCCAGCAGCAGCCGGGGCGCGCGAGTGGCCAGTGCGTCGCCGCCGAGCCGGTGGCCAGCCGCGCGCTCCACCACTCGCACCACCGAAGAATGGAATTGCCGCATGGCCACCAGCTCCATCGCTCGCGCGCCCACCGCCCGCGCAAGCAACTGCCGGTTGGCGTCCACGCGATCGCGCTCATCCCAATCCAAGTAGCCGAGGTTCAGCGCACGCCGCCCGTGGGCGCTACTGGCGCCTCCCAGCCGTGTGCTGAAACCGTGAACGAGCCACGAGATTCGCTCGAACGGTTTGGCCCGTAGGACCGCGATTCCCCGCCGCCGGACCAGGCTCCATTCGGGAGGCAGCCCGGGCGGAGACTCGAGCGGCTGCCGGCGAGTCATCTTGGGCGGAGTAGAGATGCGGCTCATGGACGGGCGGGCCGAGGGCGGCCGGGCATTGATTCCCGGTATAATCGCCGGGCGCCGCGCGCCCAAACGAAGGAAATCCAATGATCGTCGGCATGGGCATCGATCTCGCCGAAGTTCCGCGAATTCAGGCCGCCATCACCCGCCGCGGCCGCCCGTTCATCGAGCGCGTGTTCACCGCCGACGAAATCCGCTATTGCGAAAGCCACCAGCCACCGTTCGAGCGCTACGCCGCCCGCTTCGCCGCCAAGGAAGCCGCCATGAAGGCGCTTGGCACCGGCTGGCGGCGCGGCGTGCGCTGGGTGGATCTGGAAGTGGCGAATCTCTCCGGCGGCCGTCCTACGCTGCGGCTGCATGGCCGGTCGAAGGAGTTGGCGGAGGAATTGGGCGTTCGCCATATCGCGCTCTCGCTAAGCCACGGCGGCGGCATCGCCGTCGCCCAGGTGATCTTCGAAAGCTGACCATCCCGGCTCAAAGGCGGCCGGAAACGGCGGCTCAGAGGATCTCGGCCACCGGCGAAAGGCAGGAGGGCGGAGCCGCGGCCCAGTTGGCGGAATCCTCCAACAGTTCGCCAGCTAGGCCGCCGTTACCCGCGTCGCCCAGGCGCACCGTAACCCACCGGTTCGCCGGCCAGTCGCCGCGGACACCGACGGCGAGATAGTTGCCGGTGAGCGCCAGAGTTGCGCCGTCGCGCTTCGTTTCCAGCGTCAGCGCGCGCTCGAGGCGGCCGTGTTGCCGGAGGCGGAATGCAGCCGCCTTGCCCGCTGCCAGCAAGCGCAATTCCGACGCTCGTTCCCGAATCGCCGCCGGGGCCACCAGGCTCGCCAGCCTCGCCGCTTCGGTCCCCGGCCGCAACGAAAAAGAGAAGACGTGCAGGTAACTGAAGGGCAGCCTGCCGACCAGTGCGAGCGTCGCGCGATGATCGGCCTTCGTCTCACCGGGAAAGCCGGCAATCACGTCGGCGCCGATGGCGGCGTTTGGCAACCGCTCGTGAATCAACTCAATTCGCCGGGCGTAGTGCTCGGCGCGGTACCAGCGGTGCATGGCGGCCAGGATCCGGTCCGAGCCCGATTGCAGCGGGATGTGAAAATGCGGAGCGATGCGCTGGTCGGCAGCCATGCGATCCACCAGGTCGGCGGTCAGGTGCATGGGCTCGAGCGAACTGAGTCGCAGCCGGTCGATTGCGGTTTCATCGAGAATGCGCCCGATGAGCGTTTCCAGATTCGTGCGCGGAACGAGGTCCCGCCCGTAGCTTCCCAGATTGATTCCGCTGAGCACCACTTCCCGCGCGCCGGCGCCCGCGAGCCGGCGGATTTCCCCGACAACGTCCTCGGGCGGCAAGCTGCGGCTCCGGCCGCGCACCTGGGGAATCACGCAAAAGGCGCAACGGTTGTTGCAGCCGTCCTGGATTTTCAGCGTTGGCCGCGTGTGTCCGCCCGCTCCCCTCTCCACCGGCCCCACCAGCACGGTGGTCAGCTCGAGCAGGTGGCCGGCGAGGATTTTGGCGGCGCCAGGGCCGGGCCGGAGCGGCTCGCCGGCCAGCCGGCCGAGTGGCACGAAATCAGCGCCGGTCCCGCCCATTCGACTCCGCTCAGGGCCCCGAGCGAAAGTCGAGGGGCAGAGCGGAATGCCTGGGGCTGGTTCGAGCAGCAACGGGATTTCCCGCTGGTGCGCGTTGCCGATCACCCACCGGACTCCGCCCAGCGCCGCCAATTCCTCCGGAGCGCGCTGGGCGTAGCAGCCGGTGACGACGATTTGCGCCGCGGGATTCCTCCGGTGAAATCCGCGAATTGCCTGGCGGGCTCGGGAGTCCGCGGAAGCGGTCACCGTGCACGTGTTCACTACCAGCAGGTCGGCGGCTTCGGCGGCGGCCGGGCGATGGCCCTGGTCCACCAACCGCTGCTCGATGGCGACGGCGTCGGCTTGGGTGGCGCGGCAGCCGAAATTCTCGATGTAGTAAGTGGCCACGGCGAAGGTGAACGGAAGCGGTCGATTATAACAGCCGCAGGTAGGGGTCGGTCCCGGATCCGCAACCCTCGGGATCGGGAGGCGGCGGCCGCGGCCAGTTGCAGTTGTTGCTAGCGGACCCGCGACCCGGTGGGGGTGCGATTTGCTCTCCGCCGCCTTCCAGGCCTTATAATGGCACCGGAATGGCAATCGATCTCGCCCGCCGGATCGTGTTTGCCGCGATGGGCGCTTGGCTGCTGGTGATGGCCGCCGAGCAGTTCCGCCTGAGCGGGCACACCGCTCCAGCAGTCGGTTTTGGTGTCGTTGGAATTGCGCTCGGCATTCTGGCGATCACCGGCAAGGGTGGTTGACGCCAAGCCTGACTTCCGCGTCGCGGAAGCCAACCTTCATTCTCTCACCTTGGAAACGGAACCAAGCCACTCGCGGCTAGCGTCGTGTGACTGAAGAAAGTGACACAGAGTTTCGACGGAGGGGCGGCGTGTGAGCCGGTAGAAAAGCCTGTCCTAGCAGCGGGATGCTTCGCTCCCGCACTGCGGGACGGGCTCAGCATGACAGGTGTGGGGCCGTGATAAAGGTATTTCAGTTACACGACGCTAGCTGGCAACCTGTTCGCTGCGAATGATGTCGTAGCTCTCGATGACCGCGGCGACGCCGGTGACCGGTTCCTCAGCGACCTTCGATCGCGGCTCGGCGCGAATCACGTGGCCGCGCGCCACCACGAACGATCCCGGCTCGCCCACGCTGGCCCGAGCCAGCGACACAGTCAGGTCGATCCGGCAGCCCGAGGGAAAGGGGCCGTTCACCAGGAAGTAAATTCCGCGCGAGGATATGTCGCGCGTGTGCCCGTCGATCGTCTGGCCGTTGTCGGCTCGGCGAACGGTGAGCACCAGCGAGAGATCGTATCGTCGGAAAGATCTCCGTTCCGTTGTCATGGCTCCAGCATCCTCCTCGGTCTGCTTAACGGCACCCGCCGGAAAGCCCCCGGCCGGCCGAAGCGACCGCAGCCGAACGGGAGCCTGGACCGCCGTCCAGGTGGAATCGTCGCATTTTGTAGAGCAGGGCTTTGTAGCTGATGACGAGCCGTTCCGCGGCGCGTTTGCGGCACCAGCGCGTTTTGTCGAGGGCATCGAGAATGGCCTCCAGTTCCGTCTCGTCCTTCAATTCGCGCACCCGCGCCTTCCGGTCACGCTCGTCGTCGAAGGAAGGCTCTTCGAGCGCCAGCCGCCGCTCGAACCGCGCCCGGTCGAACAATTCGCCGAACGTATCCTCGACGTCGCCCAGGATGACGTAGCGCTTCACCAGGTTCTCCAGTTCGCGCAGATTGCCCGGCCAGCGGTAACGAGCGGCGGCATTCAGCAGCGGAGGAAAAGATGGACGATGTTTAAGAATCTGTCAATAGCATAGCTAGTACCATTTGTCGTCCGGGGTACCGGACCGGAACAGAGGCCCTCCGCGAGCCGAGACTCATCGCGGAGAATCTCGGTAAAGAGCACAATTGACAGGCTATAGGCAGTTGGAGTGGCAACCGGTTGATTGTGGGTCAAAACGGTACCAGAACCCAGGTCCCATCGCCACCGGTGCAGGCGGCCACCGTTTTTCCCCTGGTTCAGTCGTATTTCTCGTAGTGGATTCGCCGGCGGTCCATCCCGAACTCTTCTTTCAGAATTCGCCGAACGTCGTCGACCATGGCCTTCAAGCCGCAAATCGACGCCTCGAAATCGTTCCGGCCATCGAAGCGTCTTCGCAGCAACTCCTGCACGTGGCCGCGCTCGCCGGGCCAATCGGCCGGGGGCCGACTAAGGGTGGGAACGAAATGGAATCGAGGCTGTTGGGTGGCCAAGCGTTCGAATTCGGCGCGATAGAGGATCGTTTCCGGATACCGCACGCCGAACAGCAGCCAGATATCCTGTTGCCGATCTCGATTCCCGCCGAACAAGCCGGCCAGCATGCCGCGGATGGGCGCGATGCCGGTTCCGGTGGCGATGAACACCTGGTCGCGCTCCACCGGCTGGGGTACGACGAAAAAACCGTGCGGGCCGGTGAAATCCATGCTTGCCCCGGGCGCGAGGTCACAAAGGTAGTTCGAAAAGAGCCCGCCGGCCACGCGATTCAGGCACAGATCGAACCGGCCGTCGGCGCGAGGGGCAGACGCAATCGAATAAGCGCGCGTGTGCTCGTTCCCGTCGCGGCTGAGCGTCATCGAGATGAACTGGCCGGCGCGAAAATCGAATCGTCCGCCGGCGGTGATTTCCCATTCCAGATGCTTGGTGGTTGCGGTCAGCGTCTCGATGCGGCGCAGAGCGGCGCGGTAGGCGCGGGGTGCGGGCAGGTTTGGCTTGGGCATGCGATCCGTCAACTATTTTAGCGTTCCTTACCCTCCGAATCGAAAAGCGCCAGCGCCGGGCCGACCGACATCCGCGATCGCGCCATTGGCGCGGAAATGAAATTCCCCCTGCCGCCGCTTGCCTGTCACTTCGCTTTGCTCAGCAAACCGGATCGGCACGTGCCCGCTCGATACGGTTTCCGGTGCGCTGCCGCTCGGGCTTCGCCGGCGGGAGGACGCTGGACATCCTCTCCTCGCCCGCACTGCGAGCGTTTCCCCGGGCATCTTCCTCGTGCCGACCACGAATCTAAGTGAGAAGTTTACCGAGGGAAGGGGGCAATGATGCGCACCAAAGCGAAGGTGTCTTCGTTTTTCCTGCTGCTTGCGCTCTGCGTACTTCCGGGAGCGCCGGGCACGCTACACGCGGACAATCGCGTGCTCGGGAAGATTCAATTCGTCGCGATCGACAAGCCAGCAAAGTCCTCGGGCGTCTGGATCGACGGCCAATACGTCGGCTACCTGAAGGAGTTGAAAGGCTCGCGACAAATTCTGCTTTTGCCGGGCCGGCACGAGATCGCGGTGAAACAGGATGGCTTCATGGATTTCCGCCAGAGCGTGATAGTGCAGCCGGGCGAGGATTTGTCCATCGAAGTGGCCATGCGGAAGAATCCCCATAGCCTATATCCCACCGATGCTTCTTCCTCGCAGGTCAAGCTCGACGTCGATCCCGATCGTGCGGCGGTCTTCGTCGATGACCGCTTCGTCGGCCACGCCGGCGAATTTGGCGGACTCGGCCGGGGGATGGTACTGACCCCCGGCCAACACCAAATCGTCATCGATCTGCCCGGCTACCGCACCTTCGCCACGACGATTGATTTGCTGCCCGGTCAGAAAATGGTGCTGAAGACACAACTGCTTAAGGGCAGCATCGAGCAAGCCGATCCGCTGGTCCGCGCTGGAGCCCGCTGACCGCGCTGCCCGGAGGGCGCACCGGCTGTCGAGCGGCGCGCCGTGCCGGGTGAGTTCGGGATTTGCGAGGATCGGGCGACCCGGCGGGGCGCCCCTAGAGGTACACGCAGAATGCCTGTGCCTACGGCGAGCCCGTCGGGCCCAGAAGGTGAGGAGCGGCAATTTTCATGGCGGCTGGGAGCTGTAACACTCTCTCCGAACTCCTTCTCGCGAGGCCAAGTTTTCGGAGCGTGTTGCTGGCATCCGGTTGTCTTTCATTGGGCTGCGGCTCCGCTGCCCCCGCGGCGGGCTCGGGACAAGCCGGGGCGGGGGCCGGTCCGCGCCGCTTGGCAGAGCGGGCTGGTGGCAGGTATGATGAATTTTGGTCTGGCGGGGACTTCGGGCTCGCTCGGCCCAATTCCCAGGGGGAAAGAGGGTTTCCATGAAAGAGGGCATTCATCCCGATTATCATGAAGTGACGGTGCACTGCGCCTGCGGCAACACCTTCAAAACCCGCTCAACCTTCAAAGGCCCGCTGCTGCGGGTGGAAATCTGCTCGAACTGCCATCCGTTCTTCACCGGGAAGCAGAAGCTGATCGATACCGCCGGCCGCGTCGAGCGCTTTCAGCGGAAATACGAGAAGGCGGGCGCGCCGAAGAAGTAACGTTCTCCGCTCCCCTCCCGTTTCACCTCTGCGTCACTAGGGACATCCCCTGGCCTCGCTTGCCTTCCGTCGGCTTGCCGTTGACGCGGGCCGGGTCGCGTGTAGAATGCGTTGCAGATGCCGACAGAAGCCTTCCCGGCTCCGTCCTCGGTGGTTGAGACCGCTCGACCGCGCGTCACGCTGCGAAACTGCTTCCGGCATCCTTACGATTCGGCAATCGCCGCGGCCCGCACCTGCTATTCGCCGCGCCTGGTCGCGCCCGAGGAAATCACCGACAAGCAGCGGCTGACCATCGGCGCGGGAACCTTTTTCAGCGGCCACCACACCGTTTACCAGCACGCCCACTTCGAATTCGGGCTCGAGAACGTCAGCCGGCAGTTCGTATGGTCCTTTCTCCACGCGCATCCCTTCTACAACTCGGAGCAGCAAAGCCAGCGCTACGTGCGGCTGGACCGCGCCCAAGCTTACGTGCCCGCGCCCGGCGAGCGATTCGGCCCCGCCGAGCGCGAAATCTACGAACGGGCGGTAGCCCGCGCCTGGGACGCCTATCGGGAATTGACCGAGTTGCTGAAGCCGGTTGCCCGGACGATCCTCGGAGACATCTGGCACGTCGGCGAGCTGTCGCATCCGAAACGAGTGCAGAAAGTGGAGCGGCAAGCGGAAAAGCGGGCCATCGAAGTCGCCCGGTACGCGCTGCCGGTGGCTGCGTTCACGACGATGGTGCATACGCTTTCGGGAATCGTGCTCCACCGGCTGTGGCGCATGGCCCAGGCTTCGGATACGCCCACCGAAGCGCGGCTGGTGGTGGGCGAGATGGTGGACCGGGTGCGCGAAATCGATGCCCAATTCTTCGACCGGTTCGACACCGAGCCGCTCGAAAACCTGCCCGAGTGGAGCGCCGGCGCGGCCGCAGCCGCCAATCCCGAGGCGTTTGCGCGGGAATTCGACGCCCGGCTCGAAGGACGCGTCTCGAGACTGGTTGCCTTGCCGCCCCAGGCGATGGAGACGGTAGCGGCGGCTTATCGCGCCACGATGGGCTTGCCGGCCTGCGCCTGCAGCGACGCCGAGGCCATCGAGCGACTGCTCGATCCGGCGCGCAATCCGTATCGCCTGGAGACGCTGAACGTCGGCGTCCACTCGCCGATGATGCGCGCTCTCGAACACGCTCATTTCACCTTCGCCAAGAAGCTCAGCCACACCGCCGACAGCCAGGACCAGCGGCACCGGATGGTGCCCGGGTCGCGGCCGCTGTTGACGCTCGCCGATACCCGCGCGCCGGACTGCGTCGTTCCCCCGCTGGTGGGCGGGAACGCCCGGGCGCTCGAAGTGTTCGAGCGGGCGATGGAGGACGCCTGGACGGCGAAAGACCAATTGGTCGAGCGCGGCGTGCCCGCCGAGTTGGCTCTTTACCTGCTGCCGAACGCCAAAGCCGTTCGGCTGGTGGAATCGGGCTCGCTGCTGCACCTGCTGCACAAGTGGACGATGCGCACCTGCTTTAACGCCCAGGAAGAGATTTACGCGGCTTCGGTCGACGAACTCGAGCAGGTCAGCGCGCTCTATCCGGCGATCGGCCGCTGGCTTGGCCCGCCCTGTTACCTCCGGGCCGGCATCGCCACGCCCATCTGCACCGAAGGCTCGCATTTCTGCGGCATCAAGGTGTGGCAGAGCTTCCCGGGCATCCAGCGCCCGATCTGAGCGGCCGAGCCCGACCGGTCCCCGCGAACCCTCCCGCAACGAATCGCGGCTAGACATCTTGAAAGATAAAAGTTGGTGCAATTGAGTCAAGATCTGTTTGTCTTTCCTTCGCCCGAGGGCATGCTCGTGGGGCTGGGGCGAAGCCCCGTTAGTGTTGTGTAACGGAAGAGAGCGACACAGGGTTTCGGCGGCGGGGTGGCGTGTGAGCCGGCAGAAAAGCCTGTTCTAGCAGCGGGATGCTTCGCTCCCGCACTGCGGGACGGGCTCAGCATGACAGGTGTGGGACCGTGATAAAGGTATTTCGGTTACACCACGCTAGCGCAGCTTGATCACCCCGACGTTGTTCCTGATCTCGATGGGGGTGTGGTAGGGCGTCGAGAGCCTTTGCAGCCGCTCGAGAATCTTCTTGGCGGCGGCCGGAGGGGCCATTCGCGGATTGCCGAAATCGGGCGCCGGCCGCTCGAAGCCGAGGTCGATGGGGTAGAGATCGATTTCGGAAACCTGGTTGCGGTCGAACCTGCTGACCGCGACGACGCTCTCGAACCAGACGGGATCCCAGAATCCACGCTTGGTGAGCGCGTAATCGAATTCCTCGTCGGTGGCGGTGTCCGGATTCAGATGAAAGCTGAGATAGTAATCCATCCCCACCGGATCGAGCATCAGGTTCTGGAAAATGAAATTGCCCAGGCTGTAAAAAATCGGCTTGCCCTTGTAGATCTCGATGCCGCGGAGCTGATGCGGGCCCTGGGCGACGAATTCGTCGGCGCCCTGGTCGATGGCGTCGTGAGCGAGGGTCACCAGGAAATCCGCCGGCTGCTCGCTCCAGTTGCCCGGCTCGTGGCAGTGGATGGTGGCAATCAGGAAATTGGCGCTTTCTTTCCCTTGCCTGATTCCTTTCAGGATTTGCTGCAGGTCGAAGGAATCCATGTCGTAGCTCAAGCCGAAACGATCGCCCAGCCGGAATCGCGCCCCGTTCAGATTCACTTCGTTGGGCTTCGGAGGGTTGCCGCCCGGCGGGGCGCTGGGGGCGGGGATGCCGGCTTGCTTCTTCAGCGCCTGGAGCTCGTCGCCAACCCTTTTGATTTGATCGAACAGGTCCTGGGGAACGACGGTGTAGGCGGTGGTTCGCAGCGCGCTCAGCCCCGGCCGGCCGTTCGTTTCGCCCAGCGGATCCATGGCCCGGGACATGGGGAGGAAACTCGACGCCATCGACACCAGCGCCACCCGTCCCACCGGCGTATCGAGGTAGCGCGGAGCGCGGGCGGCGGCCAGGTCCTTACCCGTACCCGCGTGGATCAGCCCGGCGTCGTCCAGCCGCTTGTCGGTTTCCTCCATGCCTTCGACGCCCCAGTCGGTGGCGTGATTGTTGGCTCGTTCCACCATGCTGAATCCCATGCGCTTCACGTCGTCGGGCACGCCCGGCAGGTCGATGATCCACGCGCCGCCGTTTTCGGCCTGGGGAGCGCCGCGGAAATGGCGGACGTCGATAGCGGTGCCCTCGAAATTGCCGACGCTCACCGTCGCGCCACGCAGAATCTTGAAAACCGCTTGCATCGCCGGGTCGGCCTCGTTCGAGATGGGCCGGTGAACGATCAGGTCGCCTGTCGCCGCCACGGTGAACCCGTCGGGAACGGTGGCGGCGAGCGCGGCGTTGGGATCGCCGTTCGGCGGCCGCACCACCGGGCCGGCGGCCTGCTGAGCGCGGGAGGCAGCCGCCGCGCCGGCCAGAAGGATCGCGAAAGCGACAATCCCGAGAGCCGCGGAAAGTCGTTGATTGAATGTGTGGTTGTCTTTCATGGAGGTCCTCCCGGTTTGCCGGCGCCGCAGTTCCCGGTGTATCCGGCCGGCGCCTATCCTACCCGGCTTCCGAGCACTCGGGAATAGGCTGGCGTGGCTTCGTAACGCTCCCCTCGCGGCGCTCCCAGCCAATTCGCCGGGCCAGGCGGCAGCCGGCGGCCTCCCCTCCGGTGCCGCGAAGAAAACAGCCGCGTGGCGGCGAATTGACCGTTCGCCGGGCCATCTCTATACTTAAGGGGCGATGTTTGCCCCGTTCTATTAGCCCGCTCCCACTCCGCTCGCTCCGCCGAGCACTCTGCTTCTCCGAATCGATTACAGCTCTACTGTTTCTGTTTGCGGGAAAAGGATTTGGCCATGGCCACACTCTACGAAAAGCTGGAAGAAATCGAGCGCCGGTACGAAGAGCTTACCCAGCAACTCTCCTCGCCCGAGGTGCTGGCCGATTCGGCGCGACTGCAAAAGCTCGCCAAAACGCACTCCGAGCTGAACGAAATCGTCACCCGCTACCGCGAGTGGGGAAAAATCGACCGGCACCTGCGCGAGGCGAAACAGATGCTGGTGGAGGCCGAAGACGCCGAGTTGAAACAGATGGCTCACGAGGAAGCCCGCCAGCTCGAGGAGCGGAAAGCGGCGGTGGAAGCGGAACTGAAACGGCTGCTTCTTCCGCGCGACCCGAACGACGAGAAAAACGTGATTCTGGAAATCCGCGCGGGAACCGGCGGGGAGGAAGCGGCGCTGTTTGCCGGCGAACTGTTCCGGATGTATTCCCGTTACGCCGAATCGCAGGGCTGGCGCGTCGAGGCGCTCGCTCTTTCGCCGTCGGACCTCGGCGGATTGAAAGAAGTGGTGGCTTCGATTCAAGGCGCGAAAGTGTATTCGAAATTGAAATACGAAAGCGGCGTTCACCGAGTGCAGCGGGTGCCGGCCACCGAGCAGCAGGGCAGGATCCACACTTCGGCCGCAACCGTCGCGGTGCTGCCCGAAGCCGATGAAATCGACGTGAAAATCGATCCGAAAGACATCCGCATCGACACCTTCTGTTCCTCCGGCCCCGGCGGCCAGTCGGTGAACACCACCTATTCCGCCGTCCGCATCACCCACCTGCCCTCCGGGCTGGTGGTGAGCTGCCAGGACGAAAAATCGCAGATCAAAAACCGCGCCCGCGCCATGCGGGTGCTGCGCGCCCGGCTGTACGAGATGGAACGCGAGCGGCAACACGAACAGATCGCCGCCGAGCGCCGCGGCCAGATCAAGACCGGCGACCGTTCGGAGAAAATCCGCACCTACAATTTCCCCCAGAACCGCGTTTCCGACCATCGCATCGGGCTCACCCTCCACCAGCTCGACAGCGTGATGGAAGGCAAGCTCGGCCCGCTGGTGGACGCCCTGGTGGCCCACTACGAAACCGAGCGGCTGAACAAGGAACTGGACGCCGCCTGAGTTTCGCCGGGGCGAAATATTTTTCGCCCCTACGAGCGGCGGCCCCGGGCCGCCGCTCCCGCCCCGCCTGCGGTTTCCTTATTGCATTCCCATAGGAGTTGTGGCATCCTGCGGTTCATCCCTATGGGTATCCCAGAGGTGAACGATGGGCGGAAAAACCGACGTGTGGCAGGGAACGCTGGCGCTGATGGTGCTGAAAACGCTGGAAACGATGGGTCCGGTGCACGGGTACGGCATCGCCCGGCGCATCGAGCAGACCAGCGGCAACCGGCTGGCGGTGAATTACGGCACGCTGTATCCGGCGCTTTTGAAGCTGGAGCAGGAAGGCAACGTCCGCTCGGAATGGGGCGTGTCGCAGAACAACCGCAAGGCCAAGTTCTACCGGCTGACACCCGCCGGCCGCAAGCAGCTGGCGAGGCAGGAACGCGACTGGGAGGAAGTGAACGCGATTCTCGACCGGTTCCTCTCGTCAAAGGCAGTGACAAGTGGCTAGTGGTTAGTGCGCGGGCTGAGCTGTGGCTGCATGCGGTGGGCGGGGAGAGGAAGCGGGGCTATGAGGAAGGCGCGGGCATGGCTTTGGCGGCTTGGCGGGTTGTTTGGCCGGAAGCGGAGCGAGAACGAACTCGCGGCCGAGCTTGAATCCCACCTCGCCCTGCACGTCGAGGACAACCTCCGCGCGGGCATGGCGCCGACCGAAGCGCGCCGCCAGGCGCTCGTCAAGCTCGGTGGCCTGGAACAGGCGAAGGAACTTTACCGGGAGCGCCGCGGCATCCCCGCCCTCGAGACGCTCGGGCAGGACCTGCGCTACGGCGCGCGAATGCTGCGAGCAAGCCCGGGATTCACCCTTGTCGCCATCCTTACGCTTGCCCTCGGCATCGGGGCCAACAGCGCCATATTCAGCGTCGTGAACGCCGTCCTGCTCCACACGCTTCCCTTCCTCCATCCCGAGCGGCTGGTGAACATCACCGAGATGGAGCCGTTCCTGGCCGACGCTCCGGTCGCCTCAGCCGATTTCTGCGATTGGAAGGCGCAGAGCGCCAGCTTCGACCATGTCGTCGCTGTGGTGCCTTTCCGCGGCATCCTCACCGGTGACGGGCCGCCGGCAGAATTGACCGCCATGGGCGTCTCCACCGATTTCCTTCCCATGCTCGGTATCGAGCCGGTGCTCGGCCGCGGGTTTTCGCCCGAGGAAGACAGTCCGGCCCATCGTAACGTCGTTATCCTGAGCTACGAATTCTGGCGCGACCGGTTTGGATCCGATCCCGGGGTGATCGGCCGGACGATCGCGCTCGGCGGCCAGAGCAAAACCGTCATCGGCGTACTTCCCGCCGATCTGAACTTTGGATATCCATCCCCGCAATTGCTCGCGGCGACCAGTTGCCAGGTGAAGCCGATGGCCACGCGCCGCGGCAATCATTTCATGGACGTGTGGGCCCGGCTGAAACCTGGCGTCAGCGTACGGCAGGCTCAGGCGGAAATGGACACCATCGCCGCCCGGCTGGCGCGGCAATATCCCGATAGCAACGCCGGCGAGGGCGTCCACGTGCAGCCACTCTCCGAGCGGTTTGCGGCACCAGCACGCGCCGCGCTGTTGCTGCTGCTGGGGGCGGTGGCTTTCGTTTTGCTGATTGCCTGCGTCAACGTGGCCAATCTGCAAGTGGTGCGGGCGTCGGCGCGGCGAAAGGAAGTGGCGGTACGCGCGGCGCTGGGCGCGACGCGGGGCCGGCTTGTTCGCCAGCTACTCACCGAGAACCTGCTGCTCGGGCTGAGCGGCGGCGCGATGGGCCTGCTGTTCTCCGCGTGGGGAGTCGAAGCACTGAAGCTCGGCCTGCCGCCGGATCTCACCGGGACGTGGAAGATCGGCATTGACGGAACGGTCGTCGCCTTCGCCTTTGCGCTGGCCGTCCTGGCAAGCGTCTTGTTTGGGCTCGCGCCAGCCATAGATGCCTCCCGCGTCAGCTTGAACGCTGCCCTCGGCTCCGCCGGCCGGCTCACCGCCGGGCTGGCTAGCCACCGCCTGCGCAGCCTGCTGGTCGTCGCCGAAACCGCTCTGGCGCTGGTGCTGCTGGTTGGCGCGGGACTGATGTTCCGCAGTTTTCTGCTGCTGAGCGCCGATTACCCCGGATTCAATCCTCATGGCGCGCTCACGATGCGGGTGGACTTGCCCAGCAGCAAGTATCCGAAAGATGCGCAGCAAGCGGCCTTTTTCCAGCAGGCGCTCGCCCGCGTTCGCGCTCTTCCCGGTGTCGTCGCCGCTGGCGGCGGCTCGAGCTTGCCGGGACAGAACAACAGCAGCACCGAGCTCGTCATCGTCGGCCGGCCCGCTCCGCCCTCGGGCCGAAACCCGCTCGTCGGCTTCACCATCGTGACGCCGGGCTATTTTGCCGCTGCCGAGCTTCCGCTTCTGCGCGGCCGGCTATTCATCGACGCCGACACCGCCGGTTCGGCGCCGGCGGTGATTGTCGATCAGCGGCTGGCACGAACTTATTTCGCAAGGCGTGATGCGATCGGCCAGCAGCTCCACATCATGGGAAAGGACCGAGTGACGATTGTCGGCGTGGTCGGCAACGTGAAAGAGCACGGTTTCAACGAGAACATGCCGGAACTGTACCTTCCCGAGGCCCAGTTCCCCGGTTCCTCCCTCGCCCTGGTCGTCCGCAGCGCCGGCAATCCGATGGCGCTTGCGGCTGGCGTCGCCGGCGCCATCCGCGCCACCGACACCGATCAGCCGGTCGACCGCGTGCAGACGCTCGAACAGGTGTATGAAGCGGTCCTGCTCGGCTCGCGGCTGAACGCGTTTCTGCTGGTGAGTTTCGGCCTGCTGGCGCTGGTGCTCGCGGCGGTTGGCACGTACGGCGTGATTTCCTTCGCCGCCGGCCAGCGCACGCAGGAAATGGGCATCCGCATGGTGCTGGGCGCGAGCCGAACGGAGATCCTGAAGCTGGTAATGAACCAAGGCGCGCGGCTGTCGCTGGTGGGAGTGGCCATTGGCATCGCCGGAGCGCTGGCGCTCACGCACTTGATGGCTTCCGTACTCTTCGAGGTGAAGCCCACCGATCCAACGACTTTCGCCGGTGCGGCGACGGCACTGATGCTGGCGGCGCTCGGGGCGAGCTGGCTGCCGGCGCTGCGGGCGATGAATACCGAGCCGGCGGCGGCGCTACGGCATGAATGAGAAATGGGGTGGCTAGTGGCTAGTGGCTAGTGGTTCGAGCCGGGGGAGTGATCGAGCGGGCTGACCGAAAGCCGCTTCGGGGGCAGGCGAGGGGAGAAGGGACGATGAGGAAGGCGCGGGCGTGGATGGCGCGGATGGCGGGCCTGTTCGGGCGAGCGCGGCGTGAGCGGGAACTGGCGGCAGAACTCGAAGCGCATCTAGCGCTGCACATCGAAGACAACGTGCGGGCGGGAATGGCGCCGACCGAAGCGCGGCGCCAGGCGCTCATCAAGCTGGGCGGGCTGGAACAGGCAAAGGAACTTCACCGGGAGAGGCGCGGCATTCCCGCGCTCGAAACGCTCTGGCAGGACCTGTGCTACGGGCTGCGAACGCTGCGGAAAACGCCCGGGTTCACTCTCGCCGCGGTACTGACACTCGGGCTAGGTATCGGGGTGAACACCGCGATTTTCAGCGTCGTCAACGCGGCGCTGGTGCGTCCGCTGCCGTACAAGGACGCTTCACGCCTGATTCTGTTGCGAGAGACCAACCAGCGCGTGGGCGACGTCTCGGTCGCCTATCTCGATTTTCTCGACTGGAGCCGCCAGAGCCGGTCGTTCGCGGCGATGGCCGCGATCCACGAGGTCGGTTTCGATTTGGGCGGCGTCGCCCAGCCCCAGCGTGTCAACGGCTGCGCCGTTTCGCCCAATCTGCTTTCGTTGTTGGGAACCAGTCCCATTCTCGGCCGCGATTTCCTACCCGAGGAATCGAAGCCGGGAGCGGCCCCGGCCGTCATCCTCAGCTACAAGCTGTGGCAATCGCTTTACGGTGGCCGCGCGAACGCGCTGGGGAAGCCGCTCGAATTGAGCGACAAGCTGTACACGATCGTCGGCGTTCTGCCGGCGGTGTTCCGCCTGCCCCACGATGCCGATGTGCTGGCGCCGATCGGCCTGTGGGCCGGTGATCCCGACCTGAGCGACCGCGGCAGCCGCGGGGATACGAGCGCGATCGGGCGGCTGGCTCCCGGCGTGACGCTCACCCAGGCTCGCACGGAGATGGACGGGATTGCGGCCCGACTCGCGGCCGAATATCCCGTCACCAACAGCGGTGTTGGCGCCAGCCTGAAAACGGTTCGCGACGCGCTGGTCGGCGACGTGCGTCCGGCGATTCTGCTGGTTTTCGGCGCCGCCATGCTGGTGTTGCTGATTGCCTGCGTCAACGTCGCCGGACTGTATCTGGTGCGTGGGGCGGCGCGAGCCCAGGAAATCGCGGTGCGGCTGACCCTGGGCGCCACCCGCGGCCGCATCGCGGGTCAAATGCTGAGCGAAAGCGTGCTGCTGGCGGCGATGGGCGGTGTCGCAGGGTTCGGCCTGGGCATCGGCGGAGTGGCGGGACTTTCGCGGTTGATTCCGCCGGATGCGTTCTCGGGCCTGAACCTCGGGATCGACCGCGCCCAATTCTTCTTTGTCGGTCTGCTGGTGATTCTTGTTGCAGTCGGTTTCGGACTGGTGCCCGCGCTCGAAGCCTCGCGTCCAGACGTGCAGGAAACACTGAAGGAAGGCGGGCGCGGGGGATCGGCGGGCGAGGGCCAGCATCGCTTGCGGAATTCCTTCGCCGTCGCCCAAACCGCCCTGGCGCTGATGCTGCTGGTCGGCGCCGGACTGATGCTGAAGAGCCTCTACCGGCTGCTACAAGTCGCTCCGGGGTTCCAGCCGGAGCGCGTTCTGGCGATGGAGATGGACTTGCGCTCGTCGCGCTACGCCATGCCGGCGGCCAAGCTCCGCTTTTGGCGGCAAATCGTCGAACGCGTGCGCGCCTTGCCCGGGGTCGAGAATGCGGCAGCAGGAACGGTCGTTCCCTTCACCGGCAATCACGACCGCGGCGACATCACCATCGACCGCCTTCCCCTGCCCGCGCCCGGCGAATTCCCCCATCCGGACATCCACGTCGTGAGTCCCGGGTTCGTTTCCACGATGGGGATACGCCTGTTGCGTGGACGAACGTTCAACGAGGGCGACGACGAGCAATCCCTGCCGGTTGCGCTTGTCAATTCCACGCTCGTGCGCCGGTTTTGGCCCGGCGGTGACGCCGTGGGGAAGCGGTTTTTATATGGCCATCCCCGCCCGGGCAACAGATGGATCACGATTGTGGGCGTAGTGGAGGCTACGAAGCTCTACGGCTTGGCCAATCCCGCGCGCTTCGAGGTGTACCTGCCGATGGCGCAGCGGCCGTCGGGAGACATGAATCTTGTCGTCCGCTCGGCTGCCGATCCCGCCAGCCTCACTTCGGCAATTCGGGGCGCCATTGCCGGGGTGGACCGCAATCTGCCGATTTTCGACGTCGAAACCATGAATCAGTTCATGCAAGATTCCTTCTCCACTCGCCGCTTCACTCTGATTCTGCTGGGCTTGTTCAGCGCGCTCGCGCTGGCGCTCGCCGCCGTGGGCATCTACGGCGTGGTTTCCTACGCCGCTGCGCTGCGCACGCACGAAATCGGAATCCGAATGGCGCTGGGGGCGGCTCCGGCCGGTGTGCTGCGGCTGGTAGTGGGGCAGGGCGCGCGGCTGGCGGCGGTGGGCGTGGCGGCAGGGCTCGCCGGCGCGCTGGGGCTCACCCGCCTGCTCAAATCGCTGCTCTTCGGCATCAGCGCGAGCGATCCGGCCACTTTTGCCGCCGCTGCGGCGCTGCTGGCTCTGGTGGTGCTGGCCGCCAGTTACGTGCCCGCCCGGCGCGCGGCGAAGGTCGATCCTCTCGTCGCGCTCCGCCACGAATGAACAGTCAACGGCCGGACTCGAGCGGGGCGCCCCCGATCCCAGAATGCCGCTGCGGCGGGGCTGCGGCGATCGGCGCGGTGAGCGCGTTCCAGAGCAGCCAGGCGTAGAAGGGCCCATAAGTGAGCCAGAGATAGAGCGGCTCGAACCGCCAGGCACCGGTCGCTCGATAGCCGAGCAGCACTTCGTAGGAGAGGAACTGCGAGATCGTCAGCAGCAGCCAGGGAACCAGGTACCGCGACGTTCCCGCCAGCGCCAGGAAGGGAACCACCCAGGTGAAATACCACGGATAGCCGTTCGGGGCGACCAGCAGCGTGGCGCCAAACAGAAGCAAGGCCGCGCGTTCCGGCTGCAGCCGCCGCGCCGCCGCCCAAACCGACAGCCCCGCGACGAATCCCGTGCCCAAGCCGAGCGCCAGCTTCCAAGAGCGGGTGAAGCGCAGGAGAACGGCAAAGGCGCTCGCGTTGTTGTTTTGAAAACTCGTTTGGTATTGGTGGAACGTCGCCAGCACCACCGGAATCGCCGAGCGATACGGCCAGGCGCAAAGAAGCCCAACGCCGCACGCCGCCGCCACCGGCCCCCACCCGCTTCGCGGCCACCGCAGCCGCACAAGCCACAACGGAAGCAGCACCGCCGGAAAGGCCTTGGCCAGCAGGCCGAGCGCGAGCAGGCACATTGACACCGCCTTGCGCCGCCCTATAATCAGGAGCGTGGCGCCGACGACGGCAGCCAGGGCAAGCGCGTCGTTGTGGCCGCTTGCCGCGAACTCCACGACTACCAGAGGATTCCAGCCGTAGATCGCGAGCTGGAAGTTGCGCGCACGGGCGCGGCGGGTCCACCAAGCGAGCATCGCCAGCACCGCCAGGTCCGCCAGCAGAAACGGCGTTTTGAACGCCGCCGGCTGCGGCGCCCAGCGCGCCGCCGCGGCGAACACCAACTCGGAGACTGGCGGATAAACGGACCGGATGTTGTAGCCGGGAACGGCGCGAATGGATGGGTCGCCGAGCGAAGCCAGCCGGGGGTCGTCCGGTTCGACAAGGTAGGGATTGAGTCCGGCGAGCTGAGCGCGGCCGTCGAAGCGGTAGCGGTAAACGTCGTCGGAGAGCGTGGGTTTGAGCGGCGCCAGGGTGAGGCGGAAGACGACGGCCGCCAGGAGAATCACCCAGAAGGCGCCGCGGCTGTCTGAGCTGTGTTCCAGGAAATAGAGCGCGGCCAGGTAGACGATTCCGGCCGCGAGACCAATCGCAATGGTTTCGATAACGTGCCCATCGAGATTGCCGAGCCAGGCCAGCGCCGCGAAACCAAGCTCGAGCGCGAGCGCGGCAGCCGCTGCCGCCAGCCACTGCGGGCGGGGTTGGGTGCGGCTCGTCACCATGGGCGTGGAGGCGCGAGTTGAGCTGGCCGGCTAGCCTGTGCCTGCTGTTCACCCAGGCCGGGGGCAACCCGGTGTGGAACTATTTCCGCCGGCAAGTGGATCCCACGCTGAACCCATTCCGCGGGCTGTACCAGGTGAATGGGTTCGATCTGGCGATGATGTTGCCGTATTTCCTGGTGCTGGGGGTGTTGGCGGTTTACGGGCTGCACCGGTATTGGCTCGTCTACGACTATTTCAAGTATCGCCGCAACGTGCCCGGCACGCCGCCCGAGCCCGCCGACTGGCCGAAGGTTACCATACAGCTCCCCTTCTACAACGAGCGGTACGTGGTGGAGCGATTGGTGGAGGCGGTGGCGGCCTTCGATTACCCGCGCGACCGGCTCGAAATCCAGTTGCTCGACGATTCCACCGACGAAACCATAGAAATCGCGCGCGGCGTGGCCGAGCGCTACCGCTCGCTGGGCTTCGCGATCGCCTGCCACCATCGCGACAATCGCCTGGGATTCAAAGCGGGCGCGCTCCAGGCCGGCTTGCGGCACGCCACCGGAGAATTCATCGCTATCTTCGACGCCGATTTCCTGCCCCCGGCCGATTTCCTGCGCCGTACCCTGCCCTATTTCCTCGCCGACCCGAAAGTGGGCATGGTGCAGACGCGCTGGAGCTATCTGAACCGGCACTACTCGGCGCTGACGGAAATCGAAGCGATCCTGCTCGACGGCCATTTCGTCGTCGAGCACGGCGCCCGGTCGCGCCGGGGCGTCTTTTTCAATTTCAACGGCACCGCGGGCATCTGGCGCCGCCGCACGATTGAAGACGCCGGCGGCTGGGAACACGACACCCTCACCGAGGACACCGATCTCTCCTACCGCGCCCAATTGCGCGGCTGGCAGTTCCTTTACCTGCCGCAGATCGAATGCCCCTCGGAGTTGCCGGTGGAGATGAACGCCTTCAAGACGCAGCAAGCCCGCTGGGCGAAAGGGCTGATGCAGACGGCGAAGAAAACCTTGCCCCAGGTGTTCCGCTCCAACGCCAGTTTCCGGATCAAGGCCGAGGCGTTCCTGCACCTGACCGCAAACATCAGCTACCCGCTGATGGTGACGCTGTCGGTGATTCTGCTGCCGGCAATGATCGTCCGCTTCTATCAGGGCTGGTTTCAGATGCTGTTGATCGATCTGCCGCTCTTCCTCGCTTCCACCTGCTCGGTGTCCGGGTTCTATCTTGTGAGCCAGCGGGAACTGAATCCGAAAAACTGGCGGCGGACGTTCCTCTACCTGCCGCTGGTGATGGCGGTGGGCATCGGCTTGTCGGTGCGGAACGCGCGGGCGGTGATCGAAGCGCTGCTGGGAGTGCGATCGGAATTCACCCGCACGCCCAAGTATCGGATCGAGGGCAAACAGAAAATCGGAATGAAGGCCAAGGCGTACCGCCGCGGGGCGGGCTGGGAGCCGCTGGTGGAAATCGCCCTGGGCCTCTACTTCATCGCTACCATCGCCTACGCGATACAAAACGAAACCTACGCCACCATTCCCTTCCTGCTGCTGTTCGTCTGGGGGTACCTGTACACCGGCTGCATGTCGCTCTCCCAGGGGTACTTCGAGCGACTCCGCACCCCAGCGACAAGCACGGCAGAGACACGGCCGGCAGCAGCCGGTGCACCGGGATTCTGAGTCCCGCCAGGGTGTCAACTCCGGTTCAGACAAGCCGAGCACAGGCGGAGGCGACCGCCTTCGTCCCGCAGGGCGGGCCGCGCCGCCGGCTGGCGTCAGGCGCGCCGCTTGGCGCGCGCTTTTCGCGCGAGGGGCTTCGCGCCGTCGCCGCCGGGCGAGGGCGCCGCCTTCGGCGCAGGCGGGAGGCTGGCGGCTTGGATTTGTTCGCGGCGCAGGCGGGCGCGGCCGGGCTTGGTTTCCTGGCGAGCGCGGGCAAAAGCCATGGCGTCGGCCGGCACGCTTTCGGTGATGGTGGAGCCGGCGGCGATGTAAGCGCCGTCGCCGATCTCGATTGGAGCAATCAATTCGGAGCCGCTGCCGACGAACACGCGTTCGCCGATCGTGGTGGGATTCTTGCGGATGCCGTCGTAATTACAGGTAATGGTTCCGGCACCGATATTGGAATCGCGGCCGATGCTCGCGTCGCCCAGGTAGCTGAGGTGAAGCGCTTTCACCCCGGCGGCGAGCCGGCTCTTTTTCACTTCGACGTAATTGCCCACCCGCGCTCCGGGCCCCAGGTCGGCTCCGTCCCTCAGGTGGGCGAACGGACCGACCACGGCGCCGCGCCCGAGCCGGCTGGCCATCACCACCGAGTGCGGCCGAACGCTCGCACGGTCTTCGAGCACCGAATCGGCGATCACGCTGCCGGTTGAGACGGTGCAGGCCTGCCCGATCCGGGTGGATCCGAGCAATTCGACGCACGGCTCGATCACGGTGTCCGCGCCGACTTCGACGTCGGGGTCCACCAACACGGTTTCCGGCAGATAAACGGTGACGCCAGCTTCCATCAGCGCGTCGATCTTGCGGCGGCGCAGCAGGCGGTCCGCCTCAGCCAATTCCTTCCGGGTATTGCAACCGAGGATTTCCATCGGGTCGCGCGCCAGCGAGGCGGCCACTCGCTCGCGGCGGCGGTTGAGGATGGCCACCGCATCGGTCAGATAGAGTTCGTGGTGCTTGTTTTCCTGCTGCAACTCTCCGAGGCAAGGCCAGAGTTTCGCCAGCTCGAAGCAATACATTCCGGAATTGATTTCGCGGATGGCGCGCTCGGGTTCGCCGGCGGCGCTTTCCTCGACGATGGCCGCCACCGTGCCGTCTTGCCGGCGCACGATTCGGCCATAGCCGGTGGGATCCGCGAGGCTGGCGCTCAGCACGGTTGCCGCGGCTCGAGCCGCGCGGTGCGCGGCGGCCAGCGCGAGCAGCGTCTCGGCGCGTACCAGCGGGGCGTCGCCCGGAGCGACCAGCGCGCGGCGGAATTCGCCAAGCGCCGTCTGCGCCACTTGCAGGGAATGGCCGGTGCCGCGCTGAGGTTCCTGGAGGATGGTTTGGGCGCCCAGGGGAGCAACCAGCGCAGCCACCTGGTCGGCTTGATGGCCCACCACTACGAAGATGGGGGCGTCGAGCGGCAAGGCGGCGCGAACGACGTGTTCGATGAGGGCGCGACCGCCAGCCCGGTGCAAGACCTTGGCCTGCTGGGAGCGCAGGCGAGTGCCTTTGCCCGCGGCAAGGATGACGACAGCGAGTTCGGCCCTTGCCATACCCACAGAGTACACCGCCTTTCGGGCCGCTGGAACTCGTGAACTACTGCGGGAGAAGACGGACTCTTATTGGGCCTCGGCCAGCGATTCGGTCGTGGTCCTCGCCGGGAAGGGTTTCGAACGCTGGGCGGCGGTTTCCACCCACAGCGAAGGGTCTCTTAGCAATCGCGTTACCAAAGCGGTATGGAGCGCATGGCCGCCCTTGTGGGCCACGACGAAGGCTTGCAGCGGCCGGCCGAGAAGCGCCAAGTCGCCGATGAGGTCGAGCGCCTTGTGCCGGGCGAATTCATCGGGAAACCGCAACTCGCCATTCATCAGCCCGTCGCGAGTGAGCACGATGGCGTTTTCGAGGGAGCCGCCGCGAATCAAATCCATGGATCGCAGCCGTGAGACGTCTTCGAGGAAACCGAACGTGCGCGCCGGTGCCAGCATCCGGCTGAAGGTGCCCGCATTGACGTCCAGCTCGATTTCCTCGCGGCCCACCACTGGATGCGGAAAGTCGATAAAGTAACGCACGCGGAACGTCTGGTTGGGGTAGGCGGCGATTCGCCGGTCGCCATCGGAAATTTCAATGGGCTGCTTCAGTTTCAAGTAGCGGCGCTGGCGGCGCAGGCGGCGGACGCCGGCGCGCTCGATCATTTCGATGAACGGCCGGGCCGAGCCGTCGAGGATGGGCACTTCGAGGGCATCGAGTTCGACGTAGACGTTGTCGATTGCGCAGGCATAGAGCGCCGCCAGGACGTGCTCAACGGTGGAAAGCAGCACACCCCTCTTCATCAGGCTGGTCGCGTAGCTCACTCGCGCCAGCCACCGACCGTGCGCTTCGATTTCGAAATTGTCCAGGTCGACTCGTCGAAAGACGATACCGGTATCGGCGGCTGCGGGAACGAGCCGCAAATGTCCATGCACCGCCGTATGCAAACCCACGCCGTCGGTTTCGACGGGCCGCAGAAGGGTCGTTTGAAAGGTCATGCGGGTACTATCTTAGGCACATTGGTGACCTTTCATCGGTCCAAGTTTCATTTTTGTTTTCAATGGCTTACGTGAATACACAAGACCAGGATACCGTTGATTGTTGTAAACATACAACATTTTACCAGTCTCAGCCGTGCCTGAGCCGCCATAGCTCCTGAATGCAATGTCATTCGCGGGGAATCGGACGAGGGAAGGGAGCGAACTGGGCGGCAAATGAGAATTTAGTTTGACATCAAGGAACCCCGAGACGAGACTTGTATTTGGAAAGCTTACTTTACATGGACCCAAGAGTCCGAAACCGAGTGAAGGAACTTCGCGCAGCGCGTGGGTGGACGCAGGAAGAACTGGCGAGGTCGGTGGGGGTTTCGCGGCAGAGCATCAATTCGATCGAGCGCGGCCGCTACGTGCCCAGCCTGCCGCTGGCGCTCACATTCGCGAAACTCTTCGAATGCTCCACCGATCAGGTTTTCAGCTTGGAGAGCGATGAATGAACATTCCCATTCCAGCTGCCGACGCTGTGCCGGGCTTATGCCCGGCGCTACGAAACATTTCCGAGAGCCATTGGTGGCAGCCGCGCGGAGGGCGTACAGGCACAGGATGAATCCTGTGCCACAGCGGGCAAGTCGCCGACCTGCCCCTACGAGCGGGGTCACGTCCAGAAGGCAGGATTCGCGCCAGCTTCCCTGGGATCCAATAAGACCGGCAATTCAAAACCCGCACCCTGGAAACCGCAGGGTGCGGCCCCGCTACCTCTCCGAACCCGCAGCCGGGAAATCGCAGGACGCGGTACCCAGTAAGAGAAAGTTGCTCCATTCCAACTCAAAGAAAAAGACCTTGAAAGCCAAGAGAGAAGCTACGAAACATTTCCGCGAGCCATTGGTGGGAGCTGCGCGGAAGCCGGCGAAATATTTCACGACATGCACGGGATGTTGGTGGCGGGGGTATGGATGTGGGCCGAACCGCCGACCACAGGCAAGATGCCGGTGCGACCGGAAGGAGGCAGTCAAGGTGGAGGAATCGGAAGTGGCACGGCCGGCGCGGCGAGCCGCGGCGGGTGGCACTGCCTCCGGAAGCTTCGAGAATAACTCACTACGCTGGCCCCGGCTGGGTTGTGAGGCTTGTCGCGACCGGGTAGAATCCGTTCTTGGTCATGGCCTCGGCGCCCACGCCATTCCGCATCCTTTCGACCGAGCCGGCGGCTGCTTCCGCGCCAGCGAAGCCGCCGTGGCTGCGAGTGCGTTTTTTCGGCGGGCCGAACTTTCAGGAACTGAAACAAATCATGCGGACGCTCGACCTGCACACCGTTTGCGAGAGCGCCCGCTGTCCCAACATGGGCGAATGCTGGGAGCACCGCACGGCGACGTTCATGATCCTGGGCAACATCTGCACCCGCGCTTGCGGCTTCTGCGCCGTGCCTTCGGGCCGTCCGCTCGGTCCACCCGCCGAAGACGAGCCGGAACGCGTAGCTGAGGCGGTGGAAGCGATGGGGCTGCGCTACGCGGTGGTGACTTCGGTGAACCGGGACGACCAAGCCGACGGCGGCGCGCACATTTTCGCGCGAACGATTGCCGCGATTCGCCGGCGCGTTCCCGGCTGCCGGGTGGAAGTGCTGGTACCCGATTTCCGGGGAGCCTGGCCGGCGCTCGAGCAGGTGATTGCCGCCGCGCCCGACGTGCTGAATCACAACATCGAAACGGTTCCCCGGTTGTCGCGCCGGGTACGCAGCGCCGCGCGCTACGAGCGCTCGCTCGAGCTGCTCGGGCGGTCGAGCGGCGCTGGAATGACCACCAAGAGCGGGATGATGCTCGGCCTGGGGGAAACCGGCGACGAAGTGCTGGGGTCGATGCGGGACCTGGCGGACCGCGGGGTGAGCATACTGACGCTGGGGCAATACCTCCAGCCCACGCGCGAGCATCTGCCGGTGGCGCGCTACGTGCGGCCGGAGGAATTCGCCGAGTACAAACGCGAGGGCCTGGGGATGGGTTTCCGCCACGTGGAATCCGGGCCGCTGGTACGCTCGTCCTATCACGCTTTCGAGCAGGAACAGGCGGCGCGCACAAGCGTCCGGCAGTGAACCGGCTGGCGGCGGGGCCAGCGCCAGAGCGAATCATCAGCGAGATTTGACCCCCGCTTCGCGGGGCTCTTATAATTGATTTTGGCTTCAGTGACGCAGGCAGCCGCGTTTATCCCGCGTGAAGCCCCCCCGATAGCGAGGAGCAAGCAGTCGTGAAAGCCACACAGCTACGTCCCGGGATGGTGATCCAGCACGAAGGCGAGCTGTTCGCCGTGTTCAGCGTGGACCACCGCACGCCGGGGAACAAGCGGGGAGCAATGCAGACGCGCATGCGGAACCTTCGGACGGGGGCGATCATCGACTACAAGTTCCGGGCGGAGGACGCGGTGGAGCGAGCGATCCTCGATGAAATCGAATTCGAATTTTTGTATGGTGACGGGGAAAGCTACCACTTCATGAACCTGGAGACGTTCGAGCAGATCGCGCTGGGGCGGGACGTTCTGGGCGACGCGGTGGATTACCTGATACCGAACCTTGCGGTGGAGCTGGAATTTCACGACGGGAAGCCGCTGGGGGTGCTGCTGCCCGATTCGATCGATTTGAAGGTGGTGGCGACCGAGCCGGGTCTGCAGAAGGCCACGGCGAGTTCGGTGATGAAGCCGGCGAAGCTGGAAACCGGGCTGACGATTCAGGTGCCGCCGTTCATCAATATCGGCGACAAGGTGCGGGTAGACACCACCGAAGGCCGCTACATCCAGCGGGCGCAGTAACCGCCGCGGGGGTCAGTTCTTCTTGCCGAATACGCGGGCGAAAATGGCGTCGACGTAGCGCAGTTGCCGGGCTAAATCGAACGCCCGCTCGATTCCCTTCGTTCCCAAAGGCCGGACGATGCGCTGGTCGGCGGAGACGAGCTCGCAGAAATCGCCGCCGGTTTCCCAGGCCGCCATCGCGTGCTGCTGCACCCACCGGTAGGCGTCTTCGCGCGGCGCACCGGCCTCGACGAGGTCCTGGAGCAACTGGCCGGAATAGACGAGGCCGCTGGTGGAATCGAGATTGCGGCGCATGCGTTCGGGGAAAACGCGCATACCGTCGAGAATTTCGGCGGCACGGGCCAGCAGGTAATCGACGAGAATCGTCGAATCGGGGAGGATCACCCGTTCGACCGAGCTGTGGGAGATATCCCGCTCGTGCCATAGCGCCACGTTCTCGAGTCCCGCCTGCGCGTTCGACCGCACCACCCGCGCCAGCCCGCCAATCTGCTCGCAGCCGACCGGGTTCCGCTTATGCGGCATCGCCGAGCTGCCGCGCTGCTTGCCGCCAAAGGGTTCTTCGGCTTCGCGCACTTCGGTTCGCTGGAGGTGGCGGATTTCGAGCGCGAATCGTTCGAGCTGGGCGGCAATCAGGGCCAGCGCGTTCAGATAATTGGCGTGGCGGTCGCGCTCGATCACCTGGGAGGAGATCGGCGCCGGCTCGAGGCCCAGCCGGCGGCAGATCTGCTGCTCGATCGCCGGACCCAAGTGGGCGCAATTGCCGACGGCGCCGGCGATTTTGCCGACTTCCATCTCCCGCGCCGCGGCGCGGAACCGCTCGCTGTTGCGGCGGTTGGTGTCGTACCAGTTAGCCAGCTTCAAGCCGAAGGTGATTGGCTCGGCGTGAACGCCGTGGGTGCGGCCGACCTGCGGGGTATCCTTGAATTCCCAGGCGCGGCGCTCGAGCACCACGCCCAAGCGCTCGAGTCCTTGCTCGATTTGTCGGGAAGCATCGCGCAACTGCAGGGCCTGAGCGGTATCGACGACGTCGTTCGAGGTGAGCCCGTAATGGAGCCAGCGGGCCACCGCCGGCTCGCCGACGGTTTCGCCGACGGCCATGGTGAAAGCGATAACGTCGTGCTTCACCTTGGCTTCGAGCGCGAGAATGCGCGCCGCATCCACTCGCGCGCGTTCCCGCAGCGCTCGCGCCGCCTCGGCCGGCACGATACCGGCATCGGCCAGGGCGTCCGCTGCCGCCAGCTCCACTTCAAGCCACTTCGCAAACCGGCTCTCGTCGCTCCAGATGCGGCCCATTTCCGGCCGCGTGTATCGCGGAATCACGTTTCGCTCCGTTTCTGCCGTGCCAGCCGGACCGGTGATTTGGTACCGACATCCACACAGGCTGAAGCCTGTGCCACTGAAACCCGACAGGCGCACAGGTCCCGCAGGGCGGGATGCCACCGGAAGCGTCATGATACCCGATTCCGCCGGCCAGCCGGTGGCGCTAGCGCGAACTCCGGCGAAACGCAGTTTCCGCTTGACTTCGCTCAGCGGGCGGCTTATAGCGGCGGGCGAATTGAAGCTACAGATATCGTTGCGGGGCGATGGGGCGATGAGGCTCGAGCGGCGTTCCCGCCAAATCGTGGGCGTCGGCATGCTGCTGGCCGCTTCGCTCGCGGTGGCGAACCCGGCGGCTGCCCGGACGAGTCGCCTGGCCCGCGGCAGGCAAGTGCCCGGAACGCAGACGCTGCGCCTGGCGGGGCTGCGGCAACCGGTGGAGATCCTGAAGGACCGTTGGGGAATCGCGCATATTTACGCGCAGAACGAGCACGACCTGTTTTTCGCCCAAGGCTACAACGTCGCCAGCGACCGGCTATTCCAACTCGAGCTGTGGCGGCGGCAGGCCACCGGCACGGTGGCGGAGATTCTGGGACGCAGGGAACTCGACCGGGACATCGGGACCCGCCTGTTCATGTTCCGCGGCGACCTGGCGCAGGAACTGAACTGGTATCATCCGCACGGCGCCGCCATCGTCCAGGGGTTCGTGGATGGAATCAACGCCTACATCGAGCGAACCGACCGGCATCCGGAATTGCTGACGCCGGAGTTCCGCATGCTAGGAATCAAGCCCGGGAAATGGACTCCCGCGGTGGTCGTCTCGCGGTTCAACGGCCTGCTCGGCAACATCAACGAGGAGATGAACCTAGCGCTCGCGGTCCGCGCGATCGGCGCCCGGAAGGTGGAAGAGCTGGAGAACTTCCAGCCGGCGAATCCCGACCTGACCATCGATCCGGCGATCGATGTTTCACTGCTCTCGAAACGGATTCTGGCGCTCTACAACGCCTTCCGAACGCCAATCCATTTCGCTCCGGATGAGCTGGCCCCGACCTACCGGGGCAATTCGAAACTGGCAGCGGTGCGACTGGACAACCTGGCGACGCCATCGCCATTCGACTTGAGCCGGCAAAGGCAGGAAATCGGGAGCAATAACTGGGTGGTGAGCGGGCGGCTGGCGGCGAGCGGGCTTCCGCTGATGATGAACGATCCTCACCGCGTGCAGCAAGCGCCATCGCTCCGCTATTGGGTGCACCTGGTGGCGCCGGGCTGGAACGTGATTGGCGGGGGGGAACCGGCGCTGCCAGGCGTTTCCATCGGACACAACGAGCACGGGGCCTGGGGGCTGACTATTTTCGGGACCGACATGGAGGACTTGTACGTTTACGACACGAACCCGGCAAATCCGCTCGAATACAAATACAAGGGCGGATGGGAAGCGATGCGGGTGGTACGGGAAACGATCCCGGTGAAGGGCGAGGCGCCGGTTCCGGTGGAGCTGAAATATACGCGGCACGGGCCGGTGGTTTACGAGGATGCCGCCCATCACAAAGCGTACGCGGTGCGGGCGGCATGGCTGGAAATCGGCGGCGCGCCGTATCTGGCCAGTTTGCGGATGGATCAGGCGGCCAACTGGCGACAGTTCCTCGACGCGAGCAGCTACAGCCGGGTGCCGGCGGAGAACATGGTTTGGGCGGACGCGGACGGCGATATCGGTTACCAGGCGGTGGGCATCGCGCCGCTGCGACCCAACTGGAGCGGGCTGGTTCCGGTCGCCGGCGACGGCCGCTACGAATGGAGCGGCTACCTGCCAATATTGGCGCTTCCTCACGTTTTGAATCCGGCGAAGGGATTCTGGAACACGTCAAACAACTACCTGATTCCGCCGGGCTGGCCTTACAAGGACGCGCTTCATTACCAGTGGGCCGACCCTTACCGCGCCAATCGCGTAGCGGAAGTGCTTGGCTCGGGCCGGCTGTTCACGGTAGCGGACATGGTGCGGCTGCAAAACGACGTGTATTCGATTCCGGCGCGCAGCCTGGCACCGCTGCTGCGCGATTTGGCGATGACGAACGAGGCGTCGCGGCAGGCGCAAGAGCAATTGCTGCACTGGAACCACGTCATGGACAAGGATTCGGCGCCCGCGGGCATCTACGAGATGTGGCAGCGGCGGCTGGCGGCGAACCTGCGGTCGATGTTCGTGCCGAGAGAGGCTTTGCCGTTCCTCGGGTTCCTCCCGCTCACGAAACTGGTCGATTCCCTCTACGCCCCGGACGGGCGCTTCGGCTCCGATCCCGTCGCCGGCCGGAACGATTTACTGGCGCGAAGCCTCGACGAAGCCGTGGCCGAACTCACCAAGCGATTCGGGCCGAACATGCAGGACTGGAAGCTGGGCGCCTATCACCACGCTCTTATTCACCACTTCCTCGACCCCGCGCTCGCGCCCGAGCTTCAGGCCAAGTTCGACGTCGGCGATCTACCGCGCGGCGGCGACGGCTATACCATCGACGCTACCGGTGGCGGCGACAATCAGACGGCGGGCGGATCGTTCAAGATCGTGGCGGACACGGGCGATTGGGACGATTCGGTGGGCTTGAACAATCCGGGGCAATCGGGCGACGTAGCCAGCCCGCACTACCGCGATCTCTATCCCCTCTGGGCGCGCGGGAAATACTTCCCCATCTTCTTTTCGCGGAACAAGGTGGAATCGGTGACCGAGCAGACGCTCGAGCTGGAGCCGGCAACGACGACAAGCGCGACCGGCGCCAAGCCTTGAGGCAGCCTGGCTCTATTGACACCCTTCCTGCTGCCGATGGGATGACGGGATTCCCCGTAGACCCGTCCGGGGTGCAGAAAACGCGCTTCCACTGCGCGTCCCGAAGCTTCGGGACGACCCGGAAATCCGAAGGACAGGATTTCCGGGAAAAGAAGAAGCGTCGGGCCGCCCGCCGCGGCGGGCTCAGAATGACGCATTCCGGGGCGGGGCTCATTCCCAGCGGAATGCCTCTCCCGGGAGGATGTCGATAGAGCCAGGCATCGTCAAGCGAATGGGCCGGCCGGTCGTTGACGCGGCTGGCGACCCGACTCTATACTTCGCGCGCTTTGGGCGGCGGCGGACTGCTAACTTCCTGAAGGAGCGAAACCAGATGGCGTTTGTCCGTGCCGCAAGCCAAGGCGAAATTCCCGCGGGAACCATCCGCGAGCTGCACCTGGCGGGCCGTACCATCGCGCTGGCGAACGTGGAGGGCCGGTTCTACGCAATCGACAATACCTGCCTGCATCGCGGCGGACCGCTGGGGCAGGGCAAACTGGAAGGGAAAGTGGTTACCTGCCCGGTGCATGGCTGGCAATACGACGTGACTACCGGCCAGGTGACCTTCTCGCCGGAGATGGCTGTCCGAACCTATCCAGTGGAGTTGCGCGGCGACGAAATCTACGTAGATGCCGGCTAGCGCCGATGCACGCTGCCGCTCCCGTGTTCGCTGTCTTCCACCCGGCTCAGCGTGGCAAGCTATCGGCTGATTTCCTCCCTGATTCCGGGTCACGCTGTTTGGCGCTCGCTCAGAACTGGTAGCGGAACGCGAACTGGAACGTACGCGGTCCGTTCAACTGGTTGATCGACTGCAAGGTTTTGAAGGCGGGGTCGGGCGTAAGGAAGCAGGCCTGGCCCGTCGTTGTTCCTCCATCGCCGCAGGTAGCGCCATTGGTGTCGAACTGCGAGGCGAAAATCCCCCCGCCGTTCTGCACGAAGAAATTCGCGTGGTTGAACAGGTTGAACACCTGCGCCGTCAGCGTAATCGTCTGCCGCTCGGTGAGATGAAATCCGCGCGAAATGCCCAGATCGATCTCGTTGATCCAAGGTCCGTAGAAGGAGTTGTAGCCGACGAAGGGGCTGGGCGCGGCTCCGGCGATTCCGGTTGCGGTGTTTCCGGTCGATTCGTTGGCGGCGCTGTCGTTCACTGTATCGGCCGAGGGCAGCAGAAGCGCCGTATAGGGCCGGCCGGCATTAAACGCCATCACCGTGCTGATCGTCCAATGGGAGGCGAGCGCCCGGGCGAAGTCATTGGCGAAGGCGGGCGTTGCCGGCGAGTACACGGCGGCAATCGAGAGGCGATGGCGCTGGTCGAGCAGGGTGGGACCCCGGGTATTACTGAAATCGAATTGGTTGTTGAAGTCGACTCCGTTCGACTGGAGTCCCTTCGAGAACGTGTAGGAAGTCAACAGCGCCAGCCCCTGCGTGGCCCGGCGCTGAATCTGAACGTAGAAGGAATTGTAGTTGTTGACTCCGGGGGTGATGAGCGCATTGATCTGGCCGGTATAGGCCGGGATCAGCGCCCCCTCGCCCAGCAGGCCGCTATCGAGATTCGGAAGCACGACCTTCGGTCCAGCCGCTCCCGCACATCCCTCGGGCGGCCCGGCATTGAATCCGCCGGGGCAAACCGTGAAGGTGGTGGTGCCCAGCGGCAGGCAGGCGCTGCTTCCGGCGATACCCTGCGGCGGGCAGAGATTCAGGTCGTAGGCGGTCGAGGAAATCAAGTGCACGCCGTGGGTCCACATGGTGCCGACGGCAACGGTGGTATTGGGCAACACCTCCTGCTGGATCTCGAGGCTCGATTCCAGGATGTAGGGAGTCTGGAATCCGGGATCGACAATCGATATGTTCGAGCTGGCACCGAATCCCGGCGCGTTGCCGGGCAGCGGGTTGGGAAAACTCGGCGTCCGCTGATTCGGCGCCGGGCAGCCATGGAAGCAGAAGACCGACGTAGTGGACTGGCGGCTGGCCACGCCGTTGGAAACCACCGAATTTTCGTAGTTGAGCCCGTCGAAAATCTCGCGGAAGACCCCGAACCCGCCGCGCACCACCGTTTTCGGGAACGGCTGGTAGGCAAACCCGAAGCGGGGCGCGAGCCGCTGGACCTGGTTGGGGAACTGCCCGGTGAGCCTGGCGATCAGGGGGAAGCCGGTGGTGTTGTTGGCTTGCGGCTGCGGGTACAGCTGGAAGTCCTCCCGCAAGCCGAAGTCCAGCGTCAGGCGCTTGGTTGCCTGGAATTTATCCTGGGCGTAAAAGCCGTAATAGGGATAGGTAAAGGGGAACACGGGATTGCCGGCGGCCTGCTGAAAGATCTGGTAGTTGCCGAGCGCGAAGTTGCTCGGATCGCCGAAGAACAGGTAGGTTCCCTGGAAATTCCCCGGGAAGAAATCGGAGATGTGGGTGCGGTCGAAGTCGAAGCCGAAGTCAAGGGTATGGCGGCCGACGTAATAGCTGATGCGGTCGTTGACCTGCCACTGGAATTCCTTGGTGTCGCCCACCGCGAAGGTCGGGTTGCCCAGCGCGAAGAAGCCGCGGGAGAAATTGTAGACAGTCGGCAGGTTCGGCGGGATCAGGCCCGAGGGCGTGCTGATCTGCTCGTCGCGGAGAAAGCTCAGGTGCAGGTCGTTCAAGAGCGTTGCTCCAAACGTATGCGTCCAGTGGGCGCTGGCGTGGTGGTCGCGGACGAAATTGTTCGGGAGCGCCTCGTCGCCGAAGGACGGCACCGGGTTGAAGGTGAAGGTGCCACCGGGGGAATCGAACTTGTTGTAATTGTAGACGAGGGTCAGACGGTCGGCGGCGGTCGGCTGCCAGTCCAGCTTGGGGAAGAAGGAGAGGTCGTCGGAGCGCCGCTTGCGTAGCCCGAGATTGGACTGAAAGGCGTTGAGCGCATTCGAAACCTGCTGGAGGTAGATGGGGAAGTTGGCCTTGTCGGAAGGCGGCGGCGGGGAGCTGAACCCCGCCGGGACGGGGAAAGGACCGTTGGGGGCGGGCAGCGGCGTTCCGGCAGGCACGCCGAAACTGGTTTCATCAAGCGAGGCATAGCCAGGGTTGATCACCGAGATCGGCTCCTTGCGGCGCTGCTGCTCGTAATCGAAATAGAGCCAAGCTTTGTGCTTCGCGATCGGCCCGCCCAAATCGGCGCCGAACTGCTGGAGGACGTCGAGCGGCCGGGGCACCCCGTTCGCCTTGTCGATGGCATCGTTGGCGTTGCCGACCCCGGAGTTCCGGTTGTAGTAGAAGGCGTCGCCGTGCCAGGCGTCTGTGCCCGACTTCGTCACGGTGTTGACGAACCCCGAGCCTCCGCCGCCATAGGCGGCGTTGTAGGGGTTGTCAGCGACCTGGAATTCCTGAATCGATTGCTCGCCGAAAATGTAGGGCACGCGGGTGCGGCCGCGGGCCTCACCGAAATAATTGCTCGATGCGCTCGCGCCATCGACGGTGAACGAATCAGCGCCGTTGCCGTTGGCGTAGCCGGAATCGGCGGCGCCCTGCTGTCCTCCGAAGCTCACCAGCCCGAAATCGCCATCGGGATTGACGTTGGGTGTCAGCAGCACGAAATCGGTGTAGCGCCGCCCGCTCAGCGGCAGATCCTGAATCAGCGTTTGATTCACAACCGTGCTCACGCTGGCGTCGGTAGGACGCAGAACCAGCCCCACCGCCGTCACCGTTACCGTCTGGGTTATCGAGCCGACCGCAAGCTGGGCGTTTCCGGCAGTTGCCTGGCCGACTTGCACCACCGCATTCTCGATTTTCACCGTTTGGAAACCGGCCTTGCTGAACTCGATGGTGTAGGTGCCAACCTCGAGTACCGGAAACCGGTACAGCCCGGCGGAGTTAGTCGTCGCCACACGCTCCACTCCCGTCGAGACGTTCGTGAGCTTCACCGCGACGCCGGGCACCACCGCCCCGGTCGGGTCGGTCACCTGCCCGCTGATCGCCCCTGTCGAGACTACGTTCTGCGCCAGCGCGCTCGACGCCACACCCAAGACGAAGAATAGCCCGAAGAAGAAAAGACGAATCCAGCCAAACTTGCTCATCGCGCACCCCCTGTAGACGATGGCTGCTATTTACATGGCCGGACTGATTTCCGTCAAGAAGATTTCCGCAGCTGGCCGGTGGAAATCAGAATTTTAATGGGGCAGTAATTTTCTCTCCCGGCCTGCCACCGCGCCCGCCCCGAACGCTCCTCTCCCCCGCACCTGCGCCGGGAAGCGACGCCATCCTGCGCCAATCGAAATCCCCCCACCGAAGTAGGCCAATCAAGCAGTGCCTGGCTTCCAGTTTGGTACTTCGGTGGCGAAAGGAGCCACACAATTTCGAAGGTTGAGGAAACCGTTGCTGTGTGGCTGGCAGCGCGCTTGCCGGGCAATCGGCAGGAAGCGGTAACGGCTCGGTCCCGAAGCTTCGGGAGACTGGGTTTGCATCCACACTGCTTGCCTGCTGCGGGGGGATGCAGGAATTTGAATGAGTCGGGACGGCGCACAGGCTGAAGCCTGTGCGACAGGGGACGGGCTCGGGACAAGCCGCGGCGGGTGCCGCTGCCCCACGAAGGTTCGGGACTGAGCCACTCCGAACCGTTGCGATTGGCTTTTCCTTCGCCGCAAGAGCGTGTATAGTCCGCCAGACACGGAGCCTAGATGAACGCGGCAGCCGAGCGCCATTACTGGATTCTCGCGTCGGACCCCCGCCAATACCACTGGGACACCTTGTTTGTAAAAGGAAAAGAGATGTGGCGCGGGGCGGGCGGGCGGCCGCAGGTGACACGGGTGGTGAAGCAGATGCGCCGGGGGGACCGGGTGCTGGCTTACCACAGCGCGCCCGACCGCTGGGTGTATGCCCTGGCCGAAGTGACTCGCGATCCCTATCCGGATCCGCAGGACCCGGCTGGAAAAGCTTTGATCATCGACCTTCGCGCACTCGAGCGATTGGGACAGCCGGTGCGACTGGCAGACATGAAAACGAATTCCCTGCTGCGCAGCCTGAAATTCCTGAAGAATCCCCGGCTGCCCATTTCCCCGGTCTCCGCAGAGGAGTACCGTGAGATCCTGCGGATGGGCGGGATAGTGGCTTCGCCGGGCATGCCGGTGCCCTAGAGCGCCTTCTTTCGTCGCGGGCAGGCCGACAGCCACGCCGCCAGGCCTTTTCCCCTATTCGGAATGCCTGGCGGCACCCTGTCTCGGCGCGGGTGGCGCAACCGCCGGGCGCTACTTCCTGGCGACAGCGGCCTCGACTGGCGAATACGACCGAATGGCCGCGGCGACGCCGGCGCCGGCGGTGGCGCGGAAGCCCTGGTCGGTGAGCACCTTTTCCAGCGCCGCCAGCAACAGCAAAACGTTTTTCGAGCGGGAGGTATGGCCCATCAATCCCACCCGCCAGATTCTTCCCTTGAGCGGACCGAACCCGCCGGAAATCTCGATATTGAATTCATCGAGCAGTTGCTGCTGCACCCGTTTGGCGTCGACACCATCGGGCACGCGAATTGACGTGACAGTGATCATGCGTTCGGAGGGATTCGCGACGAAGGGAACCAGGCCCATGGCTTCGATGCCGGCGACGAACGCCTGCTGGTTCGCGCGGTGGCGTTCCCAACGCGCTTCGAGGCCCTCCTCGATTACCATGCGGAGGGCTTCGCGGAAGGCATAGATGAGCGGTATCGACGGGGTGTGGTGGTAGGTGCGTTCCTTGCCCCAGTAATTCATGGTGGTGGTGAGATCGAAATACCAGCTCTGCACCTTCGTCTTGCGGCCGCGGATCGCTTCTTCGGCTTCGGCGCTGACGGTGATGGGAGCCAGGCCGGGCGGGGCGCTCAGGGCCTTTTGGGAGCCGCTGAAGCAGATGTCCAGGCGCATCCGATCGGCGTCGATGGGCATGCCGCCCAGGGTGGATACGCAATCGACCACCAGCAGCGCTCCCAGCTCGTCGGCCACCTTCCGGTATTCCTCGAGCGGGCTCGCCACCGCCGTCGAGCTTTCCCCATGGGTCGCTCCGAGCACTTTGATTCGCCTGCCCTTGCCCGCCCGACGCAAGTCGCCGGGATCGACGGCGCGGCCGTAGGGAGCGGCAATGCGAGTGACGGCAGCTCCGGTGCGCTCGGCGATTTCGGCCATGCGCTCGCTGAAGGCGCCGTTGACGCAAACGAGGGCGCTGTCGCCGGCTTCGAGGGGATTGACCATCGAGGCCTCGATGCCGCCGGAACCGGAAGCGGAAATGGGGAAGGTGGTGCGGTTTTGGGTGCGAAACACCTGCCGTAACAATACCTGAACCTCATTCATCATCATGTTCAGGAACCACGGGTCCAGGTGGCCGACCATCGTCGACGACATCGCCCGGTAAATGCGGGGATGCACCGAGGAGGGTCCGGGGGTGAGCATCAGGCGGTCGGGGGGAATCAGCTCGCCAATCAGGTCAGTCATCAGAAGGCTCTCTTCACGATCGAAATGCGGCCAGCCGACGGAAGGGACAGGAGCCGGAACGCGCCGGCGGGCAGGCTCGGACCCTCTAGTCTAGGCCCATGGGGGCGGGCGCGGTCAACGGCCAAAATGGATGACTGCAAGAAGTGAAGAAATAGTGAGTAGGGACGAAAAATATTTCGCCCCTACAGCCCCCAACTGTCAGGCCCAAAAAGGTTGGAAGGGCACTGGCCCGGATTTCTCAAAAGAAATCAGCGACTGAGGCGCATTAGATGTAGAAGCAGGCCGCTTTCTCAGGCATAACTGCGTTGTTCGCCACGTAGTGAATGCTGAGAGGAGGCGGCCTTTTCCATGACCGAGTGTAGCCAGTCCGAGTTCCCCTTTGAAGCACAATTTTCCCGGCGAGTGGTGGGGCGGTTCGAGGGCAGCCGGCTGACCAGCGACGGCGGGGCGATGCTGTTGCGGGAGGCGGACCGGGAGATCAGGCTGCTCCGGCGGGTGGCGGGCTGTTTCAGCGACGGGCGCGACCCGGAGCGGGTCGAGCACGAACTCGGGGTGATGCTGGCGTAGCGGATCTACCGCCTGGCGCTGGGCTACGAAGACCTGAACGACCACGAAGAGCTGCGCAAGGATCGACTGCTGGCGGTGCTGGCCGGCAAGCGGGAACTGGAGGAGCCGCTGGCGGGCAAGAGCACGCTGAATCGGCTGGAGCTCACGCCAGCCGGGCCTGCGGATGGGGAGCGCTACCACAAGATCAAGTGCTCGGCCGAAGCGATCGACGCACTGGTGGTGGCGATCTTCCTGGAAGCTCAGGCGAGGCCGCCGCGCCAGATGGTGCTGGATCTCGACGTCACCGACACGCCCCTGCACGGCGAGCAAGAGGGGCGCTTCTTCCACGGCTACTACAATCACTATTGTTACCTCCCGCTGTATGTCTTTTGCGACGACCACCTGCAGTGCACGCGATTGCGTCCGTCGAACCAAGATGCCAGCGCCGGTAGTCCGGAAGAGGTCGGGCGGATCGTCGGGCAGATTCGTCGGCGCTGGCGGCAGGTGCGAATCATTCTGCGGGCCGACTCCGGATTCTGCCGGGAAGAGTTGATGGGTTGGTGCGAAGAGCAAGGTGTGGACTATGTATTTGGGCTGGCGCGCAACCCGCGGCTGCGGCGGAAGATCACCTCGGCGATACGCCAGGCGAAGCAAGAACACCGGGCTACGGGAAAAGCCGCGCGGGTGTTCACCGAGTTCGGCTGCCAAACCCGGTCGAGCTGGTCCCGCTCGCGTCGGGTGGTAGCCCAGGCCGAGTATCTGGAGAAGGGAGAGAACCTGCGCTTTGTGGTGAGTTCGCTCAGCCCACCGGACTGGCCAGCTCAGAAGCTCTACGAACAGCTCTATTGCGCCCGAGGGGAGATGGAGAATCGCATCAAGGAGCAGTTGAGCCTGTTCGCTGACCGGCTGAGCACCGAGACAATGCGAGCCAACCAACTTCGCCTCTACTTCTCTTCGCTCGCCTATGTGCTGGTGCACGCCCTGCGCCGGTTGGCACTCGGTGGGACCCAGTGAGCCCGGGCGCAAGTCGACACGGTTCGACTGCGGCTGCTGAAGATCGCTGCTCAGGTCCGCGTCACCGCCCAGCGGATCTGGATCGGCTACAGCGGCGCCTACCCGTGGAAGCGCTGGTTCGCGATGGCCTGGTCCACCCTGCGCTGCTGACCGAAGCCGTCTTTCCCCGAACCTTTGTCAACCGTTCCGGCCACCGGCCGAGGTTTGCCCGGATTCGCCATCTTCGGGCCGGTAACACGTTGCCGGACAGCGCCGAGGTCGTTGCGTCCTCGACGATCCGTCAACAGAGCGCACCTGCCCGCTCAAATTCAGGGCCACAACCGCCGTAGCCCACAACTCCTGAGAGGTCCGGGCTAATTGTTTGCGCGCTGATCGCCGGAAATTATTTCGCCGGCTCGTTCGTCGACCACCCGCTGCTCGTTTCCGATCTCTGGCTCGTCCTGGCCGGTCCGGAGCCCCGTCACCTCATCCTTGAGGCGATGGTCACGTGCGGCCTGGGACTCGCTTTCGGCTCGGTGGGGTGGTCCCCGTTCCTTCGCCAAGCCGCGGCGACAAGGGTGCCGTGCAACACGCCCGTGCGTCGCCCAACCGGTCTTTCACTCCGCGCGTAGCGCCACCTGCGGATCGACGCGGCTCGCCGACCGCGCCGGAAGATAGCAGGCGAGCAGCGCGACGGCGAGCAGGAGGAGAGATCCGCCAATGAGGCTCGGCGGATCACTCGCAGAGACGCCGTAAAGCGCCCGTGAGAGAGCGCGCCCCGCCAGAATCGAAAGCACGAGTCCCAGCGCCGCGCCCACGCAAACCAGCGTCATCCCCTGACGCAGGATCAGCCGCATGACGTCTGCCCGACTGGCGCCGAGCGCCATGCGAATGCCCACCTCGCGCCGCCGCTGATTCACCGAATAGGCCATGACGCCGTAGAGACCGACGGAAGCCAGCCCGAGCGCCAGAGAACCGAAGACGCCTAGAAGCCCGATCCCAATCTTCGTTCCCCAGAGCGCCTGGTCGACGACCTGGTTTCCCGTGCGAACGTCCTGGACCGGCAAACCGGGATCGATGGCGTGGAGGTCAGTTCGGATGGCGGGAATGGTGAGGCGCGGTTCGCGCTCGGTGCGGACGTAGAGCACCATCGAACCGGAATAGTTTTGGCGGAGGGGAGCGTAAATGCAGGGCTGGGGCGCTTCGCCAAGAGATTGGTAATCAGCGGTTCGCGCGATTCCCACGATTCGGCGAAACTCCGTCTGGCCGGGCAACTCGATGCGTTGGCCGACGGGATCGCGATGTGGCCAGTACTGGCGCGCCATGGTGTCGTTGATGATGGCGACGGGAGCCGCGCCTGTCCGGTCGTCGGGAGTGAAATCGCGGCCTTCGAGAATGGGAATGCCCAGAGTGGGAAAATAATCGACGTCAACCGTATCGACGATCGCGGAGATGGCTTCCGATTTCTTGTCCACCGCGCGGCCTTCGATCACGACGGCGCTTTCCGGCTGGCTCCAAAACGGCAGGTTCGTCGCCCACGATACAGACGCAACGCCGGGAAGGGCAGCCAGGCGATCGCTCGCTTGCTTGTAAAACCGCTCGGTTCTGGTTTGATCGTAGCCGGCTTGGGAAGGATAGAGAAGGAAGAGGGCGAGATGATCCGTCTGAAATCCTGGGTTGATCTTGTATTGGCGCTGCAGGCTGCGCAAAAAGAGCGTGGCGATCACCAGCAAGACCAGAGAAATCGCCACCTGCCCGACGAGGAGCGCGCTGGCGATGGTGAGGCGATACGGGCTGTGGCTGGCGAGGCGCGTTTCCTCCTTCAATGCTTCGACCACCGTCACGCGGGATGAACGCAGGGCTGGCGCGATGCCGAAAAGCAGGCCGGTGAGCACCGCAACAACCAGGGTGAATGCGAATACGCTCGCGCTGAGCCGGGGATCGGCCAGATTACGGGCAGTTTCTGCAGGCCGCAGCGACCACAGGAGCCGGCAGCCCGCGTAGCCGAACAGGAATCCGGCCGCACCGCCCAGCAGGCCCATCTGCAGGCTTTCAACCAGCAATTGGCGAACCAAGCGGCCGCGGCCGGCCCCGAGCGCCATGCGGAGGGCGATTTCCCGCCGTCGCGTGGCGCCGCGAGCCAGCAGCAAATTGGCGACGTTCGAACAGGCGATGAGGAGCACCAGCCCGACGATCGCCATGAGCAAGAAGCTGGAGCCGAGCACCGATGTCGGGCTTTCGTAGAGGCCGATCGCGGCTTCATTGAGCGTCTGCAGCGCCGCCGTCTGACCTTCGTCCGCGTCGGGGAACTCGCGGGCGAGACCGGTCGCGACTGTCTTCAGTTGCGCCTGCGCCTGCGCGAGAGACACACCAGGTTTCAAACGAGCCGCGGCAGTGAAGACGGGAATGGAGCGATCCTTGAGGGCATTCCGCTGTGAGGTGGGCAGTACGCTCTCCGCCATCATCGTGGGCACCCACAGGTCGGGCCCGAAAATCGCGGTGACGCCCAAGAAGCCCTTGGGCGCAATGCCGATGATGGTGAAGGGGGTGCCATTCAACTCGACGGTATGGCCCAAAATGTTCGCCGCACCGCCGAACAGCGTTTCCCACGCGGCATGGCCGATGACCGCCACCGCGTCGGCCCCGGGCGCAGTATCCTCTTCCGGCGAAAAGAAGCGGCCCATGACCGGACGAAGGCCGAGCGTATCGAAATAATTGGGAGTGACGACCTGAACGAACACCCGTTGTGAACGGTTGCTGTCGGTCATGGTGGCGGCCAGTGTCGAGGAATAGCCGGCGAGGCTGCAGAAAACGTGGTTTTGGCGGGTGTAATCCTGAAGATTGAGGAAGGAAATCGGACGCAGATTGCCTGCGCCGGCTTTGACGCCGGCGAGCGCGGTGCTGATAGCGACCATTTCGGAGGCATGCTGAATGGGAAGGGGATGCAGCAGGAACGTGTTGACGATCGTGAACGCCGCTGTGTTGGCGCCAATGCCGATGGCCAGTGTCAGCACGGCGACGGCGGTGAAGGCGGGCGCTTTGCGCAGCATGCGAGTGCCGTAGCGCAGGTCGCGCCAAAGATCCCAGGTCCAAGCACTCGAACCTGCCTCGGCCGCGGGAATTGGCTCCGGAGGAGATGTTTCCACCGCGCGCAATTCGCGGACCAAATTGCCGCCGTCGAGCTCGGCAAATGCCGACCGGCGAGCCGCTTCTGCTGTGGCACCGGCCGTCAGCGCTTCCTCGTAGCGACCTTGCAAATGAGCGGAAAGCTCCTCGACGATCTCGGCTTCGCGCTCGGGCCGAAGGTTCAAGTTTGCCAGCCGCTTTCGGATTTCGTCGCGCCACTCAGGCATGTTCCATTCCTGCGATGCCGCTGACAGCATCCACAAATTGCTTCCAGTTCCGCCGCTGTTCGGCGAGCACTTTTCTTCCCGCCTCGGTGAGCCGGTAGTAGCGCCCCCTTCGCTGGCCGGGGCTCTCGACCCAGCGGCCTTGAATCCAGCCGCGGTTTTCCATGCGGTACAGCAGGGGATAGAGCGAGGCGACGTGGTAGCCCACCGCGCCGGCCGAACGGGATTCGATGAGCTTGGCGATGTCGTAGCCGCGGCGGGGCTGGTGTTCGACCAATGAGAGGATCAATAGTTCGGCGCTGCCTTTTTTCCATTCGTTCTGCATGGGCGTTCCCATATATGTTAGCACCATATATGGTACTCGCGTCTAGGCCATTTTGCAACCGTCATCGCACTGCCGCACTGGAAGATGCCGAGCCGATCCGCGCTGGCGAGCAGGATTTCTTCAGCCGGATCGACCGGAGCTGGGAAGTCGCCCGGGTTGAGGACGATGGTCGCTCCAGGCAGTTAAATCCGGAGATTCGGCTAACTCGTTGAATCAAATGGTGGGCCTGGACTGAGTCGAACAGTCGACCTCACCCTTATCAGGGGTGCGCTCTAACCAACTGAGCTACAGGCCCACCCGACTATCGGCCATCATAGCGGGCTATTCGTTGCGCGGTCAACGGTTTGGCAACTACGCGTGGCACACCGCCTCGAAGATCGGCTCCAGCACCAACTTGGCGGCGGTCTACACCACTCGGTCCCGAATCGTCGGGATGCCGCATGGCCGCTCACCCCCTCCCGGCTTCGGGATCATCACCCGCCGCACGGGTTGTGGCTGATAGCTCTTGGCCTGAATCTGGTTGCTGAGTTCGGTCAACCACTTCTCCCGCCCCTGCGCCTCGATCTCCGCAAAGTCCTGACCATCGACGCCCGGCGCCACCCCTGGCCTTGGCCAACGCGTAGGCGTGAGTCAGGTTGTCTCCGCGGTAGAGCTTGTCGTAGAGCAGGTGGAAGCGGTATCCCGGCTGGTGCTTTGCCTTGCGGTACAGCTTCCTCTGAAGCCTTCGGATCGCTTCTGGCGTTTCCAGGCTCATCACCAATCACCTCACCTTGGCTTCTTCGCCAGCGTTCCTGAAGCGAGGGCCCTTCCCTCCACCGGCATTACCCGGCTTCGGCGGTACTACGGCCCTCTCCGAGTCCCAGCCGGGCCGCTCTCCCTTTCCGACAGCGTTGGAGTTCGCCTCCGCCCGGACTGGGGTTCCCCCAGTTGCCCAGACCGCCTTCCCCGCATGCCGTGCTCACTACCCCGGTGGACCTGGCCGGTGCGCGTGTCGGTTGCTTCCCGGCCAGTGCTGCCTTCCCCGATCGCTCGGCGGGTCGGCATCCACGACTTTACTTTCGGGGCCTGCTCGAGCTTCACCCGCGTTACGGCCTGCAGAGTTGCTCAGCCACCCAAGGTGGCCTTCGTCACAAGGCTCCGGCCCGGCCCGTTACCGGAGCACGCCGCTTGTCAGCTACCAGATTTACCAACAGCTATCTGGGTGGGACTTCCACCCACCGGTGATCTGCGCCGTTGGGGCGCACTGAGAAGTCCGGGCTAGGCAAGCGGCCGCGGCAGTGGTAAAAACGGCGGGCGATGTCCTCGACCACCGCTCGTCGCTCCGCCAGCCTGGAAGACCGCGCCAACCAGCGGAACGCGGTGCTGGCGGGATTTCTGGGCTGGACGCTCGACGCGTTCGATTTCTTCGTGCTGGTTTTCGTCCTGGCCCCGGTGGCCGCGGAATTCCACCGGCCGGTGAGGGACATCGCGCTGACGCTGGGGGCTTCGCTGGCGATGCGGCCGGTGGGGGCGCTGATCTTCGGACTGATCGCCGACCGCTGGGGCCGGCGCCTGCCGCTGATGCTGGACATCATCTTCTACTCGGTGATTGAGGTGCTTTCGGGATTGGCGCCGAACTACACGGTTTTTTTCATTCTCCGGGGTTTGTACGGGATCGGGATGGGGGGCGAATGGGGAGTGGGGGCGTCGCTGGCGATGGAATCGGCGCCGGTGGCGCGACGGGGAATGCTTTCGGGATTGCTGCAGGAAGGCTATGCCTGCGGCTATTTGATCGCGGCGGTGGTGTACGGCACCGTGTTTCCCCATTTCGGCTGGCGGCCGCTGTTTTTCCTGGGCGGGTTGCCGGCGCTGCTGGTGCTGTTCGTGCGGGCGAAGGTGAAGGAGCCGGAAGCCTGGAAGCAATCGCGCACGACCGACTGGTCCGCCTACGGAGCGGCCATTCGGCGGAATTGGAAGCGCTTCGCCTACCTGATCGTGCTGATGACGATGATGAACCTGATCTCGCACGGCACCCAGGATCTCTACCCTACGTTTCTGGGCGTGCAACGCCGCTTCAGCCCGCACCTCGTCGCCGCCATCACCGCCATCTCCATGGTAGGCGCGATCCTGGGCGGACTCGCCTTCGGGCTGCTGAGCGATCGGCGCGGACGACGGCTGTCGATGATCGTAGCGGTGCTACTGGCGGCGGCGCTGATACCGCTGTGGGTGTATTCGCCGGGCGTTGCGTTGCTGGCGGCAGGCGTATTCCTGATGCAGTTCATGGTGCAAGGAGCCTGGGGAGTGATTCCCGCGCATTTAAACGAGCTGTCCCCGGGCGCGCTGCGGGGCTTTTTCCCCGGCTTCGCCTACCAGATCGGGGTGCTGTTTGCATCGAGCGTGGAGTACGTGGAGGCGGCGATGGCCGAGCATCTGGGCTATGCCGGCGCGCTGGCGCTGCTGGCGGCGATCGTGCTGCTGGCGGGCGCGGTGGTGATTGCCGTGGGACCCGAAGCACACGGCGCCTCGTTCGTTCCTGACGGGCCAACTTAGCGCCGGCGCCGGGGATTGGGTAGAATCGATCGGGAAAGCGGGCAACCAGCCTTCGGGAGTTCCTCATGGCCGACAGCGCCAAGGCCGCTATCGCTCCTGACGAAGTGCGCAAGATTGCCGAGAAGGCCCGGCTGTTGCGAATCGATTCGATGCGCAGCACCACCGCGGCGGGCTCGGGCCATCCCACCTCCTGCCTGTCGTGCGCCGAATTGATGGCGGGCACGTTCTTTCACGCGATGAATTTCGAGCCGGCGCGGCCCGACGCGCCCTCAAACGACCGGTTCGTGCTGTCGAAAGGGCATGCGGCGCCGATTCTTTACGCCGCGCTGGCGGAAGCAGGCGTGTTTCCGACGGGCCGGCTGATGACGCTGCGGCAGTTTTCGAGCGAACTCGAGGGCCATCCGACCCCGCGGGTTCCCGGCGTGGACGCCGCCACCGGCTCCCTGGGCCAAGGACTCTCGGTAGGGCTGGGCCTGGCGTTGGGGGCGCGGCTGGAGCAGCGGCCGATCCGGATCTACGTTCTGCTGGGCGACGGGGAGATGGCGGAGGGCAACGTATGGGAAGCGGCGGCGCTGGCGGCCTATTACAAGACCGCGAACCTGATTGCGATGGCCGACGTGAATTCGCTCGGGCAGAGCCAGCGCACCATGTACGCGAAGGACGCCGAAATTTACCGGCGCAAGTTTGAAGCCCAGGGCTGGCAAGCGGAAGTCATCGACGGACACGACGTGCCGCAGGTGCTCGCCGCGCTCGACCGCGCCCGCGGCGCCAGCACCCCCTATGCCATCATCGCCCGCACCGAGAAGGGACACGGCGTCAGTTTCGTCGCCGACAAGGAAGGCTGGCACGGCAAGGCCTTCAACAAGGACGAACTCGCGCGGGCGCTGGCGGAAGTGGGTGCGGTGACCCCGGCGCCCCCGCCCGACCCGAAGAGCTACGCCCGGGTTCCTCCCCGCCCGCGAACCGATTTCCCCGCGCCAGCAGCGCCGGACTACGCGATTGGGCAGAGCGTCTCGACGCGCGAGGCATTCGGGACGGGTTTGAAGAAGCTGGGGGCGGCGCTGTCGACGGCGGTGGTGCTCGATGGCGACGTGCAAAACTCCACCTTCTCCCAGACGTTCCGCGAAGCCTTTCCCGATCGCTTCTTCCAGGGGTTCATCGCCGAGCAAAACATGATTGCCGCGGCCGTCGGATTGAGCGCGCGCGGCTTCACTCCCTTTGCCGTCACGTTTGCCTGCTTCCTCGGCCGGGGGTTCGATCAGGTGCGGATGGCGGCCATCAGCCGCAGCCACGTCAAGCTGGCCGGCTCGCATTGCGGGATTTCGATTGGGGAAGACGGGCCCTCGCAAATGGCGCTCGAAGACATCGCCGCTTTCCGGGCGGTACCGGGCTCGGTGGTGCTGTATCCGGCCGACGGTGTTTCCGCCGAGCGGCTGGTGGAAGCGGCGGCGCGCCAGCCGGGCATCTGTTACATCCGCACCAGCCGACCGAAAACCCCGGTGCTCTACCCCAACGACGCCGCATTTCCCGTTCCCGGGTTCAAGGTGCTGCGGCGAAGCGACCGCGACCGCGCGGCGATCGTCGCCGCGGGCGTCACCCTTCATGAGGCATTGCACGCGGCGGACGAGCTCGAAGCCGGTGGCATTTCCACCCGGGTCATCGACCTGTATTGCGTGAAGCCGATTGACGGCGCGGCGCTGGGCGCCGAGGTGCGCGCTGCCGGCGGCCGCCTGGCAATCGTGGAGGACCACTACGCCGAAGGCGGGCTGGGGGAAGCGGCGCTGGCGGCGCTGGCGGGGACGGGGGCGGGGCCGGCGGCGGCGCGGCACTTGGCGGTCAACCGTCTGCCGCACTCCGGCAAGCCCGAGGAATTGCTGGATGCGTTCGGCATCTCGGCGGGGTGCATCGCGAAGGCGGTGGGCGAACTGGTCTGACTCACGGCGGGACAGGCGGCGGGCATAACGGCTATGGCGGAAAAAATCGTTCTGGTGGGTGCGCTTCCGGAAACGGTGGTCATCAGGCCGCAGGAGCAAGTGACCTGGTTTTCGGAAGCAGGCAACTTGAAAATCGAGTTCGATCCGAAGCGCTGTCCCTTCGGCTCGAATGTCTTTCAGGCGCCGCCCGGCATGCGCTTGATGAGCGGCACGCCGCGCCCGGGAACCAAACCCGGCAGTTACAAATACCGGATCGCGATCGAAGACACGGTCATCGCCCACGGAGAAGTGATCCTCAGGGAACAGTAACAGCCATTGCTCAACCCTGCGGCGACCGTTTCAGGGACTTCCCGACGAAAGTCGCAAGGACGCAAACAGCGCGAAAGCCCGTACGCTTTATGCGAGGTGATGCCGGGGCTTAAGCCGCGACCTTCGATACCAGGAGGTTGTGCGGCTGCTTCTAGCCCTGCTGGTTGTTGGTGTTGGTGAGGCGCTTGAGGTTCTGGGGGCTGATCTGAAGCTTGCCCTCGCGCTTCATCTGGTCTTCGAGCGCGCGGCGAAACGCTTCGAATGCGGCGTCCTGCTTGGTGGAAAGCAATTCCTGCTGAATGGATTGGCGCTGGGAGGCGAAATCACTTTCGGCGGGAAGTTCGTGGGCGGTAACGCTGAAGACCACCCAATTCGAGCCCAACTGCAGCGGTCCGTTCCACTGGCCCACCGGGGCGCTGAAGGCGGCGGCAAGCTGGGTGGCGGTGCCCACTCCGGGAACGTTGCCGGTGCGGGAGAAGTCGGCGGATTTCACTTCCAGACCGAGGGCCTTGGCGGCGACGTCGAGCTTCTGGCCCTGCTTGACCCGGGCGGCGAGTTCGGCGGCGTCGGTGCGGGCCAGTTCGGCGGCTTTCTGCTTGACCAAATCGGCTTGCACGCGGCCGCGCGCTTCGGCGAACGTCCCCTGATGGCCGGGCACAATCTTATCGACCGAGACGATCACGTATCCCCGCTGCACGTGGATCGGCAAGCTCAACTGACCCGCCGTCTGCGCGAACAGCGCGTCGCGCACATCGTTGGAATTCCCCAGGTCGGGAATCGGCTGGCTGACGCTCGCCAGCGGCGTTTCCCCCAGCACTAGGTCGGGCTTCAACTCCGGGCCGAGCGCAGCGGCGACCGATTCCAGCGGCTGGCGATTCGACCGCCGCACGATATCGGACATGCGATCGGCGATCTGGTCGGATTGCTGCTGGATACGATCGGCCAGCATGCTCTGTTCAATCTGGCCGCGCACTTCCTGAAAGGTCTTGGTGTGGGCGGTTTCCTTGCCGAGGATCTTGATGATGTGAAAGCCGTACTGCGTCTTCACCAGGCCGGAGAGCCCGCCCACCGGCAGGCTGAACGCCACTTTCTCGAATTCAGGCACCGTCTGGCCGCGAACGAGCCAGCCGAGATCGCCGCCCTTGTCCTTGCTGCCGGGGTCCTGGGAGTACTGCTTGGCGAGCTTGGCGAAATCGCCGCCATGCTGGAGCTTGCCGAGCACTTGCTGGGCTTGCTTCTGGATCTCGGCGATTTCGGCGTCGGTCTTGCCGACGGTCATGAAGAGGACGTGTTCGGCGTGGACGCGGTCGGGGACCTTGTAGAGGTCGATGTGCTGGTTGTAATCGGCGAGCAGATCGGCGTCGGGAATCTTCGTATTCTGCTGGAGCAGGTTTTGATCGAGAAGCAAATATCTGGCCGAGCGCTGCTCGGGAACCTGGTAATCGGTTTTGTGGGCGTTGTACCAAACCTGGAGGTCGCTGTCGGCAGGGTGAATCGTGGCCGCGACAACCGCGGGATCCACCGCAACGTAATCCAGCTTGACTTTCTCGTTCCGACGGCGGAATTCATCCCGCACTTCGGCGGGACTCACGGAGACTCCGGCGGTGACCAGCTCGCGGAATTTTTGCTGGAGCAAACTCTCCCGGACCTGCTGCTCGAACTCCTCGACGCTCATGCCCGCTTGTTGCTGCACGATTTGCGCGTACAGGTCGGCGCCAACCCACTTGCCGCCGGGGAACACGTTGGGCATCATCAGGTGAATCTCGTTGGCGACGTCCTGGTCGTTGACCGCGATACCCAGCTTCGCGCCTTCCAGCACCAGCAGCCGGGCGAACACCATCTGATCGAAAATCTGCTGGGCGTAGAAGCCGCGCAGTTGCTGGGGAAGCTGCTGTCGCTGGGCCACCAGGTTGATCTGGCGCTGGACGTCGGCGACGGAGATTCGCTGGCCGCCAACGTCGGCCAGGCCGTCGGAGCCGGCGTCGAGCGGCGTGGTGGGCATGGGCACCAGGTAGAGCAGCATGCCCAGCGAAACCATCCCTAGGACCACCCCGAGGACGATTTTCACCATCGTGTCGCGGCTGTGAAGGTCGAACAAGCGAACACCACCGAAAGCTTCATTATAGTGAACCGCCGGCTGGCCCACAAATCGAGCGGGCCGAATCGCACCCGCGGCGCGTCGTGGCTTCCCAGTAGGCTGATGGCGGGGACGGGGCCAGCGACCTCCCAGCTCCGGTTCCTGCACGACAGTTATGGCAGGGCTGCGCAGCGGGTCTAATTCTTGGTCTCTTTTTCCAATTCTTTGACCAAACGCTCGCCCGCGCTATTAAACCCTGTCAGCAGGCCGCCCCATCGGCGGGACCGGCTCCAGAGGCTGACTCCGGTCTTCGGGTCAATGATGGTCAGGTATGCGTAACGGACTGGAGCTGCGACGTTGAAGTTGGGAACGGTGTCCTCCTGAATCTTACCCTGTCCGTCGATGGTGCCCGTCTGCCCTCCCGACAGGATGATGTAGCCGCCCTTGTAGGGGTCCGCAGAAAGCAGGAAGACCAAGTCGGCCTGTTTGCGGTCGGAAACGATCCGAAACCGGCCCCATCGCTTCAGCTGAGCCAAGGCCTTGTTCCCCACGGCGGGTACGCCGGTTTGGTCGTCGAAGTAAATGGATTTGGCTGCCAGGATATTCAGGGACGACGGCGCCTTTGGGGAGTCTTGAGCAAGGGTTGGGGGTGCCTGCGCCGCAAGCAGGAGAATTGCCGGAAGGAGAGCAAAGAGGCGCATCTCGGCCCCGTGATGCCTCACTGGGAGGGTAAACCCGTGGGGAGCGAAAATCAATCGGACGGCGGTAGTGGGTCAGTCTGGCGAGAATTACAGCCGAAGAGTTTAGGGGATGTCGGGAGATGCGTGATTTGGGGGGTTGGGACGGCGCACGGGCAGGAGTGCCCGTGCCACTGCCAAACTGACCCACTACCCGGACGGCGGGGCTAGTGTTGTGTGACTGAAGAAAGTGGCGCAGGGTTTCGGCGGCGGGGTGGCGTCTGAACCGGTAGAACAGCCTGTCCTGGCACGGGATGCTTCGCCCGCCGCGGCGGGCTCAGCATGACAGGTGTGGGGCCGTGAGAAAGCTATTTCAGTTACACCACACTAGGCGGCGCCGGAGCGGGCGGCGGCTTCGGCGAGCGCGCGCTCGACCGGCCGCCGGCGATAGCCTTCGGGCAATGCCGGCGGATGCTCAGAGTAGTGGGTGACGATTCGTCCCAGATAGCTCGCGAAAGGCGTATAGACCATTCCTAGCTCTTGCTTGCTGCGGCGATTGTCGAGGCAGGACATCCAGGAATCGGAAAAGGGCGAGCAGGCCGGCAACAGTCTCTCGGCTTCGAGCCGCTCGCGCGGCAAGCGCACGATCCGCAGCGGCCGGCGCGCCAGGGAAGCGAGGAGCGGGAGGAATTCGTCGATGGAAAGCGTATCGTCCTGGCCGATGTTGTAGGCTCGGCCCATCCCCGTGTCCGACCGTGCCAGCCGCAGGACCGCTTGCACCACATCGTCGCCATAGACGTGACGCAGGGGAAGGCCGGGGCCCTCGGGCACGAGAATGGGTCCGCCATCCTGGAGGCGAGCGAGATAGCCCCAGATGCGTTCGCGGTGATCGCGCTCGCTATTGACGTTGGGCAGGCGCAGGCTGGTGAGCGGGAATCGCCGCTCCACCCACGCCCGGCTGAAGGCGTCCTCGGCATCGCGCTTTTCGGCGCCGTAGAGCCAGTTGGCGAGATCGTAGGCGTCGCGCTCGGGCGGCCGAGCCATCACCGGGCCATCGTAGTCCTCTTCCCGAAACGGCCGCTCGGGACCGATTCGCACCAGGTACACCTGCCCGGAGCTGAGGAAGACGTAGCGGCCGACGCGGCCGCCGAGAATCCGGGTCGCCGCTTCGGCGTCTGGGCCGTTGTAGAGGGTGGTATCGACGACAAGATCGAACGAGCGCCCGGCGAGGGCGGCGGCGAGTTGGTGGAAATCGCTTCGGTCGCCGTACAGGCGCTCGACTTCGGCTGGCAAAGCGCCCGGCGTCTGCCCCCGGTTGAACACGGTGACTTGATAGCCGGCGGCGACGAGCGCCTTTACCAGCGCAGGACCGAGATTGCGGGTACCGCCGATGACCAGCGCTTTCACGCGGTTGCCGGGCTCCGCACGGAGAATCAGGCTGCAGCGCCGCCCATTCTCGCACAGGAAGGCCATCAAAAGCGGCGCGAACCTGTCCGCGGTGCCGGGGCTCGCGCGAGGCCGCTCGAGGGGATCAGGTGAAAGTCATCTTGACGTCTCCGGTGTCGGTGGCGGCGACCTGGAAAAGGGGATGGGGGAGGAAGCCTCGCAGGGCGGCAACGAAGTTGGCAGGGACGTGGGCGATGCGGATGTTGTAGTCGTTGGCGTCGCGGTTATAGCTGGCGCGCTGTAAAGCCCATGGCTAGCAACCCATCGATATAAGGGGGATCGAGCACGCGATGGTTCCGGGAGAGGGGATCCAGCCGGCGAGGGTCAACCGAAAGCGGCGCCATCCCTGCCGGGAATGAGCCGTGGACAGGCGAGGCGAAAGCGTTCACCCTGGACCCTCCCCCTGGATTCACCGTGCTGCGGCCTGTGGGCAGCGCGAACAGAGAAGCGATTCATACTCGCCGCCAAGCGGTCGTGATGGCAGGGATTACCTCAGGCCAACACGAATGCCCATAAGGGTTGTCCCCGTCGAGGTCCTCGCCCCAAACCAACACCCCGGCCCCACGCTCTCCTTCAACGACAGTTCGCAGCCATCCTATCCAAGGCAGGCCAGACAAGCCGTGGCGCACGGGGCGTTGCTGGAGCGGCCACCCCGGACACGAACCGAACCGGCCGCAACTGTTGACTGATCGGCCCGCTGGCCGTTGCTGCGGTTGAAAGGCCATTACTGCTATGCTACATTCGCTCTTTAGTTTGCGATCGTGCGCTGAGCGAGCTTGAAACCTCGCCAGCGTTTCAACTGGGCTGACGCGGCAGGACCTGAACGAACCGGCGAATTCGGGAGGAGAAATCCGCAAGGCGGCCTGGCCGAGGCCGGCGCCCGCCGTCGTGATGCTCCTCCGAAAACTCTCCTCGCCAAGCCGCCTTCGGCCGGCGGAAGCGGGCGCGCGGATCGGACCCCAATCGTGGCGGCGAAACGGTGGTTGGATTCCTGAAAAACGGTTACAGCCTGCGGTCGGTTCTGAGTTTGTTCTCCTCGGACTTGGCCATTGACTTGGGGACCGCAAACACGCTGGTGTTCGTGCGCGGGAAGGGGATCGTGGTGAACGAGCCGTCGATCGTCGCCATCAACAAGACCCGGGCGGAAGTGGTGGCGGTGGGCCGGGAGGCGAAAGAGATGCTGGGGCGGACGCCGGGCAACGTGGTGGCGATCAAGCCGATGAAGGACGGCGTCATCGCCGATTTCAAGGTGACCGAGCGGATGCTCGCCTATTTCATCCAGAAGGCGCACAACCGGCGGCTGCTGGTGCATCCGCGGATCGTGATCGGCGTGCCCAGCGAAATCACGCCGGTGGAAAAGCGGGCGGTGCAGGACTCGGCGTACCGGGCGCGGGCGAGCGAAGTGTATCTGGTGGAGCAGGCGATGGCGGCGGCGATCGGGTCGGGGCTGCCGATCGAGGAGCCTTCGGGAAACATGGTGGTGGATATCGGAGGCGGGACCACCGACATCGCGGTGATTTCGATGAGCGGAATCGTCTACTCGCGGTCGGTGCGGGTGGCGGGCAACGAGATGGACGAAGCCATCATGAATTACCTGAAGCGCAAGTACAACCTGCTGATCGGCGAGCGCACCGCCGAACAAATCAAGATCGAGATCGGCTCCGCCTATCCACTGGAGAAGCCACTGACGATGGAAGTGAAGGGGCGGAACCTGATCGAGGGCGTGCCCCGGACCGTCACCATCGACGACGCCGAAATCCGCGAGGCTCTGTCCGAATGCGTGAGCATCATCATCAACGCCATCCGCGTGGCGCTCGAGCGCACCCCGCCTGAGCTTTCGGCGGACATCAGCGATCGCGGCATCGTGCTGACCGGCGGGGGAGCGTTGCTGAAAAACCTGGACAAACGCATCCGGGAGGAAACCGGCTTGCCGGTTTCGATTGCCGACGACCCGCTGGCGTCGGTGGTGTTGGGCACCGGCAAGATGCTGAGCGATTTCAAGCTGCTCCGCCAAGTGTGCATCGACTGAGTCCGCTACTCCCATGACCGCACTGGCGCCGCGCCGGCCGCTCCTGCTCCTCGCGGCGGTTGTGGGCGCCCAGGTGCTCCTGCTCGCTTTCCAGATCCGCCGCGACCGCAACATCCGGCTGATCCGGGTGTGGGCGGTGGAAACATTGACTCCCGCCGAACGCGCGGGAACGAACTCGATCGACTGGATGCGGGAACTATGGTCCGGCTACATCGATCTGCGCCGCACCCGCGCCGATAACCGCCGCCTGCGCGGAGAACTGGACCAGCTCCGGTTGCAGATGGTTCAGCTCCAGAGCCGCGCCGACGAGGCGGGCCGGCTGGCCGGCTTGCTCGCGTTCCGCCAGGCGCACACCGAATTGCCGCTGCTGGCGGCGCGAGTGATTAGCGCCAGCCCAGCGGCCACCACCCGGGTGGTTTATATCGATCGCGGCTGGAACGACGGCGTGCGGGGCAATATGGGAGTGATCACGCCGGACGGGGTGGTCGGCAAGATTCTCGATGTCTATCCGGCCAGCTCGCAGGTTTTGCTGGTCACCGATCGCGAAAGCGGGGTGGGGGCGCTGCTCGCGGGCACCCGCACCGAGGGGGTCGTGAAGGGCACCGGCGGTCCGGACCTGTCGATGGACTTCGTGGTGAGCGATGAAAAGGTGCCTGCAGGCGAGCCGGTGCTCACCAGCGGACTCGACCAGATATTCCCCAAGGGGCTGCCGGTCGGCACCGTCGTCTCCACCCGGCCCGCCAATCCGTTCCAGAAAATCAGCCTGCGACCGGCCGCCCGGCTGGACCGGTTGGAAGAGGTGCTGGTGATCGAGCTGCATCCCAAGCCGCCGTCGGGGCCGCCGACGGCCGGTGATACGACCGCCGGACGAAACCGGTAAACGCGCGATTAGGTCCAGGCGAGCAGCCGCACGACGGCTGGCGCAGGCCACCAGAATCCTGCCGGGCGCTCCGGAAACCTCGGCGGCGCCGGTCACAAGCGATGGCATTAGCTGCCGAAAACGAATCGTTTGTTCAGGTGAACAAGTATCATGCCGGATCGACGGCCGGCACGGCAGCGGCGGCCTTGTTTCTGCAAGGGTTTCTGCCGAAATATATCCCCCATGCCGAAGTACTGGAACTGCCCTTGCTGGTCACGGTCTATTTCGGGCTCAGCCGGCGCAGCCCAGGCCCTGGGCTGCTTTTGGGCATGGTGATAGGCCTGCTGCAAGACGCCGTAAGTCATCTCCCGCTCGGCATCTATGGGATGGCGCAGACGGTGGTGGGGTACGGCGCTTCCTGGATCGGGTTCCGGCTGGACGTCGAGCATCCGCTGAGCCGGTTTGGGCTGACCTTTTTGTTCTACGATCTCGAACGGGGCATCCTGGCGTTGATACGGCGTTACTTGCTGGCGCAGCCGGGGCCCTATATCAACCGGTACTGGCTGGCGGGGTCGGTGGCGACGGCGGCACTGGCGGTGCTGATCTATCCGCAGATGGACCGGCTGCGGAAGTCGTGAGGGGGGCAAGAGAAGGCTACGGGCCAGTCGAAGCACTGTTGCGGGAAGGGATGCAGGGTGTTAGGTTTAGCGACTGGGTGTAGCGCGAGGCGCGTGGAGCGCAGGGTCCTTGGTTCACCGGATTGACGACGACCAGAAATTGCCGCTGACGCGCCTGGCTGTGCTTTCGTACCTGTTGATGGCGCTGGTGGCTTTGCTGCTGCTCGGCTTCTGGCGGCTGCAAGTGCTCGACAGCCAGCATTACGCCGAACTCGCCGACCGCAACCGCATCCGCACCGTCCCGATCATCGCCCCGCGCGGCCGCATCCTCGATCGCAAGGGCAAGGTCCTGCTCGACAACTACCCCGGGTTCAGTGTGCTGCTCAATCGCGATTCTCCCGAACTGGTGGGCCAGCACCTGGCGGCAATCGCCGACGGACTCGGCCTTGACCCAGGCGATCTGCGCGATCAGGTGGAGAGCGCGGCCAGCTTGCCGCGCTACCAGCCGCTGGTGATCAAGTCCGACGCATCGCCGGCGGACATCGCCTTCGTGGAATCGCATCGCGCCGACATTCCGTGTTTGGACCTGCTGGCGGTGCACCGTCGCCGCTATCCAGCCAACGGGTACCTGGCACACGTGCTCGGGTACGTCGGCGAAGTCAGCCCCGAGGACATCGCCCGCAGCCATGGCCGCTATCGGCCGGGGGACGTCGTCGGCAAGTTCGGGCTGGAGCGCGAGTACAACGACGTCTTGATGGGCGTTGACGGCAGCCGCCGGGTGATCGTTGACAGCCGCGGCCGCGCTCGCGGCACCCTGGAGGAAACCCCGGCGATCCCCGGCAAGCCGATTCGATTGACCATCGACACCGACTTGCAAACCGTCGCCGCGAACGACCTGGGCGACAAGCCGGGCGCCGTCGTCGCCCTCGATCCCCAAACCGGCGAGGTGTTGGCGATGGCCAGCCGGCCGGCGTTCGATCCCAACGAGTTCGCCCGCGGGATCACCTCCGCCGAATGGAAACAGTTGAATGACGACCCCGCCCGCCCGCTGCTGAACCGCGCCATCCAGGCCCAACTCGCCCCGGGATCGGTTTTCAAAATCATCCTGGCGGCGGCAATGCTGCAATCGGGAGTGCCGGTAGAGGATTTCACCGCGTTCTGTCCTGGGAGCGCCGTGTTCTACGGCCGGGTGTTCCACTGCTGGGACAAGAAGGGCCATGGCCGGGTGAATCTGCACAACGCCATCGTTCATTCGTGCGACGTGTTCTTTTATAACGTCGGGATGCGGCTGGGCATCGATCGCATTTCCTATTTCGCCGGCCATTTGGGCCTGGGCCGGCGCACCGGCATCGATCTGCCGGGCGAGGAACCCGGTCTGGTGCCCTCGGAAGCCTGGAAGGAGCGCCTGTACCATCAGAAATGGTACCCCGGGGAGACGATTTCCGTCGCCATCGGCCAGGGCGCGACAATCGTCACCCCGCTCCAGTTGGCCTACAGCATCGGCGGCATCGCCATGGGAGGCGACTTCAAGCAGCCCCACCTGCTCGCCACGACCGGCCCCGACCCCGACGTCCGATTCCCACTCTCCCAGGACACCGTTAGCCAGTTGACCGGCGCCATGTACGGCGTGGTGAACGAGGGCGGGACGGCGGCGGCCTCGCGGCTGGAAGGGATCGAATTCTGCGGCAAGACCGGCAGCGCCCAGGTGATCAGCGATGAAGGGTTCCATCGCGCCGGCGACGCCAGGAAATTTCTCGACAACGCCTGGTTCGTCGGCTTCGCCCCCAAGCGCGATCCGGAAATCGTGGTGGCGGTGCTGGTGCAGGGCGGCGAACACGGCGCTTCGGCCGCCGCTCCCGTCGCACGGGACATCATTCGCGCCTATTACCAGGAGAAGAGCCATGGCGCCGAGCAGTACACCGATAACGAGATCCGCGCCAGGCCGGCGGAGCCTGCCGGGGTGCAGTAGCGCCCCCTGTCTGCAGCAGGGTGACGCCTCTCCCTCGAATCCAGGCTCCCGAGCGAAGCCTTGGGAAATGGCCGCGGCGCGAGCGGAACGGGGAAAGTCCCGCCGACCCGAGAATTCGGGATGGGGAAGCATGCCGTTAGCAAGGAGGGGTGTGCCGATTTCCGCGAGAACCCCAGACGGGTTGCGCCGCACGCCGCTTCCGTGTGAAACGCTCCGTTAGGCAGCACTGATGCGCACCCGAGTGAAGAGCGCCGACTTGGACTGGTGGCTGCTGCTGCTGGTGGCCGCGCTCTGCTGCCTGGGCCTGCTGGAGGTGTACTCGGCCACGCGGCACGGCGCGATGTCGGCGATGGCCTGGCGGCAATTGGGCTGGATCGGTTTGGGCTTTGCGGCGCTGTGGCTGCTGGCGCACGTGGATTACCAGTGGCTGATCGATCGTGCCGGCGTGCTTTACCTGGCGACGCTCGGCGCGCTCGCCGCGGTGCTGGTGGTGGGACACGCGCATTTTGGAGCCCGGCGGTGGGTGGAGATCGCCGGAATACCAATTCAGGTGTCGGAACTCGCGAAGTTAGTTATAATCATCGCGTTAGCGCGCTTCCTTTGCGGAGTGCGCACGGACCGGCTTACATTCGCCGACTTAGTAAAAATCGGAGCGGTCGTGGGCCTGCCGCTGGGGCTCGTTCTGCTGCAGCCCGACCTGGGCACGGCGCTCACCCTGGTGCCGGTGGCGATTGTCGGGGCGTTCCTGGCGGGGGTCCGATGGAAGCACGCGCTGGTGCTGGTGGTTTTGGGGGTGTTGTCGGTCCCGGTGGCCTGGCATTTCGTTTTGAAGCCTTACCAGAAGGCCAGAATCACCTCGTTCTTGAAGCCCGAGGAGGATCCGCGGGGCAGCGGCTACCAGATTCTGCAATCGGAAATCGCGGTGGGGTCGGGAGGTTTGTGGGGCAAGGGGCTGGGGCGAGGCAGCCAGAACCAGTTGGGCTTCGTTCCGGTGCGCTATTCGGATTTCATTTTGGCAGCCCTCGGCGAGGAAATGGGATTTGCCGGGGTCTTTTTGACACTGTTGTTGTACGCGGGATTGCTGTTGCGCCTGATCCTGAACGCTCAGCAGGCGAAGGATCGGGCGGGCATGTACCTGGTTGGGGGCGTAGCGGCGATACTGGGGTTCCACGTTTTCGTGAACGCAGCGATGGTGATCGGCTGGATGCCGGTGACCGGTATCCCGCTTCCGCTGGTGAGTTATGGGGGATCGGCCACGCTGTTTGTTTTTATGGCGCTGGGCCTGGTGATGAGTGTGCGCCTGCGGCGCTTCGTCAACTGAGCCCGGACCAGAAATTCGTTATCGGGGACACGATGCGGACGCGCGGGATGAAATTCACCGCCCAACACGTTGCCGTCGGGAGGCGCCGAAGCGCGCGTCCCGCGGGCGGGCGTCCGCCGGTCCCGGGGAGTTTCCATGTCGAAAGAATTGATCATTTCTTCCACCCCGCACGAGACGCGGGTTGCCATCCTGGAGGATGGCCAGTTATGTGAGATTTACATCGAGCGCGAAAAGGAATTCGCGCTGGTTGGCAGCATTTACAAGGGGCGGGTGACCCGCGTGCTTCCCGGCATGCAGTCCGCCTTCGTCGATATCGGCCTCGATACCGACGCCTTCCTTTACGTCAGCGACGTGCTCGAAGAACTCGAAGAGGACGAACAAGCCGGCGCCGAAAACCAGGGTCGGCCGGTCCCACCAACGGAAACCGTGATTCCCGTCGAGGAGGCCGCGCCCGAGCCGGCTCCCCCGCCGACAGCCGAGCCGGCGCCACCCGTCGCCGAGCACGTGCCCCGGTACGAGCGCCCGCCACGACTCGAGCCGCGCCACGGCCGGTTTGATCGCCGCGACCGTTTCGGTCCTCGCGGAAGGCGGGGGCGTTCCGGGGGGCGCAACCTGCCACCGTCGAAATACGCTCCGTCGCGGCCCGGACCGCCGGAAGACCCGAATTACGTTCCCATCATCCTGCCGGGGGAATCGCTGGCAAAATATAAAGACCGCGTTCCGCCCCCGGGCGCTCCCGAGCCGCTGTCGCCCGCCGAGGTTTTCCCAGCCGCGGAAGCCAACGAGCCGACCTCGGGAACAGAAAGCTCCACTTTCGAGACGGCTGGACCGAGCGAGCAGGCGGAAGCCGCGCGACAAACTCCGGCGGCCAGCGAGCCGGAATCCCAAGCAGAGGAGAAGAAGCAGACTCCCGCCGCGGGTGATGTGGGCGGTGTGCCTTCCCCAGTTGCCTACGGCGAAGAACCGCCCGCGTATGAAGCCGAAGCCAGTGCGGCGCCAGGCACTCCCATCCAGGCTGAGCGCGAACCGGAAGCGCCGGCTCAGCCAGTGGAGACGGCACCGGTGACGACCCCGCCGAGCGAATCGCGCGCGGGTTCGGCCGAAGCCGACGAGTTGAGCTTCGAGGAAACCGCGGCGATTACCGAGACTCTTGCCGAGGTCCGCCAAGCCGAGGTGCTCCAGGGCGGAGAGCGAGAGTCGAACGGCGCCGAACTCGAGCCGGGCGGTGTCGAAATCGAACCGGAAACCGTCGTCGAGAGCGTCGAAGCTCCCAGTCCCGAAATCGAACCCGAACCGGCTACCGTGCGCCTGGAACAGCCGTTGCGCTCGCCGTTCCAACGGCCGATGAGCCGCGAGCGGCATCGCGGAGGACGGCGGCTTCGCCATCCGCAGCACGACCGCCAGCATCATCACGCCCCCTCGCGCCGGCCCCAGCAGATTTCCGATCTCCTGAAGGCGGGCCAGGAAGTCATTATCCAGATCAACAAGGAGCCGCTCGGCAAGAAAGGCGCCCGCATCACCAGCCACGTCGCCCTGCCCGGCCGTTTCCTGGTGTACATGCCGACGCTCGACCACGTGGGCATCTCCCGCAAGATCGGCACGGTCGAAACCCGCGGCCGGCTGCGGCACCTGGTGGAAAGCCTGCGCGAGGGCCATCCCGGCGGATTCATCGCCCGCACCGCCGCCGCCGGCGCCACCGAAGACGACATCCGCGCCGACGCCGAATATCTCACTCGCACCTGGCAGGAGATTCGCGCCAAAGCCGAGCAGCGACGGGCGCCGTCGCTTCTGCACCGCGACCTCAACCTGGTGGAGCGGCTGCTGCGAGACTGCCTGAACCACGATTTCGTCGCGGTATGGGTGGATTCGGAGGAGGAATACACCCGGGTGGTGGATTTCGTCAGCCGGTTCCAGCCGGACTTGGTGAGCCGGGTGAAGCTCTACACCAAGGAAACACCCATCTTCGAGGAGATGGGCGTGCAGCAGGAAATGGACAAGTCGCTGCGGCCGAAAGTGTGGCTGAAATCCGGCGGCTACATCGTCATCAACCACACCGAGGCGCTGGTCGCCATCGACGTCAACACCGGCAAGTACGTGGGCCGGGGGTCGAACCGCCTGGAAGACACCATCGTCAAGACGAATATCGACGCGGTGAAGGAAATCGTCCGGCAAATCCGGCTGCGCGATTTGGGCGGGATCATCGTGATCGATTTCATCGACATGGAGGAGCGGCGCAACCGGGAAAAGGTGCTCCAGGCGCTGGCCGACGCCCTGCGCGCCGACCGCGCCCCCTCGAAGGTGCTTCCGTTCAACGAATTCGGCCTGGTGGCCATCACCCGCAAGCGCACCAAGCAGGCGCTCGAACGGGTGCTGTGCCAGCCTTGTCCCTATTGCACCGGGTCGGGCATGGTAAAGAGCGTGCCGACCATCTGCTTCGAGATCGATGCCGAAGCCCGCAAGATGGCCGGCGAACTCGACGCGCCCAGCCTCACCCTGCGGGTGCATCCGGAGATTGCCAAAGCCCTGAAGACGCGCGAAGCCGGCCTGATCGAGGAACTCGAACGGGCCATCCACAAGAACGTCGTCATCCAGGCCGATCCCACGCTCCACTGGGAGCAGTACGACCTCTACTGAGCGCTTTCTGGCGGTTTGGCGGGCGCCGCGCCCTGCGGTTTTCGGGGTGCGGCTTTTGCACGACCGGACCGCAGGAAAGTCCACGCTTCCCATCGCGACGGCGGAGGGGTATCGATTCAAGCGGCCAAAAGGCGCGAGAAGACCGGAATAGGAACATGGCTATGAAGAAGACGACATCAACAACGGCGCAAGATGGGGGCACGACACGCGTCGCGGTGCTGGGGACCGGGAAGATGGGCGGCATTCTGCTGCAAGGATTCCTCGAGCGGAAACTGGTTCCGGCGGCGAACCTCGCCGCCACCGCTCGCCATGACGACCGCGCCCGATCGCTCGGCCGGCAGTTCCCGATTGCCGTGGGCACCGACAACCTGGCGGCGGTGCACCGGGCGGACGTGGTGTTGATTTGCGTGAAGCCGCAGGCGATGCGCGAAGTGCTCGAGGAAATCCGTCCTGCGCTCGCCGCCGGCAAGCTGTTGATCTCCATCGCCGCTTCGGTGCCAATCGCCTCGATCGAGAAGCTCGCCGGCGCCGGCGTCCCCGTGGTTCGCGCCATGCCGAATATGCCCTGCCAGGTGGGCTGCGGAATGACGGCGCTGGCCCGAGGCAAACACGCCAGCGACGCCCACCTGGCCATGGCGCGCAGACTGTTCGAGGCGGTGGGCAAAACGATCGTACTGGACGAGAAGCATATGGACGCCGTCACCGGGCTCTCGGCCAGCGGCCCGGCCTTCGTTTACGTGATCCTGGAGTCGCTGGCGGAGGCGGGTGTGAAGGTAGGCCTGCCGCGAGAGGTCGCCACTCTGCTCGCGGCGCAAACGGCGCTGGGCGCCGCGCAAGTGGTGCTTGAAACCGGCGCCCACCCGGCGCTTTTGAAAGACGCAGTCACCACCCCCGCCGGCTGCACGATCGACGGTCTGCTCGAACTCGAGGACGGCCGGCTGCGAGTCACCCTGATCAAGGCGGTGGTGAAGGCAGTGCAGCGGGCGCGGGAGCTATGGTTCGAGCCGTAAGCAGGCTTGGGCGCGGCGCCAATCTCCCCACGGCAAATGGTCTGTAAGGGGCGAGCCGGCGGCTCGCCCTCGCCTGCGCTGCCGGCGAAAATGCCGGATCACTCGATCCGGTCGTGCTTGGCGAGGTTGTGCGCGGCACATAACCGTTGGATGTTTTCGGCGACGATGGACGAACCGCCGAATCCCGCTTCAAGGAGTTCCACTCACCCGAAAACCCGATTGCGCGCCCCGTGCTACAATCGGCGCGAGGGCGTTTCCCGATGAAATTTGGGGTGGTGGTTTTCCCCGGATCGAATTGCGACCACGACGCGTATCACGCGATCGGCAACGTGCTGGGCCAGCCGGTGGAATTCATCTGGCATCAATCGTCAACCCTGGAAGGGCTGGATGCGGTCATCCTCCCCGGCGGGTTTGCCTATGGCGATTACCTGCGCACCGGGGCGATTGCGCGGTTTTCGCCGGTGATGGGCGCGGTGGAGCGGTTCGCGCGGAGTGGCGGGCCGGTGCTGGGCATTTGCAACGGATTCCAAATCCTGATGGAAGCGGGGTTGCTGCCCGGCGCGATGCTGCGCAATCGCGGATTGCGATTCATCTGCCGCCACGTGTGGATTCGCGTGGAAACCACCGGCACTCCCTTCACCTGCGCCGCCCGGCCTGGCCAGGTGCTGAAGATCCCGATCGCCCACTCCGACGGCAACTACACCGCCGAGCCGGAAACGCTTCGCGATCTCGAGCGGCACGGCCAAATCGTGTTCCGCTACGTCGCTCCCGACGGGCGCGAAGATCCCGCCGCCAATCCCAACGGGTCGCTCGGGAACATCGCCGGCGTCTCGAACCGCGAGGGAAACGTCGTTGGCCTGATGCCGCATCCCGAGCGCGCGGTCGAAGCTGCGATTGGATCGGCCGACGGCCTTGTGATTTTCCGTTCCCTGGTGGAAAGCCTGACGCGCCAGGCCCCAGCGACAGCCTGAGAGGAATGTTCCGGAGGCCCGCTGGCGGGCTCCGAAGAGGTCAGCCGAGGCACCGATGCCGGCGATGGATACCGATTTGCGGGTGACCGAGCAAACGGCCGCGGAGCACGGCCTGACGCTGGAGGAGTACGCTCGAGCCAGGCAGATTCTGGGCCGCGACCCTACCCTCACCGAACTGGGCATCTTCAGCGTGATGTGGAGCGAGCACTGCTCCTACAAGTCGAGCCGGGCGCATTTGAAGCGCCTGCCCACGGGCGGGCCGCAGGTGATCGAAGGGCCCGGCGAAAACGCCGGCGTGGTGGACATCGGCGAGGGGCTGTGCGCCGTCTTCAAAATCGAATCGCACAACCATCCGAGCTTCGTCGAGCCGTTCCAGGGCGCGGCGACCGGCGTCGGCGGGATTCTGCGAGACATCTTCACGATGGGCGCGCGGCCGATCGCCGTGCTGGATTCCCTGCGCTTCGGCCCGATCGGGGAGCCGGCGGAAGCGGCGCCGGAACTGGTGGCGCGCAACCGCCGCCTGGTGGAAGGGGTGATCGGAGGAATCTCGTTTTACGGGAACTGCTTCGGCGTTCCGACGGTGGGCGGGGAAATCGGGTTCGAGCGGTGCTACTCGCGAAACCCCCTGGTGAACGTTCTGGCGCTGGGAATCGCGCGGCGCGACGGGTTGTTCCTGGCCCAAGCGCACGGCGCCGGCAACCCCGTCGTTTACGTGGGAGCGCGCACCGGCCGTGACGGCATCCACGGCGCGTCGCTGCTGGCGTCGGCGGAATTCAACGAACAGTCGCAGGAGAAGCGGCCGAACGTGCAAGTGGGCGACCCGTTCATGGAAAAGCTGCTGCTGGAAGCCTGCCTGGAAGCGATGGCCGGCGGCGCGGTGGTGGCCATCCAGGATATGGGCGCCGCCGGCCTCACCTGCTCGACAGCGGAAATGGCTTCCCGCGGCCAGGCGGGCATCGAAATCGACCTCGGCCTGGTTCCCCGCCGCGAATCCGGCATGACTCCCTACGAAGTCATGCTCAGCGAATCCCAGGAACGCATGCTGCTGGTGGCCCGGCGCGGCCGGGAATCCGAGCTGATCGAATTGTTCAAGAAATGGGGGCTCGACGCCGTTGCGATCGGCCAGGTGACCGCCGACGGGATGTTGCGCGTGCTCGAGGGCGGCCGGGTGGTTGCCGAAATTCCCGCGCGGCCGCTTTGCGAGGAAGGCCCGGTTTACGCCCGGCCCGCGGCGCCGCCGCCCGGGTCCCAGGCCCCCCTGGCCGAGTTCGCGCTCGAGGGCGCCAACCTGGGCGCGGGACTCGAGCGGGTGCTCGCTTCGCCCGCAGTGGCCTCGAAGCGCTGGGTATGGGAGCAGTACGACACCATGGTGCGCACCAACACCTTGTTGGGGCCGGGCGGGGGCGATGCAGCGGTGTTGCGGGTAAAGGGGACGCGCCGAGCGCTGGCGCTTGCGACCGACGGCAACGGCCGCTGGTGCAAGCTCGATCCCTACGTCGGGGCGATGCACGCCGTCGCCGAAGCGGCGCGCAACGTGGCATCAACCGGCGCTCGTCCGCTAGCCGCCACCAATTGCCTGAATTTCGGCAATCCGGAGAAGCCGGAAGTCATGTGGCAATTCAGCCGCGCCGTCGACGGCATCGCCGCCGCCTGCCTCGCTCTGGGCACGCCGATCACCGGCGGCAACGTGAGCTTCTACAACGAGACGCTGGGCGAGCCGATCGATCCCACGCCGATCGTGGGCATACTGGGTCTCCTGGAAGACGCCGAAGCCGCACTGGGAATGCGCTTTCGGCAGGAAGGCGATCGGATCGTGCTGCTCGACGGCGACTCCGCTGCCACCGCCGCGGCGGCCGGCCGCGCCACCCTCGCGCGCGAATTCTCTTCGAGCGAATACGCCAAGACTCACCTCGGCGTGGTTGCCGGAGCGCCGCCGGCCATCGATCTGGCAGCGGAAAAGCGGCTGATCGACGCCCTGGTCGAGCTGGCCGGGAGCCGGCTGCTGCGCTCCGCCCATGATGTTTCCGAGGGCGGGCTGGCGGTAACGCTGGCGGAGAAGGGTTTTGGAACCGGGGGATTGGCGGCGCAAGTCGAACTCGAAGGCAGCGAGCCGGCGGAATGGGCGGTATTTGGCGAGCGGGGGGCGCGAGCGGTGGTTTCCGTCGATGGCCGGCAGCTTGCCCGGCTGTCGGAGGTTGCGGCAAAATATAACGTCAAGGTGCTGCCGCTTGGCCGAGTGGCGCGCGGCGAATTCCGGATTGCGTTCAACGGCCGCGAGGCCGTTCGCGCGCCGGCGGCGGATCTCGAAGACTTGTGGACGAATGCGCTGGCGAGAGCGCTCGCCGTTTCCCCTCCCCGCTCCCGGATGAACGGATGAACACCGCTATCATCGACGACCACTTCCACGACGAGTGTGGAGTGGTAGGCGTCTTCGGCCATGCCGAAGCGTCGAAACTCGCCTATCTCGGCCTTTACGCCTTGCAGCACCGCGGCCAGGAATCCGCCGGCATCTCCTCGACTGACGGCAGCCGCCTGGCCCTGCTGAAAGGCATGGGTTTGGTGGAGGAACTTTTCACCTCCGAATCGCTGGCGCAACTGCCAGGCTACGCCGCCATCGGCCACACCCGTTATTCCACCGCCGGCGATAGCGCCGCGCTGAATGCCCAGCCGGTGGTGATCGATTGCAACAAGGGCAACCTCGCCCTCGCCCACAACGGCAACCTCACCAACGCGCGCGAATGGCGCCGGCGGCTCGAACATCGCGGGTCCATCTTTCAAACCACCAGCGACACCGAAGTGATCGTGCACCTGGTGGCGCGCAGCTCCGCCCGCAACCTGCCCGGGGCCATCGCCGAGGCCCTCAACCAGGTGGAGGGCGCCTACTCGTTGGTGTTGCTCAGCCGCGACGAGATGTACGCCATCCGCGATCCCCGCGGTTTCCGGCCGCTGGCCCTCGGCCGGCTGGGCGACGCCTGGCTGGTCGCTTCGGAAACCTGCGCGTTCGATCTGGTGGGGGCGCGGTACGTGCGGGACATCGAGCCCGGCGAAATGGCCCGCATCGGCCCCGGCGGGCTGGAGAGCATCCGCTTCGCCCCGGAAAAGCCGCACCAATTCTGCATTTTCGAACACGTCTACTTCGCCCGGCCCGATAGCCTGGTGTTCGGCCGGCCGGTGAACCAAAGCCGGGAGATGCTGGGCAGGCTGCTGGCCCGGGAACATCCCGCCAACGCCGATCTGGTGACGCCGGTGCCCGACTCGGGAGTGCCGGCGGCGATCGGGTACGCGCTGGAATCCGGCATCCCTTTCCGGATGGGCTTGATCCGCAACCATTACGTGGGGCGAACGTTCATCGAGCCGAAGCAATCGATTCGCGATTTCGGGGTCAAGCTGAAACTCAACCCGGTGCGCGAACTGCTCGACGGCAAGCGGGTGGCTCTGGTCGACGATTCCATCGTCCGCGGCACCACCAGCAGGAAAATCGTGCGGATGCTCCGCGAAGCGGGAGCGGCCGAAATCCACATGCGGGTGAGCTGCCCGCCGACCATCTCGCCCTGTTATTACGGCATCGACACCCCCACCCGGGAGGAATTGATCGGCTCGAACCACTCGATCGAACAAATCCGCGAATTCGTCGGCGCCGACTCGCTCGGCTACCTGTCGCTCGAAAATCTGCGGCGGGCGGTGGGCGGCGGCGAAAACGAGTTCTGCACCTCTTGCTATACCGGACATTACCCCACCGAGCTGGTGCAACTGGAAGTCGCCGAAGAGCGGCAGTCGCGCTGACCCGGCCGCCTCGAAAAGGACCTGTTGCCATGCGTTACGCCGACGCCGGCGTCAACATCGCCGCCGCCGATCAGGTGAAAAGCCGCATCCGGCGGCTGGCCTGCCGCACCTTCACCAAGAACGTGCTCGAGCCGATCGGCGGGTTCAGCGGCTTGTTCGCTCTCGACCCGAAGCGCTGGCGCGAGCCGGTGCTGGTATCGAGCGCCGACGGCGTGGGCACGAAGCTGAAGGTGGCTTCGGCGATGGGCATCCACACCACCGTCGGCGCCGACATCGTCCATCACTCGGTCAACGACATTCTGACGCAAGGGGCGAAGCCGCTTTTCTTTCTGGATTACCTGGCGATGGGAAAACTGGATCCGGCGGTGGTCGAGCAGGTGGTGGAGGGCATCAGCCGCGCCTGCCGGCAAACGGGTTGCGCGCTGGTGGGGGGGGAGACGGCGGAAATGCCCGGCTTCTACCCGCCGGGCGAATACGATTTGGCGGGATTCATCGTTGGCGTCGTCGAGCGGTCGCGGCGCCTCGATCCCCGCAACGTGCGCGCCGGCGACGCGCTGCTGGCGCTGCCCTCGAGCGGCCTGCACACCAACGGCTATTCGCTGGCGCGGAAGCTGGTTTTCGAAGTGGCGCGGCTGAAGCCGGGCACCTACGTTCCCGAGGTACGCAACAAAATCGGCGCCGAATTACTGAAGCCTCATCGCTGCTACTGGCCGCTCGCCCAGCGAATGATCGAGCGGGGCTGGGTGGCGGCGATGGCGCATATCACCGGCGGCGGCATCAGCGGGAATCTGCCTCGGGCTCTCCCTCGCCATCTCCACGCCGTTGTCGAACTCGGCTCCTGGCCGGTGCTGCCGATTTTCCGGTATCTGGCCCGGTTGGGGAATCTGGGACAAACGGAGCTTTTGCGAACGCTCAACCTGGGCGCGGGAATGATCCTGCTGGTGCCGGCGCGGCACCTGGCGAAAGTGGAGACGGAATTGAAGCGGCGGCGCGAGAAGTTTTACATGATCGGCCACGTGGAATCGGGCCCCGGCCCGGTGAAATACGTCGGTACCTTGCCGATCGCGCAAGCCGCCAAGCCAGAGTGAGAACAAACCATCCCACTCCCGCCGCGCCCCGAGGACTCGTGCCCGAAGCAGGCGATATTGTCGGGGACTTCGAACTGAAGGACTCAACGGGGGCGACGCGACGGCTGGGGGACCTGACCGCCGGCGGGCGGCTGCTGCTGATCTTCTACCGCGGGGCGTGGTGACCATTTTGCCTCCGCCAGTTGGCGGAGTACGGCGATGCCTACCCGGAGTTTCGCCGAGCCGGAGCGGAAGTGGCGGCCATCGCAGTGGATTTCGCCCCGGCCTGGGAGGCGGTCCGGGCCCAGCTCAGGCTGCCATTTCCCCTCCTCTGCGACACCGAGCGGCGGGTGACGCGGGACTGGGGCGTTCTTGACCCGAAAGACAGGCGCAACATCGCCCGGCCCGCGGTATTCTTGATTGACGACGGCCGCAGGGTCATCTTCCGGTCGCTCGACGGCGAAATAAAACGGGTCCCTGCCGCCGGCATGCTGCGTCTGCTGCGCTCGGCGGCTGCCGGCGCCGCTATTCCGCGGCGAGCCCACTGGCCGCGCATCAATGACTGGTGGCGAGCCATTGCGAATATCATCCGCTTTGGAATTCACCCCAACTGGTGGTAAGCCCGGCTGTCGCAGCCGTTATCGTGCCGTTATCGGCGCATCGAGCGCTGCTTTCCACATCCCGCATGTGAATGGACGGATTGGGGCGGGCCGCTCGGCGCGCTTGGCCGCTTGCCGCCCGCCGCGGCGGGTGCTACTTTGCATCGGCGATGAAGAAACGGATTGCAGTGCTGCTTTCCGGCCGGGGCTCGAATTTCGAGGCGCTGGCGGCGAGCGTCGCCGCCGGGCGCATTCCCGGCGCCGAACTCGCTCTGGTCATCAGCAATCGCGAAGGGGCGCCGGGGCTCGAGCGAGCGGCGGCGCGCGGAATTCCGGCGCGGGTGATACCGTCGAAGGGGCTGGAGCGGGAGGCGTACGACCGGCTGCTGGTGACGGCGCTCGAGGAAGCGAAGACGGACCTGGTGTGCCTGGCGGGGTTCATGCGGCTGCTCTCGCCGTATTTCATCGAGCGGTTCCGCGGGCGCATCCTGAACATTCACCCCTCGCTGCTGCCGGCTTTCCCCGGGCTCGAGGCGCAGCGGCAGGCGCTCGAGCACGGAGTGAAATTCACCGGCTGCACGGTGCATTTCGTCGACGAGAGCCTCGACGCCGGGGCGATCGTGCGCCAAGCGGTTGTGGAAGTACGCGACGACGACACCACCGAAACACTCGCGGCGCGCATCCTGGCCGAAGAGCACCGAATCTACACCGAAGCGGTACGCATTGTGATCGAGGGGCGGTACCGCGTCGACGGCCGGCGAGTGATTTCGCCGCCGGCAGCGAGCTGAACCGATGAACGCGCCATCCCGGTTTCCTCCAGTCGACGAACAGCTCGCGTACCTGGCGAAGGGCGCGGCGGAAATCCTTCCCCAGGCGGAGTTCGAGGCGAAACTCGAGCATTCGGCGAAAACGGGAAGACCGCTCCGCGCTTATCTGGGCGTCGATCCCACCGCGCCCGATCTCCACCTGGGCCACACGGTGGTGCTGCGCAAGCTGAAACATTTCCAGGATATGGGCCACACTGCCGTTTTCCTGATTGGCGATTTCTCCGCGATGATCGGCGATCCCACCGGCCAGTCGGAAACGCGGCCGCCGCTCTCGCGCGCGGAGGTGGACGCCAATGCCCGCACCTACCTCGAACAGGTTTTCAAAATCCTCGATCGTCAGAAGACCGAGATCCGCTACAACAGCGAATGGCTGGCGAAGCTGGGCGCCGAGGAAATCGTCCGCCTGTGCAGCCACTACCCGCTGGCGCGGATGCTGGAACGGGAGGATTTCCGCTCGCGGCTGGAGGCGGGAGGATCGTGGAAGCGGCAGCAGAGCTCGCTGCAACTCTCGTGTGTCGATTCTCCCCGGCTGCCACAGCCGGACTCCACACTTCCGTCTGCGAGAAAACTGCGTGCCGTGGCGACGCCGCAATCCATCGCCATCCACGAGCTGCTTTACCCGCTGCTGACGGCTTACGACGCGGTGATGCTGAAGTCCGACGTCGAGCTGGGCGCCACCGAGCAGAAATTCAATTTGCTGGTGCATCGCGATATCCAGCGCGAGTACGGCCTGCCCGGCCAGGCGATTCTGACCATGCCGATACTGGTAGGGCTCGACGACCAGCGCAAAATGTCGAAATCCTACGGGAATTACGTTGGCATCACCGAGCCGCCGACGGAAATGTTCGGCAAGCTGATGTCGATTTCCGACGAGCTGATGTGGTCGTACTGGGAATTGCTGACCGACGTCGCGTCCGACGGCGTTCGGCGGATGCGGCAGCAGGTGGCGGCGGGCGGACTGCACCCGATGGATGCGAAGATGGGCCTGGCCACGAAGATCGTGGCCGATTTCCACGGGGAGCCGGCGGCCAGGGAGGCTTCGGAGCAGTTCCGGCGGGTGTTTCGCGAACGGCGAGAGCCGGACCAGGCGCCGGAGCGGCGCGTCGCTCGAGGCGAGCCGCGCCGCCTGGTGGCTTTGCTGGTGGATCTGGGCCTGGCCGGCTCGCGCAGCGAAGCCGAGCGTCTGGTGAAGCAGGGCGGCGTGGAACTGGACGGGGCACGCGTGGAAGACATCCGCCTGGAAATTGATCTGTCTCGCGCGGGCACGCGGCTGCTACGCGCGGGAAAGAAGAAATTCTTGCGGCTGACAGTGGAATGAAACGAAGGCCCACGGTCCCGTCCCGCTTTGCGGGGCAGGACCGTGCCTACCAACGCCACTTCGCCCGGCCGGTCACCGGCACGTGCCCGCGACTGCCTTTTCCTTCGCGATGAGCGCCCGCTTGCGATCGAGTCCCCAGCGGTAGCCGGCGAGGCTGCCGTCCTCGCGCACCACCCGGTGGCAGGGAATGACGATCGAAGCGGGATTCGTGGCGCAGGCGCGGGCCACGGCACGAACTGCGCCGGGCCGGCCGATGGCGCGAGCGATTTCGGAGTACGAGCGAGTCGCGCCGTAAGGAATGCGCCGAAGCTCCTCCCACACCCGCCGCTGGAACGCCGTGGCTTGAACGTCGACCGGCAAATCAGCGAGCGGCTGGCGGCCGCGCAGATGCTCGACGATGGCGCCGACCCAGCGCTCGAGGCTCTCACGGTCGCGCTGAATCGACGCTCGCGGGAATTCGCGCGCCAATTCGGCGGCGAGCCGGGCATCGGAGTCGCCCAAATACACCGCCGAGATGCCCCGCTCGGTGGCCGCCACTAGCAGCCGGCCCAGCGGACAGGAAACCACCGTATAGCGCATTTGGATGCGCTCCCCTCCGCGGCGGTAGGCGGCGGGCGTCATGCCCAATTGGGACGGCGCGCGCTCGTAGAGCCGACTGCTCGAGCCGTAGCCTGCGCCGTAAAGGGCATCGGTGACATTTGCGCCGCGCCGCAGAAGCGCCTTCACCTCGCGCAGCCGCTGCGTGTCAACGTACTGGCGCGGCGTCACCCCCAGAAGCCGACGGAAGATGCGCGCCAGTTGGTGCAGGCTCATGCCCGCCGTCTGCGCCAGCCGCGCCAGCGTCAGCCGGCGATCGGGCTCGGCGGCCAAGATGCGGTCCATCTCACCGCAGAGCCGGGCCAATTGCTTCGCTTGCGGGTTCGGAGAATCGCCGCGCGGCGAGCAGCGCCGGCACGGGCGGTAGCCGCTTCGTTCCGCCGCCTCGGGCGCGTCGAAGAAGACCATCTGCTCGGGCCGCGGCCGGCGCGCAGGGCAAGACGGCTGGCAATAGATGCCGGTCGAGCGCACGCCAAAGACAAATTGGTTGTCGAAGCGGGAGTCGCGCTCGGCGACGGCTTTGCGGCGAACGGCTTCGGACTGCACTGCGGAATTCGTTTGGGTTGCCATCGTTCGTCCTCGCTCCCAACCTAGCCGAAACGCCTCGCCACCGTCTATCCGATTTTCGCGGCCAAACCCGGCGCCAGTGTTGTGTAACTGAAGAAAGTGACAGAGGGTTTCGGCGGCGGGGTGGCGTGTGAGCCGGTAGAAAAGCCTGTCCTAGCAGCGGGATGCTTCGCTCCCGCACTGCGGGACGGGCTCAGCGTGACAGGTGTGGGGCCGTGATAAAGGTATTTCGGTTACGCGACAATAGGGCGGTGCTCGACCAGCCGCTTCAGCCGATCGAGGTCGCGCCGGTCGCGCGCGCGCACCGCGTGCCTGGTAACCAGGGAATCCCACAGCCGGCCGATGCGGCCCGGCAATTCGTATTCGTCGCGCAACCGCACCCGGGAGCCCTCCGCGCGGGGCTCGATTTCCCAGCTTTGGCGCCCGCTGACGCCGTAGCTGTCGCGGAACCGCCACTCGAGCACGCTGCTCCGCTGGTACGCCGTTACCACCACCACCAGCGACACTTCCCGCCCGGCCACCCGCCCGCTGATCCGCACTTTCTGCCCGGCGCGGTATTCGTCGGCGCCGCGCTCGACCTCGAATTGGCAGTTCATGTCCCGCCCATACCAATAGGTCATCCGGTGGGGGAGGAAATAGGCTCCCACCAGGCCCGGCGGGCCGTCGATATCGACGTGGAGTTCCAGGCGCGCCATCGGGTGCTCGCGAGACAGCTTAGGGTATTTCCGTCGCCGGGGCGAAGCCCGGCGCTAGAATGGACGCCAATGAGCGGCGGCCATACAGTTCCCCCCGGGCCTCGAGGCCTGCCGTGGCTTGGGGTCACGTTTCCCCTGCTCCGCGATCCGCTCGGTTTGTTGGAGCGGCTGGGGCGCGAGTACGGGGATGTCTCCTGCCTGCGTTACTGGCGCGGCTCGCGGATCCTGCTGAACTCGCCGGAAACGGTCGAGCAGGTGCTGGTGGTGCAACACCAGAAATTCACCAAGGGCATCTTGCTGCAATTGGTGGCCCGGCGGCTGCTTGGTCGGGGATTGCTCACCAGCGAAGGCGAGCTGTGGCGACGACAGCGGCGGCTCGCCCAGCCGGCATTCCACAAGGCGCGGATCGTCGGCTACGCCCCGGTGATGGTGAAGCTGGCGGGGGAGCACACCGCCGATTGGCGCGGCGGCGAGGAGCGAGATCTGGCGGCGGAGATGATGCAGATCGCCCTGCGCATCGCCGTGCTGACGCTGTTTGGCATGGAGTTGAAAGAGGAAGCGGTGGCGGTGGGCGAAGGCTTGGGAGCGATCATGCGCCGCGATTTGCGCCGAATGCGAGCGCCGATCAAGCTGCCGCGCAAGTTCCCGACGCCAGCCAACCGCCGTGCCGAGCAGGGCTATGCGCTGCTGGAGGGCATGGTGAATCGCCTCATCGACGAAAAGCGGCGCAACGGCTCCGGCCTGCCCGGGGACGACCTTCTTTCCCGGCTGATGGAAGCCGCCGACGAAGACGGCACGCGGATGTCGGCCCGCCAATTGCGGGACGAAACCATGACCCTGCTCCTGGCCGGCCATGAAACGACGGCGCTGACTTTGGCATGGACGTGGTACCTGCTGGCGCAAAACCCCGCCGCTGAAGCGCGCTTGCACGCCGAAATCGATGCCGTCCTGCGCCGCCGGCCGCCAACGGCGGACGATCTCGACCGGCTGCCCTACTTGCAAGCGGTGGTCAACGAATCGCTCCGGCTCTATCCCCCCGCCTACACCATCGGCCGAACGTCTTCCGAGCCAATCGATTTGAACGGTTATCATTTTCCCCGGGACACCACCTTCCTGATGTCGGCCTGGGTGGCCCACCGCGACCCGCGCCATTTCTCCGATCCGCTCGCCTTCCGCCCGGAACGCTGGCTGGAGGCGCCCGCGCCCCACCCGTTCGCTTACTTCCCCTTTGGCGGCGGACCGCGCCGGTGCATCGGCCAACCCTTTGCATTGATGGAAGCGGCGCTGGTGATCGCAACGGTGGCGGCGCGGTTCCGATTTCGGCTGGCGCCGGGCCGCGGGGTAGTGCCGGAACCACTGGTAACGCTGCGGCCGAAACACGGAATCCGAATGCGAATCGAAGAGAGGTGACTGAAGATGGGAGCCGGGAGCCCAGGGCAAAGGCAGGCGCCGCCGGTCAAGCCTTCGTCCCTACTGTCACTCGCCATCGGCTTGGCACTTGCTTTTGTCTGCGCGACCGCAGGCCGGTCGCGGCAGCAGCCCGCCGCAAGCGCGGCGTTCCCGCTCTCGCAGGGAACCTATTGGCTCTACGACGGGCTGGTGCGTTGGAGGGTACCCGGAGCCACCGAGCACGCTGAAAAGGAAGTCCATTGGCGGATGGAAGTGCGGCAGGTGATTCGCCGCAACGCGATTGTCGGGGCGGTGGTGCGCGGCTACCTCTACGATTTGAACGGGGCCCAGGGCGACGTGAAGCCCGCCGACCGCCTGATCGTCCAATCGGGCGAAAACAAGTATTACCTGATTCCCGCGTTCGCGTACGAGAAGGCGGTGGCCCGGCTCGATGATCCCCGCGACTCGCTCGCTGATTTGGTCGCCGACGACGAGCTGATTCTCGACCTGCCGCTGGCCCCGTTGAAAAAGTTCTGCGGGCTCGAAGGCATGGCGCGCACCGACGGCTTCTACTGCTGGGTGGTGGGGGAGTCGACGCCCGCGGCGCTTAGCGACGTGAAGGGAGCGCCGGCAGGCGCTTACACGGCCTATCCCATCCAATTCGTTACCGTGCCCGACGCCACCAGCATTCAGTTCGTTCCCGGGCTCGGCATCCTCTCTTACACCTACCGGAACCACGACACCGAAGCCAACACGGAAATGAGCCTCGTCGAGTTTCATCGCGGCGGCCGCTGAGGGCGACAGTGCCGGCGGCGAAGCGGCAGCGTTCAATGCGTTGCTTGCACGAGCTGTCGCGCGAGTTCACGCGAGCGGCGCGCGCAGGCGGCGTCGGGAATGTCGAGTTGCTCGACCCGGCGCAGTTCGGCCGACGCCTGTGCCGCATGGCCCAGTTCCGCTTCGACGTCGCCGAGGGCCAGCAGAAAGACCGGGTTCCGGGGGTAGCGTTTGGCCAGGGGTTCGAGCAGGTCTCGCGCCTGAGCGTACTGGTGGTCGTAGGTGCGCAGATTTTTCGCCAGGTAGAACCTGGCTTCGACCGCGGTGAGCTGGCCCCTGCTCATCGCCACTCGCAATTGCCGGATGCCGGCGCGCTTGCTGCCGCCGGGAATCCCCATGAAGAAGCGCAACACCTTGACCATCGGCGAAAGCGTATCCACGTAGTAGTTGTAGAGTCCCAAGCCGGTATCGGCATCGGCGAGACTGGGATCGCTTTCGAGAGCCTTCAGTAAATGCTTGCGGCCGTGAACGCCGGCGCGCGCGGTGGCGCGGCTTTGCCCCCGCAGGCCGTAGAGACGGGCTTCGAGCGCGTAGCCCATGCCGGCGTAGAGATGAGCTCTGGCGGATTCGCCCGCCTTCAGTTGCGCTTCGGCCAAATGGATGGCCTGCTTCGTGGTGTTGAGATACGCCTGGTACCGGCTGTCCTTGGGGAGCTGCCAGGCATCGACCATGCCCCACTTGATTTCGCTTGCCGAGCAATAGAGAGTCCACCAGCGCACTTCGCCTTCGAGCAGATAGCCGAGTGGATCGTCGGGTTGCGCTCTCTGGTAATTGCGGGCGGCGGCGAGCGCCGCATCCGGATTCCCCCCATAGAGGTCGTCGAGCGCCTTCTGAATTTCCGGTGGAACGCCGGGGCTGGCAGCGCGGGCCGGGCGCGGCGCGGCGAGCAGCGCCAAGGCCGCCAGCAGAACCAAGAGCACGGCCGGGCGCGCGGCCGGGACGCAGGCCGGCGACAGGGAAGCGGGGTCGCGGCGGCGGCGCTTCATGCTTCCCCGTGCCACCGCAGCGTCCCGGCAACAAACGCGTACATCGCAAAGCATTCCACGGCGAAAGGAAGAAACCCGAGAAAACCCGGCGCCGGCATTTCGAAAATCTTCCAGTGCTGAAACATGGGAAAGATATAGTGCCACTTCGCCGCCGCCCAGTAATTCCAGAATTCCCACAGCCAGCCGCAAACCCAGCCCGAGGCGAGCAGCGAGTATAGCCGCCCGCGCCTGCCCCGGCTGAAATCGCCGAGAATCGACGGCCTTCTCAGCCAATGATTCACCGGATCGAGCAGGAGGGCGAATCCCAGCCATACCAGCCCGAACTCGCGCGCTGCCGCCCGTTGCGGCAGCAACAACGGCGCCGCCAGCAGCAGCAGGCCGGCGGAAGCCAGGACGCGCTCGGTCCGGCGCGACAGCTCGATCGGGCGGCCTGGCAGGAACCAGCCGAAAGCTTCCACCAGATCCGCCGTCTCGAAGAGCCCCGGCCAAATCGTAGCAAACGACCAGCCGTACCCCAGCCCTGCGGCCAGCCAACCACTTGGCACTCCGGTATAGGTCCAGTTTCGGAGTCGCAGATTATAGGCTTCGAAAACCAGCCAGAGTGGGATCGAGAGCAGCGCCAGTCCAGCCAGTCGCCCCGGCGCGCTTCGCAGCCGCGAATGGCCGCGGATCGCGAAGACGGCAGCGTCAGCCACAAGGATATATGCCGTCCAGGCGATGGGAGTGAAATAGGTGGCTACCGGCTCGACGCCGCGGAACATGAGCCATTCGGCCACCGCCAGTATCGCCAGTCCCGCCCAGCCATACAGCGGCAACCGGCACCGCCGCGTGCGGCCATACTCGGCCACCAGAATGGCTGCCGTCGCCGCGGTGATGCCGACGCCCGGTTCGATTCTCCCCATGGGTTGCCAAGTTTACCGTAGACAGCCACGCCGGTCCGCGACGCCGCGCGCAGCCGCCGGGCGAAGCGGGTATCGTGGCGAATCCGTGCACCGGCTGCCAGCTTTTCCGGGGGGAACGAATCCTTGAGCGAAGGCCCCAGCCCGGCGGAGCGCCGGCAAGCGGCGCTCGCCACGGCAGTTCAGGCCATCAAGCCCTGATAGACCCACAAGCAAATCGAGGCCAGCAAAAGCAGAACCATCAGCACGCCCACAATCCAGATGGGTGTGGACAGGCGCGCCACCCTCTTCATGATCGCCCTATCTTTCTCGGTCAGGCGCTCGGGAGTGGTCCCCAGAAACACCTGGTCCTCCTCCTCCCGTGCCAGGCGGCCCCGGTAGATGATCAGGGCCAGCCAGACAACCACCGAGATGGCGAATAAGATGATCAGCAACTCCAGCTTGGGATCGAGCGTCATGGGCACCTCTCGACCGGGCCCGGCCCGGTTGACTCCTCCGGCTTTTTTCGGCAGGGGATTATATAGCAGAAAGGCCCGGTAGCAAGGCACGGATGCGGGGAACCCCGAATGCGGGGAACACGCGATTGACAAAGCCCGAGGCCTGCGGGCACAATTTTTGTTCCTACCTGCCCAAGTGGCGGAATTGGCAGACGCGCTAGATTCAGGGTCTAGTGGTCGCAAGGCCGTGGAGGTTCGAGTCCTCTCTTGGGCACCAAATATTCCCGGACATTTCGGCGGTGGCGACGGACGGGCCGGCAGTTACGGTGGCTGCAAGGAACCGGTCGCGATGCACCCCCGTTCCGTCGGCTGACCGCCGAGGATCACTGGCTTGCGGGTGACCGCCCATTGCTTCCCGGCGACTGGTGATGGGCGGAAACCACAACCGGCAGTTCGATATGCGATGGCGCCGACGGCGTCCGGAAAATGCGCTGAGTCGCCTTCCGGTAGTCGGAATCTGTTGCGTCAAAAATGTTGGGTACGAACGTCTGAGGGTTGCGATCGATAACGGGAAACCACGTGCTTTGTACCTGAACCATGATGCGGTGGCCGGCGAGAAACGCGTGGTCACTGGTGTGCAGGTCAATCCGGTATTCCGTCACCTTGCCGGGGACAATCGGTTCGGGTCGGTCGAAGCTGTGGCGGAAACGCCCGCGGAACACTTCGCCGGCAATCATTAATTCGTAGCCGCCCATTTCCGGGTCGGGTTTATAGTTTTCCGGATAAACGTCGATGAGCTTGACGATCCAGTCGGAATCGCTGCCGGTGGTGGAGGCGAACAGCCGGGCGACGATATCGCCAGCCACCACCACGTCTTCGCCGAGCGGGCCTGTTTCCCAGGTCTGGACGTCGGGACGATCCTCGACGAAGCGCTGATCCTGCACCAACCATGTGGGCCAGCCTCCGCCCGGGTAGGTGGGGCTAATGGGCCGATGGCGATAGGGGACGGGATGGGCCGGATCGGAGATGTATTCATCGAATTGTCCCCCGCCTCCCGAGGGCGGATCGAACGACAGTTCGCCGCCGGCGTGGAAGTAAAGGTTGCGCCGGGCCACTCCCTGGCGCGGCGGCCAAGCCGCCCATCGGCGCCAGCGGTTCGAACCGGATTCGAAAGTCAGCGCTTCCGAGAGCGGCAGCTGGCCCTCGCCGCGCAACCAATATCGAAACCATGGGGCCAGAACGCGGCTGCGAAAGAAATCGCCGGTGTTCTGGCCGAAGTCGATAGCGCCAAGGCGGGACCCGCCCCAATGGTTCCAGCCCCCGTGGTTCCAAGGCCCGATGACGATATCATTCCAATGCTTCGCGTCGTCCGGCTCGGCAAGCTGATAGATTTTCTCGGGCCCGTAGCGGTCCTCCTGATCCCACCAGCCCGCCACATTCAGGTTTGGTACGGAGGTCTTCTTCAGGTAAGGCGCGAAGGCCTGCTTCTGCCAGAAGGCATCGTAACTGGGATTCTGCACGAAATCATTCCACGTGGGCATCGCTCCATGAAAATACCGCTCGTTGACATGGGATAAGGCGCCCAGGTCAAGATACCATTCGTAGGTATCGTTCCGGTCGAACTCGAAATGAACGTCTTCCGTCTTGCTGGTTTCGAGCATGGCGGCGTATTCAAAGCCGTAACTGAGCCGGAAGGCGCCGTTGTGATGGAAATCATCGCCCAGGAACTGATCCGCGGGGGAAGCCTGTTCGGAAACCGCCTTCAGGCTGGGGTGCGGATGCAGAAGCGCCATCGTTGTGAGCCAGCCGCCATAGGAGGTGCCGTACATCCCCACTTTGCCGTTGTTGTTCGGAACGTGATGGACCAGCCAATCGATGGTGTCGTAGGCATCGGTGGTTTCGTCCACTCCCCCGGGCCGGCTGGCGGGTCGCCGAAACATGACGAATTGGCCTTCGGATCCAAATCGGCCGCGGATGTCCTGGTAAACGAAGGTATAACCATCGGGCGCGAGGGCCTGGACGTTGGGATTCGACCACAGCACTTTCGGATCGTCGATGGCCCCATACGGCGTGCGCGCCAGCAGAATCGGCAGCGGGCGGGATCGGTTCGTTGGCCGAAAGATGGCTGTGTGCAGGCGGACGCCATCGCGCATGGGCAGCATCACGTCCGTCTTGTCGAACTGGATTGTTGCCCGCGCCTCCGTCCAAGGCAAGCGGTGGCTGCACGCAACCACGAGCACGATCATAAGCGCAAACACCGCACAAGCCCAGCGCCAGCTCCGCATCAGCCCCGTCCCGGAGGCGTCTTATCGAGCGCCTGCTGCAAATCGGCGATCAAGTCGGCGGTATCTTCGATGCCCACCGAGTAGCGGATCAAAGCTTCGGGGATGCCAGCCGCCTTGCGTTCCTCGGAACTGGATTCGACGTGGCTGGTGGTCGCCGGCGGACCGGCGACGGTTTCCACTGCGCCCAGATTGGCCGCCAGGTGCGCGTAGCGCAACCGCGGCAGGAGCCGCTTCACCGCTTCGAACCCTCCCTCGGGAACAAAACTCAGAACGCCCCCGAACCCGTTCATCTGCCGCCGCGCGATTTCGTGGTTCGGGTGCGACTCCAGCCCCGGATAGAACACTTGGGTGATCCGCGGGTGTCCCTGGAGGAATCGCGCGATCTCGAGCGCGCTCCGGTTCTGTTGGCGAACGCGCAGATGCAGGGTCTTCATGCCCCGCAGGAGCAGGTAGGCGGCCATCGGGTCCAGCGACGCCCCGTTGATTTCGCGGAAGTGGAATATGCGACGGACCAGATCGCGCCCTCCGCAGGCGATTCCTCCCAGCGCGTCCGCGTGGCCCCCGATGAATTTTGTGGCGCTGTGAATCACTAGGTCGGCGCCAAGCTTCAACGGCTGCTGATTGATGGGAGTGGCAAATGTGTTGTCGACGACCACGGTCGCCCGATGCCGATGGGCGGCGGCGGCCAGCCGGGCAAGATCGATGACTTTATTGGTGGGATTCGTGGGCGTTTCCAGATACACCAGTTTGCAGCCCTGGGCAATGGCCGCTTCGATGGCGGCGTGGTCGGTGGTATCGCAGAGGGTTACCGAAATGTGGAACCGCGGCAGGAACTCGATGAAAAGCTTGTTGGTGCCTCCATACGTGTCATTGACGGAAACTATGCGTTCCCCCGGGGACAGCAGCGTGAAAAGAGTGTTGCTGATCGCCGCCATACCGCTGGAGAAGCTGGTTGCCGCTTCAGCGTTTTCGAGCCGCCGAACCTTTTCCTCGAACGCGGCAACGGTGGGGTTGGTGTTTCGGCTGTAAATGTGGCCGGGTTTGATTCCTTGGGCGACGGAAAGCCACTCGCCGACATCGTCGAAGCCAAACGAGACGCTCCGCACCACCGGGACTTGCGTGGAGCCCATCCAGTGGACGTTCTGCTCTCCAGCCCAGACGCAGACCGTTCCCAATCCCGCGGCGGGCAATTGTGCGCCGCCTTTGCGCCGCTCCCACTTACGTTTCTGCATTCGAGCCCCGGGGGTTCGGACTCCGGTGATGGATGGCTGGCCACGCCGCCATGAGATGGGCTGCCGGGCAAGGCCCGCGGCTGGCCCCTCTGCCGCGCCCAGCGGCGCCGGAGAGCGCGCCGCCGGCTCCGGACCGTCGCCGGACGAACGGAAGCAGGGATTTCATCCCTTCCAGCCGATTAGATCGCCAGCTTCCTCCACCAGATCATAAGCCCCGTGGCCACCATGAAGACAAGCGCGAGGCTGAACAGCGACACGAGAACGTGGCCGGGCAGACCCCAAACATCTCCGGTGTGGATGGAACGATTGAAGCGGATCACGCGGCGTCCGAGTGAAGACCTCAGACTCCACACCCGAAGCACCTGGCCGGTGTACTGATCCACGCTGACCACGCTCATCACCGCCGGGGAGGTCTCCTCCGGCAGCCGCATCCGAATATTGAATGAGGCGCGCGGATTCCCCGGAAGCTGAATGTTTGTGACCGTGGTACCCGGCATCGCCTGCCGAGCGACCGTCATTGCCCGATCGACGCTGATGGGCAAGGCGCCGGGGACGGGAGGCGATTGCGGGGGCGGCTGGTTCGGCGGGGGCGCGGAGTCCGTTATCTTGTAAATCAGCGAGCCCAGAAAGAAGTCGTCGAACCCGATGACGACGCCGGTCACGCCCATCAACAGCAAACACGCGAGCGCGTAAATCCCCGCCACATGATGCAGGTCGAAATAGATGCGGAACGGCGAACCCGACCATTTCACTTTGCTTCGCTTCAGCCGCAGCCACAGCAGCAGGCCGAAGCCAACCTCAAAGCAAAGAATCAGTCCGGCGATGCTGACGATGAGCTTGCCAGTGTCGCCCATGCCGATGCGCAGATGAATGCTGTGAATGGTCTGGAGGATATTCTCGCTGGTCGTATGGAGCGGCAGCGTTCCCAGCGCCGCCCCGGTATAGGGATTGACAAAGGCCCGGCGCAGCTGGCCCGCCCGGATGCCCCTTCCCGGAAGGACGAGCAGCATCACCTGGGCCACCCGCGGGGAGCGGGAGATGACGATGCCGCTGACGCGCGCCGGCGCGTAGCGCTGCTCCACGTTCCGGACCAATTCGGTTTCCGGCAGTTTTTGGGGCCCCGGCTGGACGTACCACAGGCCGGCGTGCAGCCAGCGGGGTATTTCCTGCTCGAAAGCGATGACGGCACCGGTGACGCCCAGGATCAGGAAAAAGATCCCCGAGGCGAGCGCGAGCCAAAGGTGCGCCTTCAACGCAAATTTCTTGATCTTGGCCAAGCCGGTGCCTTCGACAGGCGCGTTCGCACGGACGGCGGGTATCCCGTTCTCGAGGATTGACATGTCCCCTTCTCCTCCGATGGGAACTTAGAAGAGCAGCTTCAACGCGAGCTGAATGTTGCGCGGAGCGCCCTCAGCGAACACTGGATTCAGTCCCCCTCCGCCGCTCAATCCGGCTCCGGCAAAAGCGTTGGCCATTTCCGTCGCCAGCCCGAAATTCGCGGCATTCAGGTTCGCGCTCCCGGCGGTTACCGGCCCGAATTGGGGATGATTGAGCACGTTGAAGACATCGGCCTGGAACCGCAGCCGGAGGCGTTCATGGAGGATGAAGTCGCGCTGGAGCGAGAAATCAAATTCCTGGAGTGGAAAGGAGCGAAGCGCGTTGCGGCCGAGCGTGCCGCTGACCAGTTGTCCATTCACTGTCGCCGGAGTGCAGAAGGCGCCCTTCGCATTGGCCGTCTTCCCCGAGGTTGGCGCCAGGCAGCCGGCGGCCGCAGCCATGGAAGCCGAAACCGGAGCGAGATTGAGCGCGGAACCGCCGGGGCAGCCGGAGAATCCCTGGGTGCCGAGGTATTGCTGGTCGCAAGTCGTTCCACTCACGTAGACCGGAACCCCGGGAATCCGGTTGGGCCGCTGCGAAAACGACGTGCCGCCCAGCACCCCCGATATTCCGGTGAGAATGTCGATCGGCACGGCGGTTTGCAGGTGATAGATGGGATCGACGGACCAGTTCCCCAGCACCGCCCGAGCGAAGGCATAGTTCTTGAAAGGCGTGGGAACGTTGTAAACGGCGGAAAGCGCGAAGTTGTGCCGGATGTCAAAATCGGATGGCCCCTTTAACAGCGCCACCGGCAGGCCCGCGGACAACTGGGGAGCGGTCGGCAGCGTCAGCGGGGGCAGAAAACTGGAGGATGCGTCGTCGATGGAATGCGACCAGGTGTAGGACGCCAGCGCCGCCAGGCCGTTCGAGAATTGCCGCTGGAATCTGGTTTGCAACGCGTTGTAATCGGAAAAGGAATAATTGCCGAAAATATCCAAGGCATCCGTCTTGCCGTTCAGCGAGAAAACGGCCGGGTTGCCTCGGCTTGCGGGGAAGGCCTGTTCGCCCAGCAGATTCCTGGCAAAGGCACCGACGTAGGCGACGGTCACGGTTTGCGCGGCCCCGAGTTTCTGCTCCAGCGTCACATTCGCCTCATGGACGTACGGCAAGGTGAAGTTCGGGTCGATGAGGACGTCGAAGCCCCCCTGGCTGACCGGCAGCGTCAGGTTCGCCAGGGGCGGCGTGACGTAAGCGGAATCGGCCGGAGCGATGGGGAATTGGACGAAAGTGGATGTGGCGCCGCCGCCAACGTTGTTGAACCGGGCGTTCCACGGGGTTGACGCCCGGATCCCGGTCTGGTCTCCGGTGTCGTAAAAGATGCCGTAGCCGGCGCGCAACACCCTTCCCCACTTCGGGTTGGCCGAAAGTCGATAGGCCACACCGATGCGCGGCGAAATCTTATCCCATGACGTCTGGTAGGCAGCAGCGCCGAAGGGGTTGATGGTGAGCTTCGAGAGGTCCGCCAGGTTGAAACTGGCGGCATTGAGCGAAAAGCCGGGATGCCCGTTGGTCCATTGGAAGGGAGGATTTATTTCCCAGCGCAGCCCGTAGGTGAGGGTCAGGCGTGGTGTCACCCGCCAGGTGTCCTGCCCGAAGAAGGAATACTGCACGATCCGATAGGTTTCGCCGTAATTGTGCTGCAGATTCGATAAGGATGCCTGGCCGCAAATGAATCCCGGCACCGTATTTCCCGATCCCGGCGGCAGCGACGCCGCCGGACAGACGTTCAAAGGATTGCCGTTGATCGTGGCCCGGATGGCAAACGAGTTGTTCCAGTTGAACGCCGATTGCACCGCGGTCGGCAGTAGCACCCGGACGTCGCCGCCGAACTTGAGTTGGTGATTGCCGCGAAGCCAGCTGAACGTGTCGGTGGCATTGTATTGATAGTTGGTGCTGGCGCCGTTGACCGGCGCATCGATGAACCCGTCGGTCGCGAACCGGATCTGCACCGCCATGTCTGCCGGAATCTGGGTGCTGCTGGCCCCGGCGATGAAGTCGGCGGGAGGCTGGGCGTGGCCGGGGGGGAAAACGGTGCCCAGACCGCCGTGGTAGTTGAACGGAACCACCCCCAGGAACACCGTCGTGTTGGTGACGTTGAACCGGGCGTCGTTCACCATCGAGTTTCTGAGCGTGGCGGTCAGTCCGGCGGTGAACGCGTCGGTTCCCTCGGTGAACGCGGTGGTGAGCACGCTGTTGGTGAAGCTCAAGTCGGAAGGGGCGTGACTGTAGCGGCCAAACACGCTGATGCGGCTGTTGAGGGTATAGTCGACGCGCGCGCTGCCGGTGTCGAGTGACGATTTGCTCGGGAAGCTCGAAGTAAGATTCGCCAGACAGGTGGCAAACGACGTACACGGGGTCGAGGGATTGCCATCGGGGAGCGCGAACGCATTCAAAAACTGCGCCATGTATCCGGTCACCCCGTTGGCGGTGGCGGCGGCCGCCAGGTTCCGTGCAGCTTGCGTGGGCACCAGTTTCACCGAAGGCGTCGGAGCGCTCAAACGCAAACCCTCGTAGGAGAGAAAAAAGAATAGTTTGTTCTTGAGGAGCGGACCGCCGAAAACGCCGCCGAAATCGTTTTGCTGCACCACCCCGCGAGGCTTTCCGGCGGTGTTGAGGAACCAGTCGTTCGCGTCGAGCACGGTGTTGCGGAAGTAATCGAAGGCGTCGCCGTGAAAGGCGTTCGTCCCTCCCCGCGATACGATCGAAACCTGCCCGCCCGGGGTGCGGCCGAATTCAGGCGCAAAACTCGACGTCGAGATGCGAAACTCCTGGATGGAATCGAGCGAGATCAGGTTGTTGTACCCGCCGGTGCTGGAATTGGTGGGGGCGGAGCCGCTGCCGCTCACCCCGAGGCTCCCCCCGCCGGGGCTCGCTCCCACGTTCGCGCTCACCCCATCCACCATGAAATAGCTGGTATCCGGCCGCTGGCCATTCACCACGAACTGGCCCGGATTCGTGCCGCTGGCGGCAATGGAAGCCACACCGGGCGACAGCGTGATCAACCCCTGGAAGCTGCGCCCATTGAGCGGCATGCTTTCGATCACCTGGCGCTCGACCACCGTTCCCACGGTGGCGTCCTCGGTGTTCAGCGGTTGCGCCTCGGCGTTCACCACCACGGTTTGTTGGGCGGAACCGATCTCGAGCGAGAAGCTGAGAGAGACGCGATCGAGAACGTGCAGAATCAGACCCTTCCTCACGTTTTCCTTGAACCCGGGCGCGCGCACGGTAATCTGGTACTGAGCTGGCTGGAGCGCGGCGAAGGCGTAGTCTCCCGACCGGGCGCTCCGCGTGCTGGTGGAGACGTTGGTCTGCGTGTTGGTGGCGATGACTGTCGCGCCGGCTATGGCGGCGCCCGACGGATCCAGGATGCGGCCCGAGAGGGACGCGGTTTCGGTTTGGGCTGAGGCCAGCCCCGAGCCGACAAGTACCACGATGGCGAAAAGGACAAGACGGCGCATGCTCACCTCCGCCTGCAGCGGTTCTTTTCACTCCCGAGCGAGCTTCAGGTCAAATGGATAATTCCATGGGAGCGCAATCGGTTAATTCGATGATGGCGCGCGGCAAGCTCGAGCCCGGAACACGCCGCAATCACGCGGGAAGCTCAGCGCAGGGATTTCTGCATTTCCCAGTGCGGGATTGCGTCGAACAGCACCTCTGATTTCTGAACGATGCGGTAGCCGTGTCGCCGGTAGAATTCCACCGCGCGGTCGCGGGCGTTGAGCACCACCCGCTTGGCGCCCCCGGCTCGGGCTCGCTGCTCGAGCCCCGCCAGGATTCGCCCGCCGATGCCGCGCCCTTGCAGCGCGGTCTCGACGGCCATGTAGCGGATCCGGGCTTGGCCCGGCGCGATAAAGTGCACCCGCCCCACTCCCACCATCCGCCCGCCCAGCCATGCTGCCAGATGAATCGCTTCGGTCTCGTGTTCGTCGCGCTCCTGCCCCCGCCCTTGCGACCACGGCTCGCGCAGGATTCGCCACCGGAGGTCGTAATAGGCTTGCATCTCTTCCGCGGTCGAGGGCTCGCGGACCCGGAGTTGCCCGGTGTCGGCCGCAACTGCTGCTGCTCTTTTCTTGCCACCTTTACTGGCCATGGCCGTTGGGATCCTGTTTGCGCGCGACCCCGGGCCAAAGTTGCCGGAGATGCTGCTGCAGCAGGTCCACGATTGCCAGCCCCGGAGACCGCAAGGGTCTCGATTTCGGGTAAATCACCGCCAGCGATCGCTTGAGTTCCCCTTTCGGAATGGGAAATATCCTCAGGCCTTCAGGTTTGCTTCCCTGCTTGAAAGCGCTGGTCGGCAGCAGCGAGACACCCATTCCGTGCGCCACCATCACCTTGATGGTTTCGGTATCTGCAATTTCGATGGGTACGCGCGGAGCAACGTGATGCCGGAACAGATAGCGGTCCACCAGCTTGCGAGTGTTCTGTCCGCGAATATGCAGGATGAACCGGTCGTCCCTCAATTGTTCGATGGTGAGCTTGCGCTGGCGAGCCAGGCGATGCCCGCTCGGCAGAACCAGCACGAACGACTCGTCCCACAAGTGAATCTTGCGCACGTGCGTCATCTGCAGCGGGAGCACCACCAGGGCAATATCGAGCGCATCGGCGTCCATTTGCCGAATCACTTCGGCGATGGTGCCGCCGACAATCTTCAGCTCGACTTTGGGGAACCGCCTGGCGTACTCGATGAGCAGCGGCGGCAGTTGGTAAAGCAGCGTCGAGGAGGCGCAGCCGAACGACAACCGGCCGGAATACGGGTTCTCGACGCGGCGGACGGCGCCCTCGGCTTCGTCGAGGAGTTGGAAGATCTGCCGGCAATAGCGCAACAGGGTATCCCCGGCGGGAGTGAGGGCGACGTTGCGCCGGTTGCGCTCGAAGAGTTTCACTTCCATCTCGGCTTCGAGCCCATGGATGTGCTGGCTGACGGTAGACTGGGTGATGAACAGGGACTGGCAGGCCCGGGTGAAGCTGCCGGTCACGGCGACCGCGCGGAAGGCCGCCAATTGGCGCAAGCCGATGGTCATTGGGGAGACAGCCCTGGCTGCGGATTTCCCACCCAGCGATTATGACCACGGCCCCGGCGAAACGGTATCGGTTTTTTCGATGAAGCGGCGGCGGGAATATGAATTTGACTCGCCGACGCCGCTCGCGCCAAATAGGCCCGGGATCGAGCGGAATGGCCGGCGGCTTCGCCAGCGATTTCGCCGGAGCGGCTGGATGCTCTTCCATTTCCGGGGATGACTGCAATGTCTTCGACTCCTACCGACGCGCTTACGCTGTCGCAGGCGGTTCTACCCACCACGTTCGTCCGTCCGCAATCGCTGGCCGATCGCCTGGGCGTCGAATTGACTATCGCCAGCGAAGCGTATCAGCGCACCGGAAGCTTCAAGTTCCGCGCCGCTTATAACCTCGCCTTGCAGGCGCCCCAGGGCGAAATCATCGCCGCATCTTCGGGAAACTTTGGCCAAGCGCTCGCCTACGCCTGCAAGCTGCTGAAGAAACGGTGCGTGGTGGTGATGCCCTCGACCTCAGCGGCGGTGAAAATCGCCGCCGTGCGCCGGTACGGCGCGGTGGTCGATTTGATCGATACGCGAACCAAGAGCCGGGCGGCCCGGGTGGCCGAACTCGCCGCCGGCCGCCCCGGCGCCTATGTGGCCAGTGCCTACGATGATGCGCTCGTGATCGAAGGAAACGCCACGCTCGGCAGTGAACTGGCCTCCGCAGCCCAACGGTGGGACGCGATACTCGCCCCGGTGGGTGGCGGCGGTTTGATCTCTGGGATCGCCACTGGCCTGCGACGGGCGGGAAACAAGACCGAGCTTCTCGGCGCCGAGCCGGCGCTTGCCAACGACGCCGCCCGCTCCTTGCGCGCAGGACGGATCCTCACGAATGAGAGCGAGCCGGCAACGATTGCCGACGGCGCGCGCACCCTCAGCCTCGGCCGGCTCAACTGGTCGATTGTGCAGCGGGAAGTCCGCGACATCATCGAGGTGTCGGAGCAAAACATCGCCGAGGCCCTCCGGCTGCTCTTCACGTTGGCCAATCTTAAGGCCGAGCCCACAGGGGCCCTGGCGGTGGGCGCCATTCTCGAACAACCGCAGCGCTTCGCTGGCCGGTCGGTCTGTTGCATCGTCAGCGGAGGAAACGTGGATCCGGCCGTTTACGCGCAACTGCTTCTGGCGGGCGAGCAGGACGGAAAAGGGAGCGGGCAGGCATGACGCGCGGGGCTTTCCACGCGGTCGCTGCGCTTCTGCTTTCCCTCACCGCCTCGGCGGCGCAGGCGCCGCGTCCGCTCACCGCCCAAGATCTGTATCGCCTGAAATCGGTGAACGACCCGCAACTCACGCCAGACGGCAAGCTGGTTGCCTACGTGGTGACGACGATCGACGCCAAGGAGGGCAGGCGGGTTTCCCGCCTCTGGATCGTGCCCGCGGACGGCAGTGGCGAAGAGAAACCGCTCCTCGCGGATGTGCCCGCCCGCTCTCCGCGCTGGAGTCCCGATGGCCGATGGCTGGCCTTCCTTTCGGCGGGGCCCGGTCCCCAAGCGGATGGAGCGGCGCCGGCGGGGCGGCCGAGCGCCAAGCCCCAGGTATGGGTGGCTGCTCGCGACGGCAGCGCACGGCGGCAAATTACGAATTTTCCCCAAGGCGTCTTGGATTATTCATGGTCGCCGGATGGCACGCGACTGGCGGTAGAGGCCCGCCCCGGCCTGGCGGCGGGACCGGAGCGCGACGTGCGTGATTACACTTCGCTCGTCTACAAATTGGATGGGTACGGCTGGTACGAGCCCGGCAGCCAGAGCCATATCTGGCTGGTGAACGTGAGCGACGGCGCCGCTCGCCAGCTGACCTTCGGCGCCGCAAGGGATGACAGTGATCCCGAATGGTCGCCCAACGGCGAATGGATCGCCTATGTTTCCCAAGACGTTGGCCCGGCATTGCGTGACTTCACCGATAGCTCCGCGATCTGCATCCTTCCCGCTGCCGGCGGCACGCCGCGTGCCGTTCTTGACCGGCACACGAACGTCTCCTCGCCCCGCTGGTCGCCGGATAGCAAGACGCTTGCCTATGCCGCTGCGCCCGCGCCCAGCGACCAGCCTTTGCTTACCTTGAGCTCGATTTCCGGGGCTCAAAAGCCTGTTCTCGCTTCTGCTATCGACCGGTTCCCCACCCAGGTGGTCTGGGACCGCTCCGGCCGTCTCTGGTTTGGCGCGGCCGACCGCGGCGCGGCTGTTTATTATCGGGTGGATGTTGCGACGCACCGGGGCGTCCGAGTGCTGGCGGGCGACAGGGCGATTCACGAACTCCAGGTCAGTGACAGCGGGAACCGCCTAGTATACCTGGTGAACGACGCGACTCATCCGCCCGAAGTCTTTTCCGCCGCTCTCGATGGCACGGGCGAGCGCCAACTCACCTGGCAAAATCGCGACTGGATGGCCCGGGTGCAAACCGCGCCGATCGATGCCGTCACCTGGAAAAGCGCCGCCGATGGCCTGGCGATCCAGGGCTTCTTCGCGCGGCCTCTCACCTGGCAGCCAGGCAGGAAGTATCCAATGATTCTCGACATCCATGGCGGCCCCAACGGAATGTGGGGTTTTCATTGGAGCTTCGACGCCCAGCTCTATGCGGCCAACGGGTACGCCGTTCTGATGGCCAATCCGCGCGGCTCTTCCGGTTATGGAATGAAATTTCAGCGTGCGGTTGCCGGCGAATGGGGTGGAAGCGCGTATCAGGACCTCATCACCGGCGTGGCGGCGATGCTGGCGCGCTACCCCTGGATCGATCGCACCCGGCTGGGAGTGGTGGGCCACAGCTATGGCGGGTTCATGACCGACTGGATCGTCGGGCATACCCGCATGTTCAAGGCGGCGATCAGCATTGCGGGAATCAGCGACTTCGTCAGTGACGAGGGCATTCGCGACGCCGCTTTTGCGCACAGCCGCGACTTCGGCGGGGACTTGTTCAGCCAGTTCGACGCCTATTGGAAGACATCCCCGATTCGCTACGCCGCCAGTGTGAAGACCCCCATTCTGTTCCTGCATGGGGAAGCGGATAACCGCGTGCCGCCGAGCCAATCGGAGGAATATTTCCGCGCCATCAAGCATTTCGGCGGTACGGCGGAGTTGGTGTTTTTTCCGGGCGAGAGCCACATGCTGCCGGTTTCCGCCAGGCCCAGGCACCTGGTGGAAACCTACCAGTGGCGTCTCTATTGGTTCGACCGTTACGTGAAAGAGGATCCTGAGGCCGTTGCTCCCGACGCACCCGGTCAGCAGCCGGCCAACGGCGGCCGCCCTTCCAGGAATTGACGGGCCACGCCCGCTCCGGGCGCTCGCTCCGACGAAAGCCCCAGCGCGGCTAGGAGGAGACTCGAAGCAGTCTCAGAAAGGCGCGCTCTCGCCCACCTGCTCAGAATCCCAAAAGTGGGTGTCACCGATACGCGATGACCAGGCGATCGAGCCCGATTTCCGTAGGTGCGAGCTCTACCCGCGCGAAGCCGGCGGCTTTCGAGAAGCCCTCGAGCTCGGCGAAAGTATAAGCGTCACCGGTGGGGGTAGTGGCCAGCATCATCAAGCTGAAGGCGGCCGCGGTGGGCGGCGTAACGCGATCGGGATTGGGAATGAGTTCGGCAATCGCGGCGCGGCCTCCCGGCACAAGCGCGGCATGCACCTTGCGCATGAAACTGGTGCAAGTGGGCGGATCGAAATGGTGCAGGAAATTGGTGATCAACACCAGGTCGTAACCGGCGCCTAAATCGGTTTCGAAGGCGCTGCCGGGAAGCAGGTGGTAGCGATTGGCAACTCCCATGGCCTGCGCATTCGTTCTTGCGACTTCGAGTACGTTCTTCCAGTCGGCGGCATGGATGTGGGCGGCGGGATTCTGCTTTGCCACCGCGATTCCGAAGATGCCGTGACCGGCGGCGATATCGAGTACCTGGCGGGCCTCGCCCCCTTTGCGGAGTTCGGCAGCCATGATCCCGGCGGGCATAGACATCAGCGGCATCATTGCCTGCGCAAACTTCACCCAGTCGGGATTCTCGGGCTCGAGCGTTCCCTGCCCGAGCGCGCAGCCTCCCCGGCGCACCGCCTCGGCCAGGCGGGCGTGACCCTCGCGCAAGCGCGGGGTCAGCAGAAACTCGATGGCAGCGCCGATATAAGCGGGCGAATGCCTGTCGAGGAAGAGAGCCGCATCCGGCGCGAGAGCGTACCGGGCGCCTGCTTTGGTCAGGAAGCCGTGCACGGTGAGGAAATCGCACAAAGCGCGCACGCCGCGCTCGGCGGCCTCGCAGCGCTTCGCAATCATCGCGGCGGTGGTGTTGCCTTCGGCGATGGCAGTGAAGATTTCCAGCTCGACGGCGGCGTTCATTGCCTCGGTCTGCTCGTAGGCGTTTATGGCGTTGAAAAAGCGTTCCGGAGTGGGATGTCCGTGCGGGGCCGTGGTGGTCATGGATTCCTCCGGTCGGTTAAAGCCTGAGCAGATTAACTCAAGTGCCGAGTTCTCGGCATCGTCCAATTGCCCGGGCTGAGCGCGTTTCCCGATTCCCAGCAGCCGCTCATCGACCGTTGGTGGCCGGCGCGTTCAAGAGCTTCGAGGTTTACACGCCGAGCGCTTGTGGAGAGTGCCCTCGGCGGCTCGCCCAGCCGACGGTGAACCGGCCGCGGCAGCGGCTCCTGAGGTAGTCAAGCCCGGGGGAGGCACAGCGTATAGGCGCTCTCGTAGAGCTTCGCCACCACGCCCGGATCGAGCTGTGCGCGCACGAACGCCCGCGCGCGTTTGCCGCGGATTTGCCGCTCGACCGGATCCTCCAAAGCCTCTCGCAGGGCGCTCGCCCAGGTTTCCACCGTTGGGGGGCACAACCAACCGCGGCCGTCGGCGAGAAGCTCGCGGAACGCGCCGCCGTCGGAGGCGAGCACCGCTCTGCCGGCGGCCATCGCCTCGGCCGCGGCGTAGCCGAACCCCTCCGAACAAAGGGTCGGAGCACAGACGACGGCGGCTTGGGCGTAGAGGTCGCCGACCTGCGACTGGGAGAATTGGCCGTGGAATCGGACCCGTCCGGCGATGCCGAGCGAGTGGGCAAGATCCTCGCACTCACGGCGGAGCGGGCCGTCGCCCGCTACGCGGAGGCGCGCCGCCTGGACCCGCGCCATGGCTCGAAGCAGCAAGCCCAAGCCCTTCTCCGGCGACAGGCGTCCAGCGAAGGCCACCAATCCATCAGTGCCCGGGCCGGCGGCGGGTTGGAGCGCAACCGGGCTGAGGATCGCGGCGCCATTCGAGAGGCGGAGACGTTCGAGCAGCGACTGCGAGACCGCCACGTTCGTGCACCGCGCGGCAAGCCAGCGCAGCGCGCGAGTGAGGACGAGACCCCGGACGCCGCGCCTGGGGCAGTAACGGCAAGGGCCCGGGTTACCGCCCGTGGCGTCACACCCCTCCGGGGTCCAGGCTACTCCAATGGGACACAAGCTGCTTGCATCCTGGTGAGTCATGACGACGGGCCGGCGCAGAGCCAGGGCCATCGCAGTTGCGGTCCTGCCCGGGCCATTCACGTGAACCACGTCGGCGCGACGGAGCGCCTCCGCCGAGACCCTCCCGGAGTACCCGGCACCCAGGGACCGGCAGAACCCCACCCACCGAGGGTCTCCGATGATGACCACGTCGTGCCCCAACCGGGTTAGGCCCTCGGCGAGGTAGCGGCAGAAGGATCCCTGTCCGCCCGCCGAGGGGACAATGCCCCGGCCGGCAACGAGCGCGATCTTCATGGCTGGGGCTCCCTCCCAAGCCCCTCACCACGCGCTCGGCGATTGTCCGGTTCGCAGAGCGAGCGGTAGAGACGCAGGTGATTGTCAATCATGGTAGTCTCGGCGAACAACGTCAGGGCGCGCCGGCGAGCATCGGCCGCCAGCTTGTTGGCGGTGTCGGGCGCGTCAATCACACTTTGCATGCAGGCAGTCAATTGCTGGGAATCTCCCGGCGGGAATTTCAAAGCCGCGTCGCCCACAACTTCCGCCAGCCCTCCGATGTCGGAGACGATTAGTGTCTTGCCGCGCATCATCTGCTCGATGGCAGCGAGTCCAAAGAGTTCCTCCCAAATCGAGGGCATGACGAGCGAGCTCGCGTCTTCGACAGCGCGTGCGAGCGCACCGCCCGTCAGCGCACCGGCGAACGTCGCGCAATCACCGAGACCGCTCTCGCGAGCCATGCGTTCCAAACTCTCCCGCTCGGGCCCGGCGCCGACAAATAACAACCGGAAGCTCCGTCCGCTCCGCTTCAACTGGGCGGCAGCGCGGATCAGAACGGGAACACCCTTGATACTTACCATCCGCCCAACGTAGGCGAAACAGGCTTGCCCCGGCTGTCCGGAGTTCCCTCGCGGGCCGGCTCCTGCTTCGGCAGGATCGGCGATGCCGTGATAAATCAGCATCGAGTGCGGCAACGCTGTGCGGCGCGCCGCGTGCAGGCTAATGGCGATGTTTGCCGCGACCTTGCGGCAGAGCCAGCGGCGAGGGAAGGTGAGCGCCCACATGCGAAGGCTGCGCCAATAGCCTTGGCGCGCGTTGCACCGCAGGCATTCCCGATGCTGCGCGGCCTGAAAATGGCCCGGGCAGACAGCTCCGGTGGGCTCGAAAAACAGAAGGCCGTTGGGGCAGGCCGATTGATATCCATGATGCTCGACGACGACGGGCTTCCGCAGCAGGAGGCCCAGTGCCAGGGGAGCAAGCGCGGGACCGGCCAGATGAATCACGTCGGCTTCGCGGATCAGATGAACCAGTTGCCAGCGTCCGGACAGGCGAACCACCGTGAAGCCGAATTCCGAGTCGTTCATTGGGCCGGCAGGGGTGGGCGTCGCAACGGTCACATCGACGCCGCGGCTGGCCAGGCCGGCGGCGAGCACACGCACGATGGTTTCCACACCGCCGATGCTCGGCGGGAAAACGTGACTGTAGACGAGCAGCTTCACCCTTGGGTCTTCCCCACGCAGCCCGATGGCGCCGCCAGGGCATCGGCGTCCCGAAGCCTGGACCCGCCCTGAACCCGCCTGCCGATCGCTTCCGGCTGCGTTTCGAGAGCCGAGGGGATCCCGGCCATCGGACTCAGTCCCGGCCCAGCATGACTGCTGCGGCCCGTTCCGCCAGCGCGCTCCAATCGAAAGCATCCACGAGTTTGTCCCATTCGGGGAGCCAGTTCGCTTCCCGCGCGGCGATAATGGCGGCCGCCCATTCCGCCGGATCGGGCTCGACCAAGCGCACATTCGGCCAAGCCAGCCGGCGCCAAGTTTCGAGAGGAGTGGAAACGACGAGCTTCCGGCAGGCGGAGTATTCCACGACCTTGAGGTGGAACGCGAACTCGGTGAGGGCGCTCTTGTCCTTCGCGAGCAAGCCCAAGTCGATGGCATGGAAGTACGGCGCGATCTGCGAGGGGGGAATCCCGCCGGTGAAAATCACCCCGGGACTACCCTCCAGGCGGGGGCGCCAATATTCGGCCGGCCCTACGATCCAGAGAACCGCGTCGGGCATCTTCTTCCGCACGAGTTGAAAGGCCCGTTCGGCGAAGTCGACGCCGCAGAACTCGGCGTGATTGCCGATGTAGCCGATAACGTATTTCCCCCGCGAATTCCAGCGTTCGCGCAGGGCTTCGCTATCCGAGGCGGGCACGCGACGCAGGGCCGTCAGGTCGGCGCCGTTCGGCAGGACAGTGCACTCCAACGCGTACTCTTGCCGAAGCTTCTCCGCCAGGGGTTCGGAGACGACAAAGAAGCCATCGGCGCGCGCCGCCAGAGCTCGTATCTCCGCTCGCACCGCCCGCATCTCTCGCCCGGTGGCTTTCTCCTCGGCGAACCAGTCCACGATGTCGTAGAAGAAGCGCACTCCGGCGAGGCGCGGGATACCGAAGATGGAACCGGAAAGCAGGAGGTGGGTGATCCGGAGCCGCTCGGCAACCCTCTCGAGCCCCCTGCCGTTCCATCGACGGCTGAGGCGAAGCGCGGCGTCCTCGCCTACGAGCCGGCGCAAAAGAATCGGCTGTAGAACGGGCACCTCCACAAGGCGGAGTCCATCCCGTCTAGTCTCATCGTTTGTCCGGGAGAAGAAGGCCGCTGCCGCTCTGCGCCATTGCAACCATCGCCGGCGGACCGGGCCGCCGGAAATGCCGTGGCTCGCGTCCGTCCACTTCAGGCAATACACCTCGAAGTAGCGCCGCAAAGCGCGAGCCAGCTCAATTTCGCGGACGCGAATGTCTTCGGCATAGACGTGAGGGACCACGAGCAAGCGGGGTCTTTCCCCCGCGGACGCGGGTTTCGTGGCCGGATCGAGTTCAGCCATCCCAAGCACCGTTCAGACCGGCACCGCGAGGATGCGGAGGGCGCCCCGGTCTCTCATCCCTCCCCTCCCTTCACCTGGCGGTCGAGCAGGTGGCCAAGCACGCGGGCCAGATCGCTCCGAAAGAGCAGCCCGTAAATGCAGCCGTAGACGCCGAGCGTCAGCGCGAAGATCCCAATTTTCAGCTCCACGCCTCCGGCCAGCGCCAGCCGACGGCATGCCAGGGCAAGAAGCGCCGCGAGCACCGCGCCTGCCAGATAGGGCGTTGTGGCGCGGGCGAGGTCCGTCAGTTTCCGCCAGGATCGCATTGTCACCAGCACCGCCGCCACATCGAAGCCCATCTGTATCGCCAGCATGGCGCAAGCGACGCCCGCCAGCCCAAACCGCATCCCAAACCAGATGGCCGCGGCGGCGGCCGCCACCGCGAATACACCCATCAGGCTACTCAAGCGGAAGTTACCCATCGCCAGGAAGGGGTCGAGCCAAAGGCAGCGCATCGCCGCATACACCGACAGGATTTGAAACGGAACGATCGCCGCGTCCCATTTGTGCCCGAAGACCAGCGGAAAAATTTCCGGAGCCGCAACGACGGCCGCGAAGGCAGCGCCACACCCAGCGAGCGCCAGCACCCGGCTGAATTCCCGGTAGGCCGACCAAAAAGCCTGGGGCCGGTCGTAGAGCCAGGGCAACTCGGCATAGGCCACGCTGCCGATGGCGTTGCCAATCATCGTGACCGGAAACAGGGCGTAATTGAAGGCGAGGGCGTAGATACCCAGCAAGGTCATCCCCAGGAACCGGCCGACGAGCAGGTTGTCCAAATTCCCCACCAGGAACCAGGCGAGCCCTTGTCCCAGATACCAGAACGAGAATCCTCCGAGCAGCCGAAACGAGGCTTTCGAGATCCGGAACCGCGGCCGCCAGCCCTGTGTAGTGACGAAGAGCACGGCGGCGGCGGTGTTTGCCACGGTGGCGGAGACCGCAAGGGCCCACACCCCAAACCCTTTCCAGGCCAGTAGCACGGCGACCGCGAGCCAGGCGCCGCTGCCGCAATAGTCGATGACAGCCATGGCGCGAAACCGCGACTGTGTGCGGAGCAGACTTTGGTGAATCGACGAGTTGGTCCGCGCCCAGATGCCCAGGGCGAGAATCACCAGGACGGGAGAAAGGAGCGGCTCGCGGTAAAGTCTTGCCAGCAAGGGCGCCAGCGCCGCGAGAATCGCTAGCAGGGACGTCGACAGGCCAAGGTTCACCCAGAAGGCCGTTTCGGTGTGCTCCGCGACCTGCCTGGGGCGGTAGACGAGGAAGGTACCGGCGCCGATATCGGCGAATTTCTCCTTAATGCCCACAATCGATCCGCCCAATCCATAGACGCCGAAATCGAAAGGAGTGAGCAGCCGGGCCAGGACGATCCCCCGAGCGAGGTTCATCGCGCGCGTTAGCACCGAGCCGGTGGAAAGCCACAACACGTTTCGCAGCGAACGCGACAACTGCGCAGACTGCGTGGCGACATCCTGGTTCACGTCCGTCGCCGAACGTTGCTTGGGAGCGCTTGGAGCGGAAGCTGCCGGTTCTGCCATTCGGTTCGTCCAGGAACGCAAAGCTATTTCGTTGGCGCGGGCCGGGGAAGCCCGGAGTTCGGATGTGCTTCCAGGAGCCGGACGTCGCGCGTCTCGATCCGGCGCATCATGCCGCCTCGATTCACAAAGTATTGTTCAAGCTGCCCCGCCGCGTTTCGCGGCACAACCGCCACCTGGTTGTAAGCCATCTGTTTCCAGGAAATCGGCCCGCGGTCGGGAACGAGCTGGGTGCCCCATTGGAAGATGAAGCCCAGGTTCCAAACTACCAGCAAGGCAACGATCAGGCAGCTTGCACGCCATGCAGCCCTTTTCCCACTCGACCAACCCGCACATCGGTGCAAAAGCGCCGCGAGCCCCAGCACGAACAGCGGGGTCAGCGAAACGAAAAAGCGGTTCCCGAAGCTGGAGATCCCGTCCCAATACTGGTAGCAGGAAATCAGGTACAAGAACGCCACAAACGCGAGCAACAGCAGCCCGCCTTCCCACCGCTCCCGCCTCGCATAAAGGATCAGTCCGGTCACCGAAAGCGCCAATATCGGGGTCCACGAGAACAAGCCATGATCGGCGGAAAAGAGGATTTTGAACGGGATCGGCGAGCTCCAATACCAGAACACCCGGTAGCCGGAATGCAGCGCGCTGCCGTAAAGGATGGCGCGGGTCACCAGCGTCGGCAAAAAGGCGGTGACGAGCGCCAAGCCAAACAGGGCCGTACCCGCCATCCAGCGCCAATCGCGAGGCGCGCCCGGGGTTTGCCGCAGGTTCGCGCGAACGCCGCGGGCGACATCGGCCAAGGGCAGCAGCAGGAGGATGGCGTTGGGGTAGTAGACGTCGAGCATCAGCCCGGAGATCAGTCCCAGCACGATCCATTGCCTCCAGCCGCGGGACCAGCCGGTGCGGCGCCAGTACCACAAGAACAAAGCGACGGCGAAAGCCGCCAGTGCGTGGGCCCAAGAGGGATTGAAATACATGTAGACCGGCAGCGATGAACCAAACCAGATCCCGAGCGTGGCGACCAGTGCAGCGCGCTCGTCGAATGTTTCCCGCGCCATCAGGAATGCCAGCCACAAAGCGAAGAACCCGTAAAAGGCGGTGGCCAGGGCGATGGTCACGCGATAGGGCCGCGAATAGCCGTCGGCGGGGATGCGAGCGCCCAGCCGATCGAGGACCAGCACCGCGCCGTGAACCGGAGCCAGGAATGGCGCCCACAGCAAGGACGGCCCGACGCTGAAATAATTCGCGACGTGCCCATTCGCGGTGAACTGGGCGGGATTGAGCCGGCCTCGGTCGTCAATCCGGTTTAGCAGGAAGGAGCGGTTGCCGTGCAACCACTCGTCCCGGAAACTCAGATCACCCCGGATGAGCAAAGCATGGAGGTAAGCGTAGTAGCCGACCCCGTCACCCCGCACCCAGGGGTTGACCAGCGGAAGAGTGACAACCCACAGAATCACCAGCAGTTTGGCCCTGGGGGAAAGTGACAGTCGCTGGCTGGACTGATTCATCCGGCTGTGTTTCCCTGGGCGAACGTAGCGGGAGCTTCAGCCGCAGGGGCGGGGGCGGCGGGCTTACGGAACACGGCAATCAACGAGAGCGAAGGCAACGGCAGCCACCGGTCTACCCGGCGAAGCACCGGAGTCCACAGATTCAAGAATTTCACTTGCCACAGGCCGAAAGTGCGCCGGCGCAAGAGTTTGCCGTTCAGGAACCAGCCGACTGTTCCCAGCCGATTGAACCGGAGAGCGAGTTCCGGCTCGAACCCGGCGGCGCGGCCGACAGCTTCGAGCTGGGAAAGCGAATACCGGCGGCAATGGCCGAGGACACGATCGAGGGTGCCGTACAGCCATTGGCCACGGGGGGCCAGGACGACGGCGTGCCCTCCGGGAGCGAGGGCGTCGAGGATATTGCGCAAGGCTCCCACGTCGTCGCTCAGGTGTTCGATAACATTCAAGCAAACGACGGTATCGAAGTCGTGCACCGGGGGAAAGGATTCGGCCCGGCAGGCGTTGGTGGCGCCAACGCGCAGATAGGGCCTGCTTTCCTGCAATTTCTCGAGAGCGGCCACGTAGAACGGGTTCACATCGGTGGCCCAGTAGAGCTGGCGCGGAGTCAGTTGCACCGTCAGGTTCCCGGTGCCCGCGCCGATTTCGAGCACTCTTTGGCCCACCCAGGGACGGAGGACATCCGCCATCCAGCGCGAGAAGCGCGGCGCCCGTGCCAACCGCTCGAGGATTTCGCCGCCTCGCGGATCTTCCACGTACACTCGGTCGGAGACGGCGAACCGCGCGATTGCCCCCAGCGCTTTGATGCCGTCGCGCCAGCCGATCTTCTTGCCTTCCTGATAGCCGCGCCCGGCGTAGCTGATGGGGACCTCGAACATCCGCGCCCCGCGCTTGGCGAGCTTGATCGTCAATTCCGGCTCGATGCGGAAGTCGCGGCTTTCCAGCGGGATACTCCGCAGCAGGTCGGTGCGGACCATCTTGTAGCAGGTTTCCATGTCGGTGAGGTTCAGATCGCACACCAAATTGCAGAGGAAGGTGAGGAAGCGGTTGGCCAGGGAATGGCGAAAGAAAAGCACCCGCCGGAATTCTCCCGAGAGAAAACGCGAACCGAACACCGCGTCGGCGTCCTGCTCGTCGAACAGAGGAACCATTTTCGCCAAGTCGCGGGGGAAGTATTCGAGGTCGGCATCGTGGATGACCGCCAGCTCGGTATCGGCATGCGCCAAGGCGGTGCGAATCGCCGCCCCCTTCCCCTGGTTCCGCTCGTGCCGCAGGAAAGTCCATTCAAACCGGTCGGGCCAGCGGCGGGAGGCGAGCGATTGGCGGAAGCGTTCGATGGCGGCAGGGGTCTGGTCGCGGGAACCGTCGTCCACGACGATGACTTTCACCCGTGCGAGGCCGGGGCATTCCCCGAGCACGGCGAGCCGCGCCAAGCTGGCCTCCAGCAAGTATTCCTCGTTGTAGGCGGGAACGAGAATGGCCAGCGTCGTCGTGGCGCTCATCGCGAATCTCTCGATTCCCAGGCTGGTTCCATCGTCTCTTATCTTCCCTGAAGCAGTCTGGCGGTCACCGAATTTCGGCGTCTGGATGGCGGATGAGCTACCGGTGCTGTTGCCGGAGCCTGGATGGGATTGACCGGGGAGTTCGGTGAGATGGCCGGCGGGAAGGCTCCCGGATTCGGCCACGCCTGCCGCCGGAGCGGCAGCCGGCTCTCAAGCTCCCAGCGAGGCGCTGGCGGGGGCCATCGGTTGCCGGCGCTTCTCTGCGAAATGGGCGACAACGCGGTTCACGGTGTCCAGCAGCCTGGTGCGAGGAACGAAACCGGTCAAACGCTCCAGCTTCTCGAGCGACGGCACCCGCCGCATCATGTCCTCGAACCCGGCTTCGTAGGCTTCGTCATAAGGCACTCGCTCGATCGCCGAGGGACTGCCTGTACGTTCCTTCACGAGGCGCGCGAGTTCTTCGATGGTGATTTCTTCCTGGCTGCCGATATTGACCACTTCACCGATCGCCTGCTCGGTGGACATCAAATGGTGAATGGCCTCGACGGCGTCGGTGACGTAGCAGAAGCAGCGCGACTGCTGGCCGCTGCCGTAAACCGTAATCGGCCGGCCGTCGAGCGCCTGCTGGACGAAGGTCGGAAGCACCATGCCGTAACGGCCCGTCTGCCGCGGACCCACCGTATTGAACAGGCGTCCCACGACGACCGGCTGCCGCCGTTCCTTCCAATAGGAGAGCGCGAGAAACTCCTCGACCGCTTTCGAGGCGGCGTAGCTCCAGCGGGCCTTGGTGGTGGCGCCGAGCACCAGGTCGGCGTCTTCGCAGTAGGGAACCTTGCCGTTCTTGCCGTACACTTCCGAAGTCGACGCGCAAAACACCGGCTTGCGTTTCTTGCAAGCGGCCTCGAGAACCAACTGCGTGCCGTTCACGTTGGTTTCGATGGTGCGGACCGGGCTCTCGATAATCAACCGAACGCCGACGGCCGCTGCCAGATGGAAAACGACGTCGGCTTCGTCCACAAGCTCGGCAAGCACCTGGCGATTCTCGATTGGTTCGAGGAAGTAGCTCATCTGGGGGTGGTTTTTGAAATGGCGGATATTTTCGATGCTTCCGGTGGAAAGATCGTCGAGGAGAATGACCTGGTGGCCGCGCGCCAACAGACGCTCCGCCAGATGGGAACCGATGAAGCCTGCTCCGCCGGTGATGAGGTACCGCAGGGCGCCTCCGCGAGTCTAGCCGGATTCCGACGTATCGGCCGTCGAACTCTTCCCCTGCTTGGGCCCGTAGTAGTCGCCGTAACACGAGTAGTAGCGGTAGGAGTAGTAGTAGTCGGGCGCGGAAGTATTCACGGCGTTGAGGATAACGCCCAAGACGCGGCATTTGACGCCGGCCAGCAGTTCCTGCGCGCGGGTGAAGGCGCCCTTGGGCGTTTCGCCGCTGCGCGCCACCAGAAGCACGCCGTCGGACCAGGTGGACAGAATCACCGCGTCGGTGGCAAGCATGATCGGCGCCGAATCGATCACGATGAACTTGTACTGGTGGCGCAGCGTCTCGATCGCGTCCACCAACCGCTGCGAACTCAGCAAATCGGCGGGATTGGGCGGGACCGGACCGGAGGGAATCGCGGACAATCCGGGGACCCCGGGGTACGGATAGGTGCAGTCTTCCAAATCGCACGCCCCCGCCAGATAAGAACTGATTCCGGCGCGCAGGGTGCCGTTCATCTCAAGCAGTTTGGCAATGCCCGGTCGGCGCAAATCGCCGTCTACCAGCAGCGTTCGGTCGCCCAGTTGGGCCAGAGTCACCGCCAGATTCACCGACGCGGTGGTCTTTCCTTCCCTCGGCAAGGCACTTGTCACCAGAATCACTTGAGGCGGCTGGTCGGCACGAGACAAGAGCAACGATGTTCTCAAAGCCCGGAACGCCTCGGCGATATTGGATTGCGGCTGGTGCTGCGAGACCAGCGCCGCCCGCTCGCCGTCTTCCCCGCCTTTCCTCGGCTCGCCGCTCTTCAGCATGCGGGCGGAATGCAGATAGCCATTGGCGCCGGCGAGCGCGGGAACGACGGCGAGCGAGGGCAGATGGGTGAGTGACTCGACGTCGTCGGGAGTCTTGACGGTGTTATCGAAGTACTCCCGGAAGAAGGCCAGGCCGATTCCGCCCACCAAGCCAACAATGAACGCCAGGGCGATATCCCGCGCCTTCTGCGGCCGCGAGGGCGACGGCGGAATCATCGCCGGATCCACCACTCGCAGGTTGCTCGAGCGCAGTCCGGCGGACAGGCCGGCTTCTTTCAGCTTTTCCAGCAGGCTGTCGTAGAGCTGTTTGTTGGTTTGGGCTTCGCGATTCAGGATGTTGTACTGCACCATTTTCTGGGCTTCGTCGGTGGCCGCCTGCTTTTGCTGGTTCAAGGCCTGCTGCAGCAACTGTTCATGCTGGAGGGCGGTCTGATACTTGGTGATGATTTCCCGGGAGACTGCCTGCTTTTGAGCGGTGATGGATTTGGCGACCGAATCGAGCTGGGCTTGAATGCGCTTCACCTTGGGGTAGTTCGGCCCGTACATGTTCACCGCGTCGGCATACTCGCCGCGCAAGCCGTTCTGCTGCTTGACCAAATCCTGAATGACGAGGCTCTGTTGCACCGCAGGCAAGGCGTCCAGGCTCCCGTCGCGCACCATCGCATAGCTGGCCTCAGCCTGCATCCGCTCGGCCTGCGCATCGGTGAGTTCCTTGTTGAGTTCGGCCAGCTTCTGGGTGGTGATATCCTGCCCTTCCGACACAGTCCAGATCTGATTTTGGCGCTCATAGGCCAGCCGGGCGTCCTCGGATTTTTCCACCCGAGCCTTGAAGTCGGCCAACTGTTCCTCGAGCCAGTCGGACGCGTGCTTGGCCGATTCGTACTTGGTGCGGTAATTGAGATCGATGAAGTTCTGCAAGTGCCTGTTCACCACCATCGCCGCCAGTCGCGGGTCTTGGGATTCGAAACTCACCTCGAGAAGCTGGCTGCGCGGAATCCGCTTCACGCTGAGCCGGCCGAGAAATTCGCTCAGAATTCCGGGCCGTCGCAGCGGCAATTGGCCGGGGTCGGACAGGTTGTCGAGCGCGGCGATATCCGCGGGACTCGAACGAAACTCGGGGTAATTCCAGAGTTGGAGCGACTTGATGGTTTCGAGAGCCAAGGTGTCGCTCTCCAACACCTTGGCCTGCGTCTCGACGTAGTCGTCCATGGCGTAGTAGTAGTCGTCGCCGCCCTGTCCGTTCTGGAACGGCAGGAAACTGGAGGATTCCCGATCGATCTCGAGCCGGGCGCTGGCCACGTAAACCGGTTTCATCTTGAAGGTGGCGATCGCGACCACGCTCACCAACGTCAGCAGGAACGTCAGGCTCAGCAGCAGATGTTTCCGGACGACGATCACGTATTCGAGCAGATTTATTTCGCGGGCGTGCGAAGACCATCCGGCTCCCGGGGGCGGGTAAGACGGCACTGCCGCAGGCTCAACCCAGCTCATTTCCCGCCGAGCGAGTTTCGATCCGTCATCCTGCATGGTGGTTTGACCTCTCAATCCGTTTCGGAGACCGCGATCGGCTCAGAACTGGGCGGCACGCAGAACGGTCACGCCGGTTGTGATCGACAGCGCCGCCTCTCCGGCCCTCGCCAGGGCTCTCTTGCCCGGGCTGTCAGGTATGAACAGGATATCGTTGGGCAGCAATTCCACATCCTGAGTCTTGCGGGACAGGATTTTCTTCAAATTCACAACGATTTCCGCGTTCTTGCCGGTGGCGCCGTTCTTGCGAATGATGACGGCACTGCCCGCCCTGGCCGAACCGACCAGGCCGCCGGCGAGCGCCAGCGCCTTGAGCGTGGTCATGTCGCTGCCTTGGTTCTGCATCACAAAGCCGCCGGACCGGTTCACGGCGCCGACCACGTAGACGATGCCGGCTTTGGGCACAGTCACTACATCGCCCCCGGAAACCATGACGTTAGCCTTGGGATCCCCCCGATCGATCAGGTCCTGGAGATTCACCCGCTGAACATCCTCCTGGCCGCTCTTGTCGCTGTGGGTGATGGTCAGGTAATCGCCGGCGGTGTCGGTCAACCCTCCTGCCGCCGAGAGCACCTCGAGCAAGGTGGTTGGCCGCTGTGCCTGGTAGACAAGCGGATGCTCGACGGCGCCAATGACGGTGACCGGCTGGCTGAGCCGCTCCACCACAAACACGCTTACTTGGGGATGGGACACGAGTCCCCGTGATTCCAACAAATCGGCGATTCTCGCTTCCAGTTGATACGGTGTGAGCCCCGCCGCCTGAATCCGTTGCGGGATCAGGGGCACGGAGATATACCCCGCGGGGTCGATCTGCATCTGGCGGGACAACTCGGGGATGTCGAATACGTCGACTTTAATGGTGTCGCCAGGACCCAGGTCATATTCGCCGGGCTGCGCCGCGGGAACCACCGAGGCTGCCAGCAGACGAATCTTCTGGTTGGCCTGCTCGATGGTTTCCACTGCGGGAGACCCTGGAACGGGCTTCTGCTGGGCCAGGACCGTTCCCGCGGAAATCACAAGCAAAGACACGAAGCCACATAAGGCTCTGACTTTCACGGGGCGAGAGGGCCTCCTAAGGTCGTTATCGTTAGCGATTCGCCTAGGCTGAGTACCCGACTGAGCTAGACTAGCGACCGCTCCCGCCTCAGTCAAGGTCCAAGATGTCCGGGGCGGGGGCGATGGCGAGGGTTAGGTATTGGCTCGGGAATTACCGTTGTGGCCAGGGAGGATATTAGCAAAAAAATAACTAGATTCGAGGGTATGTGTAAATTGAAGTCCACCAGTTCGTGACCGAGCAGGCCGGCGCAGGCGACCAGCGCCCCGGCATACAAAGACCGGCTCACCGGGGTCATCGCTCGCTGCAGGTTACGAATGCCGCGGCGAAACAGAATCACCAGGTATGCCAGTCCCAGGCCGCCCCCGACGACCCCGCCTTCGGCCAGCAGTTCGACGTAATCGTTATGGGCGTGGGTGAGCGTGTAGCCGGTGTAGGAAGCTTCGTAACGGGGGTAAACCGTTTCGAAGGTCCCCAAGCCGGTTCCCGTCAGGGGGTGATGCAGAAAAATGCGCCAAGTGTCGCGGGCCATCGCGAGGCGCCCGGCCAGTGTCAGTTCGTTCGATCCGGGCTGCTCGAACCGGTAAATCGTGTAGCCAACGCCCAGCCACCCGGCAACCGCCGCCATCACCACCGCCATGCCAACGAGCAGCCATCGTTGGGAACGGCGCCCGTAGAGCCAGACGAGAATGCCCAGGAAGACCAACTGGAACACGAAGCTCACGATGCCGGCGCGGGAAGCGCAAAGCACCAGCGCCGCGGCGGGGAATACCACAAAGAGAGCGACGAGCAGGCGGCGTTCCCTGCGTTCGCCGTCGAGCACCAGCAACGCCAGCCCCAAGGGCAGGATCAGTTCGAGGAAGCCGGCGAAATCGTCGCGATTGACGAATGGGCCGAAGGGTGTGCCGCCGTGGCGCAACTCGCGCACCCAGTAGAGTCTTCCATTGAAAGTGAAATACTGCACGATGCCGAATACCGAAACCGCGAAGGCCAAGCCGATCAAGACCCATGCCAGAGCCTTCCACTCCTTCGGCGTGCGGAACGCCTGGACGGCGACGAACAAAAGGATCAGGTCTGCCGCCAGCCGCAATACTTCCGCCCTTGTCGCATACCGGTAAGCGGACATTCCGGTCACCAGTTGGAGGACCGCGAGCACCACCAGGCCGGCAACAGGCATCAACAAAGTATTCCAGCGAAGTTCGATTTCCCGTTGCATCGCCGTCCCCACCGCCCACATCACCAGGAGGATTCCCGCCCCCGTCTCAAGAATGGCTTGCGACCAGGGTTCCACCGCCCCATGCGCCAGCACGGCGAACGCCACCAGAACGGCGATTCCGATCCGAACGGGCTTCATTGGCTTGATGCCGGGGCGCCGGGTTCCTCCACCAGACGGACGTCATCCACCCAGACGGTTCCCCGGATCTTGTTGTCAAACATCATCGAGCTAGGCAGGCGGCGGAGCACGATGAGAGCGCAGCGCATCGTACGGCTCGCGGTGAAATGCCTCTGGAGCCGGGTCCAATCGTGGGTACCGGTCATCACGGGAGTTTGGGCGATGGGTTTGCCGGGATCGGCGGAATCGGCAATCCAGAATTCCAGGCCACTGTCCGTGGAGATGCCGTCGGTGCGCATGTAGGCGCTGAATTCGTAGTTCCCACCCGGCTGGACCGGCACGAACTGTTCCAGGTTCTGGAAATCCACGTTCCTGGTGCCATCAAAGCTGACGCGAGCCGAGCGCTGGCCCGAATGGGCGACGTCGGCCACCAGATCGAAGGCGGCTCCGTCGGCGGGCGATTGCCGCCAGTCAAATCCTCCACCCAGAAAGTTCGTTTCGAAATCGCCGTTGAAGACGAGCGATCCATGGGTGTCGGGCGGGGAGGAGATCCCGGCGGCCACCAGGGCTTGGCGCCAAATCCGCGCGGCGTCGTCGATGCGGTAACCATCGATCAACCTGTCGATCAGATCGAGGGCGCGGGTGAGGGGGATCTCGGCATGGAGGCTGTCGAGCCTAGCCCAGGTGGCCAGGGCTGCATCCAGGTCCTGGCGGGAAACAAAATAGCGGATCAGTTCCAGATAGCCGGCGGGCCGCGCCGGCACAACCTGCCCGAAAATGACGTCGAGTCCGGCGCCCGCCTTGACGAACTGGGAAACAGCGCTCGGAACCAATTCCGGCTCATCGATCAGGGCGCGGCGAATCTGACCGGCGGCCGCGGCGGTGTCGCCCTGCCGGAGCAGAAAACTTCCATACCGCCAGGCCACGTCGGCGGAATCCGGGTGGGCTTCGAGCGCCGCCTGATAGGCCTGCCGGGCGCGGTCTGGCTGGCCGGAGACTTCGTAGGCCCCGGCCAAGTCCATCCAAAGGCGGTCGGAGTGCGGATTGAGCCGTGTGGCTCGGCGGAAATCGACGATGGATTGCCGCAGATCGCCTCGTTCGAAATCCCACTCTTCGAACAGGCCAAGCTGGCCCCATAGGTCGGCGTTGCCCGGTTCCAGTTGAGCCGCCCGTTGCCACTGGACGGCATCCTGCGAACCGGCCCAGTGCGCCGCAACAGCGATCCGAATCGAAGTCAGGCCGATGACGCCGGCGCATACGACTGCGCCGGTAATCAGCAGGACGCGTGATGAAAGCCGAGGAAGAGAAACGTCCATGCCGGCGCGCATTGTACACCCATTGCCGCTCCCGCAAATCCGCCCGGTCGGAGCGCCGCGGCCGGTCCCGCCGCGCGACGGCTTCCCTCGATCGCGCCGTTGTGTGTATGCTGACCGCCGATGCCCAGTCGGCCGAAACCGCTGGTTTTGACGGTGCTCGATGGGTGGGGCTTCTCGCCCCATCGCGAAGGCAACGCGATCGCCCTGGCGCAGAAGCCGAATTACGACGCTCTGCTCGATCGTTTTCCCAACACCCTCATCCATACCTCCGGCCCCTGGGTGGGATTGCCCGAGGGCCAGATGGGCAACAGCGAAGTGGGCCATCTGAACATCGGAGCCGGCCGCATCGTTCAAATGGACATCACCCGGATCGACCAGATGATCGCCACCGGCGAGCTGTACCGCCACCCGCTGCTCGTCGAAGCGATGCGGCGCGGCCGCGAGCATCAACTGCACCTGATGGGTTTGCTGAGCGACGGCGGAATCCATTCGCAAAGCAGCCATCTGTTTGCCCTGCTGCGGATGGCCGCCGAAAACAAGCTGAAGCGCGTGTTCGTGCACTGCTTCACCGACGGCCGCGATACCCCGCCCACGAACGGCGCCGGCTTCCTCCGCCAACTCGAGCAGAAGCTGCGGGAATACGCCACCGGCCGGATCGCCACCGTCGCCGGCCGCTACTACGCCATGGATCGCGATAATCGCTGGGAGCGGGTGGAACGCGCCTACCGGGCCATCGTCCACGGCGAAGCGGCCGACCGTTCGGCCGACCCGGTCGCGGCGCTGCGGGCCAGCTACCAACGGGGCGTGACCGACGAGTTCGCCGAGCCCATCGTAATCACCAGCGAACCCGGCGGCCTGCCGGTGGCCACGCTGCACGACGGCGACGCCGTGATCTTCTTCAATTTCCGCGCCGATCGGGCCCGCCAACTCACCCGGGCGCTCGTGGAGCCGGGTTTCGACAAGTTTGCCGACCCCCGCCGGCCCGGCGATTTGCTGCTCGTCGCGATGACGCAATACGAAAAGACGTGGCCGTGGCTGCGCTACGTATTGGGATCGGAAAAACTCGAACACATCCTGGCGCAGGTATTCGCCGAGCAGGGCTTCAGGAACCTACGGGTGGCGGAAACGGAGAAATATGCGCACGTCACCTACTTTTTCAATGGCGGCGTGGAAAAGCCGTATCCGGGGGAAGAACGAATTCTGGTTCCGTCGCCCAAAGTCGCCACGTACGACTTGCAACCGGAAATGAACGCCAAGGGCGTCACCCAAACGGTGGTCGATGCAATCGAGCGGGGCGCCTTCGACGCCATCATCATGAACTACGCCAACGCCGACATGGTGGGCCACACCGGCAAGCTCGATGCCGCGATTCGCGCCGTGGAAGCCGTCGACGATGGACTTGGCCACATCCGCCAGGCACTGGGCAGGAAGCGTGGCGTTTGGCTCATCACCGCCGATCACGGCAATGCCGAGACGATGATCGATCCGGCGACCGGCGGCCCGCACACCTACCACACGACGAATCCCGTCCCGCTCCTGCTCGCTTCCGACGATCCTCCTCCCGGCTTGCGCCCCGACGGGTCGCTGCGCGACATCGCTCCCACCCTCATGGGCGTCCTGGGTATTCCGCTCCCCGGCGAGATGACCGGGCATGACCTGCGCCGCCAGCCGGCGTAAGGGCGCGCGAGGCACGGCGTCGCGACGGAGATTCGCCCGGCGCCTCGACGCCGAAGCGGGCTCGCGTCCCCCACGGCGGTCTGACGCTGTTCCCCCGAGGCGTAACCGGCTTCCCCCAGGTCCAGCGGCGGCGGGCAGCTATGCTATATTTGCCGGCGCGGTGAATTTGTGGCTTTGATCGAAAGAATCCAGAAAGACTTAATCGAAGCGATGAAGGCGCGCGACGAGCTGCGCTCGAGCGTGCTGCGAATGGTGAAGACCGCGCTGAAGCTGAAAGAAGTGGAAAAGACGCGCCCGCTCGACGACGCCGAATCGAACCAGACGCTTCAGACGCTGATCAAGCAGCGGCGGGAATCGATCGAGCAATTCACCCGGGGCCGACGCCTGGACCTGGCCGACAAGGAGACCAGGGAAATCGCCATTATCGAATCGTATCTGCCCGCCGCACCCGCCGATGCCGAAATCCAGGCGGCCATCGAAGCGGCAATGGCCGAAACAGGGGCCACCTCTCCCAAGCAGATGGGAGCGGTGATCAAGGCGGCCCGGGCGCGCCTGGAAGGCAAAACCATCGATGGCAAGCTTCTGAGCGAGCGCGTGCGGCAGCGCCTGGAGAAAGGCGCTTCCTGAACTCGTTCAGCCATAAACGCCCGAGCGGCGTTAGGTAAGTCCCAGCGCCGAGGGACGTGCCGGGTGCTCGCGCCGCTCCGGTTGTTTTCGCTGGTTCCCGCGCTTCCACCTTGCTTCGGCCCTCCGCCTGATGCTACTTTCGCCGCGCGCTTTGCCCGGCCGCCAGGCCGGAGTGGAGGGGGGAGTTGGCGACTCGAAGCTGGAGCTCGACGGCGCCGCTGGGCGAATTCCACACCTACGTTTCCTCCGAAGCGGGGCTTGCCGAATTCAGCTGGCGGGCCATCATCCTCGGGATTTTCGCGGGATTGTTCTTCGGAGCGGTAACCGTTTACGTCGGGCTGCGCGCCGGATTGACCGTCTCGGCGTCGATTCCCATCGCCGTGCTCTCCATCAGCATTCTGCGCGCGTTCGGCAAGGCCACGATCCTCGAGAACAACATCGTGCAAACCACCGGTTCGGCGGGCGAATCGATCGCCGGCGGCGTGATTTTCACGCTGCCGGCGCTGATTTTCCTCGGGTTCCCCCTCGAATACTGGGGCGTGTTCTTCCTCGCGCTGATCGGCGGATGGCTGGGCGTGCTGATGATGATTCCGCTGCGGCGCCAGTTGATCGTGAAGGAGCATGGCAACCTCACCTATCCCGAAGGCACCGCCTGCGCCGACGTGCTGGTGGCCGGGGACCGGGGCGGGTCGTTTGCGGGGAAAGTGTTTTGGGGGCTGGGGCTGGGGGGATTGTACTCGTTGCTGATGAACACGGTGGGATTGTGGCGCGACACGCCGGAATACGATCCGAACTGGCTGCCGGGCGCTTCTTTTCGGGCCAATATCACCCCGGAATATCTCGGCGTAGGGTACATCATCGGGCCGCGGATCGCCGGCATCCTCTTTGCCGGCGGCGTATTCTCCTGGTTGGTGCTGATGCCCGCCATCCGGTTTTTCGGATCGCTGCAGTCGGGCCTGGCGCTTTATCCCAGCACCGTGCCCATTCCGCAGATGTCCTCCGACCAGCTCTGGGCCAGCTACATCCGGCCGATGGGCGCCGGGGCAGTGGCGGCAGCCGGAGTGATCACGCTCGCCCGCACCGTGCCGACGATCTGGGCGGCGCTGCGCGCGGGCATGAAGGACATGAGGGCCGGCCAGGAGGAAAGAGAGGCAGCTTCCAGCCGCGTTCAGCACGATCTGTCGATGAAAGTCGTCGTTTTCGGTTCACTGGCGGTGCTGGTAATGATGTGGGCGCTGCTCACGTTTCGGCCGATTCCAGGCACCCAGACCGGGCTGGGGGCAAACCTGTTGGCGGCGGCGTTCGTGGTCGTGTTCGGCTTCCTCTTCGTCACCGTATCCTCGCGCATTGTCGGGCTGATCGGCAGCAGCGCGAATCCGATCAGCGGGATGGCCATCGCCACGTTGATGGCTACTTGCGCCGTGTTCCTGGTGAGCGGCTGGACCGGTGGAAACTACGCGGCGCTGGCGCTGACGATCGGGGGGGTGGTGTGCGTGGCCGCGGCGAACGCCGGCGGCACATCCCAGGACCTGAAAACCGGGTTTCTGGTGGGCGCGACGCCCTGGAAACAGCAAGTGGCGTTGATGATCGGGGTGATGGCCTCGGTACTGGCCGTGGGCGGCACGCTGAAGCTGATGAACATCGGCCTGGCCGAATATAAGCCGGTGGAAATGGCCGTCAACATCCGCCAACTGCCTGCCGGCGTCCGGGTGGAAGAAAGCAATTACAGCTACAACAACAAGTCCTACCTCCTGCTGAATGCCATCGGGTCGCCGCAGGTGCCTGACGGCAAATATTTGTACGATCCGGCAACGCAGAAAATCGAAATCCAATGGATTCAGGGTATCGGCAGCGAAAAGGCCGCCGCCCCGCAAGCGCGGCTGATGGCCACCGTCATCAACGGCATCCTGGCGCGACGCCTGCCTTGGCGGCTGGTTCTCCTCGGGGTGTTTCTGGTGCTTGTGGTGGAGCTGCTCGGCATCCGATCGCTTCCCTTTGCCGTCGGGTCCTATCTGTCGATTGCCACCACCGCCACGATGTTCGCCGGCGGCGTGGTGCGCTGGCTTGCCGAACGCGGCCGGGAAAAAGCACCCGGCGCCGAGAGCGAAGTGAATTCCGGATCGCTCTACGCGAGCGGGCTGATAGCCGGCGGGGGAATCTTCGGGCTCTTTGGAATCGTGGTGGCGCTGCTCGGGGACCCGGAATTCCACTACCACATTTGGAAGCCGGGCACGTTCCAATTCGGCCCGAAATTGGCGCCCGGGCTTTCCGCCAATCAGTGGTTTGCGGTGATGATGTTTCTGATTCTGGCGGCCACGCAGTTCCATTTCGCGCGCAAACGAATGAACTGAGGCACGGCCCGGTCCCGCCTTCAACGGAATTCCCGCCGGTACCGGCCGGGAACTCACAGCCGGTTGTCGAGAGCCACCAGGTAATCGATCTGAGGGGCAGGGGCGCCGAGTTGGCGCAAGAGCGTCGTCACCTGGCCGCGGTGGTAGGTCTGGTGGTTCACCAGGTGGAGCAGCGCTTGCCAAAGAGCGTAGGTGAACCGCTCTCCCTTCAGATTCACATAGCTCAAGGCGGAGGGTAGCGCCGCTTCCTCCAGGTTCGCCAGATATTCCCGCACTTCCTGCTCGACGGCCCGCCAGCGCTGCTCCACCGAGGCGAGCGAAGGAAAAGTCTCCGGAGCGAATTGTTTCGCCTCCAGCGCGGTGGGCGAGCGGCCTCGCCACCGTTCCAGCCACACCCACTCGACGCCGACCAGATGGGCGAGCGTGTCGCGCACCGAGGAGAAACTGCTCTGCATCGGCCGGAGAAACTGCTCTTCGGTGAGAGCGGCGCACGCGCGAAGCTGCCGGTCGCGCGCCCAATAGTTGTATTCGAAAAGAGCTCGCAGGGTTTCCAGGGGAATCATCGCCGCCTCCGAAGGGAAATCGCCGCCCTGGCGCTGCCGGGGGCTTCACCATTATCCTCCTGCCAGCGGGTGCCGGAAACTTCTTCCATGCCGGCGGAAACGCTGCCTTCGAGGCAGAGGAACGAAGAGATTAAAACCACTTTGACATTCCTGGCGCGGGTTTCCTAGACTCACTTGCAAGACATGGTTACTTCCTCCCGTTACGGACATTACCGCCTGGACTGGCATCGCTGGCTGACTCCGGCCATCAAGACTCTGCTGGTTGCGAACACCGCGGTTTACCTGGTCGAGGTGCTGGTTCGCCTGCTGGCGGGGCCGGGAGCGCAGTACGCGATGATTCGCTGGCTGGGGCTGGTGCCGTGGGCCTTCGCCCACGGGTCGCTTTGGCAGCCGTTCACCTATCTGTTTCTGCACGGAGGGTTTTGGCACCTGTTTTGGAACATGCTGTTTTTGTGGATGTTCGGCATCGACTTGGAGCGGCATTGGGGCCGCCGGCGCTTCTACCTGTATTACTTCCTCACCGGGGCGGGCGCCGGCCTGGTGACGGTGCTAGTCAAGTTGCTGCTGGATCCGCATGGCGCTGGTTCGGCGCTGATTCCGACGATTGGCGCCTCCGGGCCGGTCTATGGCGTGATTACCGCCGCCGCGGTGCTGTTTCCCGATCGCCAGGTGTGGCTGCTGCCATTCCCGATCGCCATTCCCATGCGCTTCTACGCCATTCTGATGGGCGCCATCGAATTCTTCGCCACTCTCGGCTCGTCGGGCGACAACGTCAGTCACGTCACCCACCTGGCGGCCATCTTCGTCGGATGGGTCTACTTGCGACGCAGCTCGCTCCTCTACCGCGTGCGGAACCGCTATTCCGATTGGCGAGTGCTGCGCAATCGGCGGCGCTACGACGCCTACGTTCGCCGCCATCGCGACGATCCGCCATCCCGCCCCGATGATTGGGTGAATTGACCGGCCGGTGTTCCCAACCCTCGCCGCCCGCTGATTCATTCCCAATCATCCCCCTGCCCCTCGAACCGGGCCGCGCGGGCAGCCCGCGGTCCAAGACCGTGGCGGAAGCTGACCGGGCGTGAGAGAATGACCTTCGAGGGGACTCGCCGGGGAAACAATCCGCGCCGCATTCCGCCGCATCGCATAGGGGTAGGAGAGAGGACTCATGGGCAAGGCGGGGCTTCAAAAGGCGATTCTGTCGCTCATCGTCGTGACGCTGGCGTTTGGCGGCATGCCGGGCCCGGTTTTGGGCCAGCAAAAGGGACCGGTGAAGCCGCCGCCACCGCAGCAACAGCAACAGCAACCACCGCCAGCGCCCCAGAAGCCTCCCCAGTATGCGGTGACGGTGCAGTCGACGCTGGTTACCGTCGACGTGGTGGTCACGGACGATAACGGCAATCCGATTCCCGGCCTCAAACAGCAGAATTTTCAGGTTCTCGAGGACAACGCCCCGCAAACCATCGCGAATTTCACCCCCACCGAAGCCCCGATCACCATCGTCATGCTGATGGAATTCAGCGAGCTGTATTACGGCTGGTTCGCCTATATCGGCAGAAATTGGGCCATCAATTTCCTGAACAACCTCCGGCCGGACGACTGGATCGCGTTCGTGACGTTCGATCTGCAACCCCACATCCTGGTGGATTTCACCCGCGACAAGACGCAGGTGCGGAGCCAGCTAGAGAGCCTGTATTTCCCCGGTTTCCGCGAGGCCGCCCTGTTCGATGCGGTGCTCGAAATGATCGACCGGCTGCGCCAGGTGAAAGGCAAGAACGCGCTGCTCATCATCGCCTCAGGCCTCAACACCTTCAGCCATCACAACCTCGACGACGTGCTGAATGCCCTGAAGGAAACCGATACCACCGTCTTCGCCGTCGGCGTCGCTCGCCCGCTCTATGAATACGCCGACGCCCGGGGCATGCTGGGCGATATCCAACGAATGGATTTCCTGCAGGCGGAAAACCAGCTCGGCGCGTTTGCCCGCATGACCGGAGGAAGGGCGTGGTTCCCGCGATTCGACGGCGAATTGCCGGACATTTTCCAGCAAGTGGCCGAATCGCTGCGAAGCCAATACACCCTCGCCTACACTCCCGCGGGCCACGGCAACGACGGGAAATACCACAAAATCAAGGTGCAGTTGATCGCGCCGAACGGTCAGCCGCTCGTCATCGTGAATCAGAAAAATAAGAAGGTGAAGTACCAGATCTACGCCCGCCAGGGCTACCAATCCCCGAAGCCGGAAGCGGCTTCCCGCTAGTTCGAAGGTTTCGTTGCCGGCACGAGGCAAACGCGGGGAGAGCGTTCGTCCAGGGGCGCGGGCGGCGATTCGGGCTTTACCCGGTTCGCCGCTCGGGCGCGACGTCCCCTACGATCGTCAATACCCGCGCTGCTTGTCCACCACGTTGATCAGGTCACGGCCGCTGAACCATCGGTCCAGGGTCTCCATCAAGATCGCCGCTTGCCGTTGCCAGAGCGATTCGGTCGCGTTGGCCAGGTGCGGCGTGATGATGATGTTGTCCAGGCTCCAGAGGGGACTCTCCGGTGGCAAGGGCTCCTCGGCAGCGACGTCGATTGCGGCGCCGGCAATTCGCCGCGACCGCAGCGCTTCCTCGAGAGCCGCCTCGTGCACCAGGGTTCCTCGGGAAACGTTGATCAAAAACGCGCTCGGCTTCATCAGCGCCAGCCGGCGCGCGTCGAGCAGTTGACGCGTCGCGGTGGTTTCCGGCGCCGCCAGCACGACAAAATCCGCTTCCACCAGCGCGGAATCCAGGCGATCCGCGGGAAGGATTTCGTCCGCCAACCCGTCTCGATCGCGGCCCGAGCGGGTGACGGCCGTAATCTTCATGGCGAATCCGCGGGCACGGACGGCGATTTCCCTGCCAATCGAGCCGAGGCCGACCAGGAGCAGCCGCTGCCCGGCGAGTTCGCGCGGGCGGGGGTTTTCGTCCCAAATCTGTTGTTGCGCCCAGCGGCGCGCCGCCTGGTGGCGCCAAGCGCTGGGGAAGTGGCGCGCCAGCGCGATCATCATGCCGATCGTGTGATCGCCGATCGGGATGGCATTGACCCCGCGAGCGTTGGTAAGCACCACGTCGCTCGCGACGAATTCGGGGAACATCATCTGGCTGACGCCGGCGGCGGTGACGTGGATCCACCGCAGGTTCCGCGCCTGGCGGAACTGAGCCGGCCGCAGCGCGTAACCCACGTGAATGTGGGTATCGGCAATCTCTTCGGCCAGCCGGTCGTAGGTGGGCAGGTGGACTACCTTCATCTCCGGCCAGCGGCGGCGGATGCTTTCGGCGAGCTCGGCCGGCGGGCGCCACAGGGTGAAGTCGTTGTAGACGCAAAGAACCAGTTTCGTTTCGGCCGGCGGCAATCGCTGCATTCCACCCTCACCTTTCGAAATCACCGCTGCTGGAAATCCACTTATCGTCCACGGACGCGCCCCTCACTGGCCGATCCAGTCCGCTCAGCATGGCCGGGGCTGGCCCAGCAGCGCGCCCAAACGGACGAGAACGGTTTTGAGCACGCGTTGGCGCGACTTCAGTTGCTCGCGCAGATCGTAACTCTCGGCTTTATAAAATTCCTCCCGCAGAACCGGAAGAAGGCCGTTCAGCAGATCGGTCAGCACCCGCGCTTCCTCCTCGGTAACCGTCAATTGCATCGCCATCCTCCCCTTCGCCCGTTCAGCCCTTCACTACGCCCATCGGCCGCAACCGAGCCACCCGGCGGGCCAAGCCGGCTTGGTGAACGACGTCGACAACCGCGTCGATGTCCTTGTAGGCTTCGGGAATTTCCTCAAGGATGCCGTCGCGCGTTTCCGCCCGTACCAAAACCCCCCTCTCCGCCAGGCGCTTTGTTTCCACTCTCGCGTCGCGTCCCTTTTTGGCGGCGGTGCGCGAAAGCGCGCGACCGGCGCCGTGGCATACGGTCCCGAAACTTTCCTTCATCGCTTGATCGGTCCCCACTAGCACGTAGCTTGCCGTTCCCATCGAGCCGGGAATGAACACCGGCTGGCCAACCTCTCGGTAGCCGGCCGGCACTTCGGGCGCGCCGGCGGGAAACGATCGTGTGGCGCCTTTGCGATGTACCAGCACGTCGCGCTCATCGCCGTTGATCCGGTGCCGTTCGCGCTTGGCGATATTGTGAGCCACATCGTAGACGACTCTCAGCCGGCTCCGCTCGCCGAATATCTTCCCGAACGAATGGCGGGTGAAATGAGCGATCACTTGCCGATTGGCCCAGGCGAAATTCGCAGCCGCCGCCATCGCCCCCAGGTAGGCTCGCCCTTCGGGCGAGTGGATGGGAACGCAGGCGAGTTGGCGGTCGGGAAGCGAGATTTCGTATCGGCGCATCGCTTCGCCCATGGTTTTCAGGAAATCGGTGCACACCTGATGGCCCAGGCCGCGCGAGCCGCAGTGGATCAAGACCACCGCCTGGTCTGCGCAGAGGCCGAATTTCGATGCCGTCTCCGGCTCGAAAATCCGCTCGACGTACTGGATTTCGAGGAAGTGGTTGCCGCTGCCAAGCGTGCCCAGTTGCGAGCGGCCGCGCTCGCGAGCCCGGGTGGAGACCTTGCTCGAGTCGGCGGTTTCCATCCGGCCGGATTCTTCGCAGTAAACCAGATCTTCCGGCTCCCCGTACCCGTGCTCCACCGCCCATCCGGCGCCGCGTTCGAGCACGGCCTCCAGCTCCGCGGGCTTGCACTCGATATGGCCTTTCGAGCCCGTTCCCGACGGCACATCTCGGAAGAGTTGATCGAGCAATTCCGGCAGCCGGGGCAGAATTTCCTCGCGATTCAAATTGCTTGCCAGCAAGCGCACGCCGCAGTTGATGTCGAAACCCACCCCTCCGGGCGACACCACGCCCTTCTGCCAGTCAGTGGCCGCGACGCCGCCGATGGGGAATCCGTAGCCCTGATGAATGTCGGGCATCGCCAGAGACCGGCCGACGATTCCCGGCAGGCAGGCGACATTCATCGCCTGATCGATGGAGAGGTCCTGGAGGATCGCCTCGAGAAGGTGTTCATCGGCAAAGATGAGCGCGTCGGTGCGCATTCCCGCGCGCGACGAGCGCGGGACCAGCCAGCGATAATCGTCCAGGCGCTGAAGCTGCCGGCGATCGATGGGCATCGGAGGAATTCCTTGGCTGAGCGCGGAAAAGACGGGCGCCGCTGCCGACTTCACCACGACTTCTCATTATAGGGGCCTGGGGCCGGCCGGGAGGCCCGCCGGCCGCGGCAGCGCTGGCAAGCGCAAGTCCGCTATGCTATCTTGATTTTCCCGGTGGTCATAGGGTTCTGGCCGCGTGGAGCGGCTGGAATGTGCGTCTTTCCCGCCTGCCATTCACGTTCGGTCGGGGCGTGGCTCAGCCTGGTAGAGCACCTGGTTCGGGACCAGGGGGTCGGAGGTTCAAATCCTCTCGCCCCGACCAACATTGAACTTGCCCGCCGTCGGCCCGCGCGAATGCGCCGGTCAGCATGTCCGAAGGCGTTTACGTCTACGTATTGCGCAGCCTGCATTCGCAGCGGCAATACATTGGCATCACGAAGGACCTGGAGTCGCGGCTCCGCGAACACAACTCCGGCAGAACGCGCGCAACCAAGGCGGGAGCCCCGTGGGAAATCGTGCGTTCGGAGGAGTATCCGGACCGTACCGGGGCCGCCCAACGCGAGCGGTTCCTCAAGAGCGGAACCGGCCGCCAGCAGTTGCGCGCCTTGCTTGCGGGCCGGAGGGGAACTTGTCCGCCGTAGGCGGAAATCCTCTCGCCCCGACCAACATTCCACAGGGGCTGTGGGCTTCGGCTGCCCTACCCTGAATTCCCGCTGTAGATGATTTTGTAG